>JAFQBH010000044.1 GCA_017399765.1 Oscillospiraceae bacterium | reverse complement strand
GCGTTGTTCAAGAAATCATCATTGCAAACGGTGAATTTAACAAGACTCAATTCCACAATTTCTTTGTTCTATATAGCAACGGAACTATGTGGCCAAGAATATGGAAGCAATCAGAATGAAAATTTGACAAATTCCAATTTGTCGAACTGATAAGGGCGCACTTCTATACACCTATCGGTGTGTTATACGATTTGCGGTTTTGCACCGCATCAAAGCCTCCCTTTACACAAGGGAGCCTTTCCGAAACCGGTGCATATTGAAAAAATCCGACCTATGATCGTGAGCATAGGTCGGATTTAACTGTTTTACGAACCCTGCCGTAAGGCGGGTATTTTTTTATTATTAAAATTATTCCTGTGCAAGATATTCTTCAAGGCAAAGACCGGATTCTTTTATAAGCGCGGCCTGTTCTTTTCCAACGTAACGGAAATGCCAGGGCTCATGAGAAAAACCGGTGACGTCGGTTTTTTCGGCAGGGTAGCGGAGAATAAATCCGTATTCATGCGCGTGTTCAAGAAGCCATGCTTCTTCCGGTGAGCCGACAAAATTTCCGGTTGCACAGCCGATATCGATTGCAAGTCCGCTGTTGTGTTCGCTTGTTCCGGGAGCAGCATCGGTAGTTCCGGCTTCAAAGAACTCTTTTTGTTTTGCGTAGGTGCGGAAAGCGGTCTGGATAACAAAATCAAGTCCTTCAGCTTCGCCTGCGGAAATCATTGCGGAAAGGTCTTCTGCAATTCTTGCGTCAACGGTGTGTCCTTTGGCATCGATAGTTACCGCTTCGATGGAAAAATCTTCTGAAAGCGGATTTTCTTTGTTAACAAGAAGCATGAACCATTCGTCTTTTGGAATTTCCGGTTTTTCGGGTTCAACAGGTTCTTCAGGAACTTCGGGTTCAGCCGGTTCTTCCGGGATAACGGGTTCAGGCTCACTTTCTTCAGAGATAACCGGTTCCGGTTCGTTTTCTTCCGGAATTTCCGGTTCGCTTTCTGAGGAGGAAGATTCTTCGGCCGTTTTTCCGAATTTATCAAATTCAAAATAACCGCCGAAATTAATGTATGCAAAAACGCCGGCGCCGATAACCAAAACAGCGGATAAAACAGCAAGAACGGAAAAAACGATTTTTCTTCCGGTGTGTTTCGGCTGCCTTATTTTAATTGCGCGGGGTTCTCTTTCTTCGGGGTCAATTCTTGTGCCGTTAGACATTACAATTTTCTCCTTTTCTTTTCAAGGGGTTTTAAAATTCAAATTACCACAAATACAAATATAATAAAAAAACGCTCTTTTGTCAACCAAAGGCAAAATAAGGGGTAATTTTGCACAAAAAGCCTTTCCAAAATATGCTTGTTTTTGATTATGAAAAGGTGTATCATATCCTATATTAATAAAATATAAGAGGTGCCGTATGACAGAAAAAGAAAAATGCGATGCGGGTATAATGTATTGTCCGATGGGTTTTATAGGAGATATGTTTGCCGCAAGAGACAAATGCACCGAATATAACAATATTCCGTGTTCGGAACCGGAAAAAAGAGTTGCTTTTATAAAAAGCTTTTTCGGAAAAACCGGAAAAAACGTGACAGTCGAAAACGGTTTCAAATGCAACCTCGGATATAATATCGAAGTTGGCGAGAATTTTTACTGCAATTTCAACTGCACGATTTATGATGCCGGAAAGGTAAAAATCGGCGATAACGTAATGATAGGTCCCTGCGTTACCCTTTGTACGGCAACTCACCCGATAAAAGCAAGCGAACGCATCAACGAAGCCTGCGAGGAACTTTCTTTCCCGATAACGATCGGCGATAACGTCTGGATCGGCGGCGGAGCTTTTATCAACCCCGGAGTTACCATAGGAAAAGGTGCGGTTGTTGCTTCCGGTGCTGTTGTAACAAAAGACGTTCCGGAAAATGCGCTTGTTGCGGGTGTTCCGGCGGTTGTAAAGAAAATCATTGATAACGAATAATATAAAAATTTTATCCGAAAGGAAAAACAAATGAAAATAGTAATTATCGGTGCCGGAAAAGTCGGAAGCACCCTTGCGGGCGAACTTGTTAAGGAAGGTCACGAAGTTCTTGTTATGGATACAAATGAAGAACGCCTTGAGGATCTTCAGAACAGAATCGATATAATGACCCTTTGCGGAAACGGCGCATCAAAGGAATATCTTGAGGAAGCGGAAATTGCCGAATCCGACCTTGTAATTGCCGCAACTTCCGCGGACGAAGTAAACATTCTCTCCTGCTTCATAGCAAGACAGATCGGCGCTTCCAAAACCATTGCAAGGGTAAGAAACCCGGAATATCGAACCCAGCTTGAGCTTATGAAGGAAGAACTGGGACTTTCGATGATAGTAAACCCGGAACTTTCCGCAGCAAACGAAATTTCGAGGATACTTCGTTTCCCTTCCGCAAACGATGTTGAACTTTTCTGCCGCGGCCATGTTGAACTTGTTGAATATACAATAGGAAAAGAATGTCCTCTCTGCGACCTTGCGCTTAAAGATATCTACGGAAAATATAAGATAAAAGTTCTTATCTGCGCTGTAAGAAGGGGAGAGAATATTACAATTCCCCGAGGCGATTTTATCCTTCGCGAAGGCGATAAAATCAACATAACCGCTTCCCCGAAGAATATCCATGATTTCTTCGAGGCAATAGGAAGCTTCAAACGTCCGGTTAAAAGCGTAATGATAGTCGGCGGTTCAATGATAGCTTATTATCTTGCAAACCAGCTTATCGATATGAGAATCGACGTAAAAATTGTTGAACAGAACCAGAAGAGATGTGAAGAACTTTCCGAACTTATTCCGAAAGCTTCAATCGTTTGCGCAAACGCAACGGAAAAGGACGTTCTCCTCGAAGAAGGAATTATGGATTTCGACGGCTTTGTCGCGCTCACCGGACTTGATGAAATGAACATAATCTACGGAATGTACGCAAAGGCAAAGGACGTTGAAAAAGTAATAACAAAAGTTCATCATCTTTCCTTCCCGGAAGTTATTGAAACAAGCGGAATCGAAAGCGTTGTTTCCCCGAAACTTATTACAGCTGAGCGCATAAGTTCCTATGTTCGCGCTATTCAGAACTCCTACAGCAAGAATAAGGTTGAATCCCTCAGAAGAATTGTAGATAACCGTATCGAAGCTCTTGAATTTGTCGTAAGGGACGATGCGGATTATATCGGCGTTCCGCTGAAGGATCTTACAGTAAAACAAAACGTTCTTGTTGCGGCAATTGTAAGAAAAGGCCACGCAATAATCCCCGGCGGTTTTGATTGTATCAAGAAAGGAGATTCCGTCGTTGTAATCACCGAAGGCGTAAACACCATTGATGAACTCGACGATATCATGAGATAAAATGAACTATAAAATGATTCGTTACATCATCGGAATGATTTTAATGGCGGAATCCGTTTTTATGATCCTTCCGCTGATTGTTTCGGTAATCTACGGTGAATTTGATGTAATAATGCCCTTTGTTTACAGCATTATGGCAACTTTTTGTGTTGCGGCGTTTTTCGGGCTTAAAAAGCCAAAAAACGATCTTGTTTTTGCAAGGGAAAGCTATATTGCCGTTGCGGCGGGCTGGATTTTTGTTTCGTTTTTCGGAGCAATGCCGTTTTATTTAAGCGGCTCAATCCCTTCGCTTATTGATGCGTTTTTTGAAACCGTTTCCGGCTTCACAACAACCGGTGCAACAATTCTCGAAGATGTGGAAATCCTTCCGAAAGGAATCCTTTTCTGGCGCGCCTTTACCCATTGGATAGGCGGTATGGGAATAATCATGTTCCTGCTTATGTTGACCCAGTTTTCCGAAGGACATTCGCTTTATATTATGAGGGCGGAAGTTCCGGGACCTACCGTAGGTAAAATCGCTCCGAAATCCAGTTCGAACGCCCTTATCCTTTACGGAATCTATACCGGGCTCACTGTAATCGAAGCGGTTTTGCTGCTCTTCGGCGGAATTGGAGTTTTCGATGCGGTAACAACCGCAATGTCAACCGCAGGAACGGGCGGTTTCAGCGTCCGCAATGCGGGAATTGCGGCTTATGAAAGCGCCTATGTTGAATGGGTTGTCGGATTTTTTATGATTGTTTTTGGAGTGAACTTCAACCTCTATTACCTTATGCTTCTCCGCCGTTTCAAAATTGTTTTTAAAAGTGAAGAACTTAGGGTTTTCCTTGCAATAGTTGCCGTAAGCACAGTAATAATGGGAATAAATGCGACAGAATATTACGGAGATTTCGGCGTTGCAATAAGAAAGGCGTTTTTCCAAACAGGTGCGATAATTTCCACAACCGGTTTCGGAGGCGTTGAATTTATGAACTGGCCGATGCTTTGCCATTCGGTAATTCTGGTGATTCTTTTTACAGGTGCCTGTGCCGGTTCAACCGCCGGCGGTATTAAAATAAGCCGAATTATAATGATGTTCAAAATGCTCCGAAAGGAATCTCATCGTCTTGCCCACCCGCATGAAGTTACCACCATTAAATTTGAAGGCAAAATTGTTGACAAAGAAACCAGAAGTTTTATAATGGTATATATAAGTGCGTTTTTTGCAATTCTTGCCGTCGCAAGTATTGTAATAATGATGATGGGGCACGATTATGAAACCTCTTTCAGTGCGGTTCTTTCATGCTTCAATAACGTCGGACCTGCGTTGGGCGAAGTCGGCCACGGCGGAGTTTATAATATGTTCAGCGGAATTGAAAAACTCTTCCTTTCGCTTTTAATGCTTACCGGAAGACTTGAAATTTTCCCGATGCTGATACTCTTTATGCCTTCGACCTGGAGAAGACATTGATTCATAAACAGAAAGGATTTGAAAACATTGAAAAAATTTATTGAAGAATTCAAAACTTTTATCGCAAAGGGCAACGTCCTTGATATGGCAGTCGGCGTTATCATCGCAACCGCCTTCGGAAAAATCACAACATCCCTCGTAAACGATGTTTTCATGCCTTTCATCGGCTGGCTCATCGGTGACGTTGATCTTACCGAGCTCAACATCGTCCTTTCACCGGAAGTTGTTAACGAAGCCGGCGAAGTAACCGACCCTGCGGTTGTAATGGCAATAGGAACTTTTATCTCCACCATAATTGATTTCATCCTCATTGCTTTTGTTGTTTTCCTTATCGTAAAAACCTTCAATGCGGCAAAAGAAAAAGAGGAAGCAAAGAAAAAAGCCGAGGAAGAAGCCGCAAAAGCTGCGGAAGCTGCTGCTGAGGAAGAAAAAGAACCGGAACTTTCCGATGAAGTAAAACTTCTTATGGAAATCCGCGATCTCCTCAAAAAATAAAAAATAAATTGGGGCGGGAGTTTACTCCCGCCGTAATTTTTGAAAGGAGCTTTTGGAAAAATGCGCGAACTTGTTTTCAACATAACCGATGAGCACGACGGAAAACAGGCTTATCACTATCTTCGCTATTGCTGCAATTTTTCCTATGCTCTTATCGTAAAAATGCGCCATACCGAAAATTCTCTTTTGCTCGATGGCGTCCCGATTCGCACCATTGACAGAATAAAATCCGGTTCGGTGCTCAAAGCTTATATTCCGGAAGGGGAAAGTTATTTTACCCCGAATCCGAATTTGAAAATCGATATGCTCTATGAGGACGACGATATCGTTGTTTTCGATAAACCCGTTAATATGCCGGTACATCCTTCAAAAAACCACCAGACGGATACGGTTGCAAACTATTGCGCGGCAAAATACGGAAATGCAAAATTCCACGTTGTGGGGCGGCTTGATATGGATACTTCCGGGATAATAGTTATCGGAAAGCACGCACATTCCGCTGCGGTGCTCACAAAGAACGGCGGAGAGAAGGAATATATCGCAATAATCGAAGGCGTGCTCAAAGAGCCTTCCGGAATCATAGATGCCCCTATTGATGACAGCGACCCCGCCGTTCATAAAAGCTTTATTGCCGAAAGCGGCCAGCCTTCCGTTACCGAATATGAAACCGTCGGAACAAACGGCGTGCTCACAGTTGTCCGCGTTAAACCGAAAACCGGAAGGACCCACCAGATAAGGGTGCATTTTGCCCATATTGGCCACCCTCTCTGCGGCGATGAACTTTACGGCGGAAGCCTTGAGCATATTTCCCGCCAGGCACTCCACAGAAGCAAAATGGAATTTGAGCATCCGGTAACGGGAGAAATGCTCAAATTTGAAAGCCCCTTGCCGGGGGATATGAAAAAGCTTGCGGAAAAAATTTTTGAAGGAAGTGAAACCATTGCCTGAAGATATCACAAAATTTGAAAGCGGAATAGACGTGGATTATGCTTCCGACAAAATGGCGGAAGAACCGGATACGGAATTCCTTCGGGAGTTTTTCGGAAGAGTTGAAACAGCAAATTTTCTTGTTCCGTACCGTGACAATGTCAATACCATTCCGCTTCTGGATATAAAAGAAAAGGGAAAAATGATCCCGATTTTTTCGAGTTTTTCCGCTTTTGAAAAAAGCCCTCTTCCAAAAGATAAAGCAGCTATTATGCCTTTTTCGAAAATTGATGAAATCGTTAAAAAAAGCGACGGAAAAATCGCCGGAATAGTTATAAACCCTCACGGTAAATCAATGGTTTTCCAGCGCAACGGCGGAAAACCCACCGAAAAAAATGAAAACGGATTAAGGCTTATAAAACCGCCTTTCGTTCCGGAAAAAATTTCCGCAGTGCTTAAGGAATATCTTTCCGGCTGTGAAAATGTATATTCTGCTTTTCTCCTTTGGGCACAAAGGGAAACCGACCTTGCCCCGAAACTTTTTCTTGTGATAGATTTTGACGGAAAGCGTGAGGAATTTTTCCCGAAAGTTGCCGAAGCTCTTAAAACCTGTATGAAACCAGGGGATAATATCGAAATCGCGAAGGCGGATTTTAAACTTTTAAAAGCCGCCGAAAAACTTGCAAAACCGATTTATAAAAAGCCTTGATATTTTCTTTCCGAAGGTGTATATTTAATTTGTAAAATTCTGTAAAGGAGGCGCGTTTTTTTGAACAAAGGCATTGTAAGACTTTATACCGGCGACGGAAAAGGCAAAACAACAATGGCTCTCGGCCTTGCGTTAAGAGTTGCCGGCGAAGGAAGACGCGTTTTCGTCGGGCAGTTTATCAAAGACGACCCGAAAGGCGATATTTTTGCTCTCCGTAAGGCAATTCCGGGAATTGTTACCGCCCAGTTCGGCTGCGGAACCGGCTGTATTGCCGGAAGGGAACCGGATAAAACCGATCTGGACTGCGCAAAAAAAGGTCTTGAAAGAGCAAAACAGGCGCTTAAAAGCGCAAACTTCGGCCTTGTTGTCCTTGATGAAATAACGATTCCGATGTATTTCGGCCTTGTTACAATAAAAGATATCGAAGAACTTATTTCGCTTAAAACTCCCGGAACGGAACTTGTTTTCACCGGCCGCTATGCTTCCGAAGAACTCAAAAAGCTTTGCGATATGGTAACGATTGTTGAAAGCGAAAAAATGCCGAAACATGTTCCGGAACTCTGATTTTCAGCAAGTTCGGACTTGCAAAGAAAAATCTGCAGTGATAAAATAAAATTGCAGTTTGAAAAGTGAATATCGTGGGTCTTATGGTTGCCTAAAAAGGCTTTCGCAAAATTTTGCGAAAGGGAAAACGGTGAGAATCCGTTACTGTTACCTCAACTGTATTTGCCGACGAAGAAGGCATTACGCCACTGTTTAATAAAAATGGGAAGGCGCCTTCGGAGGATGAAGCATAAGTCAGGATAATTTCCGTAAGATCGTTTTTTCTCGGGTTAAGGGGAGTCCACGGTTTTTTAATATCCATAGATGCAATCAAAGGGCTGTCAGATATCTGACAGCCCTTTTTCAGCAAAAACGGACTTTTTCGAATCCGGAAAAGTCCGTTTTTGCTTTTTTTATATAAATAACTGTCATCTCCATTTTGCCGGCGTAAAAGATTCACTCACTCCTGCTTTTGCGCCGACCTCCCGAAAAATTTCTTCGAAAGAAGGTTCAGATATGGATTACAGAGAAAGCATTGAAAAAACAAAGGAATTTATAAAAAGCCACCTTTCAGATGAACTTACGGCAGAAACCATCGCTTCAAACGCCGGCTATTCGGTTTTCCATTTCTGCCGGGTTTTTAAGGAAGAAACCGGAAAAAGCCTTATGAGCTATGTTCGGGAAAAACGGCTTGAACTTGCGGAAAACGATATTGAAAAAGGCGAACCGACCCTTGACGTCGCGCTTAAATACGGTTTTGAAACCTCGAGCGGTTTTTCAAGAGCTTATGAACGAAAATTCGGCAAAAGACCAACGCAAAAACTGCATGCATAAAATATAAGACGGCGGGATTGATACCGCCGTTTTTTTATGATAATATAAAATTATAAAAAGGAGTGAGTTTTGATGAACCTTATTCACCATATCGCGATAATCTGCTCGGATAAGGATTTGGCGATGGATTTTTATGTAAAAAAACTCGGTTTCCCGGTTATTCGCGAAAATTACCGTCCGGAAAGGGACGATTGGAAAATCGATCTTAAAATAAACGAAGATACCGAACTGGAGCTTTTTATTATGAAAGGTCATCCGGAAAGGCTTTCTCCGGAAAGCTACGGCCTTCGTCATATTGCATTTAAAGTCGATGATGTGGATTCTGCCGTGAAGGAACTTGAAGCAAAAGAAATAATCTGCGAACCGGTAAGGATCGATGAATTTACCGGGGGAAAAGCAACTTTTTTCAAAGATCCGGACGGCCTTCCGCTTGAGATACATGAATAAAAATTTTATTTGAGCTGGTGGTTTTATGACCGTTAAGAAAAGTTTTGATACAGCGGAAGAATTTCTCAGTTTTATTGAACAGAACCGTTCGGAATTTGATAAAATGTATGTTAAGGAAATTTATAACCTTGGCGATACTCAGCCTTCAGAATCTCCTCTTTTTATCTATTCCGGATATTCCATAATTATGGCATATCTTTCAGAAGGAACATTGTTTTTAAATATATATGATAAAGATTTCTTTATCCGCAATATCCGCGGAGGAGTTTTCCGCGAAGAACCGGATTCGGAAAGATACAGTTACGTTTATTTCCCGGGTTCAAAGCTTATCAACAGCTTTGTGCAGGATATTGAAATAAAGGAAACTGAAAACGGTGGAATCGAAAGCGTGGATCTGGATTTTAAGGACGGACAGCATCTTTCCGTAAATCATTCCAATTCCTTAAAAGGAACAATGAACTCTTTTGTTTATGGCTAAAAAAGAAAAAAGTCCGGGGTAAAAACCCCGGACTTTTTAGTTTGTTTTTCTATTTTCTGCAATCCATTTCTTTGACCAAACAAACAATGTTTCGGACATTAACTTAAAATCAACTGTACCACCTGTTTTTAATTTCAAAAAGGTAGCAACGATAACCTGTTCATCCGAAGATACAACTGTAAGCAAATCTTTTTGATGGCTGATATAGTTTCCTGTTTGTTTAAAAGCAATTGCCTGCACAACAAAAGAAGCCGATTTATATAAATCTCGTAAAATATCTTCGCTTTTTTCATGGAGCATATTGTGAACACATCCGTGGTATATATTACAGGCACCGATTTTGATTGCTTTGTTAACAGCACTTTCATCAATAACTGCCATTACCTCGTCAAGGCTTCCCTTGATTGGCGTGGTGTCATGGCAAAACTGAAACAGGTCAGATGGCTCCCAATTCATAATTTCTTTTTTTCCTGAAAGGAAACCACAAATCAGTTCTCTATGAGATAAGTTATCCAACATATCTTTATAAGCTTGAACGTCCATAGCAGACAATTCATCCAGAATTACAACAATATCAATGTCGCTTGTTTCTGTTGCTTCACCACGGCCATAACTGCCTTGCAAACCGACAAACCACACACGATTTTCAAATGTCTCATTTAATGTCTGTAAGAAGGTTTTCATCCAAATACTAATATCGATCATCTTAATTACCTCGCCAAATTTAAGTTTGTCTAACTGATTATGACATAGTTAAGGGAGAATTCAATATTCTGTAATGAAAAGACCGACCATTCAGATACTTTCGTATCAAAATGATTGGTCTTTTTTTGAATTAGTTTGATAATAATGCTACGGTTTCAAAAAGTTTCATTTGGTTTCACTCAAAAAATGAAACTATTAAGCGGGAAGTGAAACTCTCTTTTAGGACTGAAACTACGCTAAACAGTTTGTCAAATTGGATTTACTTAATTCTCCGCACTCTTTTACTTACCTGCTTCGCAAGAAGATACAGCAAATACCCAATGATGAAACCTAACGTATTTAATAATAAATCATCAACATCGGATACCCTGTCACAAAAGGGAAGCTGTAAAATCTCAATGCATAAAGAAACACCAATACCTGCGGAAATGACTTTCCCGTGTGTATCCAACCCCTTGTATACACTGGGCCAAACAATTCCCAATGGGATAAACATTGCCGTATTTCCGATTACATTTATCAGAATGTCTCTCATTTCGGGATAATCAAACAGGTTAACAAACGGAATCCAATTTATCCGAAACGGATATACTTTTGCACTTTCATAAACAAGCGGTTGTATTTCTCCGTTTACTTTTGAAAATGGGAAAAAGGTAAACCGAGCAACAACGATAATGCAGACATATACCAAAAGCAGTTGTATTTCTCTCGTCCAATTTGCTCTTTTGGTTTTAATTGCACATACCATTCTTACCAAACACCAAATGATACTTATGAACACTACCATTGATGTGTATGATATTTGAATCATTTGTTTTCTCCTTGTCAAATTCAAGTTTGTCGAATAGATTGTATCAAATTGCTGTGTAAATATCAACCAATATAGAAAAAAGCACGATGGTTTTGATACAAAACCATCGTGCTTTTTTGGTCGAAGTGGCGAGACTCGAACTCACGGCTTCCAGTACCCGAAACTGGCGCGCTACCACCTGCGCTACACCTCGATAGCTTTATTATTATATCGAAAAGAAACAACTTTGTCAAGAAGAATTTGCTAAAATATAAAATGCTTTTTATTTTGGAAAAAGTTCAAACTAAATTAACAATTTTCTTCCAAAATTTTCAACAAAACATCTGTGATATGTAGTATAATAAATATATAAAAACAAAAGAAGCCGAAACCATAAGGAGAAGCCTATGAACATTGCGAAAATAATGATACCAAAAATTTCAACGGCATATCTTTCCGAAAACAACACCGTTCGTCAGGGCCTTGAAAAATTTATGCGTTATGGCTACACCGCCGTTCCGGTTCTTGATGAAAACGGAATCTATGCCGGAACAGTTACCGAAGGGGATTTTCTCCGCCACATTATGAAACTTCAAAGTGCGGAAATGAAAGATCACGAAGCCTATTACATAAAAGATATCATAAGAAAGGATTTCTGCCCTTCGCTTTTAATTGCCGCGGAGCAGGAAGACGTTATTGTTGCGGTTTCGAACCAGAACTTTGTTCCGATTGTTGATGGTCGCGGCGCTTTTTGCGGAATCATCACCCGAAAAGGCGTTATCGAAAGCCTTGCAAAAGAGCTTGATAAAAAATAAAAAAACTTTGCGGCGGGCAAAAGCCCGCCGCTTTTTTGTTGTAAAAAAATCCGCTCTATGATATAATTTTCCACGGAAATATCTTATTAGAAGGACGTGCTTTTATGCCAAGCGTTTGCGTTGTTGCAAAAAAATGCGGCGGCTGCCGCTATACCGGAGTGCCTTATCCGGAACAGCTTGAGATGAAACAAAAAAACGAGGAGGAACTCCTCGGAAGATTCGGAAAAATTGAAAGAATAATCGGAATGCGCTATCCTTGTTTTTATCGCAACAAGGTTACCGCCGCTTTCGGAAAAGATAAAAAAGGCAATATAATCTGCGGAACTTATCAGGAAGGAACCCATTATATCGTCCAGGTGGATAAATGCCTTATCGAGGACGAAAAATGCCAGGAAATAATCCGTAGCATCCGCGGTCTTCTGAAAGGTTTTAAGATGGAACCTTTCAACGAAGACACCGGAAAAGGTCTTTTGCGCCATGTTCTTGTCCGCCGCGGAATAAAAACCGGCGAAATAATGGTCGTTCTTGTTCTCGGAACCCATGTTTTTCCTTCCGGAAACAACTTTGTTAAGGAACTTCGGAAACTCCATCCGGAAATTTCCACCGTTGTTATCAATATCAACGAAAAACGCACCAGCATGGTCCTTGGCGAAAGGGAAAAGGTTTCCTTCGGAAAAGGTTATATAACCGATGAACTTTGCGGCTGCCGCTTCAGAATTTCGCCAAGTTCTTTCTACCAGATAAACCCGATACAAACCGAAGTGCTCTATAACAAAGCAATAGAATTTGCCGGACTTACCGGAAAAGAAAGCGTAATCGACGCTTACTGCGGAATCGGAACCATAGGAATGGTTGCGGCGAAGCACGCAAAAAACGTTATCGGCGTTGAACTCAACGGAAACGCAGTCCGCGACGCAAGAATGAACGCAAAGGAAAACAAAATCGAAAACATCGAATTTTTCAAAGGCGATGCGGGCGATTTTATGGTAAAAATGGCGGCGGAAAAAGCAAAAGCGGATGTTGTTTTTATGGATCCGCCAAGAGCCGGAAGCACCGAGGAATTTCTTACTGCGGTAAAAACCCTTTCACCAAAAAGACTTGTCTATGTTTCCTGCAACCCGGTAACTCTTTCCCGTGACCTTGAATTTATAACAAAAAATGGCTATGAAGTGAAGAAAATCCAGCCGGTGGACATGTTCCCGTTCACCGATCATTGCGAAACAGTCGTTTTGCTTACCCGGAAGGAAAACCGTGATTTTGTGAAAAAATCTTTTGATAAAAAACCTCAGGGCAAAAAAACGGATTATAAAAAGAAAAATTCAAGCAGAAGATAAACAATGTTTTTGAATAATTATGCAGTAATATATGCAAATTATAAAAATTTTTTGCAAAATCCAAAAAAGGGCTTGACTTTTTAAGCGAATGTTGTTAACATAAGATACATAATTTCATAGCCAACTAAATGCGTTTGAGCAGAAAGAGTAGGGCGGAGAAAAGCTTCAGAGAATTGCCGGTTGGTGCGAGGCAAAAGCGTAATATCCGTTCCGAAGTTCATTCTGCGAGCAGTGTGTTGAAAATTGCAGTAGATACAACGGGTGCGACCGTTACATCGCTAAGACTTTTAAGCCTATTAAGGTTCCGGTTGCGAGGCCGGTACGAAAGCAGAGTGGTATCGCGGATTTTGTTTTATTCGTCCCTGCATGTTTTATGCAGGGACTTTTTTTATTCAGTATTTAATTAGCCCCAAAAGAGGTTTTTAAATAAACAAATTTTAAATTTTGGAGGTAACCAAAATGAAAAAAATTCTTGCAGTTATTATGGCTCTTGTAATGATGCTCGCAGTTTCCGGCTGCGGAAACACCGCTGATGACGGCGTTGTAACCGTCGGCGTAATCCAGTTTATGCAGCACGCTTCTCTTGATGAAGCATATCAGGGATTTGTAGACGGCCTTGCCGAAGCAGGCTATGTTGAAGGCGAAAACCTCAAAATCGATTTCCAGAACGCTTCCGGCGAAGTCGGCAACTGCCAGCAGATCTGCGATATCTTCGCAAACAGCGGAATCGATCTTGCTCTTGCAATCGCAACTCCCGCAGCACAGTCCGCAGTTAACGTTTTCCAGGAAACCGATATTCCTGTTTTCTTCACCGCAGTAACCGATGCAGTCGGCGCAGGACTTGTTGAATCCAACGAAGCTCCCGGCAAAAACGTAACCGGAACCCTTGATATGCCCGTTATTGCAGACCAGATTGCAGTTATCAAAGACGTTCTTCCCGATGCACAGAAAATTGCAATTCTCTATACTTCCAGCGAACCCAACTCCGCAATCCAGGCAGACGAAGCAAAACTTGCCGCAGAAGCTCTTGGAATGGAAGTTATAATCCAGACTTCCTCTTCCTCCAACGATATTCCCCAGGTTATTTCTTCCGTAGTAGGCAGCGTTGACGCAATTTATATTCCTTCCGATAACGCATTCGCTTCCGCAATGGCAACTGTTAACCAGACTGCTGTTGAAAACCAGATCCCTGTTTTCTGCGCTGTTGAAGCAATGATCGCCGAAGGCGGAATTGCAACCACCGCAATCGATTACTATGAACTCGGAAAACAGACCGCTGCACAGGCTGTCCGCGTTCTTAACGGCGAATCCGCTTCTGAAATCGCTGTTGAAACCCAGAAAGAATGTGCTCTTGTTGTCAACAAAACCTTCGCGGAAAGCGTTGGCGTTGAAATTCCCGCGGAAGTTCTTGAAAACGCCGCAACCGTATATTAATAATTAGATTAGGATGTTATTGTTTAAATGAATATTATGAGCTGGCTCTGGGATATCCAGGGCGGCGCCACCCTTGGTGTAATCTGGGCAATAATGGCGCTTGGACTTTATCTGACATATCGAGTACTCAATTATGCGGACCTTACCGTTGACGGAAGCCTCACCCTTGGTGGGGCTGTTTCCGCGGTTTGCGTTGCCGCCGGTGTTTCTCCGATCCTTGCGATTCTTATCGCAACAATAAGCGGAATGGCCGCCGGTTCCGTAACCGGTTTTCTCCATACAAAATTCAAAATTCCGGATCTTCTTGCCGGAATTTTGACCCAGTTCGCGCTTTATTCCATAAACCTCAGAATCATGGGAAAAGCAAACTTTGGTCTTCTTAATGAAGTTACCCTTTTCAGCCAGATCAAAGCTCTCGGAATCCCTTCCAAATGGGCGGGTCTTCTTGTCGGCGTTGTTTTTGCGGTTGTTCTCATAATCGCAGTTTATTGCTTCTTCGGAACCGAAATTGGATGCGCACTCCGTGCCACCGGTAACAACCCTCATATGGTAAGAGCAATGGGCGCAAATACCAAGGTCTATATCGTTCTCGGACTTATTGTCGGCAACGGACTTGTTGCAATGTCCGGTGCTCTTCTTGCGCAGTACCAGGGATATGCGGATATCAACATGGGTGTAGGTACAATAGTAATCGGTCTTGCGGCCATTATGATAGGCGAAGTCCTGTTCAGCAAAAGGACCTATTTCCACCGCCTTGCTGGCGTTGTGATCGGTTCAATCGTTTACAGAATCATAATCGCCTTTGTTCTCAGAATCAGCCTTACCGCAGATACCATTATAAAGATTACTGCGGACGATATGAAACTCATTACCGCAATAATCGTCGTAATCGCTCTTGTTGCGCCGGGTCTTAAAGATGCCGCTCTTGCGAAAGTTTCCGGAAAGGAGGGGGAATAAATGCTTGATATAAAAAACGTTTATAAAACCTTCAACAAAGGAACCCCCGTTCAGAAGGAAGCTCTTATCGACCTTAACCTCCACCTTGATGAAGGCGATTTTGTAACCATAATCGGCGGTAACGGAGCGGGAAAATCCACCATGCTCAATGCTGTCGCAGGCGTTTTTGAACTTGACAAAGGCCATGTTTCCATCGACGGTCATGATGTTACCAAAGACCCGGAATATAAACGCGCAAAATATATCGGCCGCGTTTTCCAGGATCCCCTTCGCGGAACGGCCGGAGATATGTGGATCGAAGAAAACCTTGCGTTTGCTCTTCGCCGCGGAAAAAACAGAAGTTTCAAATGGGGAATCAGCAACAAAGAACGCGAACAGTTCGTCGAACTCCTCAAAACTCTTGACCTTGGTCTTGAGGACAGGCTCGATTCAAAAGTCGGACTTCTTTCCGGCGGCCAGCGCCAGGCTCTGACCCTTCTTATGGCAACGATCAAGAAACCCCAGCTTCTTCTTCTTGATGAACACACCGCCGCCCTTGACCCCAAAACCGCAAAAACCGTTCTCGAAATGACCAACAAAGTCGTTACCGAAAACCACCTTACCACCCTTATGGTAACTCATAACATGAACGACGCCATCAAATATGGCAACCGCCTTATCATGATGGACCATGGCCACGTTATCCTCGATATTTCCGGCGAAGAGAAAAAGAACCTTAAGGTTCCGGATCTTCTTGCGAAATTCGAAGAAGTAAGCGGAAAAGAATTTTCCAACGACCGTATGATGCTTGCAAAATAATTGAATGTAAAAAAGCTCCCCCTGAAGGGGAGCTTTTTTGTTGTGTTTTGTTCTTTTCTGCAATATAATTATCGTATAAATCCGAAAAGGAGGGAAATGCAGTTTTGGAAAAAGGCGAAATCTTCAAATTCGGTTTTTATTATGAAGAAATCGAATGGATTGTGCTCGAAAAAAGCGAAAACAAAATCCTCGCAGTTACAAAAAACTGCATAGATTCCATGCCGATAAATCCGAAATTCGGAAACATAAGCTGGGAAGATTCAAAAATCCGAAAATGGCTTAACGGAGTTTTTTTCGATAAGGTTTTTACCGAAAAAGAAAAAGAGATGATTGTTCTTTCGGAAATCGAAAACCCGAAGAACAAAATTTACGGAAAAACCGACGGAAACAAAACAAAAGACCGTGTTTTTCTTCTGAGCATTGAGGAAGCGGAAAGTTTTTTCTCTTCCGATGAAGAAAGAATTGCCAAAGCGACGGATTTTGCGGTCCAAAACGGAACAAAAACCGACAGCGAAGGAAATTGTATCTGGTGGCTCAGAACTTCCGGAATCGATTCAAAACGTTTTGCCGTCGTAAGCAACGCGGGTTATATTTATGAAATCGGAAGCTACGCCGATTTTGGCGAAAGGGGAATCCGCCCTGCGATGTGGATAGACCTTTCTTTAGCCGAATAATATTTTATCCCGCTCCAACGGAGCGGGATTTTTCTTTTGCCTTTTTCCGTGATATGTAGTATAATGTCCCTGTTGGCGGGAAAAATTCCCGCAGGGAAAAACAAAAAAGATTTTTACGGAGGTTTTTTTGAATTATGGCAGAAGACAGAATTCTTAAAAGAAGCGAAGTTCCGGAAGAATATACCTGGAACCTTAAAGATATGTTCGAAAGTGACGAAGCATGGCTTGAAGAATATGAAGCACTTAAAGTTTATCCGGCGGAAGTCGCAAAGCTCCAGGGAACTCTCGGCGAATCCGCCGCAAATCTTTTGGAGTTTTTCAAAAAAGACGACGAACTTACCGTTCGCCTTGAAACTCTCTATACCTATGCAAGCTGCAGCGGCGACCAGGATATGAGCAACGCAAAATATCAGGATTTCCGCGGAAAAGCAATGGCAACCATTGTTGCGATAGAATCCGCTTCCGCTTATGCAACTCCTGAAATCATGGCAATTCCGGAAGAAAAACTCAATGCTTTCTATGCCGAATGTCCCGAACTCGAAACTTACCGCAGAAGCATCTATAAAATCCGCAGAAGAGCCGCCCATATCCTTTCCAAAGAGGAAGAAGCCCTTCTTGCTTCTGCAGAGGAAATGGCAGATTCCGCAGATAAAATCGGCGGAATCCTCCGCAACGCCGACCTTAAATTCCCGAGCGTTGTTGACTCCGAAGGCAACGAACACGCCCTCACCAACGGTTCTTTTGTTCCGCTGGAGGAAAGTTCCGACCGCGTTCTCAGAAAGAACGCTTTTGAAGCATTCTACGGCCGCTACGGCGATTTTAAGAACACTATCGCAATGACCCTTGACGGCGAATTCAAAAAACGCAACTTCTTCGCAAAGGCAAGAAAATATAACACAACCCGCGAAGCCGCTCTTGACCATACCGAAGTTCCGGAAGAAGTTTACGATAACCTTATCGAAGCAGTTCACAGCAACCTTGATAAAATGTATAAATACGTCGCTCTCCGCAAAAAAATGCTCGGAGTTGACGAACTCCATATGTATGACGTTTATACTCCTATCGTAGCCGACGCCGCTTCCAAAATCAGCATTGACGAAGCAAAAGCAACCGTTCTCGAAGCTCTTGCGGTTCTCGGCGAAGATTATACCGCACTTCTTAAAGAAGGCTTTGAAAACCGCTGGATCGACGTTTATGAAAACGAAGGAAAACGCGGCGGAGCATATTCCACCGGTTCCGGAAAACCCCATCCTTATGTTCTCCTTAACCATAAGGATACCCTCGACAGCATGTTTACCCTTGCTCACGAAATGGGCCATGCTCTCCACAGCTATCACAGCACCAAATATCAGCCGGTCAACACCGCCGGTTATGTAATTTTTGTTGCGGAAGTTGCTTCCACCTGCAACGAAGTTCTTCTTATGCGTCACCTTCTCGGAAAAACCACCGATAAGACCGAAAGAGCATATCTCATCAACCATTTCCTCGATTCCTTCAAAGGCACCGTTTATCGCCAGACCATGTTCGCTGAATTCGAAAGAGAAATCGGAAGAATGTCCGAAAGGGGAGAAGCCCTTACCGCAGATGCTCTTTCCGCAAAATATCACGAACTCAATAAACTCTATTTCGGACCCGATATGGTTTCCGATGACGGAATTGCTCTTGAATGGGCAAGAATTCCCCATTTCTTCTATAACTATTACGTATTCCAGTATGCAACCGGTTTTTCCGCCGCAGTTGCAATTGCAAACAAAATCCTTGCGGAAGGCGAACCTGCCGTTGCCGCATATAAAAAATTCCTTTCCAGCGGCGGAAGCGCAGACCCCATTTCTCTTCTCAAAATTGCCGGCGTAGATATGAGCAGCCCGGAACCCGTTAACTCCGCCCTCAAGCTCTTCGGCGAACTTGTTGAAGAAATGGAAGAACTCAATAAATAATTTAAATAAACGAAAAAGGAACGGCCCCGCCGTTCCTTTTTTATAGAAAAGTGTAACCTTCCGCTGTAAAAATGCGTTTATATGGTTGAAGGCCTTTTAGTAAAACGGAAAGGAGATGAAAGCCTTGGAAGACGAAAAAATCGTTGAACTTTATTTTGAACGTAACGAAGCCGCAATCGAAAAAACTTCCGAAAAATACGGAAAACGTCTGCGCGCTGTTTCTAACGGAATAGTAAGAGATATGGAAACTGCGGAGGAATGTGAAAACGATACTTATCTTGAAGCCTGGAACATAATTCCGCCGAGCGAACCGAAAACCTATCTCTATGCGTTCCTTGCCCGGATAATCCGCAATATTTCGCTCAATTTCTGCCGGAAGAAAACCGCCCTTAAGCGAAACGCCTTTGTCTGCGAACTCAGCGCGGAAATGGAAGAATGTATACCTTCGCCGGACGATATGAACTGCAGAATCGACGATATGGTTTTTGCGGAAATTATGAATAGATTTCTTGCGGAACTTGGTTCGGAAAAAAGAAAGATTTTTGTCCGCCGCTATTGGTATATGGATTCCGTTTCGGAAATATCCGAAAAGTTTTCGATTTCCGAATCCAAGGTAAAAACCGTTCTTTTCCGAATCCGGAAAAAACTCCGGGAATTCCTTGAAAAGGAGGGTTACGTTTTATGAGAGGGAACGAATTTCTTGAAAAAATCGGACTTATCGCGCCGGAGTTTATTGAAGAAGCGGAAGAAAAACCGAAGCGAAAGAAAAATCCATGGATAAAATGGCTTGCCGCGGCGGCCTGTATCTGTATTATCGCGGGTTTTGCAGCTTCCGGAATATTTTATGCTCCTCCCCAGGAACCGGAAACCTCGGATCCGGGAGAAGTCCCGCCTAATCTTACCGAAAACGGAATAAAATATTTTATTTCGCCGTATGCGGATTCTGTTTATAAAGAACTTCCGGAAGGTTTTGTCTATGCGGGCGAAACCGATGTCGGCGGTTTTGAAAATTGTCCGTATTATGTAAATCCGGATATGTCCGAATGGGTTTTGGTATATCATGAAGTCAGAACCAACGGAGAGGTTGATTCAAACGGAACGATAGTTCCGGCGGAACCCCATGATGCCTATGTACGCTATGTTGATGAAAGATTAAGAGGAAAAGACCTTGTTTGCGTAAGCGGAGATTACTATATTTCCATGTGGAGCGCAAAACCCTATGGCAATAACCCGGACGTAACTTGGGAATACCTTGATGAAATGGAAACAAAATACGGAGTCCGTATTGAAGGAGAACCTCCGGAAGGTTTTGTTTTGATGGGAACAACCGAATTTTCCGGTCACGATACCGTTCCGAGAGGAAAACTTGTCAGCAACGAAGGCGAATTCGAGGTTTATGCAAATCCGGATATTCCAGAAATAATTTATGTATCAACCTTCTGGCATACCCATACCGCGGAAGAAAAGACGCAGACAAAACACGAAGGCTTTAACGTCTATATAAAATATGACTGCCCCTTCGCGGAATGAAAAAAACAGAAAAATCCTTTCCGGTTTTCCGGAAAGGATTTTTTGTTGAAAAACGAAACCGCCGCTATTAAAATCACCAAAAGAAAGCAGCGGAACCCCTTTTTATTTATAAATGGTAAATATTGAATAAATCCTTCGGTTTTGGTATAATTTTTGTTGGATACGAAACAAAAAAGGAGAGGATAAAAACGGAAAAGGAACAGAAAAAAAGCATCTTCCGCCATCTTAAAAAAAACTTTGAAGGCTATAAAAAATATACTGTGCTTACGATGATTTTCGGCTGCGCGGAAGTAATGCTCGAAGTGCTCATTCCGATGCTCATGTCCGTAATCGTTGACGGCGGACTTTATCGTGAAGAAGATTTCATGCTCAAATGGCTTTTTCCGGCGGAACTTGTTGCGAACCGCAACCGCTTTGTAATAACCGTAGGAATAGGAATGGTCTGCGTTGCAATTGTTTCAATGATGTGCGGACTTCTTGCGGCAAAATTTTCCGCCCTTGCAAGCCAGGGTTTTGCAAAAAACCTCCGTTCTTCGCTTCTTGAAAAAATCCAGAACTTTTCTTTCGCAAATACGGACCGTTTTTCAACTTCAAGCCTTATAACAAGGGCAACAACGGACGTTAACACCATGAGAATGACAATGCTCCAGGTTTTAAGAACCTTAATGCGCTCGCCGATTATGATTATTATGGCAACAGTAATGGCGTTCACAATTGCGCCTCATCTTGCGGTGGTTTTCCTTTTCTGCATTCCGCTTCTTGCTGGAATTCTTGCGGTGCTCATAAAAACCGGCCAGCCTCGCTTTAAAAAAATGCTCCGTAAAATGGACGCAATGAATAAAGCCGTTCAGGAAAACCTCGTCAGCAGCAGAGTTGTAAAAGCCTATGTCCGCGGAGATTATGAATCAAAACGCTTCCGCGAAACGACCGAGGATTTAAGAAATGCCCAACTTTCTTCCGCAAGGCTTTTTACAATGACCGGCCCTATCCAGATGCTCATTATGTGGGGCTGCACAATTATAATCCTTTTCCTCGGCGGAAAAGAAATCATCTTCGAAAACACCGGACTTCTTACCGGCGAACTCGTAAGTATGGTTTCCTATACCACCCAGGCTGTAAGCTCTCTTACAATGCTTTCCTGGCTTGTAATGTCCCTTTCCCGTGCCCAGGCATCTCTTATAAGAATCAACGAAGTTCTTGATGAAAAAATCGATATAACCGACGGGGATTCGGACGCAAAAGTTTCCGAAGGAAGCGTTGATTTTGAGGACGTTTGCTTCAGCTATAACGGAAAAGAGGATAAACTTGAACTTTCCCATATCAACCTGCATATAAAATCCGGAGAAACAATGGGAATAATCGGCGGAACAGGCGAAGGAAAATCCACCCTTGTAAATCTTATTCCGCGTTTTTACGATGCCCTTTCCGGAACAGTAAAAGTCGGCGGAATCAACGTTAAGGATTATAAGCTCGAAAATCTTCGCAGCGGGGTTTCAATGGTTCTCCAAAACGGTTCGCTTTTCAGCGGAACAATTGCCGATAACCTTCGCTGGGGCGACCCGAACGCTACCATTGATGATATGAAGGAAGCCTGCTATATCGCCTGCGCCGATGAATTTATCGACCGTTTTAAAGACGGTTACGAAACCGTTCTTGAACAGGACGGCGCAAACCTTTCCGGCGGACAGCGCCAGCGCCTTAGAATTGCCCGAGCGGTCATAAAACGCCCGAAGATTCTTATTCTTGATGACTCAACAAGCGCCTGCGATATGACTACCGATGAACATATCCGCCGGGCTCTTCATAATTCTCTTCCGGGAACAACAAAAATAATAATCGCCCAGCGAATCGCTTCCATTATGACCTGCGACAGAATTGCCGTTCTTGATGAAGGAAAACTTTCCGACGTCGGAACCCACAGCGAACTTATGGAGCGAAGCGCAATTTACCGCGACGTTTATGAAAGCCAGATGAGAGAGGAGGAAGAGCAGAATGCCGAGAGTTGAACTCCGAAACTATAAAGCCGCTTCTTCGCCGATGGAAACGCTTTTCCGCCTTTTTAAATATTTCCGCCACTGCACCCCGATTCTTGTTGCCGCGGTTGCTTCGATTTTTGTATATGCAGTTGCAACGATAGGCGCTTCCTACTGCATGAAGCCTCTTGTAAATATCCTTAAGGAAACGGGAATTGCGCCGGACGAAATTTTTGCAAAATATATCGCTCTTCTTGCGGGTCTTGCTTTTCTCTATGTTCTTTCCGCGGTTACGAACTATCTTCTGAACCGTCTTATGCTGGAATGCAGCACCGTTATAATGCGCGAACTTCGTTTCGAGCTTTTTGCAAAGATGCAAAAACTTCCGATAAGGTATTTTGATAACAACACCCACGGAAGCCTTATGAGTTATTTTACAAACGATATTGAGGCGACCAACGAACTTTTGCAGCACAGCATAACCCAGCTTATGATTTCGATAATGTCGCTCATAGGAACCATAGGAATGATGCTTGCGCTTTCAATGCGGCTTTTCTCAATAATGGTCGTTCTTGCGGCGATAGTAATCATTATTGTTAGAGTTACCACAAAAATCAGCAGCAAAAGCTACCGCGAACAGCAAAAATATGCCGCTTCCGTAAACGGATATATTGAAGAAATGATTTCCGGACAAAGGGATATCAAAGTTTTCACTCACGAAAAAGAGGTTATGGAAAACTTTGAGCCTATAAATGAAAAACTCCGCAAGGCTTCCACAACCGCAACCCTTGCAACTTCCGTTGTCGGTCCGCTTCTCAACAACCTTTCCCATATGTTCTATGCACTCACATGCGCCATCGGTGTTCTCTGGCTTACGGGAGAACAGGTCGGCGGAATTCTTATCGCGTTTCTCCAATATATCAGAACTTTTGCGGACAGGGTAAGCCAGATTTCCGAACAGTTCAACTCCATAATGCTTGCCCTTGCGGGTGCGGAAAGAATTTTCGAAGTTCTTGATAAAAAACCGGAAGTTGACGAAGGAAAAGTTACCCTTGAAAAAGTTGAAAACGACTATAACTGGGTTCTTCCGGACGGAAAAAGGGTTCCCCTTCGCGGTGACGTTCGCTTCAACAACGTGGATTTTGCCTATGTTGAAGGAAAACCGGTTCTGAAAGACCTTTCGCTTTTCGCAAAACCCGGCCAGAAAATCGCTTTCGTCGGTTCAACCGGCGCCGGAAAAACCACCATTACGAATCTTATCAACCGTTTTTATGATATCCAGGGCGGAGAAATAATCTATGACGGAATAAACGTAAAGGATATCAGAAAAGATGATCTTCGCCGCTCTCTCGGAATAGTTCTCCAGGATACCCATCTTTTCACCGGAACCGTTATGGAAAACATTCGTTACGGAAGACTTGATGCAACGGATGAGGATTGCATCAAAGCCGCGAAAATCGCAAACGCTCACTATTTCATAAGCCACCTTCCGCAAGGTTATGACACAATGCTCCATTCCGACGGCGCAAACCTTTCCCAGGGACAGCGCCAGCTTCTTGCAATCGCAAGGGCGGCTGTTTCGGAAGCTCCGGTTATGATCCTTGATGAAGCAACCTCTTCCGTCGATACAAGAACGGAAAAGCTTATTGAAAAAGGTCTTGACGGACTTATGAAAGGAAGAACGGTTTTCATAATTGCTCACCGTCTTTCAACAGTACGAAATTCAAACGCAATTCTTGTTCTTGAGCAGGGAAAAGTTGTTGAACGCGGCGACCACGATGACCTTCTTGAACAAAAAGGCAAATATTATCAGCTTTACACAAATATGATAGAACTTTCATAAAAAACGGCAAAGCGTATTTTGTACGCTTTGCCGTTTTTTTATAAAACTATTGATAAAAAACATAAAAAATCTTATAATTAAAATATAATCTTATACAAAAAGGAGAGTGCTGAATTATGGGACTTATAAAAGCAATCGGCGGCGCGGTCGGCGGAGTATTGGCAGATCAGTGGAAAGAGTATTTTTACTGTGAGGCAATTCCTGCGGACATACTTGCAACAAAAGGTGAAAAAAGAACAAGCGGAAGAAGTTCCAACACCAAGGGCGAAGATAATATCATTTCCAACGGTTCCGTAATCGCAGTAGCGGACGGCCAGTGCATGTGCATTGTTGAACAGGGGAAAGTAGTTGATATCTGCGCAGAACCCGGTGAATATACATACGATATGTCCACCGAACCTTCGATTTTCAGCGGAAAACTGGGAACAAGCATAGTAGATTCTTTTAAGACTATCGGAAAACGTTTTACCTTCGGCGGAGATACCGCAAAGGACCAGAGAGTATATTACTTCAACACCAAGGAACTTGTTGGAAACAAATACGGAACTCCGAGCCCTGTACCGTTCAGAGTAGTTGATGAAAGAGCGGGAATCGATATCGATATCGCTATCCGCTGCTTCGGTGAATACAGCTATCGTCTTTCCGACCCGATTCTTTTCTATACCAACGTATGCGGAAACGTAGCATATCAGTATAAGAGAAGCGAACTTGACAGCCAGCTCAAGAGTGAACTTCTTACAGCGCTCCAGCCGGCATTCGCAAAGATTTCCGCGATGGGAATCAGATATTCCGCTCTTCCAGGTCACACCACGGAAATGGCAGACGCTCTTAATGAAGTTCTTTCGGAAAAATGGAGTGGACTTCGCGGAATCGAGATCGTATCCTTCGGCGTATCTTCCGTAAAAGCGGACGAAGAAGACGAAAAGATGATCAAGGAAATGCAGCGCAATGCGGCATTTATGGATCCGACCAGAGCGGCAGCGCATATGGTAGGAGCACAGGCAGCGGCAATGCAGGCGGCAGCGGCAAATGAAGGCGCGGGTCCCGCAATGGCATTCATGGGAATGGGCATGGCTCAGAACATGGGCGGAGTCAACGCTGCAAACCTTTACCAGATGGGTCAGCAGCAGGCAGCACAGCAGCCCGCTCCTGCACCTGCACCGGCAGCACCTGCAGGCTGGACCTGTTCCTGCGGCCAGACCGGCAACCAGGGTAAATTCTGCATGGGCTGCGGCGCGGCAAAACCTGAACCTAAGCCCGCAAACAGCTGGAAATGCTCCTGCGGCGCAACCGCAACCGGAAAATTCTGTACCGAATGCGGCGCACCGAAACCCGCAGAGGATGGCTGGACCTGCTCCTGCGGTCAGGTAAACAAAGGCAAATTCTGCCCGAACTGTGGCGCAAAGAAACCTGCCGGCGTTCCCCAGTATAAATGCGACAAATGCGGATGGGAACCGGAAGACCCCAAAAACCCGCCGAAATTCTGCCCCGAATGCGGCGACCCTTTCGGTGACGAAGATATTAAATAATCATTGAAATCACTTTTTTGAGGAGGTTATTTTATGGAAAACAAAAACAAACTTCTTGCGGCAATCTCTTATGTATGGATTCTCTGCATCGTAACAATTCTTTGCGCAAAAGATGACGCATTCGCACGTTATCACGCAAACCAGGGACTTGTTCTTCTTATCGCGAACATCGCCGCGGCAATCGTTGGTTTTATCCTCGGATTCATTCCCGTTATCGGCGGAATCATCAGCTGGATCATCAGCATTGCTCTTTTCGTACTTATGATTCTCGGAATCATCAACGCGGTCAAAGGCGAAATGAAACCCCTTCCTTTCATAGGCGGAATCGAAATTATCAAATAATTACATAAAGATAAAAAAATCCTCCGCAGCGCGGAGGATTTTTTTATTTGAAATATTCTTTATCTTTAACAATAAAAATCGGGAATGGAGGGTCGTTCGGTCTGTTGAGAAAATCGCATTTCATAACGTTATATTGCGCACCCGGAAGCGATTTTACAAATTCAAGAATTGCGTCCCTTTCGGAATAACCGTTGTTGCGGCCGTAATAAACACAAAGGGAAAGAAGGCCGCCGGGTTTTAAAATTTCAAGAGATTTCTGAATTGCGGGAATGGAAGTTTCCGCCCTTGTAAAAACGTCGTGGCTTCCTCCGGGAAGCCAGCCGAAGTTGAAAACAATGCAGTCTGCGCTGTTTGGTTCTGCAAATTTATCAATATCGCTGTGGCTTGTGCAGATAACTTCGCTGATATCTGAAAATCCGTGTTCGGAAAGATTTGCTTTTGTTGATTCAACTGCTTCCGGCTGGATATCCATTGCAAGAACGCGCCCGTTTTCCCCACAAAGTTCACAAAGATAGACGGAATCATGTCCGTTTCCGGAAGTTGCGTCTATGCAGAAATCACCGGGTTTTATATGCATTTTGAGAATCTTATGAACTATTCCGAGAGCGCTGTATTCGCTGAACATAAAAATTCCTCCAAGACAGAAAATTCTGCATATAATCCTAATCCAAAATGGCGTATATGTCAAGAAAATGCAAATTATAAAATTATGAGTATTATACTTATAAATATGTAAAGTGAACTAAGGCGAAGTTTTTGCCGGAATTTATGAATAAACGGTCAATTTTTATTTATAATTTTAAAAATTGTTTGCAATTTCTTTTATTTTATATTATAATTGCCGTTAGATATGCAGAAAGGATGTTTATCAATATGAAAAAAACTATTGCCGTAATTCTCGGCCTTATGCTTGTTTTGCTTTCCGTAACCGGTTGCGCAAGACCCGATCCGAAATATGTAACCCCGGAAGAATTTGAAGTTAAGTTCTATCCCGTAAGCAACGAGGGTCAGACCTTTGCTTCCGGTCTTACCGCACTCCAGGTTGTTATGAACACCCCCAACGTTGAAATGGGAACCGGCGAAATTTCCGTAAAAAGAGTTTCCGACGGAAAAGAAATCCTTAAATATGACGCACGCATGGACGGCGATCATATTTTCCTCAACAGCGGAGTAAATCCTCCCTATGCCCAGCTTATTATCATGCTTCCCGAAGGCGAAGTTTTCGAAATGGGCGAAACCTATTCCGTAACCATGGACGAAAAATTCTTCTATGTAGATGATATCGACGGTTTTGTCGGCGATATCCTCGAAGGCGAATGGGAATTCACCATCGGAAACTATGGTTATGACGGCAACATTTCCGAAATGCCCATAACTTATCTCGTTGGCGATACCATTGAAATTCCTGTTGCGGTCGGTGATGAAGCAGCTACTGCTGTTCTTCTTTACGATAACGTAAGCGTTGTTTCCGCGGAACAGAGAGCACTTAGCGAAAACGGAACCTTCAGACTTGATGCAGTCGGCGAAGGAAACAGCACCATTTCCGTAATGTTCCTTGATGAAAACGGAATGCATGTTGAAACTCTCGGTTTCACCATTACTGTAAAATAATTAAAAAAACAGCGGAGCCGCACCTTGGTGCGGCTCATTTTTTATCTTGATATAAAACATGTTTTGTTATATAATAAAATATAACTAATTTTTAGGAGGCACCGTTATGAAAGTCAATCTTCTTTGCCATACACCAAACCCCGAAAAAACAATTGCCGCCGCCGCAAGACTTTGTTACAGCAATTCCGGCGCAGATGAACTTTTTGACGGAATGACCGACGAAAAAGCTTCGAACTATGTTGCAATGCTGGAACGCCTCGGCCACGAAAGCCCCCTTGAACACGTAACTTTCACTTTTACCATCGAAGGAGTTTCCCGCGCTTTTCTTGCCCAGATAACCCGCCACAGAATCGCTTCCTTCAGCGTTCAGAGCCAGCGTTATGTCAACAAAGAAGGACATTTTGAATTTATTGTTCCTCCGGCAATCGGCGAGAATGAAGAAGCCCTTGAGGAATATAATAAAATTATGGAAACCTGTGCGGAAAGTTATCACAAACTTACCGAAATCCTTCAGAAAAAAGCTGCAGATGAATTTATGGCGGAAGGAAAAACCGAAGAAGAAGCTATGAAACTTGCGGAGAAAAAAGCAATCGAAGATGCACGCTTTGTTCTTCCCAATGCCTGCGACACAAAAATGATCGTCACAATGAACGTCCGCAGCCTTCATAATCTTTTCCGTCTTCGCTGCTGCAACCGCGCCCAGTGGGAAATCCGCGCCGTTGCGGACGAAATGCTTCGCCTTTGCAGAGAAGAAGCTCCTTCTCTCTTTGCCCATGCGGGTCCTTCCTGCGTTTCCGAAGGAAGATGTTCCGAGGGAAAAATGACCTGCGGAAAACCGAGAACCGAACTTATTGTGAAATAAGGAGAGAAAAATGGTATATCTTTTTCTTGCAAACGGTTTTGAAGATATGGAAGCCGTTGTTCCCTTTGACCTTATGAAAAGGGCGGGAATTGACGTTGTTACTGTCGGCGTTGGAAAAACAGCGGTAAAAAGCGCTCATGGGCTTTCGGTAACTGCGGAAATTTCCGAGGAAAACGTTGATTTTAAAAAAGCGGAAGCTTTTGTTTTTCCCGGGGGCTGGCCCGGCGCAAAAAATCTTAAAAGTTCAAAAATCGTTAATGATGCCATAACATTTGCGCTTCATAATGATATCATCATCGGTGCAATCTGCGCTTCTCCGGGATATGTCCTTTCCGGAACAGGTGCTCTTTCCGGTAAAAAGTACACCTGTTTCCCTGGTTTTGAAGTTCCCGAAGGCGAATATACCGCCGAAAAAGTTGAAATCGACGGAAAGCTTATTACCGCAAACGGTCCCGCTTCCGCAAAAGATTTTGCGCTTGCTCTCGTTTCTGCAATAAACGGAAATCTTGAAGGCATCGAGGAATTTTCGGAATAAACGCCGAAAGCCCTGCGAATCAGCCGCAGGGCAAAAGGCTTATGGATTGGAATTATCAGCCGCAGCCGCAGCCACAGTCATTGTTGCATCCGCAGCCACAGTTGTTGTTGCCGTAACCGTTGTTTCCGCAGCAGCAGAAGAGAAGGATAAGAATGATGATCCACCAGCAGCAGTTATTGTTTCCGAACATGAAATTTCACCTCGTAAGAAAAATTTATATCGGCGCCCTTTTCGGTAGCCGGTATGTTATATGATATGAAAACAATCAGCCGTTGGTTACAGTCAAACCTGCGGAATGATCGGAGGTTTTTATGAACAATAAAGAATTTGAAGATTTCTTCAAAGACCTTGACCCAAATGAAAAAAAAGTCCCCGAAAAAATCGAGGAAGAAGATGACCTTGTGTTTTCCTCTTTTTTCGAGGATGCAACGACTTCTTCGAAAAAATCCGAAGTGAAGGAAGAAAAAAATGCGTTTGAAGATGACTTTTTTGCTCCTCCGCCCCCGGAAGAAGATGAGGAACCGATTGTTGTAAAAAAGGAACCGGTTCGTGAAACTGTTAAGGTAAAACCAGAAATCGAAAAGAAACAGCCGGAAAAGAAAAAAACAATTTCGGATTCCGCCGTCAAAAGAAAGAAAAAACGTCTTAATACGGCATATAACTGGCTTTTGACAATTGTATGGGTTTCGGCGGTTCTTGCTGTTTCGGTTTTTATTGCATCTTTTGCACTTTCAAGCATAAATGACCTTGTCGGTTTCAGCAAAGAAAGCAAAGAAATCGAAATCACAATTCCGGAAGGTTATGGTCTTTCCGAAATTTCGGAACTTCTTGAAGAAAAAGGCGTAATCGACGAACCTTTTACTTTTGAAGTTTATGCAAGAATCAAAGAAATGGATAAGCGCCTTGCTCCGGGAACTTATACTTTGAATTCAAACCTTGGTTACGATCAGATCTTCCAGCTTCTTAAAACCAAGGAAGTTACCAAAAACGTTGTAACGGTAAACTTCTATGAAGGAATGAAGCTTACGGAAATTGCAAAACGCCTTGAAGAAAACGGTGTTTGCGGATATGATGAATTTATCGAAGCGGCAAAAACCGAAAGCTTTGAATATGAATTCGAAAACATGATGGGAACAAGCGAATTTATCTATTATAAATGGGAAGGATATCTGTTCCCGGATACCTATGAATTCTATACAAATTCCACGCCAAGAAGCGTTATTGCAAAATTCATTGATAACTTCAACAAGAAAATCACTTCCGAATATTATCTGAGAATGCAGGAGCTTGGTTTAAGCCTTGAGGAACTTGTAACCCTTGCTTCGGTAATCCAGTCCGAAGCGGCTTATATGGAGGATATGGAAAAAGTTTCTTCCGCTTTCCATAACCGTCTTGCTCCCGGTTCCGGCCTTCCTTATCTCCAGTCCGACGTAACATGGTTCTATTATGAACAGGAAATCAAACCCAACGTTGAAGACGAAACACTTTCGGATTCCTATTTAAGCGCGTATTACACCTATCCCAACTACAGGGTGGGCCTTCCCGTTGGACCTATTTGCAACCCGGGTATGAACGCTATCAAAGCCGCGCTTTATCCGGCGGATACAAATTACTATTACTTTGTAACGGATAAATACGGAAAATTCTATTACGGAAGCACCCAGGCGGAACATGATTACAACGTTGCGGTTGCCGATGCGGTTGAATAAAAAATTAAAAAAAATGCCCGATTTTTCAATCGGGCATTTTTTTGTTGCCTATAATAACCGCCGTTCATATAATGTAAAGAAAATTATCCGATGAACGGCGGTATTATACTATGAAAGAATATTTTTTCCTTTTAAGTTCGATAACAAGCGCAATGAAAGGCGAGGATATACTCAGAAAAAACGGTTTTAAAGCAAATGTTTTCCGGGATACAAAAATCAACCCTTACGGTTGTGGATATGTGATAAAAGTTTTCGGAGAGATAGAAAAAATAACTCTTATCTTAAACAGAGCCGGAATAAGGGTAAACGAAATCAGGGAAAGCCGGTGAAAAAATGCTGTATTTTGACAATGCCGCAACTTCCTATCCGAAACCTGTGACGGTAAAAAAAGCCGTGGAGGAAAGTTTTTACAGTTTTGGCGCAAATCCGGGAAGAAGCGGACACAAAATGGGAATTGAAACTTCCAGAAAAGTTTTTGACTGCAGGAAAAAAGCCGCTGATCTTTTCGGTCTTTCGGAATGTGAAAACCTTGTTTTTACTAAAAACTGTACTGAAGCTTTGAACATCGTGCTCATGAGCATAGGTGCGGAAGGCGGACATTTCATAATTTCGGATCTTGAGCATAATTCTGTTTTAAGACCGCTTTTTGAACTTGAAAAGCGCGGAATCACCAATTTTTCCATTGCAGAAGTTTTTGAAAACGAACCGGAAAAAACTGTGGAATCTTTTAGAAAACTTATAAAAAACGATACTAAAATGATTGTTGCAACGGGTTCTTCAAACGTTTTCGGAATAAAGCTTCCGGTAGCGGAACTTGCAAAACTCTGCCGGGAGTACGGAATTCTTTTTTTGGTCGATATGGCACAGACCGCGGGAACGATGAAAATGGATATGGAAAAAACAGGAGTTGATTTTGTGTGCGCCCCGGGTCACAAAGGTCTTCTCGGACCCATGGGGACCGGAATTCTTGCCGCAAGAAAACCGGAACTTCTGAAACCCCACCTTTTTGGAGGAACGGGAACTTATTCGCTTTTTCCGGAGCAGCCGGAAGGACTTCCTGAAATGCTTGAAAGCGGAACATTGAACGTTCCCGGAATTTGCGGACTTTATGCCGGAATATGCAGAGTTTCTGAAGAAGGTGAAAAAAATATAGGGAAAAGAGAAGCGGAAATGGCAAAACTGCTTTATTCAGAACTTTTTTCAATGAAAGAAATAAAACTTTTCACTTCTTTTCCGGAAGAAGCCACGCATTCACCGGTGATTTCGTTTGTGATCGGAGATTTAAGCGGAGAAGAAACTTCTGCGCTGCTTTCGGAAAAGGGAGTGGCCGCAAGGGGAGGCTTTCACTGTGCGGCACTTGCGCACAGAAAGATGGGAACGGAAAACCGCGGTACCTGCCGTTTGAGCATAGGATATATGAACACTCCGGAACAGGTTTTAAAACTTATCGGAATTATACACGGTCTTTCAAAAAAATATTAATATTGTTAACAAAATAATACTTGAAAATGCTATCTCTTGTGATATTATTATATTAAGAATAATATTAACTTTATATAGAAGAGGAAAAAATTATGGGAGAACTTGCATTTTCTTGGGACAGCATACTGAACGTGCTCAGAACGTTCGGAATCTGGGATTTTGTCGATATTGTAATAATTGCATATCTTTTATACAGAGTTCTTCTTTTTGCTGCTAACACAAGGGCAGGACAGCTTATAAAGGGTATTTTTATCCTGCTCATAATGTATATCATCTCTGCTACAATAGAACTTAAAAGCACTTCTTATCTTCTTGAGCAGGTTTTCAGTTTCGGTATAATTGCAATTGTTGTTGTTTTTCAGCCGGAACTTCGCCATGCTCTTGAAAGTATGGGAAAATCCAGAATTTCAAACCTTACTTTTCTCAACTTTACTACTGAAAAAGTTGATGATGAAACCCTTATGAAGAACTGCATTGCAAAAGTTGTGGACGGCGTTACCGAACTTTCAAAACACGATGTCGGCGCTCTTATCGTTTTTGAACGTGAAACAAAACTTGGTGAAATTATTTCCACGGGAACAATTGTAAACGCAGAACCCAGTAAGGAAATAATCGGAAATATATTTTTCCACAATGCTCCGCTTCATGACGGGGCAACCATAATCCGCGGCGGAAGAATTTATGCCGCGGGCTGTTTCCTTCCGCTTTCCCAAAACTATGACATCAGCAACATGCTTGGAACAAGACACAGAGCAGCTCTTGGCATAAGTGAAAACAGCGACGGCATTGCGGTTGTTGTTTCGGAGGAAACCGGTAAAATTTCTATGGCGGTAAACGGAGAGCTTATGCGTGAAATAGACCCTGTTTTTCTTAAACGCAAACTTGAAGAATATATGATCCCCGAAAAAACCGAGCCCAAAGTGGCAAAAATTTTCGGAAAGGGGGCCGGTGACGAAAAATGAGCGGAAAACTTTTTAAAGATAAACGTGTTCTTTTTGTTGTTTCTCTTGCGGTATCTTTTGTTCTTTGGCTTACAGTATCCCTTGTTCTTCGTCCGATCGGTGAAGTTGTTGTCCAGGGTGTCGGCGTAAACGTAAACGTACAGTCCGGAATTTTGGGTGAACTTGGACTTTCGGCCATAGAAGGTGGGGAAAACACGGTTAACGTTACCATAAGCGGTTCCCGTTCTGTAATAGGCGGCGTTTCTGCCGAAGACATTTCGATTTCCCCCTCGCTTTCAGGTGTAACCGGTGCAGGTGTTTATGACCTTGAATTGCGTGCGACCAACAACAGTTCAAAAGATTTTGAAATAGTTGGAATTTATCCTTCAACGCTTGTTGTTAAATTTGATAAGTATATTGATAAGACCGTAAAACTTAATTATTCTATCGGCGGCGATTATAATATTCCCGATGAGTTTATTCAGGAGGAAATTTACACAAGCCCTTCCGAAATTGTTATAACCGGACCGGAAAAGGACCTTGAAAAAATAAAAGGCGCTTTGGTCGAAGTTACTCTTTCCGGAGATTATATGGAAACAATAGGCGCGGTTGGCGAAATTGTTCTTGTTGATGAAAACGGGGAACCTGTTGAATATAACCGTGAAGAAATAAGTACAAATGTTGATATGGCGACGGTAATTATTCCTGTTCACAAGACCGCAAATCTTCCGGTAAGCTTTGATTATACCAACATTCCCGAATTTTTTGATATTTCCAATATAAAATATACCCTTTCCACAACGGAAATTCTTGTTGAGGGCGAGGATTACAACATTGATAAATACAGCGATATCTTCCTTGGTTATGTTGACGTAAGAGATATTACGCTTGAAAATCCTTTTAAAAACTTTGATGTAAGACTTCCGGAAGGAATTACCGCGCAGAATTATGAAGAAAACATAAATATTGCTTTTGATCTTGAAGGATATGCTGAAAGTACTTTCAACGTCACGCAGATAAACATCGTTAATGTTCCGTCCGGATATAAAATTACTCCGAACACTTCAAAAGTTGCTGTAAATCTTATCGGTCCGGAAGAAGTTATAAACGAAATTTCCGCAAAGGATATTGTTGTTCAGGTGGATATGAGCACAAGGGAAATAAGCCAAACCGGACAATATCGAATTCATGCCGACGTTTTCCTTCCCGGTGGGGAAAATGCATGGGCAACAGGGGCATATTCGATTACAATAACAGTAAAAAAACAGTAATTAAATTAAAAAGGCTCTGAAAAACGGGCCTTTTTGATTTTTAAAAGATAAGGAGAAACAAGAATGCCGATAATCGTTTCCGAAATAAAACTGAATCCGGGCGAACCAAAAGAAAAAGCTTTTGAAAAAGCTTTTTCTGTGCTCAAAATAAAACCTTCGGAAGCAACCGACGTTTCCGTTTCGAAAATTTCTGTTGATGCAAGAAAAAAAGACAATGTTTTTCTTGTTTATTCCATTGCGGTAAGCTGTGAAAACGAAGAAAAAATCGCCGCGAAAGCAAAAGCAAAAAATGTTGTGCTCAGAAAAATTGCACCCGCGGAAATCCCGGTGCTCAAAAATGCGCCGAAAATAAGACCGGTCATAATCGGTTTCGGCCCGGCGGGAATGTTTGCGGGACTTTATCTTGCAAGAGCCGGCGCAAACCCGATTGTTTTTGAAAGAGGAGCGAGGGTTGAGGAAAGAACCTCCGCCGTTGAAAACTATTGGAAAGGCGGCGTGCTCAACGAAAGAGCAAACGTCCAATTCGGTGAAGGCGGCGCAGGAACTTTCAGCGACGGAAAGCTCACAACAAGAATAAACGACCCAAGATGCGATTTTATAACGAAGGAACTTGAAAAACACGGTGCGCCGAAAGAAATACTGAGCAAGGCAAAACCCCATATCGGAACCGATATGCTGAGAGAAGTTGTCAAAAATATCCGTGAAGAGATTATTTCGCTCGGCGGCGAAATCCGTTTTTTGACAAAAGTTGATGATATAGGCATTAAAAATGGAAAAATCGTTTCCGTTTCCGCAGAAGGAATGGAATTCCCTGCGGAAAACGTGATAATTGCGGCGGGACATTCCGCAAGAGATACTTTTGCGATGCTCAAGGAAAAAGGCGTGCTCATGGAAGCAAAACCTTTTTCTGTCGGTGTTCGAATCGAGCATCTTCAGTCGGACATAAACCGCGCCCAGTATGGCGATTTTGCGGAAAATCCTGCCCTTTGGGCGGCGGAATATCAGCTTTCATACCATGTGGGCGACCGATGCGCCTATACTTTCTGTATGTGCCCCGGCGGATATGTTGTTCCTTCCGCGGATAGGGAAGATGCGGTTGTCACAAATGGAATGAGCTGTTTTGCAAGGGACGGAAAAAACGCAAACTCCGCTTTGGTTTGTTCCGTTTCCGCTGAAGATTTCGGCGGTGACCCTTTTAAGGCAATGGCTTTTCAGCATGAAATTGAAAGAAAAGCTTTTGAAATGGGCGGCGGGAAAAAAGCCCCTGCTCAAACTGCAGGCGCGTTCCTTAACGGCGGAGTTTCCCGGTTCGGAAAAGTTGAACCAACCTATGCAAGGGGCGTCGAAGATAAAAAACTTGAGGAACTTTTTCCGGAAGAAATCACTTCGGTGCTCAAAACCGGACTTGTTGCGCTGGATAGAAAGCTCCATGGCTTTGCGGATCCGGAAGCGGTGCTCACCGGGCCGGAAACAAGAACAAGTTCCCCGGTGCGTATAGTTCGCAACGGCGAAACGCTTGAAGCAATCGGGATAGAAGGACTTTATCCCTGCGCCGAAGGCGCAGGATATGCCGGCGGAATAATGTCCGCCGCCGCGGACGGAATCCGATGTGCAGAAAAGGTGCTCGAAAAACTTATGTAAAAAAGAAAAATCCCTTTTGCCAAAGGCAAAAGGGATTTTTTAATCTTTTTTCAAAAGTTTGTTATATTTACGTTCTATGTGGATAACAAGAAAAAAAGAAGGAAGAGCCAGCAATATAATCAAAAGGAAAATCGCCCAGTAGCCGGGGTTATATTGCTTAAATGCAAAATAAAGGATAAGCCACGGAACGCCAAGAAGAATATCGGCAATTCCAAGCTCTTTCATATAATTTTTTGTCCATTCGTATCCTTTGAATTTTTCGGGGATATTCATTTTTCCGAAAAGACCGAAAATTCCGTAACCTATATTAAAAAGGCTCATGAAAAAAACAACTTCCATTAAAAAACTCCTTTATAAAAGTTCCCTGAAATAAAGTCCGTTTGTCTTTTCAAAATCCGCCGGAGTTTTGCTGATAAACATCTCATAAATCTTTTTGCAGTTTTCAGGGCTTTCGGTGGTGAAATAAAGCGTCATAAAATCGATTCCGGAAAAATCCTTATCCGCAGCGTAAAGTGGAACGCTGTTATAAAGGGTGCCGAATTTCTTTTCAAAACAAAGATAGGTGAATTCCTTGCCCATGCGGTCTTTTATCTTTCCTTTTCCGGGGCAGTTTTTACAGCCGGAAGTTTTTTTAATGGGGCAGGCGCGCATCCGCATAAGGGGAAGATAGCCATAGCCAAGGATACCGCGTTTTATTTTTCCGCCGAGATGTTTTATTTTTGCGGCGGAAAGTTCGAAAGAAACTGTTGCGTCGGAAAGACCGAGTTTTTCATATTCTTCAAGGGCGACGCTGTTGAGAATATTAAGGCCGTGTCCGCCGTGAACGGTTAAAAGGCAATCTTCGGCAAGGCGAAGGGCACCTATATTTTCGCAAAGCGCATGGCGAAGACCTTTTTCATAAAGTTCAATAAGCCGATATTTAAGTTTTTCTTCGTCGAGAGGGAAAACAAGCGCCGGAAGCTCCGCAAAGAGTTTTTCACCGAATTTTTCTATCGCTTCCGGGTGCTTTTCAATTTCCGAAACCGGAAGGATAATAGCTTCCGCCTCGTTTTCGAAAAGAACCTGTTCGAATTTTTCCGCGCGGATCCTTACTGCGGTTTTCTTCGCGATATGTTTTTCCGGCTTCGGAAGATCGAATTCAAATACGTCGTGGGGATAAACTTTTGAGCGCATTTCCAAAAGCATTGAAAGAGCTTTGCGGCGCATTTCGTTGATTTCTCCGGCGGCAATTATGGGTTCGCCTTCCGCGGAAAAATCAAGCTCGGAAAGATAAAAAGGCGTTCCGCCGGTTTTTGAAAGATATCGTCTTGCAAGTGCTTCATCGGTAGGGGAGCGAAGCGCTTTTTCACAAACGGTGCCTCTTACAGAAACGCAGTTTTCCCCATCGGAAACAGTCAGAACGGAAGGCTTTGTTTCGGATATAAAAAGTCCCATCTTAAGCGGAATATGGTCTGCTTCGTCCTTATAAAGGCTCGCAAGACTTTTGAGAACTTTATCCGCGGCGGTAACGTCCTCATGGCTGCGGAATCCGAACATATCCGGAGTGCGTTTTCCGGTAAGATAGCCGTCGGTAAAACCCTGGCGTGAAAAAACAGCCCGAAGAGATTCAATATCGGGTTTTTGACCCGCAAGAGCTGCTCTGCAAGCCGTTACAGCCGCCGCAACATATTCCGGGCGTTTCATTCTTCCTTCGATTTTAAAAGAGCATACGCCGGCTCTGGAAAGCTCTCGGATATATTCGATATGTGACATATCTTTAAGAGAAAGAGCATGGTCTTTTTCGCCGAAGCGAAAATCAAGGCGGCAGGGCTGTGCGCAAAGTCCGCGGTTTCCGCTTCTTCCGCCGAGAACGGAAGAAAGATAACAGCAGCCGGACATGCACATACAAAGAGCACCGTGAACAAAAACCTCAAGCTCTATTTCGGACCTTTCGGCAATATATTTTATTTCGTCAAGAGAAAGTTCCCTTGAAAGAACGGCTCTTTTAAAACCAAGACTTTCCGCGGCAAAAGCGCCGGAAAGATCGTGAATGGTCATCTGGGTGGAAGCGTGCATTTCAATTGAAGGACAGATTTCCCGAACAAGTTTTGCAACGGCAAGATCCTGAACGATAACCGCGTCCGCTCCGGAGGAAGCAACGTTTTTGATTTCTTCGATAAGCGCGGGGATTTCAGAATCCATAACAAGGGTGTTGAGAACAACGTGGACCTTGACCCCTCTTTCATGGCAATATGAAACGATTTCCGGAAGTTCAAAATCTTCAAAGTTGGAAGCGTTACGCCTTGCGTTAAAATTCTTTGCGCCGAGATAAACCGCATCTGCTCCGGAACGCACTGCGGCAATAAGCTGTTCTTTTCCGCCAACCGGGGCAAGAATCTCTGTCATTAAAAACGCCTCCTTTGAAAAATATAAAATTATAATATCATAAAATAAAGATATACGCAAATATCTTTAAAAAAATATAAAAAATTTTGAAAAAACACTTGATTTTTGTTTTTGTTTTTAGTATAATAATCAAGCGCTGTGATAAACAGCAAGTTTTCTTGAGCATTTGGAGATGTCGCCTAGATGGTCGAGGGCGCACGACTGGAAATCGTGTAGGGGTCAGAAGCCTCTCAAGAGTTCGAATCTCTTCATCTCCGCCACAAAATCCCGGACACTTTGTGTCCGGGATTTTTTTGTTATAAAAAAACAAGTCCCAAAAGTCATTTGACTTTTGGGACTTGTTTTAAATATTTTTATTTTCTTTTTCCGAAAGAAAGAGCTGCCGCAGAAACGACAATGATTGCTGCAATTGCGGAACCGAAAGGTGCAGAAGCACCAGTATTCGGGTTGGATTCGCTGCCGCCTTTTTCGGGAGTTATAATAGTTATTCCGTTGCCGGAACCGGAAGAAGAACCGGAGGAACCGCCGCTAAAGATATTTTTCTTGTAAGCAACAGCAATAGGATAATTACCATCAATTTCAACAAGAAGTCCGTCGCGGGTCTTGCGGTAATCAAGGGTTCTGATTACACCGTCATCGTCAAGATAAACAATTTCAAAATCCCAACCGAAACGAGCGGTGTTTTTAGGATAAGGAATGGAAACAGATACTCCATTTTCGGGGTAATTATCGGGATTAACATCTTCCAAACCGTTATCGGTGTTTACCTTAAGAGTAGGTGTCATAAATACAACGTTGGAGTTTTTGCTGTTAAATTTGCGGTTTTTTTCATAGATTGCTTTTTCAAGTTCCTTTTCAATCTTTTCAGGGGTGGAATATTTTTCTTTATATTCTTCCGGAAGATCTTCGGGAATTTCTACTTTTTCTTCGAGTCTTACACTGTACTTATCATCTGGATCTGCTCCGGGAATAACAACTTCAACGTCTGTATATGCAACTTTGCAGACAACGTCTTTTCTGTTGCGGATACGGATTCTCGGGAACGGACCTTCGGGAGCGTTGAAAGTGTTGTCATAAGAAGCAAGACCGGTTACTTCAATTTCACAGCCTACTTTAAGGTTTTCTACGTCTTTCTGGGTTGTAATGTAACCGTCGATGAATACTCTTGCAAGGTCGCCTTTTGCGTCTTTTACCATAATAGTCTGAACAAGACCGTTTTCAAATGCAAAGCTTTCAACAGTACCCTTTACGGTAACGAGTTTTCCAAGAACGCTGCCATTGTTAAGCTGTGCTGCGGTAATTTCAGTGGGTTCAATTTCTCCTTCGCCGATTACGTCAATAGAAGTTACGGCAAGCTGTCTTTCACCCTGATAAGAACTGGTTGTGCCGGTAATTCTTACCTTGTCACCGATTTTAAAGTTTCCTGCGACAGGGAAGCAGTTGATACCGGCTGTTTCGTCCTGAATATAAATGCAATCAAAGAATGCGGTATCTTTGTCATAACCGGAAGCGTTGGAAGTTACAATGCCTTCTACGGTGAACTTATAACCTTCACCTTCCTGTTCATGAACGTCGGCAATGTCTGCAACAACAACGGGGTTAAGGTATTCAAGAAGGTTTTCACAGATCTTATAGTTGGAATAGTTCTTTTCAGAACCGCTGTCTTCAATGGTTGCCTGAACTTCAAAGTTGGACATGAATGCCGCGCCGGAAACGATTATAAGACCTTTTCCGGGAAGCTGTTCGGAAGCCATTACCATAAGGCGGTCATCGCCTTCTGCATATTTATATTTGGGGGTGTTGCTTCCGCCAAGTCCGTCTTTATCAACGTCAACGGAATAGGTGCTTGCGTGACCGAATACAACAGGGGTTACGGTTTCGGGAAGAGTTCCGTCTTTGGTAAAGACGGTTGCGCCGCCGTAATGGCTGAAGACTTCGGTATAAAGTCTGTTATAAGGATTTTCAGGATCAACTTCAACACCTTCAGTAAGGAAGGAATTGCCGTAAGTGTTGAAATAAAGTCTCCATTTGTCAACTCCGTCTGCTGCGCTTCTTACATCATCATAAGTTGCGTCATCGCCCATTCTGATGGAAGAACCAAGAGCTTTAAGAATGTCGTTCTGGGTTTCTGCCATGTGTTTGATTGCATCGTTATTCTGGATTACGTCATAGTTTTCATAGTTATCGGACCAACCGGCTATGATTACTGTGCCGCCGTTTGCATTGAATGCAGCAATTGCCTCAAGTTCTGCTTCGGAATAGGTTCTGGGGTCGCTTTGTGCAGCCGCAAGTCTTCTGGAAGGAGCTGTAAGGATAAGAGCTACATATTTGTCATTGGAACATGCTGCAATAAGATCTTCGGAAGTGTTAAGCTGAACGGTACGTACATTATATCCGGAAGCAAGCTGGCTGAAGTTGCCCATGCTGTCCTTATAGTTTCCTGCTACATACTCGTTGTAGTGAGAAGCATCAATACCAATGTAAACAAGTTTTTCGGAATCCTGAACGTCAAGTTCAATATCCATAGTAAAGACGTAATCTTTTCCGTCCTGTTCAACAACAGCGGTTACAGTAATGACGGTAAGTTTTGCTTCAGAGGGGGTGTAGTTGAATTCAACTGCGGAAGTTCCGGAAGCCGGTACGGTATGGCCGACGCTGTCGGTGTGGATTACTTCTCCGCCTTTATATTCATAAATAACGGATTTTACGTTGGCATCGGTTTTTTCGCTGTTGAAAAGGGTTGTGGTAATGGTAAGTTCTTCTCCGGTAACGGGGGTGGAAGTTCCGCTTACTACAGAAGAGATGCCGAGTTTAAGGCTTTCACCGACCCAAACAGGAGCAGTTACGGCAAGGTCGCCGTCGCCTTCGGTTACTCGGACGTAATAATAGCTGTAATCGGGAGAAAGGGTTGCTTCAAGAGTGCCGTCCGCAAGTTCTGCAGGATCGTCCCAGGTGTATGCAACCTTGCCGGAGTTTACGATAAGTTCAACTTTGCTGATGGAATCAGCTCTGTCAGGATCATAAACGGTTACGTTGAAATCAAGAGTTTCGGGAACTTCGATAATGGAAGAACCAAGCATAAGACCATTTACGGTATAGTTGATTTCAAGGTTTTTATCTTCGGTGGAGTACATTCTCATTGCGCGGATTGCGTCATAAATGCCATTCTCGGTAAAATCATCGGTGATGATTACGTCACGGGCTTCGTTTGCGTTACCCCATTTGCCTTTGTGGTTGTCCTGGTTGTTTGTAGGAGCAACATGCCAGCCCTTATCAAGAGCCATGGTGTAATATTCATAGCTGGGGTAATAGCCGCCTGCGCCGATTTGGCCTTCGCCGTTACCAACCTCAACAATCTGAATACGGGTGTCAATAAGAGCATCCCAGTAAGCAAAATCAGTAAAAGTACCGAAAGTGGAGCCGGGGTGGTTGAACTGGCTGATGGATTCTGCACCTTCCGGCTGGGAAAGAAGAGCATAATATGCTTTCATGCCTGCGTCGGAAGTTTTGTTGTTAAGGGTGGAGTTATTTCTGGAAACAATACCGGGGGTATTGAAAGTATTGATGTGACCGGGACCGCCGGACCAGGTCATTTCAAAACCGCCGATTGCAATTACATCGCTTTGTGCAGCGTTGAAATCTGCAATGGCATTTTTATATTCGCTCCAGGTTTTCTGGCTTGCTGCAGTAGCAAGACTCATATCATAGAGCGCACCTTCGGGGTTTGCTGCGCCGGAAGCATCAAAGTAGTTGGAGTGATCGGTGAATGCGACAAAATCAACGTTTGCGGATTCCGGAAGGGAAGCAACATAATCAAGAGCGCTTTCAAGGGAACCGGAACCGTCGGAATAAGTGGTGTGGCTGTGAAGCTGACCGAAATAAAGCTGATACTGTGCTTCGCCGACAATGAAGTTCCAGGATTTGCTGGTTTCTTTTCCATCAGCACGTTTTACGGTAACAACAACGGAAGTGCGTCCGTCTGTCATATTTTCTGCAGGGGTATAGGTTACTTTACCGTTTTCGTAAACAGCGTCAACTTCATTGCCGTTTACAGTCATGGTAACTTCGGCGTTTTCGCCGGCATTGATGATTTCAGCAGAAATAACGGGGCGTTTTTCTGCGCCGGTCTGGCTGTTTGCGGAAGGAGTGATTGTTCCTATGGAAGGTTCATCTTTTACTGTAACTTCTGCAGAACCGCTGATTTCAACGCCTTTGGTATCTTTGCCGGTTACTGTGATGGTGAATTTTTCACCGGTTACTTTTTCTGCGGGAAGGGTATAGGTGCCGTCTTCGTTGGCTGCAAGAGTTTCGTCGTTTGCGGTAACAGCAAGTTCACCTTCAATGCCGAATACCGCATCAACAGTAAAGCTGAAAGTGTAATCGGAACCTACGTTTGCGTCGTAAACAGTGCCAAAATCAACTTTGGGCATATTTACGATTCCATCGCTAAGTTTGGTACCTTCTGCTACGGGATAGAAATAGAATTCATAGATAGTGGTATCTGCAAGAGAACCGTCTTTATTTGTAGCATAGAAGCTGTATGTTTTGTAGCTGTCTGCATAATATTCAAGATACTGTTTTCCGGTACCGTTATATTTTGCAGTTCTGCTGAGCATTCTGTAACCGCCGCCGAGTTTTTCAAGAGTCCAGTCTGCATCTTCGGAAGCTTCTTTGGAATAGAAAGCGTTGTTTCCGGTGCCGTTGGAACAGAGATATCCATAAGATTCGTTATAGAAACGGAAATACTCGCCGTTTTTGGAAACGGTGAAAACAACTGCGCCGTTTTCGGGAACAGCTTTGCCGTCAACAATTTCCGCAGAGGTGTTTTCTATGCTCTGCTGATCGTTTTCTTCTGCAAGAACGCCTTTTGCATTAAGGTTATAAATAACAACTTCATCGCCGGCTTTGGGAAGAGCGGAGATTTCTTCAACTTCTTCCGCAGGGGTGAATTTAAGAGCAAACATTCCTTCGGAACCGGAGGCGATTTTATTATATCCACTCCAGTTGTTTTTGCTTGCATACCATTCGATGTAAGCTCCGCGAGCGGTGTTCTTTACATAGTAAAGTCCGCTGTCTGTTTCTTCAAGAACCCATTTATCGTTCTTTTCGCCGAGAGTCATGCTGGAAAAAGAATCTGCCATTGCAAGTTTCTTTCCGTCGAAAGCAATGCTGATGGTTCCGTCATCGTTATTGGTGACAGTCCAGATTTCGGTTTTGCCGTAACCGGAAAGTTTTCCGTTTGTTTCGGTTACGTCAACGCCTGCGTTATAATATCCGCTGTAGTTGGAAGAAAGCGCTTTGTTATATGCAGGCGCCCAGATTACATATTCACCGTCTGGAACTTCACTGCCGCTTTCAACAAGGAAAAGCTGCATCTGATAGATTGCGGTTTCTTTAATTCCATAAGTGGTAAAGCCGGAATAATATTCCATTGCCTGGTTATAGTTGCCGTTATAGTTTGCACCAACGTTTTTGATATACCAGGTGCCATCGGGGCCTTCCGCAAAGGTCCATTTGCCGCAATCGGTAAGTTCTTCTTCAAAGCTCATGCCGTTACCGGTAAGAGCGGAAGTAAGATATTTTCCGTCAAGGGTAAAGATGTAGTTATTGCCTTCAATATCTACAACAAGGTTTGCCATTTTTTCAGCAAGAGGAAGCTTATCTTCTACAAGTTCCGCGGGAATGGCAGCTATTTTTTTGCCGTTTGAATAGGAAGCCATTGCGTTGCCGGAGTTGTAAATCACGATAATGTCGCCTTTTCCGGGAAGTTCGGTAAGCTTTTCAGCATACTGAACTTCTGGTTCTTCGTCGGCAGGGGTGAATTTAAGAGCAAACATTCCTTCGGAACCGGAGGAGATTGTGTTATATCCGCTCCAATAATCCTTGGAATTGTACCATTCGATATAGGCTCCGCGAGCGGTGTTCTTTACATAATAAAGTCCGCTGCCTGCGTCTTCAAGAACCCATTGGTCGTTTTTGGAACCAAGAGGCATGCTTGAATAAGAATCCTGCATACCAAGTTTCTGTCCGCCGAAAGAAATGCTGATGGTTCCGTCATCGTTGTTGGTGACAGTCCAGATTTCGGTTTCGCCGTAACCGGAAAGTTTTCCGCTTGTTTCGGTTACGTCAACACCTGCATTGTAGAAACTTCCGTTGGGATATTCTGCGGAAAGCGCTTTGTTATATGCAGGCGCCCAAATTACATATTCACCGTCGGGAACGGTGTATTCTTTTTCTTCTTCCGCAGGGGTGAATTTAAGAGCAAACATTCCTTCGGAACCAGAGGAGATTGTGTTATATCCACTCCAATAATCCTTGGAATTGTACCATTCGATATAAGCTCCGCGAGCGGTGTTCTTTACATAGTAAAGTCCGCTGCCTGCGTCTTCAAGAACCCATTGGTCGTTTTTGGAACCAAGAGGCATGCTGGAATAAGAATCCTGCATACCAAGTTTTTGTCCGCCGAAAGAAATGCTGATGGTTCCGTCGTCGTTGTTGGTGACAGTCCAGATTTCGGTTTCGCCGTAACCGGAAAGTTTTCCGCTTGTTTCGGTTACGTCAACGCCTGCATTGTAGAAACTTCCGTTGGGATATTCTGCGGAAAGCGCTTTGTTATATGCAGGCGCCCAGATTACGTAATCGCCGTCTTCAATGACTGTTTTTGATTCTTCGGGAGCTTTTTCAATTATCTCGATAGCCTCAATGTTTACCATCTGAGCGGTGCCTTTATAAGAACCTCTTTTTCCGGTTACTTTTACGGTATCTCCTGCTTTAACTTCAACGTCGGTTTTGTTTCCGTAAACAAGAACGCTTCCGGTTTTGTCTTCAATGGTAAACTGCCAGCTGTCATCTGCGGCATCGGTAATTTTACCGGTGAGTACATAAACTGTACTGTCCTCTTCAGCTGCAATGAAATCAGCTACGTTGGTTTCAACAATTTCAGGTTCTGTGGGTTCTTCCGGTTCAACGGAATAATCCCCGAGTTTGTAAATTGCTATTTTGTTCTGGGAAGCAGAAGAATATGCGGAAAACAATGTGCTGCTATAATTATACTGCATAACATTGCAACCGTTTTCTCCCTGGGCAACAACGGAAGCAACTCCGTTTGAAATTGTGATTTTCCAGGAGGAATTGGCTGTGATTTTTTCTTCCGTTCTCAGGTAGTTGTTGTTTTTGCTTCCGTTCTGTGATTTGGAAGTACCTGCGGCATAAAGATATCCGCTTCCCGTTCCGAAAGCAAAAGTTCCTTCAACAACACCTGCTTCGATTGTAAGGATCTGAATGTCGCTGCCGAGAACAACATAGTCTCCGGATTTTGTCACGGCTGCAGCCACTCTGTTGTTGGTCTTTTGGTTTGTACTGAGTGCAAAATCATATTCGGACGCTACAATGGCAACTTTATCGCCAACTGCAAGTTCGGATACGTCTTTTACGATCATGGCAGTAGCATCTTCCGCCGCAAAAACGGTTACGGGGAACATGGTAACGACCATAAGGATCGCCAGCATAGCAGACAAAAGTCTGCTTATTTTGCTTGTTTTCATTTTTTCCCTTCCTTTCATAAACTTTTTTCAAAAAAGTTCCAAAAAGTTGAAAAGGGACTCGTTGCATTTCCTCCGGAAAAACAATAAATGATATCCCTTATCACAAGTTTTGCGGAATTTCCTGCAAAACAGCAATTATATATTACCATATATAATGAAGTTTTTTCCAGTTACATCTCTGTTACTTTTAATATTCGGCATTTTGCACTATTTTTCAACTAAAAATTTATTGCGCTTGACATAGGCTTTTTTACTTGTTATTCTTTTTCTGTAAAAGATTTTTCCGAAAGGATTTTATATATGAAAATCAGAAACTTTTCATTTAATAATTTACTTGCTGAAAATAAAAACACGATAATCCTTCTTTTGGTTTGTGCGGCAATTTTTCTTGCGGGATATTATTTTGCTTCACCAAAAGAGGAAAAAGATATTTCCGCTTCGGAATATTCCGAATATGAAAAAGCAAAAATAACACAGGTCGTTATGGATTCCACCGAACAGGATGAAACTTCCGACGGCGGGTGGCGCGGCGAACAGCTTTTGCTGGCGGAAGTTCTTTCAGGACAATATAAAGGCGAAACGTTACATGTTTCGAATTTTGTCGGTCCGCTTTACGGTGTTCCGCTTTATGAAGGCGACGGCGCCGTTCTGATAATTTCCACCTATTCCGACGGTGCCCATACCGCGACCGTCTATGAATTTGACCGAGCGGCAGCGCTTGCTATCGTTACGGTACTTTTTGTAATAGCAACGGTTGCGGTCGGAGGAAAAACCGGAGCAAAATCCCTTGCGGGACTTGTTGTAACTCTTGTGTCGCTTTTCCTTGTTCTTCTTCCGGCACTTATGAAAGGCGCCCCCACTTTGCCCACAGTGTTCGCTGTCTGTGCATACATAGCTGTAGTCAGCCTTGCGATTCTTGGGGGAGTTCAGAAAAAAACCGTTTGCGCAATGCTCGGAACAATTTCAGGAACGGCTTTGGCGATGTTTTTCGGAATTTTTTCACAAAATCTTGCAAAGATAGACGGGCTTCGTGTTCCGGACGTGGAACCGCTTCTTCAGCTTCGCCAGACCGGAACACCCATTGGACTTTCCGGACTTCTTGTGGGAGGAATTATAATAAGCGCCCTTGGCGCTGTTATGGACGTTACCATGGGAATTTCTTCTTCACTTTTTGAAGTAAGCGCGGCGAACCCGAAACTTGGACAAAAAGAACTTTTCCGTTCCGGAATGAATATCGGCCGTGATATGGTTGGAACAATGACAAATACCCTTATTCTTGCTTTCCTCGGAAGCAGCTTTGTGCTTATTCTCTATCTTTATTCAATTGGTCTTTCCACTCACCAGCTTTTAAGTTCTTCCTATCTTTCAATTGAGGTTATAAGCGGAATTTCAAGCAGCATCGGCGTTATCCTTTCAATTCCCATAACCGCTTTTATAACGGCAAAATCGCTTTCAAAAAAATGATGTTGAACCGAACGTAAAAATCCCCGGAACTTTGTTCCGGGGATTTTTTTTGTTATATCCACTGTTAAAAATAAAATCGTTGATTTTATTAAAAAATCGTGTTATTGTAAAAAAAACAAAATATATATACAGAAAAGGGGCGATTTTTTAATGGAATATGTAACGCTTAACAACGGAATAAAAATGCCGATTATCGGTTACGGCGTAAACAAACTTGAAAAAGAAGAAACCGAACGCTGTGTTCTCGATGCTCTTAATGCGGGTTACCGCCTTATCGATACCGCGCAGTCCTATGGAAATGAAAAGGAAATCGGTTCTGCCATTAAAAAAAGCGGCGTCCCGAGGGAGGAAATTTTCCTCACAACAAAAGTAAAGATTGCAAACTTCGGATACGAAAAAACAAAGGCTTCCGTTTTGGAAGATATTGAAAAATTCGGAACGGATTATATTGACCTTGTTCTTGTTCACCAGCCTTTCGGCGATTATTTCGGAAGCTATAAAGCTCTTGAAGACCTTTATTTTGAAGGAAAAATCAAAGCAATAGGAATTTCGAATTTCTATGCCTATAAAATGGTGGATATGGCATCTTTCGCAAGAGTAAAACCCGCGGTCAACCAGGTAGAACTCCATCCTTTTGACCAGAGAATAGAAAGCAAGGAATGGCATGATAAATATGAAGTACAGATGCAGGCTTGGGCACCGCTCGGCCAGGCAAGAGTTAATATGCTTGAACTTCCGGAACTTCGCGAAATTGCAAGAAGATATAAAAAATCCGTTGCCCAGATAATTCTCCGCTGGCATATTCAGCGCGGAATTTCCGCAATTCCCGGAACTCCCGACCCGAAATTCATGAAAGAAAATCTTGATGTTTTCGATTTCTTCCTTACCGAAAGCGATATGGAAAGAATCAAAAAACTCGATAGGGAACGCAGCCTTTTCTATTCCCACACCGACCCGGTAACGGTTGAATTCTTTGCAAAAAAAGCAGCAGAAAAATAAAATTTTCTGAATAACAAAAACAAAAATCGCCAAAACTTTCTTTTGAAAGCGAGGCGATTTTTTAATATGTTCAAACACGAAAAAATGCTTTTTCATCCGGTTGCGGTGGAAAGACCGAATCCGCAGTATGCCGCTCTTTTGCAGGAACAGCTCGGCGGCGCAAACGGCGAACTCAAGGCCGCAATGCAGTATATGTCCCAGAGCTTCCGCATAAAAGACCCGGAAATTAAAGATCTTTTTATGGATATTGCGGCGGAAGAACTTGGCCACATGGAAATGATTGCCCAGACAATCAATCTTCTGAACGGCCATGATGTTGACGCGCAGAAAGTTCCCGCGGGTGAAATCCAGACCCATGTTGTTCTCGGGCTGAATCCTGGTTTGATAAATTCTTCCGGTCACGTCTGGAATGCCGATTATGTAACTGTGACCGGAGATCTTTGCGCCGATCTTCTTTCAAACATTGCTTCGGAACAGCGTGCAAAAGTGACCTATGAATATCTTTACCGTCAGATCGATGATAAAAAGGTTCGGGAAACAATCGATTTTCTTCTCAACAGGGAAGAAGCCCATAACGCAATGTTCCGGGAAGCCTTCAACAAAGTTCAGAAAACCGGTTCCAACCGGGATTTCGGAACAACAAAGGCGGCTAAAATGTATTTCAGCCTTTCGGAACCTTCTCCGGAAAACAGCCGTTTCACAAATGTGGAATCAACTCCTCCTTCTTTCAGCTGAAAAAAGCTCCGTCTTTGGCGGAGCTTTACATATTTTTAAGGAAAATGACATCCGTTTGTGTTATACTGGTTATATCACAAATCCGGAAAGGAAAATAAAAAATGGATATTTTTGAAGCAATCGATTCCCGCCATTCCGTAAGACAATATAAACCGATTCCGCTTTCAGAGGAACATAAAAAGGCCCTTATAGAAAAAATCGAAGAAATAAATTCCGAAAGCGGACTTGAAATCCAGCTTATTGCCGATGAACCGAAGGCTTTCGATTGCCTTATCGCAAAATACGGTAATTTTTCAGGGGTCAAAAATTACATAGCAATGGTCGGAAAAAAGAGCGAAAAGCTCGATGAACTTTGCGGATACTATGGCGAAAAACTGGTTCTTTTTGCGCAGCAAATGGGTCTTAACACCTGCTGGGCAAAAATGAGTTACAGAAAAATCCCCGGCGCAATAAAAATCGAGAACGGTGAGGAACTTGTTATAGTGATTTCCATAGGCTATGGCGAAAACCAGGGAAAGGAACATAAATCCAAAAAAACGGAAGATGTTTCAAAAAACTATGATGAATCTCCCGAGTGGTTCAAAAACGGCATAAAAGCGGCGCTTAAAGCCCCTACGGCGATAAATCAGCAAAAATTCACATTCGGTTATTCCGAAAACAAAGTCTTCGCAAAAGCCGGATTAGGCCCTTGCAGGAACATCGACCTCGGAATTGTTAAATATCATTTTGAAATCGGCGCAGGAAAAGAAAATTTTGTTTGGGGTGAAGAAAAATGATGACCCGCGATGAAGCGATAGAAGTATGCCTTCGCTTCGAGGACGCATACGAGGATTATCCTTTCAAAGACCCGAACTGGACCATAATGCGCCACAGAAGCAACAACAAAATGTTTGCCGCAATTTATGAGCATCTCGGAAAAATATGGATAAACCTCAAGGCAGAACCCATGACCGGAGATTTTTGGAAAAACGTTTTTCCGGCGGTTGTGCCTGCTTATCATATGAACAAGGAACATTGGATAAGCGTTATTCTCGACGGAACAATGTCCGATGATGAAATAATCCCGCTTATTGAGGATAGTTTTTTGCTTACTATGCAAAAAAAGAATAAAACAATGCAAGAAAATCGGTAATTTTTGGCACTATTATAGTGAAAGCCGAAAGGAGGCGGATGTTTTATGAAAAAGATAGTTTCAATTTTGCTTGTGATTTTGATGCTTTGTTCCTGTGCCGCCATTGGCGGAAAAACGGAATTTGTTGAAGGAATAACCTCTCCGCCGGCTGTAAAAGTTCAGTATGGCGACGTTTCAATAACCGCAGGAAAAGGAACATATTCATGGGAATACGTTGAAAACGGAAAAAATGTCTTGGTTGAAGCGGATTCTGACCATCCGCTTTTCTGGGAAGACATTGCCTCTTTTTCCGCAGGAACGGAAAAAACAGCAAAGCTGATTTTTGACGAAAGAATGGAATCCTATGAACTAAAACGCTGGGAAGTTGAGCCGGGATATTCTGAAAGCGAAGATTACAGCGTTCTTGAAAAAGGCGAAAGAGTAATATCCGAAAACGGAGTTTTTGAAGTTCCCACCGACGGAAAGATGTATGTTTATGAAATTTACGTAAAATATGAAGGCGGCGGAAGTTGCTGGTACGGTTTCCGCATAAATTCTCCGGACGAATGGGGATTGACACTTTCGGTAAGCAGTGTAACTCCAACCGGAGCGACCCTTATTTTCAAACAATCCGGCGGAAACCCGACCGGAGAACTTATGACCGGAAGCCATTATCGCCTTGAAAATGAAAACGGCGAACTTCCCTATATTGTCGAAGGGGACGTTGCCTGGACTTCCGAAGCATATATGATTAAAAAAGACGGCGAAATTCAGATGCAGGCAAACTGGGAAGGGCTTTATGGAACCCTTGAACCGGGAACCTACAGGATTTATAAAGGAGTTATGGATTGGCGGGAAGCCGGGGATTCCGATTCGAAGGAATATTTTGCGGAATTCACCATTGGTGAAAAACCGGTCAAATCCATGAAAATTATGAAAATCGTTGATGGCGCCGAAAGCGGAAAGCTTGTTCTTGCGGGAGAAAATTCCGGCGACGTTATGACCCTTAACGCAAAAAATGTTCCGGTTTTTCTCGATGGCGAACCTTCCGATTCTTCCGTGCTCATGGACGGAATGACGATCCACGTTTATCATAACGGCGAAATCCTCGAAACATATCCCGCAAGTTTCGGAAAGGTCGGGGAGATACATGCGTTCAGCATCGGAAGCAAAAATCAGCCCGGCGGCGGATTTTTCGACCTTTGCGGACTCTATCTAAAGGTGCTCGATGACCTTTGGGAAGTTGACAGCGGTTTAAACGGCGGCGCGGAATATGTAAGCCTTGACCTTGTTTCTGCGCCGGGAAGCCTTACGGATTCCGAAATTGCCGCAATGGCGTGGATTTTTGAGAATAAATATAATGTACAGGTACTTACCTTTACACTCGACGAACTTAAAGAACAGGGCTATTTAACTGCCGCCGGCGGTTCAAATAACCTTTATCAGTGGGATAACGGAGTGCTTTTGAGCATAACTTCCGACCAGAACGCAGACGAAACGGAAGTTTATTCCCTTCCGGTGCTCAGATTTAACGCAACAAAATGGCGCAGTCCGCTTGGAGCATATATGTTCATGGGCTGTAAGGCAGTGTGGCCGGCAATGGGAACCTGGAGCGATTATACAATAGATTCCCAGGCAATTTCTTGATAATAAAACAAAAGGGCGGGAGCAAGCTCCTGCCCTTTTGTTGACAAACATATCCCAATATAATAAAATATTTTTCATAAGGAGGTATCCGTATGACAGATTTTTTCTATAAGCACAAAAAAGCCTGCATAATTGCCGGGATAACAGCCGCAGTTATAATTTTTGCGGTATATCTCTATGCGCTTTTCTTTCCGGGATATTGGTACGGCGACATTTTTCTTTATAAAAAAAGCGAGAAAATTTTCGGCCAAACCGAAGTTTATTCCGGGCGCGATGCGGTAAATAAAGCTGATTACGCTCTTTATAAAATAAAAGAAGGCAACAAAACCAAACTGTCGTTTTATGTGAACGACCTTGAGAGGAACTATGAAATAGTTTCCGACAATTCCGAAAGTTATAACCCAAAAGTAACGATTCACGAAAACGGCAAACTTGTTTTCAAAGGTACACACGCCGGTTTCAGCCTTTTGACGGAAGACGGAGAATTTTTTGAAGATCCGATAACGTTTGCGGTTTCCGGATCTGATGAAGTTCCGGAAGAGGAACTTTTTCCTTCCTATAACTGGCTTTATGACGTTTCACAGCAAAGAACCGCAATCCGCGGAAATCCGCTTTTCCTGATTGGAATTGTGCTTTTTGCCGCAGTGATGATTGTTGATATCGCTTGTCCGGATTTCTTCTGGAATCTGGACCATTGGCTCGATACAAAAGGCGGCGAGCCAAGCGAATTTTATCGTTTCACCCAAAAACTCCTTTGGATCTTGACGCCGATAATAATTATAGCTTCAATGATTTTCAGTTTTATAGATGTTCCATAAAAACAAAAACTCCCCGAATAATGTTCGGGGAGTTTTTTTATGCTTATTTCTGAATTTTGCCGGTGTCAATGGAACTTTCGTGCTCAAGTCCAAGACGTTTTGCGGCTTCTTCGCGCATTTTATATTTAAGAATTTTTCCTGCGGCATTCATGGGGAAGCCTTCAACAAATTCGATATATCTCGGAACTTTGTGACGGGCAAGGCGTCCTTTGATATAATCCGCCATTTCCTCAACAGTCATGCTGCCGGGTTCTTTAAGAACAATCTGTGCCATAATTTCTTCGCCGTATTTTTTATCCGGAACGCCGATTACCTGAACATCTTTTACCTTTTCATGGGTATAGATAAATTCCTCGATTTCTTTCGGATAAATGTTTTCTCCGCCGCGGATTATCATATCCTTAAGGCGGCCGGTGATGTTATAAGTTCCGTCCGGGTTTTTGCAGGCAAGGTCGCCGGAATGGAGCCAGCCTTCCTCATCAATGGTTCCGGCGGTTGCCTCCGGCATTTTATAATAACCTTTCATAAGGTTATAACCACGGGAACAGAATTCGCCGTTAACGCCAAAAGGAACTTCCTCTCCGGTTTCCGGGTCGATGATTTTTGTTTCAACGTGGGGAAGGTTATATCCAACGGTATCACAGCGAAGGTCAAGTGGGTCTTCCCAGGCAGAAGTTGTGCTTCCGGGGGAGGATTCTGTCTGACCGTAAACGCTGATTATTCCGCGCATATTCATTTCGTCCGGCTGAGCGGCTCTTCTCATAAGTTCCGGAGGACAGCCCGCACCGGCCATGATTCCGGTTCTCATATAAGAAAAATCGGTGGTTTTATAATCCGGGTGGTTGAACATAGCAATAAACATAGTCGGAACGCCGTGGAAAGCGGTTATGCGTTCCTGGTTTATGCAGGCGAGAGATGCTTTTGCGGAAAAATAGGGAAGCGGACAAAGGGTTGCACCGTGGGTCATTGCCGCGGTCATGGCGAGTACCATTCCGAAGCAATGGAACATCGGAACCTGGACCATAAGGCGGTCCGCAGTGGAAAGACCCATTCTGTCGCCGATGCATTTTCCGTTGTTTGCAACGTTATAATGGGTGAGCATAACGCCCTTCGGGAAACCGGTTGTTCCGGAGGTATATTGCATATTGCAAACGTCATCGGGACGAACCGCCGCCGCCATTCTTGCAATTTCCTCTTCTGAAACGGAATCTGCTCTTTCCATGGCTTCATCAAATTCAAGACAGCCGGGCATTTTGAAGCCGACGGTTATTACGTTGCGAAGGAAGGGGAGCTTTTTGCAATGGAGGGGCGCTCCGGCTTTTGTTCCCTTGATTTCCGGGCAAAGTTCGTTGATGATCTGTGCATAGTTGGAATCCAGGCAGGAATCGATCATAACGAGAGTATGCGTATCGGATTGGGAAAGAAGATATTCCGCCTCGTGGATTTTATAAGCGGTGTTGACCGTTACAAGAACGGCACCGATTTTTGTTGCAGCCCAAAAAGTTATGTACCATGCGGGAACGTTTGTTGCCCAGATTGCAACCTTGCTTCCGGCTTTAACTCCCATTGAAACAAGCGCCCTTGCAAAACGGTCAACGTCATCGCGGAATTCGGAATAGGTTCTTGTGTAATCAAGGGTGGTATAACGGAAAGCATATTGGTCGGGAAATTCCTCACAGAGTTTATCGAGAACCTGGGGGAAGGTGAGATCGATAAGGGAATCTTTTTTCCAGATGAACTGGCCGGAATGGTCAAAGTTGTAATAAAGACTGCGTTTTTTCCCTCTCGGGCTTTCAAAACGGTTCATATAGTTTACAAAATGGGGGAAGATAACTTCATATTCCTGAAGATCCTCCATCCATTCCGGTTTCCATTCAAGGGATATAAAACCGTTATAGTCAATGGAAGAAAGCGCACGCATCATTTCCGCAATGGGAAGATTGCCTTCGCCGATGAGGTTATAGGTTTCTTCGTCGTCGGAATCGCGCAGATGAACGTGTTTTACATATGCGCCGAGGTTGCGTATGGTTTTATCGGCGGATTCTCCGTTTGTGCGGTAAGGATGATGCATATCCCAGAGAGCGCCAAGATAATCCGAAGCAAATTCGTCCATAAGGGAACGGAGCCTTGCGGTATCGGAATAAATTCCGCTTGTTTTTATAAGAAGGGTAACGTCAGCGGTTTGCGCATAGTCGATGAGATCCGCAAGGCGGGTTCTGATAATTTCTTCATTATCATTGAGCGCAACAACGCAGACATAGGGAACTTTAAGGTTATGGGCGGTATCAATGGTGCCTTTTATCATGCTGTCATTGAAATTTGCTTCAAGAGAAATATCAAGGGAAGTATCAAGGCAGGGGATTTTTATTCCCTTTTCACGGAGAAATCTTGCGGTGGCGCTGGTGCTGTATTTATGGAGCGGAGCACCTTTTTCCATTAAATCAAAACGCTTATGAATGTTATAAAGTTCAATTCCGGAAAAACGCATTTCGTCCGCAATTTCGATTATTTCGTCCCAGCCGAGAGATTGCCAGCCGCGGGTTGAGAAAGAAAGATTCATACGTTTTCCTCCTCATAAACGATTTTGTTGAGGGCGTTGAGATAAGCAAGAATGCTTGCGCCGACAATATCGGTGGAAGTTCCTCTTCCGGAATAAAGTTTTCCGCCGGAAAGAAGTTTTACAACGGTCTGGCCCATTGCCTCGCGGCCTTCGGTAACGGATTGGATCTGGAAATCATCAAGTTCATAATGGAGCCCGATAATCTGCTCAATTGCAAGAAAAGCCGCATCAATAGGGCCGTCGCCGATGCAGATACCTTCAAGATGATGTTCGCCTTTACTTATGCGAAGATGTGCGGAAGATGTAAGAATGTTGCTTGCGTTGATAACGTAGCTTTCGAGCTTATAAGTCGGCGGAACCTGAAGAGCGGAAGAAGCAACGATTGCATCGAGTTCCTTTGAACCGACTTTCTTTTTGAGCACGGCAATTTGTTTGAAAGCTTCAAAAACCTTGATTCCGTCCTCTTCGGAAAGTTCATATCCAAGTCTTTCTGCCGCTTTGAGCACAGCGGAAATATCGTCGTGCTCGGTGAGCACCCATTCGCCTTCTTCCCGAACGCTGTCATCAAAGGGCGAATTCTTGCTTTTTTCGGTGTGGCAAAGTCTGTCGATCTGGGCAAGAACGCGGTTTATTTCCGCCATTCTTACAGAAGCGGAAACATCGAAAGTGCTGCCTTTTGCGTTAATTATCTTTGCAATTTTTCCAAGACGGACGTTATCGGTCGCAACTGCGGTTGCCTTGATTTCGGAAGCACCGCTTCTTACTGCGGAAACCGCGCAGGAATCCGCCATGGAAAGAGCGTCGCTGCAGGAAACGCCGACGGAAATATCCTTAAGTTCCGGAACGGCGGCAAAAATTTCTTCAAGGAATGCGGTAAATTCCTCCGGAAGCATAACACCTGCGGTATCGCAGAAAGTAACGGTGGAAACGCCGGCTTCGATTGCGGTTTTAACAGCCGCTTCAAGGAAGGAAAGGTCGCTTCTGGTTGCGTCGCCGGCAACAAATTCAACGTCACCGCAAAGCGCCTTGCAGGCGGAAACTGTGTTTTTTATTGCGGAAAGCATTGCTTCCGGTTTTTTGTGGGAAAGATATTCCATCTGAACCGGGCTTGTGGGAACGGAAACCTGAAGACGGGGCTTTTTTGCCTCTTTAAGGGCGTTCCATACCTTTTCAGCGCCGTCCTCATCAAGAGATACCGGAACGGCAACAACGGAATTTTTGACCGCGGAAGCGATGGATTTTATAAGAAGACTGTCTATCTTGAGATTTTCGATGGGGTGTAGCTCAATGACGGATACCTCAAGACGGTCGAGCAGTTTTGCAAGCTCAATTTTCTCTCTGAAGCTGAGAGTAAAGCCTGCGCTTTTTCCGCTTTGTTTCATGGTAACGTCGCTGATTCTGATGTTCCTCATCTTAACATCTCCTTTTCGGGGAATATAAATTTATGAAAAAAAGATTATTCAAAAAAATACAATTAATATTCTTATTCAACCACTTTTTAAAAGATTTGTCAATAATATAACATAATAATATAAAAAGAGCACCGAATATTTATTCGGTGCTCCGTATTTTTTATACAATTCAGTCGCAGACTTTGAAAGTCCAGCCGAGGGTATCTTCGACAACGCCGCTCTGAATACCGTAAAGAGTATCATAAAGTTTCTGTGCGGTGGGTCCGATTTTTCCTTCGTTGATGGAGATTTTTTTATCTTCCCAACCCATGGAACCAATGGGGGAGATAACAGCGGCAGTGCCGCAGCCCCATGCTTCTTCAAGAGTTCCGTTTTCGGCGGCCTCAAAAAGTTCTTCGGCTGTAATAAGGCGTTCCTCAACTTCAATTCCCCAGCTTCTGATAAGGTCGATGCAGCTCTTTCTGGTAACACCAGGAAGGATCGAACCGCTGAGTTCAGGGGTGATAACTTTTCCGCCTACTTTGAACATTACGTTCATTGCGCCGACTTCTTCAACATATTTGCGTTCAACACCGTCGAGCCAGAGAACCTGAACATAGCCTTTCTTTGCGGCGGCTTCGCCTGCGCGAAGGGAAGCTGCATAGTTTCCGCCGCATTTTGTATAACCGGTACCGCCTCTTACAGCGCGGACATCGCGGCTTTCAACATAAATATCAACAGGGCTCATTCCGTTGGGATAATAGGAACCGGAAGGGCTGCAGATTATGCAGAAAAGATAGGTTTCGGAAGCATGAACGCCGAGATGTGCATCGGTTGCAAAGATGAACGGGCGGATATAAAGGGAAGTTCCGGGATTATGGGGAACCCATTCAGCATCGACCGCAACAAGTTCCTTTATAGCTTCAACAAAGGTTTCTTCCGGAACGGCGGGCATGCAAAGACGCTCGTTTGAATTCTGCATACGTTTTGCGTTTTCATAAGGACGGAAAAGATGGATGGAACCATCTTCCCAGCGGTATGCTTTCATTCCTTCAAAAACTTCCTGAGCGTAATGGAGAACCATGCAGCTGGGGTCAAGTTCAAGAGGAGCATAGGGAACGATTCTTCCGTCGTGCCAGCCTTTTCCTTCGGTGTAATTCATAAGGAACATGTGGTCGCTGAAGGTGCGTCCGAAGCCGAGCTTGCTTTCATCGGCGGGTTTGGTTTTTGGATTTTCGGTATATGTTACAGGAAAAGTGAATTCCATTTTTCAAAAGCCTTCTTTCAATTAAGCCTGAGTATAATTTTTCCCGATTTCAAGAGCCTGAAGGTTGAGGTCAATAAGATCGGCGTGTCTTGCGGGAACCGCATGGCGCAGTCCTTCTTCAAGGTGCTCTGCGGAAACACAGCCGGTTTCCTTAACGATTGCGCCGAGAAGGATCATGTTTGCAAGGGTGGGTGCGCCCATATCCTTTGCAAGCTGGGTTGCGGGGATATAATAAATGTCGATGTCGTCGCGGTCAACTTTTCTGCTGATAAGTGCGGAATCAACGAAAAGTTTTCCGCCGGGAGCAACCATGTTCTCATATTTATCAAGAGAAGGGTTGTTCATTACCATAACGACGTTCGGGTGGTCAACGATAGGGGAACCGATAGGCTCATCGGAAAGGATTACGGTGCAGTTAGCGGTACCGCCGCGCATTTCGGGACCATAGGAGGGAAGCCAGCTGAGCTGTCTGTCCTCGGCAAGTCCTGCATAAGCAAGAACTTTTCCGGAGAAAAGAAGTCCCTGGCCGCCGAAACCGGCAATGATAATCTGATGATCAGCCATTGTTTTCACCGTCCTTGTCACGATATACTCCGAGAGGATAATAAGGAATCATTTTTTCGTCGATCCATTCAAGAGCTTTTTGCGGAGTCATGCCCCAGTTTGTAGGGCAGGAAGAAAGAACTTCAACAAGGGAAAAGCCTTTTCCGTCGATCTGGTTCTGGAAAGCTTTTTTGATGGCTTTTTTCGCGTTGCGGACGTTTTTAACGTTGTTTACGGTAACGCGTTCGAGATATGCCGGACCGTCAAGTTCGCTGAGAAGTTCGCAAACGCGAATTGGGAAGCCCTGGGTTTCGGTGTTTCTTCCGTAAGGAGAAGTCTGGGTGACCTGTCCGGGAAGGGAAGTGGGAGCCATCTGGCCGCCGGTCATTCCGTAAATTGCGTTGTTGATGAAGATAATGGTGATGTTTTCGCCTCTTGCGGCGGAATGAACGGTTTCGCACATACCGATGGAAGCAAGGTCACCGTCGCCCTGATATGTAAATACGATTTTGCTTGGGTCGGAACGTTTTACGCCGGTTGCAACAGCCGGTGCGCGGCCGTGTGCGGCTTCGACCATATCAACGGTAAAATAGT
>JAFQBH010000043.1 GCA_017399765.1 Oscillospiraceae bacterium | reverse complement strand
TCAAACTATTATTTTACAAACGAACTTGGACAGAAGCTTTACTATTATACTTATTCTTATGGCTTGTGGAACACCACAAGGCAGTTCCGGGCGGACGACAACCCAGGAAACAACACCGCTCTTGTTTTTTCAAACAAGAGGCTGAGCCACAGCGATTATTACTTCACCGGAATTTCCGACGGAAACGGTACGACGCACAATAACTACAAAAACGCTTTGAGTTTCGATCTTTATGAAGAAGTTCGAACAACTACGAAGGAAACCATCGAGCTTGACGGAAAGGGCTTCCTTATTACAAACGAACCGATTACCGTTGATAACAGCGTTTCCTTTAAGGTGAACAAAGTTTGGGATACCCAGGGCTTTGCAACAGAAAAGGTTTATGAACAGTTTGTTGTAACAATGAAGCTTCTTGAAAACGGAAAAGATTCCGGAATGCGCGCCCAGCTGAACCTTAAAAATGGCTGGACATATACATTTACCGATCTTCCGAAAACGGACAGCGGAGGAAACCCCATTGAATATTCCATTGAAGAGGTTTTCTTCTCCGAAGACTGGAAAACCGAATACGGTAAAAAAACGCTTACCGGAAATCAATACGAGGTAACCGTTACAAACGTATATCGGCTCCATTACGAACTTCCGCAAACCGGCGGAGGAGGAATTATTCCCGGTATCATCGGCGGAATCCTTGCCATTGGAGCAAGCACCGCTTTGATATACAGAATAACCAAAAAGCGAAGAAAGGAGGACACCTCCTGAAGCGCGACAAAACAGTTTTAAAAATTTCGGAAATAAATTCAATCAAAAGAAAGGAAAGTGTAAAAATGAAATTCACAAAAATCGCAAGCCTTATTCTTGCAGTAATCATGGTTTTCTCTCTTGGAATCACTGCTTTTGCAGATGACCCCGAAACCGGTTCCATCACTATCAACGGTGTAACCGTTGACGTCGAAGGAAACCCCGTTGCAACTTATGCAATTTACGAACTTCTTGACCTCGAAAGCTATGATACGGATTCCGGCGCTTATTCCTACACCGTAAACCCTTTGTGGTCCGGATTCTTTGCAACTACCGAAGCAAAAGCATATTTTGCTGTTGATTCCCAGAATTATGCAACATGGACTGCTGCCGAAGACGACGCAACTGTTGCGGCTTTTGCAAAACTCGCTCTTGCCTATGCAGAGGCAAACGGAATTGCTCCCGTAAAATCTTCTGCTAACCCCGGCGAATTTGATGTAACCGGAACTACCGGTAAATTTGAAAATCTCGGACTCGGCTACTATCTTGTAGATACCACAATGGGCGCTCTTTGCGGTCTTACCACAACAAACCCGAATGCTTCCGTAAACGCGAAAAACGGCAAGCCCACCATTGATAAACAGGTAAAAGAAGACTCCACCTCCCAGTGGGGAGACGTAAACACCGCAGATATCGGTCAGGAAGTTGAATTCCGTGTAACCATCAACGTTCACCAGGGCGCACAGAACTATGTTCTCCATGATGTAATGGATGAAGGTTTTAACTTTATTAAAGTTACCACCATCGAGCATGTTGTTCCCGGTGTAAGCAGCAACACTGTTGATAAGGAAAAGTATACCGTAAAAACCAAAGACGATGTCTCTGAAGAAAGTGGAAAATGCACTTTTGAAGTTGCTTTCAGCGAAGATTTCTGCAATGAACTTGAAACCAACGATAAAATTGTTATTCATTACACCGCAATGCTCAATAGAGAAGCTGTTATCAACGGCGAAGGCAACATCAACACCGCATGGCTTACCTTCGGTGAAGGCTTTGCAACCGAACCTGACCAGACCATAACCAAAACCTTTGGAATCGACATCGTAAAAACCGACAGTCAGAACAACCTTATCGACGGCGCAAAATTCAAAATACATGATGCAGCAGAAGGTGGCAATGAAGTTGCGGTTGTTCTTATGGATGACGGTGTAACATACAGAAGAGCGAGAGCTGACGAAACCGGAGTTGAAATCATTGTTGAAGACGGCCAGGTAAGAGTTGTAGGTTTTGATAACGGAACTTATTACCTTGAAGAAACCGAAGCACCTAAAGGTTACAACAAAATTACTGCACGCCAAAAATTCATCATTTCCGACGGAAACCTTGACGCAACTTTTAACGACGGAATCTTCTCCACCGGTTCCGGTGTTCACGTTGTTAACAAAACCGGCACTATGCTTCCCGAAACCGGCGGCATCGGTACCACCATGTTCTACGTTATCGGCGGCGTTCTCGTTGCAGGATCCCTTGTTTTCCTTGTAACAAAAAAACGTATGGGTAACCAGTAAAATTATTCAGTAATATTAATACATATTTAAAAGAACCGCACAGCCGCCTGAAATAGGCGGCTGTGCGGCAAGGAGAGGGCTGCAATGAAGAACAAAACGAACATATTGTTAATATTGATTCTTGTTGCAGGCTTGTCCTTGCTTCTCTATCCTTCTATCAGCGACTATTGGAACTCTTTTACCCAGACCGAGGTCATTGTTGACTATACAAAACAGATTAAAAACCTTGATGAGGAAAAATATGACAGGATTCTTTCCGAAGCAAGAGCATATAACGAAAAGCTTGTTGGAAGAACAAACCATTATGTTTTAGATGAAGAACAGGAAGCGGAATATGAAAAGCTCCTCGATGTTTCCGGAATCGGAATTATGGGATATATCGAAATTCCGGCAATAAACTGCACCCTTCCGATTTATCACGGAACGGAAGATTCCGTTTTGCAGATTGCGGTGGGTCATCTTGAATGGTCAAGCCTTCCTGTCGGCGGAAAAAGCACTCATTGCGTTCTTTCCGGACACAGGGGACTTCCTTCCGCAAAACTTTTTACCGATCTTGATAAAGTTATTGTTGGGGATATTTTTGTTCTTCGTGTTCTTGATGAAGTTTTTACCTATGAGGTTGACAGCATTATGATTGTTGAACCCCACGAAACGGAAAGCCTTTTAATCGAAAAAGAAAAGGATTACTGCACCCTTATAACCTGTACTCCCTATGCGATAAATACGCACAGAATTCTTGTTCGGGGTGAAAGAGTTGAAAATCCGGAAGAAGCAAAAAATATCCGGGTCGTTTCCGAAGCGGTACAGATCGAACCCCTTATAATTGCGCCGATTGTTGCGGCACCGATTCTTTTTGTTTTGTTTGTTAAGATAATGATTCCGAAGAAAAAAAGCGGAGGTGATGATTATGGCGAAAGCTAAAAAATTTTTGGCTTTGTTGCTTATGCTCATAATCCTGTTTTGCGCTTCCGCAAAGGTTTTTGCGGTTTCGGAAAAAATCGATCCGGAGAGGAAATCAAGCCTTGAAATAATTTTTCGTGAGGGAGAAAAAAATCTTTCCGGCGCGGAATTTTCGGTTTATCTTATTGCGAACATAACCGAAAACGGGGAATTTGTTGTTACAGAAGAATTCAGTGATTTTAATGTAAACATAATCGGAAAAAACGACGAAGCATGGAGAGAGCTTGCTTCTGCCCTTGAAGGTTTTGTTTATCAAAACGGTTTTGTTCCTGCGGCAAAGGGGAAAACGGATTCCGAGGGAATTTTAGTGCTTGGGGGTTTAAAACCGGGACTTTATCTTGTTATCGGAAATCCTGTTTCGGTTGACGGGTACACTTATTTTGCGGAAACCGCGATAATACAGATTCCGGTTTTGGATAATGAGAAAAAAGTTTGGAATTATGACGTTTCCATAAAACCGAAGTACAGTTCCGTTCCGGATTTGGAGCCGGACAGCTTTATAACAAGAAAAGTTCTTAAAATCTGGAATGATAAAGGATATGAATCCAACCGCCCGAAGGAGATTACCGTATATCTTTTCTGCGACGGAAAAATTTACGATACTGTAATTCTTAATGAAGATAACAACTGGCGATATACCTGGGAAAAGCTTGAGGAAGGACATCAATGGCTTGTTTCGGAAAACAATCCGGAAGGATATACCGTTCGAATTACAAAGGAAGGAATAACATTTGTAATCGAAAACAGTATTGAAAAACCAAAACCGCCGGAAAAACCGGAACCGCCGAAAGACCCGGACGAACCGAAACTTCCCCAGACCGGCCAGCTTTGGTGGCCTGTTCCTGTGCTTTTCGGAATGGGACTTCTTTTTGTTGCCGCGGGAATTTTTAGAAGAAGAGGCGGCTATGAAAAATAAAAGAGGAACCGGACTTATTATAGTAGGATTGATTTTAATCCTTTCTGCCGCGGGTCTTTCGGTTTATAACATAACCGAAGAAAAAAACGCGAAGATTTTTTCGGAAGAAGCAGTCGGAATTCTTGAACAGCAGATAGTTGTTAAAGAAGATTTTGAAATATTCGAAAACGCCGCGGAAAAGGAGATTCCGGATTATATTCTTAATCCGGAAATGGAGATGCCGGAAACGGAAATCGACGGAATAGGATATATCGGAACGCTTGAAATTCCCGTAATCGGAATCAAGCTTCCGATTATCAGCGAATGGAGCTATCCGAACCTTAAAATTGCTCCATGCCGGTATTTTGGCTCTGTCTATCTTGATAATATGGTAATTGCGGCCCATAACTATAAATCCCATTTCCGGGAGATTGAAAATCTTTCCGCCGGGGACGAAGTTATTTTTACGGATATGGACGGAAACAGGTTCTTTTATTCCGTTGCCGCAGCGGAAGTGCTTCCGCCGGAGGCTGTTGAGGAAATGACAAGCGGATGGGATTTTACCCTTTTTACCTGTAATCCGGCAGGAACTTTTCGCGTTGCAATAAGATGCGACCGCAATTAATAACAGTGTAAACGCAAAAGCTGATATTCAGATCGTTGTTCACAAACAAAATACAGAAAATCCATAAAATCCGGCGTAATTTGCCGGATTTTTTTGTAAGACAGAATTATTCAAAAAGAAGAAAAAACTGAGCATCTTTTTCGCAGGGGAGTGACGGGTCAGGCAATCATGGTGTTTAAGATGTGTAGTCGCCATTCCGGGTGCCGTGCTCATTTTGAGCACGATATTCATATGGATTTTTTTGTAATACTTTGTAATGGTGGGTTGCCTCTGCCGGAAAAGTATTGGATGAACACCTTCTTTTTCTGCGGCGGCTTTGCCGCAAAGGTGAGGATCTGATATGCAAAACAGAAGCACCGTCTTGCGAAAGCAAGGCGGTGCTTTTTAGTACATAAAATATTTTAGGAAAAAGGTTAAATAACAACCATTAAGACAAATTCACCGTTTTCAATTTCAAACCGGCAGTTTCCTCCCATGCGCTCTGTAAGATATATAATGCTCTGGGTTCCGAATCCGTGCCCTTTTTGGTTGGAAACCGGTATTCTGTTTATAAAAACCGGAGCTTTTGCAAAAGGATTTTTTACTGAAAGAAGAAGCTTTTCGTTATGATTTTTAATCATGATTTTAATTTTTCGCTGTTCTTCCGGAAGCTGTTTTTGAGCGTTTATGGCATTATCCAGCGCATTTGAAATGATGGTGGAAAGCATTGTTTCATCACAGGATACATCCGAAATTTCCGCGCTGCATACAAAATTTATCTGCTCTTCTTTGCATTTTTCATTAAAACTTGAAAGGATATAATTTATTGTTGTGTTTCCGCAGTATTTTTTAACAACGGTTGAATCAATGTTATCAACGTAGGACGAAATCATCTTCTTTGCGGTGATCTTATCATTATTATCAATACAGGTTGAAAGATTTGCAAGAAAATGTCTTAAATCGTGCCGTATAATTCTGATTGCTCCTTCGCTGCGTTTTACGGCATCAAGTTCTTTTTTCTGCTCTTCGACGGTAATGCGAATAATCTGTTCCTTACGCTGAGCATCTGCCTTTTCTTCATATTCCCGGTGATACACAAAGCAGAAGACAAGAAAAACCATGCAAAGGAAAAGGGAAAGAAATTCTGCCGCTTCGTGAATGTGCGAAGTCCAGAAATCGGTATAGATTGCGGAGATGTAATTAAAAACGTAATACAATATCGGCGTTATTCCAAAAATATATACCGCTTTTTCCTCTTTGTCAAAAATTTCGGCCATATAATCCGAAAGCCGGAAGAAAATAAAAACAAAAACGAGCGTAAGTGTAAGAATTCTTGCGATATATTCTGCTGCGGGATTTTCGAAAAAAACTTTTGACGAAAGTCCAATCCATTTTGCCGGCTGGCAGCACAAATATGCGGTACAGATTGAAACGACTGCTGTTGAAATCCTTTTGCGGTATCCGATTATGAGGAGCAGAAAAAGCGGAAAATGTGAAACAAAAGGATACATTTTCCAAACAACTTCCTCGGAAAGAAGCACATACAGCATGGCCTGAATCGCTCCGCTTGCAAGGCAGAATGAAAAAAGAACAGCGAAATTTTTTTTGCTGATTTTTATTCCGGCAAATGCCGCAGAAAGAAAAACGCCGAAAAGCAAAAGAAAACCGGCATGAATT
>JAFQBH010000042.1 GCA_017399765.1 Oscillospiraceae bacterium | reverse complement strand
GTAAACAAAAAGAGCCGATTACACAGAGCATCAGAAATCGGCGGGAGCGTGGCTCTCGCTTCAAAATGATGTTCTATGTAATCGGCTCTGAAGATCAAAGTCGGGTTCTGCTTCATACTGCTCCCGCCAACAGAACCAAAGGCGTGGTGGAGCAGTTCGGCACTTCCGGTGTACCGATACCGTGTCGGATAAAACCGACTAATTATGTCTCAATATGGTCGAACATTTCTATTCAGTTGTTATGTAGCGGCGTACCGCTGTGCCATTATTATACAGATAATGTACTATACCGTCAAGATTGCAAAGCCCCCTCACTATATTCGGAACTACAGAGAACGCAAATCAACGGTAGCAGAAAAGTTCTCTCTACCTGTTAGGACGTTTTCAAGAGAAATATCAACGGGCAAAAATAATTCTGTCCAACCTGGGCAGAATTTTCAAAACTAACTTCTCGACAACTTGTCGGGAATATAAAACTCACTTCCAACCAAGTTGGTCGGAAGTCCTAAATTCAACTTCTGCCCAACTTGGGCAGAAGTTGAAAATCACTTCGCCGCAAGTTGCACCGAAGTTAGAACGGGAAAGTTAACATAAGAAATTACGCAAAAAAGTTTAGGGGCACAACGCCGTTCATAGCTGTTGTGCCCCCTTGCTTTACGATCATTTAGTTTTTCATCCATAGCATACACCGGAGTTCGTTTATACACGAAAAACAAAGAAGATATTGAAATTCCCACTCGCTCACAGATATTCAGACCTCATGTCACATTCAAATTCGTAGGCCGCATCAAGCATATCAGAGCAGCCATTAACAAAATTAAATATGCCTATCAACCAATATATAGCTTGATAATAATCGACTTTACTTAAACTCAAATGGTATTCGAGACCATAATTTGTTGGATACCTAAATCTATCGCCCTGTTTGTCCAATGAGCTTAATTCATTCAAATATGTATCCGCACAGGACACAACCTCTAAATCATATCCCATTGCATTAGCATAATGCTCAACCATGTCCTTAACGGATTTCCACAAATCTTTATAAATGATATGGCTTCTTCTTTTCTGTCGTTGCACGTGTTCGCCGACATTTGTATCCGTTCGTGACACCAACATGCATTTAAGAGCAAGTTCTATGGCATGCCTAATTAGAAATGCTATTGGGAGAAATGACCAGTGATTCTTCTCCATTTTGTCGATCAAAAAGTAAGCTATATCTGAGTATCCTTGGATATGTGGATAGTACCCCTCATCCCACGGTGAAGTATACAACATGCAGTTTCCAAATCCATGTGTTGCAAAAAACAAAACCTTTGGAGTGAGCGATAGATCAATTCCGTTAGTATATTTCAGAGGACTATGCTTCTCATTTACACACTTAAAGATAAGTGAATAGCATTGGTCAATCGAATTTATCATATCGACGATATCAAGAAAATCATCTCTATATTGGTTTAGATAACCATCTTTTATAGGATACCTAAACAAATTGGATTTGCTATCGATGATTTCCAATTCGGTGAGATAAGAATTCAACCAACTCACCTCATCTTTGATAAAAGCTTGAGTTGATGAAATACTACAATAATCCTTGAATAAGTCGATGATATTATGCTTGTAGGTGGTAAGCTTATTTGTTATATCCTTTCGAGGAACAACCGAAATTAATAATCCCTTGCACAGAAGTTCTATAGCTTGCCTATATAGATAAAAGGACGGGAAAAACCATTGATCACATTTGACATTGTCAGAAGAATGTTCAACGATTTCTTCTGCAATAATTCGAGCTGCATAATAAAAAGATTCACTCAGTTTTATATAGTCATCTGTGGGATTTTTACTCCAGTCAAAAGTGATTACATCTTCAATATTATTTATATCATCAATCTTTTGACCTTTAGCAACCCAGTATTTGCCCGCTTCAATCATGTTTTCACCATCCTTTTCTCTGTGTTATTAGTTGTCTTCAATGTCGTAACGCCAAACATAACCGCCAGCAGTTTTGTTTTTTCCCCGGCAGCAAGCACCAACCTTTGAGCGAGCAATACCATTTTCTCTTTCTGCTTCACCAGAAGAAGCATACCTTTTGATGAATGAGCCATCAATAGAATACTGCAGAACCGGCATTTTTTTGAAAACAGTACGAGACTGGTTGATTGTAGCGGCTATTTCGAGAGCCTTATTGTCGTCCCTCTCCAAAAGCCAAATGAAGCCACCCGATGTTTTCTTTTCCGTAGAAGACGGCGAAATGGAATTAAGGCTCAATTGTTCTTTGGCTTCTTTTATGCTGTTAAACATTTTGATATATTCGCCATACGAACTGTATTGGAATATCTCTTTTTCCTTACTTTCCGTTGTGGCTCTTCTTGCACACATCGGACATCCTCGCCCTTTACTTCTGTTAGAAATGGACGCTTGCCATTCATAACTACATTCCGAACATTTCCACCATACTTTTTTATGAGTTCCTATTGTCACATCTGTTGGGGAAATAGTTGTGTTCTTTTCGTAGTCCCATTCTTCTGCAAGCCTTGGACGCATGGTAGCTAAGTCATTTACACCTTTCAAAACTTTTTTGCCAGCGCAACACGGGCAACCTGTCCCTTTGCTACGTTCGCTAATTTTAGCATTCCATTCATATCCGCAAGTCGAACAGACCCACCACACTTTTTGACTGGATTGTGGACGATATTCACTTGGTGATTTTTTGTTGCGAGCAACATTCCACTCTTTGCACAACTCGGGATTGGCAACCAGAAGGTTTTCGTCGTGGGTAGCAACTCGACCAGAACAAGCTGGGCAACCGGATTGACGGAATACACGATGGTTCGGTTGAGCTATCCATTCGTGCCCACAGGTACTGCATTTCCACCAAATCCTTTTGTTTGATCCAGGCATTACTTGATCTGGTGTATCACGATTTTTGCTGTAATTCCATTCCGCTGCAATTTGTGGATACTGAGAGGCCAAATCATTGTAGCCTTTAAGCACCTTAGTGTTGGAACAGTATGGACAATTCTTTCCATAATAACGGTTGGATACAGTTGCTTGGTAACTATGTCCTTTAGAACAAACCCACCAAACTTTTTTGTCGGAACTAAAGGTGATTCTTTGGGGTGTGAGTGAACCATTTTTAGAATAGTCCCACTCTTTAGCCAATAGAGGATGTGTTGTTTCGAGATCATTAAATCCTGCCAACACTTCTTTATTTGAACAGATGGGACACCCATTTCCAGCAATACGATTTGAAATGACTGCTGACCACTCATGTCCGCATTGTCCCAACCACCATACCTTTTTGCCGCTTGCATAGCTCACCATTTCAGGAGAAATATATCCGTTTCGAGTAGGGTGCCATTCGGCTGCCAACTCTGGATATTTTACTGCCAAACTGTTTTCTTTCTCGGATTGGATATACTGCGACATGATAGAGGCCACATCACGGTCGATGTCAATATCAAGATTATTGCAGCTATTTGAAAGGAGCGGTATGCGCTGAATTATTTTATGAATGACATCCTTCAAATAGAGGTAATTTCCTGCATTGCGGCAGTAGATTATTTTATCGTCATCTTGGTAGGCAGATGTATCCTTGACCTCCTTTACACGAATGACGGCAATTCCATTTCGTGACAAAAGCGCATCTTTCTTTTGCTCTTTCGTATATGCTTCCGGGCTTGCATGATAGTAAAGTCCGTCATATTCAATACCAACCTGATATTCAGGAAGGTACACGTCAATTTCGGTTTTTCCAGCAAATAGGTATCTGTTTTCCGCTCTGGTAATCTTTCTGAGATAGTAAAAGATGGCTTGCTCCGGAAAACTTGTTTTGCGTTCCTTCTCGCAAATAGGGCAACCTGTGCCGTTTGTTCTGTTGGCAATAGTAGTCTGATATTCATGACCTTTGGGACAAAGCCACCAGATTTTCACCCTCGAACTGCCGGTGGTAAATTGCGTTGGGAGTAAGTCTCCATTTTTAGCGGGATGCCATTCCTTGGCAAGCTCCGGATTGACAGATGCCAAGTCATTGTATCCGATTTCAACACGCTGCCCGCAACAAACCGGACACACACCGCCATTTACGATGCTTGTTACCGCAGCCTGCCATTCATGTCCTTGTTCGCATACCCACCAAACTTTTCTGTTCGATCCCGCTGTCACATCTTTGGGTGTAACATGGTGATTGCGTCTATAATTCCATTTCCCCAAAATGTGCGGATGGGTTGTCTCAATACAATTATTGGCTGTTGTAATTTTGTTTGCACAGGCGGGACACCCTGAGCCACGTATCGTACGATGAGAAACAGTTGTAGTCCAAGAGTGCCCACATTCAGCACAACGCCACCATACTCTGCGTGTCGAATCCTTTGTGATTTTTTCGGGATCTACAGCATTCTTTTCATAATCCCACTCATTTAGCAGATTAGGATAGTGAGAAGCAAATGAACCTTTCTGCTCAACAAGATTTTGTTCTTTTGTTAATCCTTGCTTTATTCGACTACAAACAGGACATCCTTTTCCTGCGACACGATTTGCTACCGAGGTTTGCCATTCATGTCCACATTCAGAGCAATGCCACCATATTCTCTTATTGGAGCCAGATGTAACCTGTGTTGGGAGTAATCCCTCGTTTTTATCGGGATGCCAATCTAATGCAATCAATGGGTACTTTGAAGCAAGGTCATTAAAGCCGATTTCAATTTTGCGACCAGCGCAGACAGGGCAACCTTGACCTCGACTTCTGTTATTCGGAGTTGCTTCCCATCGGTGTCCAAACTTGCATATCCACTGAACTTTCTTTACAGAACCAATGGATATGCTTTCTGGCTGTAATCCTATTGCATTGTTCTTTTCCCAGTCCCATTCAGCCAAGAGGTCGGGATGCGATGCAATATTTTGTTTTTCTGACATAATCCAACCTCCCGTGCACTATGTTAGTGGAATACTACTGTATATTCTGAACTAAATTTCTCAAAGGTTTTATCTGCCTCGGCAATGATACTATGTAATTCTTCGTTAATTTTCCCTCTTACATATTGATCCTTTAATTCAGGCTTCTCGATCAACATCCATTTCAGTTGGCTGTACGAATATTTTGCAAATGCAATCCACTCTGGATAATTTATTGCCATAGGATTTTGGGTAAAATAAACTTTTCCTGCATTGACCGCCGTTACAGCGGAATGGCCCATAAACAACATCGTTGCCAGTTTTGGATGCTTTTCTCTGTTCAGGGAAATAGGAATAGAGTCTTTTACGGAATAGCCTTCTTTTATTCGCTTTAATGCATAACCTATTCTAACAATGACTTCTACAAGCATGGCGGGAATAGACATAGAACAGAAATGGATGAAATCATACCCTTCATAGTACATGCCCTGTACGATTTCTGCAATAGTCTGTTCCTCTTCACCAATACTGCCGAATTGCAGAAGATTAAATAGGCTCATAAGGGGAACAGGCAACCCCATAGACGTTGTTACGTCAGATTTGAAGTGTGCAATTTGCTTTGCCAAGGCAGCAAAGATATCTGCTTCTGTGCGATCAGCATAGTTCTCCATGACCTGAGAGACAATTCTACCTGTTTTGTCAATCGTGGTCATTCGTCCGGTCAATATGTCGGCTACACCGAAAACGAACCCCAAAACAGGGTCATGCCCTAATTGAAGGAGTCTGTGATAATATGCAGAAAGTCCTTCGACACGGATTGTAGTGTGTCTGTTGTCCTGAGCATCAAACGGAACCTTGCTTTCCTTTGAGTTTGCAAGTTTTTTCATTTCTTCTTCCGGGAATCTCTTATCGAAATAATCACGGATGTAGTCTGAAAGTGTTCCGGCTTTCAATCCATCTGGTGTCTTTTCTGGAATTCCTACAAGCAAAATATCAACAGTAGCACCGACGAGAGCCGCTAAAGCCGCAATTGAAACATCAAACGCATCCAAACGGTGGATAGCGCTAAATTCTGCATTCATCTGCTTAATAGCGAGTTCGTTGCTTTTAAGCTCTTCTTCTGTGAAGATAGATTCCAAATCGCAATTCGTCCCTACGTGCCGCTCGGCATCATGACATACTTCTTCCCAGGTCGGAACGGCCATTACGCTTTTTGTTTTAACAGAAGGGGTAAGTCCTTGGAGTTCTTCTGGCTTATATCCAAGGCTACGAAGTAAGGAATCTGCTTTTGCTGCTATTGCATCGGATTCTGCTTGAGATGGAAACTGTATTCCTTTGAGGATTTCATCTTGGTGCTTGAGTACGGTATTCATTTGCTTCTCGGTTTCTGTATATTTGAACTTGCTCATTCCGTAGCACCTCCCTCTGTTATGTTTTTTACGATTTGCTCTAACCGGTCTACTCTTTGCTGCGCATCCTGTGCCTGATCTGCTTGCTCTTTCAGTACATTGATTTCAGCTTCATGCTTTCTGATAACCGCTTGCTGGCTGATAGCATTTTTCTCAAAAGCTTTCTGATCATTTTTACGGCCCAGGCGAACACGGATATTATCAGCAGTAACAAAAGAGAGCGCACCTATGAGAAATTCCGGCGTATGGTCACTGACGAATTTGCCAGCTGTTCTACCAGCTTGTACAAGCGTATTACCAATCTTGGCAAAATCGATATTGGGTACTTTGAAACGGTTTCCCATGAAAAACCTCCTTTATGCAACACCCAGATCATGGCTCAAATCTTTCACGGCTTGCTGGAGTAATATGTTTAGACTTTGCAAGTAATCTAAGCGTTCCTTAGCGGCATCAGCTTCATCCTTAAGTGCCTTAATAATGGCCTCATGTCGAACCAAAACTTCTTTGTAAAGACGTTCTTTTTCTTGCCGTAGCTGTTTGCTCTTGAGGTGGGAAGCCACACCGACACCGCCAGCTGCTAAAGCTGCAATGGGTGCGGCTAAAACGAAAACACCTGCAACCATTCCGCCACCGACAAGTGCGCCAGCAGTTGCCAAACCGGATGTAATTCCTGCAGCGGAGAGACCGACAACACCCAAACCATAAAGGGCAGCAAAGGAACCGACACCACCAATGCCCGCTCCGAGGGCTCCTGCAAGAACTTCCGGAATAGCACTCTCCTTAATAGTTCGTTTGGAGTCATTTAGAGCTGCGGCAGCTTCGTTTACAACATTTACAACCTGCTGAAGAGAGTCCACACTTTGGAAGACCATATCCTTTTTCTTTTTTACATAGTCACCCATGTCACTTACTCCTTGTTCTTTTTTGATTTCTTTTTACTTTCAGCAACAGATTTGGCAAGCCACACATTTACCGCAGCAATACCCGCCCCTATGCTGAGAGGTCCTCCCATAAGCGCACCAACCCCAACAACAGCACCAGCAACTTTTATCCATTCTTTAGATACATCTGCTCGAGAAGTAGTTCCTGCAAGGATGGAAGGTGCCATCATATTTGCCTTTGACAGTAGTTCGCTGCGACTTTCAGGACTATAGTTTTCAGGATGATCTACGAGTACATCCAAAAGTACCTTAAGCATTTCGGTGTCTTCTGGCTTTTGAACCATTTCAGCATCAAGGACGCTTCTCATGGCGATATATTGTGTTTTGGTCAGTTTATTACGACCATTTTCAATGTTATTTATAGTCTGGCGTGTGACACCTATTTTTTCACCAAATTCTTCTGCTGTCCATCCTACAGTTCGTCGCAACAGCAGCAGGTTCTCTTGCATTCGAATAATCTCTTCCATTTCTACGCACCTCCTGTTAACATTATAATACATTGACAAATTTATTGTCAATGTATTATTTGTGAACTTTTCTGTACGAAAGCAAGTGAGAACTTCTTACTAACTCGGGCAGAAGCTAAAAAGGGGGCTTGTGCCCAACTAAGCACAAGCCCCACTTGGGATATTCGATTATTCTTCCATGACTTCCAACATCATTCTTGCACCTAATTTGAAACTGTTCTGAAACAGCAAGCAGTCTGTCATTGTCTGGAACTCTCGTACACAGTCTGTATATCGAGAAAACAATTCTTTCTGCTCGTCAGTCATGGTGGCTTTGAGCTTTTCTTCGTTCTTGCAAATCAGCTCCAGTAGCTTCTTGTATTCTTTGCAAGAGGATGTGTCATACTCGGTTGGCTCGATGTTGCCGTACCAAAATTCTTCAAGGATTCTCATACCGCATCCTCCTCGTAGATCATCTCACGCAGAACAATTTCCTCGGCTCGGTTGCGGATGCTGTTCATAGCTCCAACCCACGCCATCTGATCGTGCTGCTTCATGCGCTCTGTCACGCCCTCAGAGTCTTTCATTTGCTCGATAATAAGTTCAAAGCGGCTTTGTGCCTGCTCGTTCAAATCAGCCAGATAAGTCCATAGCTCACCGCTAAGACACAGATTGTTAAAACGAATAGGGTTATGCTCCTTGATATAATCTCTGTGCATACGCCCCCAACGACCAATAGGTCTGGTTTCCTCTGGCAAACGAATATCGGGAATATAGTAATCACCGAAACGGATATAGTTCAGTTCCTGCATCATATGTACCTCCAATAAGATTCAAACATTCTGTTAAAGATAGAAAAAGGCGATACCTGGTTTTGAAAACCAAGTATCGCCAATTTTTCTTGTCGCACTCCTGTACGGCAGCTACCCTATGTCAGTAATGTTCTCATACTGTCTTATTGGAAGCTATCCTGAGGGTGCTTTTTTTAATTCATAATTCAAAATGCATAATGCAAAATTAAAGAGCGGATAAAAGCCTCACCTGCCACGACGCACCAATATCAATTCTGAATCCGCAGGGGTGAACCTGTGTGTTCGCCCGAAAAAAACCTCCCCTATCAGGGGAGGTGGATTTCGCCGAAGGCGAAAGACGGAAGGGTGGAAACCAACATCAACTTCCACCGTAATAAAAAATCCCTCCTCCTCTGAGAAGGTAAAAAAGCGGGCGGAAAATTTCCGCCCGCTGTTTTTTTATTTGAGTTTTGTCATCGGGTCGATAAATTTTCCGTTTTCCTTCATGGCAAAATGAAGATGAGATTCTTTATCAACTTCCGCAAGGTTTGTTTCACCAAGTTTTCCGATAACGTCGCCGCTTTTAACTTCATCGCCGGCTTTTACTGAAACTTCCGGCGCAAGACCGCTGTAAATTGTAACAAGGTTTCCTTCGTGGGAAATTTCAACAACAGTGCCCCAAAGGGGGTCGGTTGTTACCGATTGAATTTTTCCGTCGCCGGCGGCGCTTATTTCACAACCGATTTCACCGGCAATATCGATTCCGTCATGGGTGCGCCACTCGTTAAGCGCTTCGTATTTTACAAGTTCACCGCCGCTGTGATTTCCGGAAATTTCTCCCTTAAGCGGCATTGAAAAACTGTTTTTTTTGAAAAAGCTGAAAGTGTTTTCTTCTTTTTTTGTTTCAGGCTCTTCAATTTTAACGTCCTCTTTCGGTTTTGCAACGTCCTCGGAAGCAAAAATGGAATCATCAGGATCATATTTTTCTTCAGAAACGACCCTGTTTTCCGGAACGGAAACATTATCTTTTTCGCCTATGGAATCAATGGCTCTTCCGGCCGTTACCCAAGCGGCGCCCACAGCGCCGATAAGACAAACCGCCATTGCGGCATAAAAACCTTTTCCCGCAAGAAAACCGCCAAGACCGCCTTTTTTATTGTTTTTCATTTTATAACCACCTTTTTAAAAAATCCTTTGGCAATATTTTTGCCGGAAGGGAAAATTTTATTCCGAAATTAAAATGAAAAATATGGTTAATCAAAAAAAACGGCGGTTGTTTTTTATTTAAAATATGTTACAATAATATATGCATAATGGGGTAAAGGCGGCTTTCCGCCGCTTTTCCAGAAATTTTCAAAACAAACCGAAAAGGGGTGTTTTTATATAATGGAACAATATAACGTAACCGGAATGAGCTGCGCAGCCTGCAGCGCAAGAGTTGAAAAAGCGGTTTCGGAAGTGGAGGGAGTAACTTCCTGCTCCGTAAGCCTTCTTACAAATTCCATGGGGGTTTCCGGCAGCGCAAAACCGGAGGAAATAATTTCCGCGGTTGAAAAAGCCGGCTATGGCGCTTCGCTCAAAACCGAAAATCCCAGGGACAGAAAACAAAACAATGCGGATTCCCTTGAGGATAAAGAAACGCCGGTCCTAAAAAAACGCCTTTGGGCTTCTGTCGGTTTTCTTGCGGTCCTGATGTATGTTTCAATGGGTCATGTTATGTGGAACTGGCCGCTTCCGGCTTTCCTTGCGGAAAACTGCATTGCAATAGGCCTTGTTCAGCTTATTCTTACCGGAATAGTAATGGTGATAAACCAAAAATTCTTTATAAGCGGTTTCAAAGGTCTTGTCCATAAAGCCCCGAATATGGATACCCTTGTTGCCCTCGGTTCCGGCGCTTCTTTTGTTTATAGCGTCTATGCGCTCTATCTTATGAGCGAAGAAGTTATTGCCGGAAATCTTTCCGGCGCCCACCATTATCTCCACGAATTTTATTTTGAATCCGCGGCGATGATTCTTGCGCTTATAACCGTAGGAAAAATGCTGGAAGCCCGTTCAAAAGGGAAAACAACCGATGCTCTCCGTTCTCTTATGAACCTTGCGCCGAAAACCGCGACGGTTATCCGCGAAGGGGAAGAAATTTCCGTAGGTATTGAAGAAGTCCGTAAAGGTGAAATTTTTGTTGTCCGCCCGGGCGAAAGCATTCCCGTTGACGGAATTATCCTTGAAGGCGAAACTGCGGTCAATGAATCCGCCCTTACCGGTGAAAGCGTTCCGGTGGATAAAACGGTCGGTTCTTCCGTTTCCGCCGCAACCATTAACCAGAGCGGATTTATAAAATGCGAAGCAACAAGGGTCGGCGAAGATACGACTCTTTCTCAGATTATAAAAATGGTGGAAGGAGCCGCCGCAACAAAAGCGCCCATTGCGAAAGTTGCGGACAAGGTTTCCGGAATTTTTGTTCCCGCCGTAATAACAATTTCCGTAATAACGTTTCTCGTCTGGCTTTTTCTCGGCGAAACGGTCGGTTTTGCCGTTGCAAGGGGAATTTCCGTTCTTGTAATAAGCTGTCCCTGCGCTCTCGGTCTTGCAACTCCCGTTGCAATTATGGTCGGAAGCGGAGTCGGCGCAAAGAACGGAATCCTTTATAAAACCGCCGCTTCTCTTGAAGAAGCCGGAAGAACCGAAATTGTGGTTATGGACAAAACCGGTACCATTACAAAAGGCGAACCCGCCGTTACCGATATAATTCCCGCGGAAGATGTTTCCGAAACGGCTCTTCTTAAAATTGCCGTTGCTCTTGAAGCAAAAAGCGAACACCCCCTTGCAAAGGCAATTATCAGAAAATCCGAAGAAGCCGAAATCCAGTCCGCGCCGGTTTCCAATTTCTATGCCCTTCCCGGAAACGGAGTCACCGGAATCCTCGGCGGAATTTCCGTTTTCGGCGGAAATTTTGATTTCATAAAAACCACCGCGCAAATTCCGGAAGAAACCGAAAAACTTGCTGAAAAACTCTCCGAAGAGGGAAAAACTCCGCTTTTCTTCAGCGGAAACGGAAAATTCCTCGGAACGATCGCCGTTGCGGACGTTATAAAAGAGGAAAGCCCGGAAGCGATTTCCCGCCTTAAAAACATGGGTATCCATACCGTAATGCTCACCGGAGATAACGAGAGAACCGCAAAAGCCATTGCTGCGCAGGTTGGCGTTGACGAAGTGATTGCCGGCGTTCTTCCGGAAGGAAAAGAAGAAGCCGTCCGCCGCTTTAGAGAAAAAGGAAAGGTCGCAATGGTCGGCGACGGAATAAACGATGCTCCCGCGCTTACTTCCGCGGATATAGGAATCGCAATCGGAGCCGGAACGGACGTTGCAATCGACTGCGCCGACGTTGTTCTTATGCAAAGCCGCCTTTCGGATGTTCCTGCGGCAATCGCCCTTGGAAGAGCAACCCTCCGGAACATTCACCAGAACCTTTTCTGGGCGTTTATCTATAACACAATCGGAATTCCGATAGCCGCAGGCGCACTTGTTTCCTTCGGCCTTGAACTTAACCCGATGTTCGGTGCCGCGGCAATGAGCCTTTCGAGCTTCTGCGTTGTAAGCAACGCACTGCGCCTTAACCTTATTGATATTTTTAATCCTAAGAAGGACAGAAAGCGCAAAAGCAAGGTGACGGGACTTGAACCCACGGCCGGAATTGCGGAAATTGCAGATGTTACCGTAGCCGAGGTTTCGGAAACTGCAGATGTCACCGTAGGGGAGGATATTATCCGCACGGAAGAACCTGCCGAAATTCCGGAGAATGCAGACGTTTCCGCAGAACCGGAAACCGCACCGGAAATCATCGAAAAAACTTATAAGATTACCGGAATGATGTGCGCCCATTGCGAAGCCCATGTTAAGGAAGCCCTTGAAGCAATTCCGGAAATCACCGAAGCAAAAGCTTCCTGCCTTTATGATAACGCCGTTGTAAAAATGACCGCCGAAGTTCCGGAGGAACTTATCCGCGAAGCGGTTGAAAAAGCGGGATATCATCTTGAATAACCGGTATTTTGTGCCCGAAACAAAAAATTCATAAAAATTTTTTAAATTTTATGCAAGAAAATTTGATTTTTCGCGCACTTAATATATACGCGCTTTTTTTCAAATGCGCATTAAAAGCAAAAAAACACAAAAACTAATTAAAAATTTAAAAACTGAAAGGAATTAAACAAAAATGAAAAAAATCCTTGCATTTGTTCTTGCAGCAGTAATGATGCTTTCTTTCGCAGCCTGCGGAAGCACCGAACCCGCAGAAGGCGAAAACGGCGGCGAAGAAGTAACCGTTGGTTCCGCTCTCGAAATTCTCGAAACCGTTTGGGGCGAATTCGGCGAAGACGAAAAATTCTTCGCAATGGGCGGCGACTATGACAACATGGTAGATGGCGCTCCCGGCACCGTTACCAACGCAGATTTCCTCACCGGCGTTCTTCTTGTTCCCGCAGGAACCGAAACTCTTGAAGCAGCAGCTCTTGTTCACGGAATGAACCTTAACTCCTTCACCGCAGGCGCTTTCAAAGTTGCCGACGCAAAAGCTTTCGCAGAAACCATGCACGAAGCAATCGCTTCCGCTCAGTGGATGTGCGGTTTCCCGGACAAAATGGTAATCGCAACCATCGGAAATGAATATGTTGTCGCTTCCTTCGGAATCAACGACGCAATTAATCCTTTTGAAGAAAAACTTTCCGCAGCATATCCCGCAGCAGAAATCGTTTACAGCGAAGCAATCGCATAATTTTAAAAAAAACTATCGGGCGCATCTTTCCGGTGCGCCCGGTATTGTTAAAACAAAAGGGCTTTAAAAATTCTGATTTATAAAAAATCAAAACTTTTAAAACTTTTCTGTTCAAAAAACTTTTGGAGGTGAATCCATGCTCTTTTCGAGCATTCCTTTCCTTTATTATTTTCTGCCGCTTGTTCTGTTAACCTATTTTGCGGTGCCGAAAAAGCTTAAAAACGCGGTGCTTTTTGCCTACAGCCTTGTTTTCTATGCCTGGGGCGAACCGGTTTATGTTTTCCTTATGGCGGCTTCAATAATTTCCGCCTGGGGGCTTGCGCTTTTGATGGATGGGGCAAAAACCCCGAAAATGAAAAAAATACTTATGATAATTTCCGTTGTCATAAGCTTTTCCTTCCTTGCCTATTTCAAATATGCGGATTTCTTCATAAGCAACTTCAACGCCGCAACGGGACTTTCTGTTCCGCTTCTTAAAATAGCTCTTCCGGTAGGCATCAGCTTCTATACCTTCCAGATCGCGAGCTATACCATCGATGTTTATCGCGGCGACACCAAAGCAAACAAAAACATTCTGGATTTCGGAACCTATGTCGTGCTTTTCCCCCAGCTTATTGCCGGTCCTATCGTCCGTTACGTCGATATCGCCGATATGCTCAAAAACCGCACCCATACTCTTGAAAAAACCGCTTACGGAATCCAGCGTTTCTGCATCGGTCTTGGGAAAAAAGTTCTTTTTGCAAATGCCTTCGGCGAACTTTGTTCAATTTTCCGCGCAAGCGACGAAAAAACCGTGCTCTTTTATTGGATCTATGCGGCGGCTTTTATGCTCCAGATATATTTCGACTTTTCCGGATATTCCGATATGGCAATAGGTCTCGGAAGAATCTTCGGCTTCACCTTCCTCGAAAACTTCGATTTCCCCTATATTTCAAAAAGCATCACCGAATTCTGGCGCCGCTGGCATATGTCCCTCGGAAGCTGGTTCCGTGACTATGTATATATTCCCCTTGGCGGCAACCGGGTGAGCACCCCGAGATTCCTTTTCAACATCTTTGTTGTCTGGTTCCTTACCGGTTTCTGGCACGGAGCCGACTGGCAGTTCATTGTATGGGGCCTTTTCTACGGAACTCTGCTCGTAATTGAAAAAATGTGGCTCAAAAAACATCTCGACAAAGCTCCCGCGGTGCTCAGACATATCTATGTCCTTTTCTTCACCGCAATCGGATTTGTTATCTTCAATTCTGTGAGCATCGGCGGAGCTCTTGAGGATCTTAAAGGAATGTTCGGTCTTGCGGGAATTCCTTTTGCGGGTACCGCGACCCTTTATTACCTCAAAAGCTATGCGCTTATGTTCGTTGCCGGTTCTCTTCTGGCAACTCCGGCTGTCAAAACCATGCTCAAAAAAATCGATTCCACCGAAATCGGCGGAAAAACCTTCGCTGTGCTTAAACCTCTCGGTTTTGCGGCGGTGCTCATAATGGTAACCGGATATCTTGCGGACGGATCTTTTAACCCGTTCCTCTATTTCAGATTCTAAGGAGGCGGGAAAAATGAAAAAGAAAACAGAATATATTTATACAATAATCGTTATGGCTCTGCTCATCTTCGGGCTCTCCCTTTTCGCGGTGCTCAAACCCGCCGGTGATTTTTCCGAAAGCGAACGCAGACCCCTTGAACAGCTTCCGGAACTTTCCATAAAGACCCTTCTTAACGGCGATTTTATGGATAATTTTGAGGACTATACCAATGACCAGTTCCCCTTCAGGGATACTTTCCGCAGCGTAAAAGCCCTTGCGCAATATTATCTTTTCGGACTTTCCGATAACAACGAACTTTATTTTGCCGACGGCCATATCGCAAAGCTCGATTTTCCCATAAACCAGGATTCCCTCGATTATGCCGCTTTGCGTTTTAACGAACTTTATGAAACCTATATGGAAGGCAAGGTTAACAAAGTCCTTTTCTCCGTTGTTCCGGATAAAAACGCTTACCTCGGCGAAAAAAACGGCTATCCACAGATGGATTACGATTATATGATCGGCTTCTTTAAGGAAAAACTTCCCTTCGCAAACCACGTAGAGATTTTTGACCTTGTTGACGAAAGCGATTATTACCTTACCGATACCCATTGGCAGCAGCAGGACATCACCGGGGTTGCGGAAAAAATTCTTGTTCACCTTGAAGCAAGACCTTTTGAGGACCTTGAGGAAAAGGTTGCAACGGAAAATTTCCACGGTGTTTATTACGGCCAAAGCGCCCTTCCGCTCAAGCCGGAAAAAATCGTTTATCTCACAACTCCGGAACTTGAATCCATGAGCGTTTTCAATTATGAAACCGGTCTGAAAGGCGGAATTTATGATTTCGATAAGCTCGAAGGCAAGGACCCTTATGAATTCTATCTTTCCGGTGCGGTTCCGCTTCTGGAAGTCACAAACTCTTCCGCCAAAAGCGACCGCCACCTTATAATTTTCCGCGATTCCTTCGGTTCTTCCCTTGCGCCGCTTTTAATGCGCGATTATTCGAAGATAACAATTATCGATACCCGCTATCTTCTTCCGAATTTCATCGGAGAATATGTTGATTTTGAAGGCGCGGACGTCCTTATGATTTACAGCAGCCTTATCCTCAACGACAGCTTTATTCTTAAAAAATAAGCTCCCTCTGATGAGGGAGCTGTCAGCGAAGCTGACTGAGGGAGAGAAAATACGTTCTGAAAAAACCGGCGCATTTTTATGCGCCGGTTTTTTGTTATATATCAGATTTTCTCGCATCTTCCGATTTTTGCTTTAGGCGAAATTTCCGCGTTTTCGGAATACTGAAGAAGTTCGATCTCACAGCCTTCACCGATCATAACGTATTTTCCGGTAACGTTTTTTGCCTTGGTGTGCTCGATTATGATTTCGTCGCCTTCGATGGATTCTGAAACAACGAAGCCGCAGGTTTTTCTTCCGAAAATTCGCTCGATAATTCCTTTTTCCCTGTAATTTTCAATAACAATTCTGCTTCCGCCAATGCTTTCGGCTTTTGAACCTGAAGAATTTGAAAGTTCGATTTTTATTTCTTCCGCGTTGATAAGTCCGCCGCAGGAAACTCCGCCGGTTATTTCGGCTTTTTCCGCCTCTATGTCGCCTTCGGTTTTAAGACCGCCGCCGATTTTGAGTTCGGTCGCTTTAAGATTTCCTTCAACCTTAAAAGCTCCGGCAACCCTGATGATTTCCGCGGAAATTGTGCCGGTTTTTGCGCTTCCGGAAGTTTCGAATTCCTTTGTCTTGATTTTTCCGGTGTTTTTGAAAGCACCGGAAATTTTTATATCGTTTTCACATTCGATATCCGAATTTCCGGAGAAAGCGCCGGAACATTCGAAATTTTTACAGCGGATAAAACCTTCCGCCTTTGCGCTTCCGCTTATTGAAATTTTATCATATTCGCCGCCGCCGATAACTCCGGCACCTGAAATTTTCATATCCATTTTTCAGTCCTCCAAAATTTCGATTTTTCTGGTTTTTCCGTTTTTATCAACCAGATTTATGTTTTTTATATCCTTTAAAAAGAAAACTTTTTCGCCGAAAACCGTTTCGATAACGATTTTTGCGTTGTTTTCCTCCTCACCGGAAATTTTTTCCGCCAGTTCATCAAGAAGAACGTCCTCCTTTTTTTCAAGGATAAGTTCAACCCTTTCGGTGATGAGGTCCTTCGGGAAAAAAGTTTCCTGACCGGTGGTGGTGGATTTTTTTATGAACCAATCCTCCGGAATAAGACCTTTTCGCTTCCAGCGATAGAGCGCGCCATAGGAAATTTCATATTTTTCAAGAAGCTGTTTTTTGGAGATAAGGTTTTTGTCGCTTAAATCCATCGGCAAAACCTCCCTTTTTTTAAAAATTGCATATATGCGTAACAATGTTACGGTCACATTATAGCGTAACATTGTTACGTTGTCAATAGCTTTTTTCAAAAAAATAAGCACGGAAAAATCCGTGCTCAGTTTTTTTATTCTTCAATTCTTTTCCGGAGAAGGTCGCCTTTCTGGAGCCTGATTGGGCAGGGAAGGCGGAGAATCTGCTGAATAAGCCTTGCGTCCTCTCTTTCGTTTCCTTCCTCATCAAAAATCGCGGTAACGGTGAATTTTTCTCCGGTGCTGATGGGAGAAACGACTTCGAGTTCGTCACCGGGTTTAAAATTGTTGCGCTGCTGAATTGTAACAAAGCCATCGGAATAATCAAGAACTTTTCCGATGAAGGTGCATTTCTGGATATATGCGCCGGAATTTCCGTGGCTGTTCTTCATTTCGCCGAAATAAAAAGCGCTGGAATAGGGGCGGTGGCTGATGCTGTCAAGCTCCCTTTCGATAACTTCCATGGGAACGTCGCCGTCGATTGCGTGGCGATAAGCGTTGACCGCCGTTGCAACATAGAAAGGCGTTTTCATTCTTCCCTCGATTTTATAGGAACAGATTCCCGCTTCTTCGAGTTTATCGAGGAAACCGACGGCGCACATATCGTGGGAGCTTAAAATTGCGGTGCCTTTTTCGTCCTCAACAACCTGGAAAAATTCGTTGGGGCGCTTCATTTCAACAAGGTGATAGTTCCAGCGGCAAGGCTGGGCGCAGCCGCCGCGGTTTCCGCTTCGGTTAACAAGATAGGAAGAAATCATGCATCTTCCGGAATAGGACATGCACATTGCGCCGTGGACGAACGCTTCGATTTCCATTTCCTCCGGAATTCTTTTCCGGAATTCGATTATTTCATCAAGGGTCATTTCCCGGCCGAGAACAACCCTTTTTGCGCCCATGTTCCAATAAACCTTTGCGGCATTGAAGTTAAGGCAGTTTGCCTGGGTGGAAACGTGGATCTCAAGTTCCGGCGCGGATTCGTGGATTTTTGCGATAAGTCCGATATCGGAAACGATTACCGCATCGACCCCGACGGAATAAAGAAATTTTGCGTAATCTTCCGCCGCGTCGATTTCTTCGTTTTTTGCGAAGCAGTTCACCGTGACGTAAAGTTTTACTCCGTGTTCGTGGGCATATTTTACCGCTTTGGCAATTCCTTCCCGGTCAAAACCGACGTTGTCTGCGCGAAGCTGAAGAAGGGGTCCGCCGATATAAACCGCATCGGCGCCGAAATGGACCGCAGTTTCAAGACATTCCATATCTCCCGCAGGAGCAAGAAGTTCGGGTCTTTTCATCAAAAAAACCTCCGTTATTTTTAAACTATATTTTATAATAACATAGGAAAAGGGATTTTTCAATTAAAAGCAAAACGTGAGAAAAAAGAAAGCACCGGATTTTCCGGTGCTTTTGCTTTTTAAGCCTGCGGTTCTTCTTCGTTCCAGGTCTTGTGTTTTCCCGAAAGAATATCGGTTCGGCGGTTTTTGACCATATCGGATTTTCCAACGATATCGCCGGCACGTTTGAGAGCGCCTTTTGTGAGCATCGGTCCGAAAATTTCATAAACAAAAATCGCAAAGAGTACAATATTGCGGATAGTTTCGCCGTCGCCTTCAAGAGTGGAAGCGGTTATGCACATTCCAAGCGCAACACCTGCCTGCGGGAAAAGTGCGATTCCAAGGTTTTGGGTGACCTTTTTGTTCTGGTTTGTGATTTTACATCCGGCATATGCGCCAAAATATTTTCCGGCCGCCCGGGAAAGAACATAAATGATGCCGATGAGCATTGTCGTAAATTCGCCGAAAACAGAAAGTTCAAGCTCCGCACCGCTTATTACAAAGAAAAAGATGAAAAGAGGGGCTGTCCATTTGTCCGCACGTTCCATAAGGTCGAAAGAGAGTTTGTCAGTGTTGCAAAAAACCGTTCCGAGCATCATGCAGACAAGAAGAGAGCTGAAAGCAACGGTGACAGGGCCGATTTTAAATTCTATTGAAGAAACGGCAACAGTCAGAAGAACAAAACCTATTATAAGGGAAAGACGGTTGGAGTTTGAAAGGAATTTTTTCTCAAGAAAAGTAAGAAATGCGCCAAGAGCAGCGCCGAGAAGGAGCGAAAGCACAATTTCAAGAAGAGGGTCGATTATTACGGAATATATATCAACAATTCCGCTGTTAAGTGCTTTTGCAATTCCGAAACTTACCGCAAAAATTACAAGACCGACGGCATCATCAAGAGCAACTATCGGAAGAAGAAGGTCGGTAAGCTCGCCTTTTGCTTTATACTGACGAACAACCATAAGGGTTGCGGCGGGCGCGGTTGCGGTTGCAATTGCGCCAAGAGTTATTGCTGCGGAAAGGGAAAACTTTTCCGGAATCGCAAAATGCACAGCAATAAGTGCAATGTCGGTAACAACGGCGGCGGCAAACGCCTGAAGTATTCCGATAACGGTTGCGGCTTTTCCGATTTTTTTAAGTTCTTCGAGACGGAATTCGTTTCCTATTGCAAAGGCGATAAAGCCAAGAGCGGTTTCGGAAACGGATCTCAAGGCGGAGATGTTTTCAGCGGAGCAAAAACCCACCCCTTCGATTCCGAAAGAACCGATGAGATAAGGCCCAAGCACAACACCGGTAAGAAGATACGCGGTTACGTCAGGAAGATGAAGAGGTTTTATAAGCCTTGTCATAACAAGTCCGGCGATAACGGCTACTGCAACGGATAAAAGTTCGTTCATTATTTTTTCACTTCGTTTTCTTATAATATTATTACAAAAAATCAATTATAATTATGTGAGGTGCATAATGCAACAGCAAAACAAAAGTTTTTTTGAAATCTTTTATGCATTAAAAAAATGGCTTTGCAACGGGGAAAATAAAAATTTTTTAAAAAAGGTGTTGACTTTAGCGCTTTAGTCTGCTATACTGTGTCACATAGTTTTTAAAAACTATGTGAAAACAAAATACATATTGTTTTTGGCTTTGCCATAAACAATGGTAGAGGCGCGAAAGCTATTAGTAACGCAAAGCAAGTTAAGGGAAGGCTCCCGGTTTTGTGAGAAAGGAACTTTCGCCGAAGCTTTCGGGAAAAGGCCTTGTTTTCCGTTTGCTGGGCCAGGGGAAAATATCCTTTGGACTGTCACTTCGGTGGAGAGCTATCATTGGTTAGCGGTTTATTGATAAAGAATATTCCGCAAAGCATTTTGTGTAAGAATGTACCATGAATCTTCATCCGAAAGTATTCATGGCTTTTTTATTTTCAAAAAAGCCGCAAAAAAATGAATTCTTAGGAAAGAAGGAAACAAAAATGACAAGAAAGATTATCGCACTCGTACTCGCAATGGTAATGTGCCTGGGCCTTGCAGCCTGCGGCAGCGAACCTGAAAATGACAACGTTCTCCGCGTTGCAATGGAATGTGCCTACGCACCTTATAACTGGACTCAGAATGATGATTCCAACGGCGCTGTTCCGATCGCAGGAACCAACAGCTTCGCTTACGGCTATGACGTAATGATGGCAAAACTTATCGCTGAATCCATGGGCAAAGAACTTGAAATCGTAAAACTCGACTGGGACGCACTTGTTCCCGCAGTTGATTCCGGCGACGTTGACCTCGTAATCGCAGGCCAGTCCATCACCGCAGAAAGACTTGAAGTAGTAGATTTCTCCGATCCTTATTTCTATGCTTCCATCGTAACCCTTACCAAAGCAGATTCCGCTTATGCTTCCGCAACCTCTGTAGCAGACCTTGCAGGCGCTGTCTGCACTTCCCAGCTCGGAACCATCTGGTATGATATCTGCCTCCCGCAGATTCCGGATGCTGATATCCAGAACGCACAGGAAACCGCACCCGCAATGCTCGTTGCTCTTGATTCCGGCGCAGTTGACCTCGTTGTAACCGATATGCCTACCGCAATGGCAGCAACCGCTGTTTATTCCGATATGGTCCTTCTCGATTTCACCGGCACCGAAGGCGAATTTGAAGTTTCCGAAGAAGAAATCAACCTCGGAATCTCCATGAAGAAAGGCAACACCGAACTTCTCGAAGCAGTTAACGGCGTTCTTGCCACCATGACCGTTGAAGATTATGAAGCAATGATGCAGGAAGCAATCGCTGTTCAGCCTCTCAGCGAATAATCACCGAAATTTATAAAAAATGCCGCCCGGAAGAACTCCGGGCGGTTTGTAATGTCAACTGCCCTTTTATTAGCCTTCCCAGAGTGGAAGGTGGCACGCCGGAGGCGTGACGGAAGAGGGATTATTAGGTAACCCGGAGGGAAATTGACCGGGAATCCAATATATAAAAAGGAGAATAACCTTGGCAGAATTTATCGAAGGCGTCCTCAAAGTCTGGAACGGATACGGTTCCGCATTTCTCGAAGGCGCGCTCAACACCCTTATCGTTTCTTTTGTCGGCACGGCAGTGGGCTGTCTTATCGGTTTCGGAGTAGGCGTTGTTCAGACCATTCCGATCGAAAGCAAAGACCCTGCATGGAAAAAAATCATCCTCAAAATCGTGAACCTTATTCTTAAAGGTTATGTCGAACTTTTCCGCGGAACCCCGATGATAGTCCAGTCCGTTTTCATCCATTACGGCGTAATCATGGTTTTTGATTATAAAATGGACATCTATTTTGCCGCACTTCTTATCGTTTCCATCAACACCGGCGCATATATGGCAGAAACCGTCCGCGGCGGCGTTCTTTCGATAGATCCGGGCCAGACCGAAGGCGCAAAGGCGATCGGAATGAACCACGTTCAGACCATGATAAACGTAATCATTCCCCAGGCTTTCCGCAACATAATCCCCCAGATCGGCAACAACTTTATCATCAACATCAAAGATACTTCCGTCCTTTCCGTAATCGGATTTGCGGACCTCTTCTTCATGCACAAAAGCGCTGTCGGCGCACTTTATCTCTTCTTCCATTCCGCAAGCATCGTAATGGTGATCTATCTCGTTATGACCGTTACCGCTTCCTTCCTTCTCAGACTTCTTGAAAAGAAACTCGACGGCGACGATAACTATGACCTCGCAACAACCGATACCCTTGCGCATACCAGCGGAATGTACACCTATCATGCAAAAGAAAAAACTTTGGAGGACTTCAAATGAGCGAAAATATCATAGAAATTCAGCATCTTGAAAAGAATTTCGGAAGCCACAAAGTTCTTTCCGATATCGATTTTTCCGTAAAAAAAGGCGACGTTACAACAATAATCGGCGTTTCCGGTTCCGGAAAATCCACCCTTCTCCGCTGCATAAACGTTCTTGAAACTCCTTCCGGCGGAAAAATCCTTTTCCACGGAAAAGATATTGAAGAAAAAGGCTTTTCCGTAACCGATTACCGCGCAAAAGTCGGAATGGTTTTCCAGAGCTTCAACCTTTTCAGCAACATGACCGTTCTCCAGAACTGCATGGTCGGCCAGATAAAGGTTCTTGGAAAAAAGAAAGACGAAGCGGAGGAAAAAGCAAAATATTTCCTTGAAAAAGTAGGAATGCTTCCTTATATCAACGCAAAACCGAAGCAGCTTTCCGGCGGACAGAAACAGCGTGTTGCAATAGCAAGAGCCCTTGCTATGGAACCGGAAGTTCTCCTTTTCGATGAACCCACTTCCGCTCTTGACCCCCAGATGGTCGGCGAAGTTCTTGCGGTAATGCGCCAGCTTGCGGCGGAAGGACTTACGATGATTGTCGTAACCCACGAAATGGCATTCGCAAGGGACGTTTCCAGCCGTGTTGTTTTTATGAAAGACGGCATAATCTGGGAAGAAGGAACTCCCGAAGATATTTTCGCAAATCCGCAGAAAGAAGAAACCAAGGAATTCCTTGCAAGATTCATAAATTAACGAAACAAAAAAGCACCCGTAAGGGTGCTTTTTTCAGTGCATAATTCAAAGTGCATAATGCAAAATATAAGCTCCCTCTGATGAGGGAGCTGTCAGCGAAGCTGACTGAGGGAGAGAAATTCCGCAAAGGTAAAATCGGGCGGACTTTCCGTTTAGCCTTCTCGGAGGGAAGGTGGCATTTGCGAAGCAAATGACGAAAGAGGGATAATCCGATCCAATTAAAAACGGGCAGATAATATCAATATTTACAATAATTTAATGTAGGGCGGGGGCTTGCTCCCGCCGTAATAAAAAACGGGCGCACACAAAGGTGCGCCCCTGCTTCCGGAACCGAAGAAAATTTCTTCGGCAAAAATTTTTTCGCTATATATTCAGGAAGCGTTTTTTAGAAAAAGAGCGAAAAACTTCCGGAGGCATAAAATATATTATATACTGAAAAATGCAATAAAAAATCAACCCGGTTTCAATTTTTGTTGAAAAAAAGAGCACCGCCAAAGCGGTGCTCTTTTTTTATGCCGAAATTTTTTTCCTTTTCTTTTCCGCAAGATACCAGGGGAAATACATAAAGAACCAGACAACGGCAAGAAGCGGGATAAAACCGATGAAATAAAAATCTTTTCCGAAAATCGAAGCAAGAATTTTTAAAACCGGGTTTCCAGCCGTTCCGTTGAGGAAAAAGAAATTGGTATCAAGAATTTTGTTAAGGAAGAAAACCGGAACACATTCGCAAAGAACGATTGCGAGAACTTTCGGAAGTCTTCTAAAATCCGGTTTGAAGCCGCCCGCAAGCAGAAGAAGCGGATACATAAGGAGAAGAACGTGCACCGAATTTGAATGAAGACTCATAAAGTTCCAGTAGGGAAGGTTGGTCCAGGTCGGCATCAAAAGCGCAAGAAGCGCGCCGGGAACGCAAAGAGCATAGAGAATTTCAGAAGTGAGTTTGTCCCGCCGGAAGGAATTGATAACGCAGACAAAAATGTTTATGCTGCAAAGATGAAGCGGAATAAACTCCCATTCCCATTGTCCCGTTGCGGCGCTTAAAATATGTTTCCAAAGTTCATCGGCAATCAAAAGTGCGGACATTATATAAAGAAACTTTTGTCTTCCTTTTTCGTCGAGCTTGCGGTAAAAAACCATCGCGCCGATTATTATTGCAAAGAAAACAGTCGTTACAAAAAGATGCAGAGGGCTGAAATGTTCAAAACGGATATAATCCGGATTAAGTTTATCCATTGTGGTTTTTGTGTACCAGAATTCCGGCATTCTGTCGCCTCCTTTTTTAACCTCGGATATTTTATCACAAATCACATTTTAAGTAAACATATTAATTTTCGTTGAAAAAGAGAAGGCGCTGTGATAAAATTTTAATATAATTTTCAGAAAAGCGGTGATTTTTTTGTTCAGGGAACTTTTGCGGAAAAACAAAGCAATTCCGAAAGAGGAATGTTTTTCAATTCTTGAAAAGGAAACCCGGGGAGTTCTTTCGGTTATGGGCGAGGAAGGCTATCCTTACGGAATGCCGATGAATCATTTTTATGACCCGGAGGACGGAAACATCTGGTTCCATTGCGGAAAAAAGGGTCACCGGCTGGATTCTCTTAAAAAGGAGCGGAAGGTTTCATTCTGCGTTTTTGAAAAAGGCACAAAAACCGAAGGCGACTGGGCGCTTTCCGTAAGAAGCGTAATCGTTTTCGGAAAAATCGAAATCATCGAAGATTTAAAAACCGTTGCGGAAATAACCGCAAAGCTCAGCAGAAAATTCACCTCCGATGAGGAATATATTAAAAGCGAAATTGAAAAATTCGGGAAAGAAACGGTTCTTTTAAAACTTGTTCCGGAACATATTTCCGGAAAGAGGGTAAAGGAATCCTGAAAGGAGAAAAATGGCATATAAACGCGAATGGCAAAGACCCCTTGAACTTGACAGACCAACCTGGGATATGCTCCGGGAAAACAATATCTATACCGACAGCCGCAGAGATTTCCGCTGGCGCCATTGTCCCGATAAGGAAAACGGGGTGATCCATGCGGCGGTTTATACCGTTATGAGCTATGAACACGCCGATGACGTTCAGGAAAAGGATTTTCCTCTTTCTCCGGAAGGACTTTTGGAAGCGAACGAATGGATAGAATCCAAATTCCGGGAATTTGTTGAGGAAAACCCGGACAGATACTGATTATGGAAGAAAAAAGATTTTTTTACGTTGCTTTTCTTTCAACTCCCTATAAAATGGGCGAGTTTATAAGAAAAATGACCGGTTTTCCATATAACCACACGGCAATTTCCCTTTCCCCGAAGATGAAATATCTCTATTCTTTTTCCCGCCATTATAAAAACGCGCCTTTTTACGGCGGATTTACAAAGGAATCGGTTTTGCGTTACCGGAAAAAGGATAATTTTGCCCGGATAAAAATCTGCGCGGTTCCGGTTTCGGAAGAAAATTATCAAAAGGCAAAGAAACGTCTTGAATTTTTTGCGAACCATTCGGAAGAGCATATTTATAACATGATTTCCGCCGCCTGTTTTCCTTTTAAAACAAGGGTAAGGATAAAACATTCCTATACCTGCGTGGAATTTGTTTTGAGCATGCTCGAAAAATATGCGGAAATTCCGGTGCTCAAAAACAAAAAATTCTGTTCGATAAAAGAACTTTCCGCCCTTTTGGAAGGTTATAAAATCTATGAAGGAAGCGCGGAAAAATTTATTGAAAACGCCTGTTGGGAAGGCGACACCTTTCCCCAGGAAAAGGGAAAATGGTTTTACTGGAAGAAAACCGCCCTCAATAACGGAAAGCTTGTCTATCGCTTTGCCAAAAGAGAAAAATAAATTTTCCCGGGTAAAAAAGCCTCCCTTGCCTAAAGGGAGGTGTCACGAAGTGACGGAGGGATTCTTTTTTGTATTCAGCCAAAACGAAACGGAAACGCCGGCCCAATGAAAAATAAAAAAAATCCCGCCCAAAGGCGGGATTTTATTTTTTCTTTAAATATCAAAGAAGGCTGTCCCTTCTGCAGGGAGAAGTTACCTTCGGCTTTTCCTCAACTTTTGCGGAAGAAGCAAGCTCTTCGAGCATTTTTTCGGAAAGCGGAATTGCCTTGTGGCAACGGGGACAAAGATAGGTAGATCTGTTGTAACCGGCGGGAACAATTACGGGTTTTCCGCAATAGGGGCAAAAAACTTCGATGCCTTCGTTTTCATCGTCATCCTGAAGATAGATGGACATTTTCGGGAACCACCTTTCAATAATTTTATATTACAAGGTCAGTATATCACAAGCTCCGGCGGTATGCAAGAAGCAAATCCACCATTTTTCCGTAACTGCGGACTCCGTCCTGCTGGTCGTTGAGTTTAAGATATGTATCGTTGACCTTGTCGGAAACTTCCGCAACTTTTGTGTCGTGGGCTTCAACATAAGCGTTCTGGGCGCGCATATCCGCATCGATATAATCAGGATATTTTATCCGCAGTTCATACCAAAGCTCGTAATCTGCGGAATAAAGGGCGTTCATTGAATGAATAAGCGCAAGGCAGTTTCCGCTGTAGCGGAAAAATGCGGAATCGCTTTTTTCGCAGGCAAGATAGGCGATAAAGTTTGCTTCCGCTTCATTCATAAAACCGCGGAGGTGGCTTTGTTCGTGCATCATAGTTGCGCCCCGGAGGAAATCCGGTCCTTCGGTGCAAACGTTTGCTTCAAAGGTATAGGGTGAATAAACTCCGGAAATCTGAAGATATGACATAACTTTTGAAAAGAAAACCGGCTTCGGGGTTCCGAATTTTCCGAATCCCATTTCCATAAAATCGTAATTCCCGGCGAATTTTTCAAATTCAGCTTTTGCCTCGTTTGACATACTGAAATTATTTTCGTCAAAAACGGTGATATTATTTTCGCCGCGGTAAAGTTTTGAACCGGCTTCGGTTGCCTCGTTAAGAAGATGCTCGCAGAGTTCATAAAGTTCGGCCGGGGAGGATTTTTTGACTTCAAGCCCGGTCTTTTCGGCAAAACCTTCCCGGTAATAATTCGTTCCGCTGAAAACGGAAAAAAGGAAAAACACCGCACAGAAAACGGAAGCTATTTTCATGAGCACGCCAAAAAAATAATTGAGCACGGAATCCTTTTCCTCTTTTAATTTGAGCACAAGCTTTATCAGCCAATATATCACCAGAAAAACAAGAAAGCAGATCCCCGCTTCCATAAGCGAAAAAGGAAAAATTCCGGTAATGCTTCCGAAGATTCCGCCAAGATTTCGATAAATTATGTTATAATAACCGTCAGCAAAGCCGGGGATAAATCTTGCCGCCGCAAGAAGCAAAAGCCCCAGGGGAAGAAGCATTATAAAATAAAAATAAGGTGATTTTAAAAATTTTTTCAAATTCATAATTTAAACGAATGGGGCGGAAAATTCCGCCCCGCTTTTTTATTTATTTACGTCGATATCGTCCAGCTCAACAAGAAGCTTTGCATAAACGAGCATGGTATCGAAAAGAAGTTTTGCCGGAGTGGATTCATCGGACTGATGAATGCTTCCGCGGAAAAGACCGAAGGGGCTTTCGTAATCCGGGTCTTCCGGACCAAGGGCGCAGGCGTTCGGCAGATGTTTTGCATAGGTTCCGCCGCCCATGGTATAGGGTTTCCAATGTTCCTTATGGAAAACGCTGTTGATAACGCGCATGCAGGTCTTTACCTTTTCGGATTCCGCAGGGGAATATGCAGGTTTTGTATCCGCAACCGCGTGGACTGTTACGTTATAAGGTTCAACGGTTTCGATGATCTTCGAAAGAAGCTTATCGCCGTTTTCGGTTACCGGATAACGGATATCAATGGAAAGATCGAGGATTCCGCGGTCCATGGAGATAACTCCGCCGACGTGGGTGAGTTTTCCGCTGGGTTCGTCCTCAACCGGAACGCCAAGAGCCGCGCCGTTATAATCGGAGTTAACAAGCTTCAGGAATTCCATTGCGTTTTTCGCTTCGCCTTCAAAAACTTCCGCATCAAGAAGCGCGTTCGCAAGAACGCCGATGGCGTTGATTCCGTTTTCCGGAATGGAAGCATGAACGGAAGCGCCGGTGGCGGTGACTTTTACAAAATCGCCTTCCGCCTCAACGGAAATTCTTGCGTTATCCTTGAGTTTTTCAGCAAGGCATTCTGCACAGACATTTTTGAGGGTTGCAACTGCTTTGTCCGCAACAACGTTTTTAACGGTTCCGCCTTTGAAGTCAACGATTTTTTCATCGTTGCAGGGGATAGCAAGATAGAAACGAAGTCCGCCTTTTTCTCCGTGACAGATAGGATAGTTTCCGTCCGGAGTGAAGGAAACGTCCGGAAGCTTTTCGGAAACTTCGATGTAATGGAGAAGGTCGTTCATTCCGCATTCTTCCTGGCCGCCCATGAAAATCTCGATTTCGCGTTTGGGCATAAGGTCAAGATCTTTAAGGCAGCGGACTGCGAAAATTGAAGCCCAGAGCGGGCCTTTGTCATCAAGGATTCCACGGCCGATCAGAAGGTCACCGTCAACAGTAAGCTGATAGGGCGGATAGTTCCAGTCGTTTCCGCAGGGAACAACGTCAAGATGTCCGAAAAGACCGATTTTTTCTTCGCCTTCGCCAACGTTTGCAACAAGGCAATAATTATCAAGGTTTTTTACCGGGAAGCCATAGCCTTCAACAATTTCCTTTGCGGCAGCAAGAACGTTTGCGCTTTCGATTCCAAAGGGGAATTCTCCTTCGGAAACGCCGGGAGTTGCAACGGAAGGCACCGCGATTATTTTGGAAAGGTCGGCAATAAATTCCTCTTTGTGGTCTTCGATCCATTTTTCAATGCGTTTTTCATTTTCAATACTGAGCATTTATAAAAAACCCCTTTCGGAAAGAAATTTCTTTGGATTAATTCTATCACATTAAAGCGAAAAAGTGAATAACGAAAGTGTAAATATTTTATTTCAAAAATAATGAAAAACTCTGTTGACAACGATGTATGCGGTGCTATAATATAAGCAAATGTTTATTTAATTAAACTAATTTTTAGGGAGGCGTTTTTTCGTGACCCAAAGGGAAAGACAGATTCTCCAGCTTATTGAAGCAAACCCCATGATCCAGCAGCAGGAAATTGCCGATAAGCTCGGCATAACCCGTTCTTCCGTGGCGGTTCATATTTCCAACCTTACAAAAAAAGGCTGCATCGCCGGAAAAGGATACGTGCTTCGAACCGGAAGCTATGCGGTCGTTGTCGGCGGAGTAAACGTTGATATCGGCGGCCGTTCATTCAAGGCTCTTGTCGGCGAAGATTCGAACCCCGGCGAAGTTATAACAAGCCTTGGCGGAGTTGGAAGAAACATCGCCCATAATATGAGTCTTATGGGCCTTGATGTCCGGCTTCTTTCCGCCTATGGCGATGACCTTAACGGCGAAAGGGTTGCGGCTTCCTGTTCCGAACTCGGAATCGACCTCAGCCATGCTCTTCGCGTTCCGGGCGCAACGACTTCCACATATCTTTATATAACCGATCCGGAAGGCGAAATGGCCCTTGCGGTTTCGGATATGGAAGTTTGCAAGCGCATCACTCCGGAATATCTTTCGAAAAATCTTTCCCTTTTGCAAAACGCCCAGGTTGTTGTTGCGGACGCAAACATTCCGGAAGAATCGCTTAAATTCCTTGCGGAAAATCTTTTTGTTCCGCTTTTTGTGGATACCGTTTCAACAGCAAAAGCGGAAAAGGTAAAATCCATCCTCCCAAAAATCCATACACTTAAACCGAACAGAATTGAAGCGGAGCTTCTTTCCGGAGTTAAAATCGAAACCGAAGAAGATGCCGAAAAAGCGGCAAAAGCCCTTATCGAAAAAGGTGTTCGCCGGGTTTTCATTTCCATGGGAGCAAAAGGCGTTTTTGCCGCAACGGCAAAAGAAAGCCTTTGGCACGGAATTATCCCCGGAAGAATGGTGAACACAACCGGCTGCGGAGATTCTTTTATGGGCGCTCTTGTCTGGGCATATCTTGAAGGTATGAACCTTGAAGATACCGCCGCCGCCGGACTTGCGGCAGGTTCCATAACAATGGAATCGGACGAAACCATAAATCCGCTTATGAGCGCGGAACTTCTTAAAAAACGAATGAAACGAAAATAAAACCAGCAAAATTAAAAAAGGAGAAATTTCAATGAACCTCAACAAATTCCTTGACGTAAACGCAGAAGTTGCACAGGCTATTGCAGAAGGCAAACCCGTTGTTGCTCTTGAATCCACCATCATCAGCCATGGCATGCCTTACCCCCAGAACGTTGAAACCGCGCTTAAAGTTGAAGAAATAATCCGCGAAAACGGCGCCGTTCCCGCAACCATCGCAATCATCGGCGGACGCCTTAAAGCGGGTCTTACCCCGGAAGAAATCGAATATTTCGGTAAAAAAGGCCAGGCTATTCACAAAGCTTCCCGCCGCGACCTTGCTGTTCTTTGTTCCAGAGGCGAAGACGGTGCAACCACCGTTACCACCACCATGATCATTGCTCATATGGCGGGAATCAAAATTTTTGCAACCGGCGGAATCGGCGGCGTTCACCGCGGAGCAGAAACCACTATGGATATTTCCGCAGACCTTGAAGAACTCGGCCAGACCCCTATGATGGTTGTTTGCGCAGGCGCAAAATCCATTCTTGACCTCGGCCTTACTCTTGAATATCTTGAAACAAAAGGCGTTCCGGTAATCGGTTTCGGCACCGAGGAACTTCCCGCATTCTACACCCGTTCTTCCGGTTTCAAAGTTGACTATCGCATCGATACTCCCGAAGAACTTGCCGCTGCATTCAAAGCTTCCCACGATATGGGACTTAAAGCAGGCATGCTTGTTGCAAACCCCATTCCGGAAGAATTTGCAATGCCACTTGACGTTATTAACAACGCAATCGACACCGCCATTGCCGAAGCAAACGAAAAAGGAATCAAAGGCAAGGAAACCACTCCTTTCCTTCTCGCAAAAGTTGCCGAACTCACCGGCGGCGATTCTCTTGCTTCCAACATCCAGCTTGTTTTCAACAACGCAAAAGTTGCAGCAAAAACCGCTGTTGAATATTGCAAACTTTAATTTTATGGAAAAAGAAAAACCCGCTCGGAAGAGCGGGTTTTATTTTTTATCCGGTTTAATCTGCGATTTCTCTTGCAACAAGAACGCCGCTTGCGGAAGCGTGGGAAAGGGAATGGGTGATTCCGCTTCCGTCGCCGATGATATAAAGGCCTTTGTAATCTTTTGCCATAAGGTCGTTTCCGACTTCGACTTCCATGTTATAGAATTTTACTTCAACGCCATAGAGAAGGGTATCGTCGTTTGCGGTTCCGGGTGCGACTTTATCGAGAGCATAGAGCATTTCGATAATTCCGTCGAGGATTCGCTTCGGAAGAACGAGGGAAAGATCGCCGGGGGTTGCAGCAAGGGTCGGGGTGATGAAAGCTCCTTCAATGCGGTCTTCGGTGGAACGTCTTCCGCGGATAAGGTCACCGAAACGCTGGACGATAACTCCGCCGCCGAGCATATTGGAAAGTCTTGCAATGCTTTCGCCGTAACCGTTGGAATCCTTGAAAGGTTCGGAAAAATGTTTTGCAACAAGAAGAGCGAAGTTTGTGTTCTCGGTCTGTTTTGCCGGGTCTTCATAGCTGTGGCCGTTAACGGTGATGATTCCGTTGGTGTTTTCGTTAACTACAGCGCCTTTCGGGTTCATGCAGAAAGTTCTTACAAGGTCGCCGTATTCCTTGGTGCGGTAAACAATTTTGCTTTCGTAAAGTTCATCGGTAAGATGGGAGAAAACTTCCGCCGGAAGTTCAACGCGGACGCCGATATCAACTCGGTTGGATTTTGTGGGAATTCCCATTTCTCCGCAAACTTTTTCCATCCATTTGCTTCCGCTTCTGCCGACGGAAATTACGCAGTCCTTGCAGAAAAAGGATTCATCCGAGGTTTTGACTTCATATCCGTTTTCGGAAGCAACAACGTGCTCAACGGGAGTATCGAAGAAAAATTCGACCTTTTCTTTAAGGAAATTATAAAGATTTTCAAGAACGACGTAGTTGATGTCCGTTCCGAGATGACGAACGGAAGCATCGAGAAGGTGAAGGTCGTTCTGAATGCAAAGTTTTTTGAATTTTGTTCCGGCGGTGGAATAAAGCTTTGTGCCTTCGCCGCCATAGGCCATGTTTATCTCATCGACGTAATGCATAAGCTCAAGGGCTTTTTTCTTGCCGATATATTCATAAAGAGTTCCGCCGAAATCGTTGGTGATGTTATATTTTCCGTCGGAAAAAGCGCCCGCGCCGCCGAAACCGCTCATAATTGAACAGGTTTTGCAGGCAATGCAGCTTTTTACTTTTTCGCCGTCAATGGGACAGCGGCGTTTTTCAAGGGAATGTCCCGCTTCAAAAACCGCGACCTTGAGTTCCGGTTTTTTCCGGATAAGTTCAAAGGCGGAAAAAATTCCGCCGGGACCGGCACCGATTATAATTACGTCATATTTCATGGGAAAGAGCACCTCCGAAGGTGATTTTTTATAACTAATATAGTATAACATCGGCAGAAGAAATTTGCAAGATAACAGAAAAAAGGTCCCAATTTACTTTTGGACTGACGGGTTACATCTTTGGCAGTTTCACTAAGTGTTGATGCAGGCCGAAAAATATGATAAAGTAAACTGAACGATAAATAAGAATTTGACGGAGAATAAGTAATGAAAATCTACGATATTTCCCAAGAAGTTTTCGGCTGCCAAGTGTATCCGGGCGACCCAATGCCGGAGAAAAAAGAACTCAAATCG
>JAFQBH010000041.1 GCA_017399765.1 Oscillospiraceae bacterium | reverse complement strand
AACCGGCGTTATGGGAAAAACCTATCTTGGAACCGGCGACTTCCTTTTCCAATATTGCGACGACCCGGCGAACACCGAATATTACGGATACTATTATTACGATTCGGATTACCACGCAGCTTCGTATAACAGAAGCGCCCAAAGGTTCTATGTTTATGACTATCTTTCAAGCGCGGAAGGCGGCGGAAGCGAAGCTTTCCTTCCTCTCAACTCTCCTTATGTAAATACAAACGGAAGAACGGTAGAAACAAATACATATTCCGGAACGACCCATTATGAATACACCGGCGGAAACGGCGTTTCCTCGGAATACTGGTTCGGAATCCAGACCGACATCAAATTCTATATTTCCAACAAACCCGGAGAAAAAGATTCCGACGGAAACAGCGTTAACCGAGGAGTTAACGGCGAGGAACTTGTTTTTGAATTTTCCGGTGACGATGACGTTTGGGTTTTTGTTGACGGAAAGCTTGTTCTTGATATAGGCGGTATCCACCAGGCTGTTGACGGTTCAATAAACTTTTCCACCGGAGAAGTTATCGTTGACGGAAGACAGCAGGACAGCGTAACATATCTTGAACCCGGCGAACATGTTCTTACTATGTATTATCTTGAACGAGGCGCAGGCGGTTCAAACTGCAAAGTCAAGTTCAACATCAGCACCCGGTATGGACTTAGACTCCAGAAAGAAGATGTTCTTACAAGAGATCTTCTTAACGGAGCGGAATTTACGGTTTTCAGCGATAAAGCTTGTACAAATAAAGTAAAACTTTGGGAAAGCCATGCAGATTATGAAGCAGGCAATCCTTCGCAAAGCGAATTTGTTGTTGAAAACGGATATACGTCTTTCTGGGGTCTTGCGGCAGGCAACACCTATTATATAAAAGAAACAAAATATCCCGACAGCGATAGTTACGGGGTTGCAAACGGAATTATCGTTATAAAGATCAACAGCCAGGGCACGGCAACCTTTGACGTTATTCCGGATGAAGAGGCGGAAGGAAGCGATCTTTCCGTCGGTTTCACTGTTCACGGATATAAAATCGACGTTGAAAACCACGAAGTAAACCTTGTTGCAACAAACGCAAAGCGGGATTACGGCGACGAAGTCACTTCGGTTCTGGTAAAGAAAAAATGGAACGACAGCCTTGACCATTCAAAAGATTCCGTAACGGTGTATATTCTTGCAAACGGTTTTCGAATCCAGGAAGCGGTCCTTAATGAGGATAACGATTGGACGCACACATGGAAGAACCTTCCGCTTAAAGGCGAAAGCGAAAAAGAAGTCGTTTATACCGTTGAGGAAGGAACGGTTTCGGGATATTTCGGAACGGTAACAGAACTTACTACTACAACAACAGAAAAAATAAGCTGGACGGAATCCGCTTCGCTTGAAAACGGAGGAACCTATATTTTTGAAACAAGCAGCGGCTATCTTTCCGCAGATGGAAACCGCTTTTATTGGGAAACAGATGAAAACGAGGCAAAAACTTCTCCGAATTCAAGATGGAAAATTACGAAGAACGGAAATAACTTTGTATTCAAGAACGAATCCGGATATACAATCTGTTATACAAGTTCAAGGTTTTATGCAAGAAGCTCGCCTTCGGAAACAACTGCTTTGTCCTTTTCAAACAAAAGGCTTGGAAGCGGAAGATATTATGCTTCGGGACTTAACAGTGACGGAAGCTTAAGCAGAAACTCCAACAGTTCCAGAGCAATTAGTTTTACACCGTATAAGGAAACGGTGATTTCCGAAACAGTTACAATTGAAGGCAAGGGCTTCCTTATTACAAACGAACCGATTACCGTTGATAACAGTGTTTCCTTCAAAGTAAACAAAGCTTGGGACACCCAGGGCTTTGCAACCGAAAAGGTTTATGAACAGTTTGTTGTAACAATGAAGCTTCTTGAAAACGGAAAGGATTCCGGAATGAGCGCCCAGCTGAACCTTAAAAACGGCTGGACATATACCTTTACCGATCTTCCGAAAACGGACAGCGGAGGACTCATTAAATATTCTGTCGAAGAGGTTTTCTTCTCCGAAGACTGGAAAACCGAATACAGCGATATAACGCTTACCGGAAATCAATATGAGGTAACCGTCACAAACGTATATCGGCTCCATTACGAACTTCCGCAAACCGGCGGAGGAGGAATTATTCCCGGTATCATCGGCGGAATTCTTGCCCTTGGGGCAAGCACCGCTTTGATATACAGAATAACCAAAAAGCGAAGAAAGGAGGATACCTCCTGAAGCGCAACAATACAGTTTTAAAAATTTCGGAAATAAATCAAACCAAAAGAAAGGAAGTCAAAAAAATGAAACTTACAAAAATTGCAAGCCTTATCCTTGCAATCGCACTTGTTTTTTCCCTTGGAATCACTGCTTTTGCGGAAGAACTTGGCTCCATCACCATCAACAATGTAACTGTTGATGACGAAGGCAACCTTGCCGCTACCTATGAAATTTATGAAATTCTTGACCTCGAAAGCTATGATACAGATGAAAGCGCATATTCTTACAAAGTACACCCAAACTGGGCCGCTTTCTTTGCAACCGATGCAGCAAAAGATTATTTTAAAATTGATGAACAGAATTATGCAACCTGGGTTGGTGAAGAAAGCGCTGAAAGAGCCGCAGCTTTTGCAAAGCTTGCCCTTGCTTTCGCAAAAAGCAACAGCATCACTCCCGATAAGAGCACAACAAATGCTTCTGATTATGCAATAGGCGAAAAAGACGGTAAAAAAGAAATTACTTTTTCCGGTCTTGACCTTGGTTATTATCTTGTAGATTCCACCGTCGGTGCTCTTTGCGGTCTTACCACCACCAACCCCGATGCATTTATCAATGCAAAAAACCATATGCCTTCCATCAGCAAACAGGTCCAGGAAGACTCCCTTCTTCAGTGGGACAGCAATAACACCGCTGATATCGGCCAAATCGTCGATTACCGTGTAACCATTGATGTGCACGAAGGTGCAGAAAACTTTATTCTCCATGATAAAATGGATTCCGGACTTACTTTCAAAGAAGTTACTTCCATTCAGTATCTTGACACCAGCGCAAACAACACTATAGATATTCCCGACACTCTTTATACCGTAAAAACCGATATTGGTACCTGCACTTTTGAAATCCATTTCAGCAAAGAACTTTGCGACCAACTTGAAAGCAACGATAAAGTTGTAATACACTATTCCGCAATGCTCAACAAAAATGCTGTTATTAACGGCGAAGGCAACGCAAACTATGCATGGCTTGAATTTGGTGACGGTCATCTTACTGAACAGAGCAAAACCATCACCAAAACCTTTGCAATCGATCTCGTAAAAACCGACAGCCAAAACAAACTTATCGACGGCGCAGAATTCAAAATTTATGATGCGCCCGAAAACGGCAACGAAGTTAGCGTTGTTCTTATGGATGACGGCGTTACCTACAGAAGAGCAAGAGCCGATGAAACCGGTGTTTCGATTGCTGTAAAAGACGGTATTGTAAGAATTGTAGGTTTTGACAACGGCGAATATTATGTCGAAGAAACTAAAACTCCTGCGGGTTTCAACCAGCTTGTAGGCCGCCAGAAATTCACCATTTCCGGTGCAAACCTTGAAGCAACTATTAATGACGTAGGTGAAGACAAAGTTGTTTCCACCGGTTCCGGTGTTCACGTAGTTAACAAATCCGGCACAATGCTTCCCGAAACCGGCGGCATCGGTACCACCATGTTCTATGTTATTGGCGGCGTTCTCGTTGCGGGATCCCTTGTTTTCCTCGTAACCAAAAAACGCATGAGCAACCAGTAAAATTATTCAGTAATATTAATACATATTTAAAAGAGCCGCACAGCCGCCTTAGATAGGCAGCTGTGCGGCAAGGAGAGGTCTGCAATGAAGAACAAAACAAACATATTGTTAATATTGATTCTTGTTGCAGGCTTGTCCTTGCTTCTCTATCCTTCTATCAGCGACTATTGGAACTCTTTTACCCAGACTGAGGTTATTGTTGACTATACAAAGCAGATAGAAAACCTTGATGAGGAAAAATATGACCAAATTCTTTCCGAAGCAAGAGCATATAACGAAAAGCTTGTCGGAAGAACAAACCACTATGTTTTAAGCGATGAGCAGAAAGCGGAATATGAAAAGCTCCTCGATGTTTCCGGAATAGGAATTATGGGATATATCGAAATCCCAGCAATAAACTGCACCCTTCCGATTTATCACGGAACGGAAGATTCCGTTCTGCAGATTGCGGTGGGTCATCTTGAATGGTCAAGCCTTCCCGTTGGCGGAAAAAGCACCCATTGCGTTCTTTCCGGGCACAGGGGACTTCCTTCTGCAAAGCTTTTTACCGATCTTGATAAAGTTATTGTCGGGGATATTTTTATTCTTCGTGTTCTTGACGAGGTTTTTACCTATGAGGTTGACAGCATTATGATTGTTGAACCCCACGAAACAGACAGCCTTTTAATCGAAAAAGAAAAGGATTACTGTACCCTTATAACATGCACTCCATATGCGATTAATACACACAGAATTCTTGTTCGTGGAGAGCGGGTTGAAAATCCGGAGGAATCAAAGAATATCCGGGTCGTTTCCGAGGCGGTACAGATCGAACCCCTTATCATTGCGCCGATTGTTGCGGTGCCTATTCTTCTTGCCTTGTTTGTTAAGATAATGATTCCGAAGAAAAAAAGCGGAGGTGATGGTTATGACGAAAGCTAAAAGATTTTTAGCTTTATTGCTTATGCTCATAATCCTTTTCTGCGCTTCCGCAAAGGTTTTTGCAGTTTCGGAAAAAATCGATCCTGAACGGGAATCAAGCCTTGAAATAATTTTCCGTGAAGGAGAGAAAAACCTTTCCGACGCTGAATTTTCGGTTTATCTTATTGCGAACATAACCGAAAACGGAAAATTCATCGTCACCGAGGAATTCAGCGGTTTTAATGTCAACATAACCGGAGTGAATGATGAAGCGTGGCGAGCTTTGGTCATGACGCTCGAAAGTTTCATTTTCCAGAACAAAGTCGATCCGGCTGTAAGCGGAAAAACGGATTCCGATGGAATTTTAGTTTTGGAGGGATTGAAACCGGGACTTTATCTTGTTATCGGAAATCCCGTTTCCATTGACGGATACACTTACTTTGCGGAAACCGCGATTATACAGATTCCGGCTTTGGATAACGAAAACAATATCTGGGATTATGATATTTCCATAAAACCGAAACACAGTTCCATTCCGGATTTGGAGCCGGACAGTTTTGTGACAAGAAAAGTCCTCAAAATCTGGAACGACAAGGGATACGAATTTTTGCGTCCAAAAGAAATTACCGTATATCTGTTTTGTGACGGCGAACTTTACGATACCGTAAAACTCAGCAAGGACAGTAACTGGCGCCATACCTGGGAAAAGCTTGATGAAGGTCATCGCTGGACAGTTTCGGAAAAAGTTCCGGAAGGATATACTGTTCGAATTACAAAGGAAGGAATAACATTTGTAATCGAAAACAGTATTGAAAAAACAAAACCTCCGGAAAAACCGGAACCCCCGAAAGATCCGGATGAACCGAAACTTCCCCAGACCGGTCAGCTTTGGTGGCCTGTTCCGGCGCTTTTGGGAACGGGACTTCTTTTTGTTGCCGTGGGAATTTTCAGAAGAAGAGGCGGCTATGAAAAATAAAAGAGGAACCGGATTTATTATAATAGGACTGATTTTAATCCTTTCCGCCGCAGGTCTTTCGGTTTATAACATAATCGAGGAAAAAAACGCGAAGAGTTTTTCGGAAGAAGCCGTTGGAATTCTTGAACAGAAGATAGTTGTTGAAGAAGACTTTGAAATATTCGAAAACGCCGCAGAAAAGGAGATTCCGGATTATATTCTTAATCCGGAAATGGAGATGCCGGAAACGGAAATTGAGGGAATAGGATATATCGGAACTCTGGAAATTCCCGTAATCGGAATCAAGCTTCCGGTTATAAGTGAATGGAGTTATCCGAATCTTAAAATTGCTCCCTGCCGTTATTTTGGCTCTGTCTATCTTGATAATATGGTAATTGCGGCACATAACTATAAATCCCATTTCCGGGAGATTGAAAATCTTTCCGACGGGGATGAGGTTATTTTTACAGATATGGACGGAAACAGGTTCTTTTATTCCGTTGCCGCAGCGGAAGTGCTTCCGCCGGAGGCGGTTGAGGAAATGACAAGCGGCTGGGATCTTACCCTTTTTACCTGTAATCCGGCAGGAACTTTTCGCGTTGCAATAAGATGCGATAAAAAATAAAAAACGCTCTGCGAAAATGAATAATATCTATGAGCACCGTTCTTCTCGACAGTTGCACCTCCCCTGTGCTCAAACTCAAATTGCGCAAGTTTCACGGTGCTCAGCGTTTCCATATCACCGACGCTATAATCTTCACTCAAAAGTGGGAAAATGAAAACGGATAACCATTCAAAAAATGGTTATCCGTTTTTTGCCATATAAATTGAATTTATTTATCCTGCGATAAAAAATGGTCTATCAAAACAGAAATCGTCTTTCTGTCCTTTTCCGAAAGTTTTGAAATTTTAAGACAAAGATTCCGGCGGTCATTGTCGTTTTGTTTTCCTGTAAGGATATAATCCGCACTTACATTAAGCACCTTGCTTAACCTAACAAGGTTATCTATTTTTATTGCTTTGTTTCCTCTCTCCATGTTGGAAATCATTTGGATAGAAACATTCATTTTTTCCGAAAGCTGTTCCTGGGTATAGCCCAAACCTTTTCTGCAAAACTGAATTCTTTTGCCGATTTCATGTAAATCCAATTCTGTCATTTTCAGCACCGCCAACTTAATTCTTGGGTATATTATATGTATTTACAGGTTAAATTATAAGCATCTAAAGATTGACTTTATTAAACTGTAGTACTATAATATAATTCAGAAAAAGGTTCTATTTGTGCGATTTTTTAAGTTTATAAATTTTACAATCATCATATTATTCCTTTTAAAGAAAAACGCCTCTTTGCTTTTCGGCAAAAAGGCGCTTTTATTTTTTTAACTTATTATTCGCTGATTTTGTCGCACCGAACAGCTATACGGCTTTCGCCGCTGTATGTGCATGTGAAAAGGGTAAAATCAAAATCACCCGCGGTCATTTCTTCCACAGCACCTTCCGGAAGCACTTCCATCGAAACAATTTCATAACGGTATGTTTCCCCATCCATATCGGTAAAAGTGATTGGGGCGCCGTTTGCAAGCTGTGAAAGCCTTCCGAAATGTTTTTTGTAATTATGCGCCATAATTACAAGGTCTTCGGAATAAACCGAACCCGAATATCTGCACGGCGAAATTTTAAGTTTTTCCTCGTTCCAATCCGCCATAACCGGAAGTTCAAGCCCAAGAGAAGGAATTCCCACAAAACCGATGTAATCAAACCCTTCGATGGGAACTGTTTTCATTTCTTTTTCGTCCGGCGCAACAACAACCGGTTCTTCCGATTTTTCCTGTTCGATTTTAATTGCCTCTACAATTTGCGGCATAAGCTTTTCCGAAGCATCTGCCGCTTCTTCCTGAATTTTTTCGTTATAGAGGAACAGGCCCAACGCCGCCAGAAGCAACGCAAGGCCCGATATGATAAAAACTGATCCTAGCTTTGCTTTCATTCCATTTTCCTTTCAACCCGGCGAAGAATGATTCCCACAAAGACCAGAACAGCCCCGGAACCTGCCAGAACCGGAATCGGCCAGTTTGTAAGTCCCGTATCCGGAAGTTTGTCGTCCTGTTCTTCTTCGGGTTTTTCCGGAGGTTTATCCGGTTTCGGTTCAACTTCCACCTTTGGTGAAGCATCTACGTCATAAACGTAATATTCACCGTCATAAGCCGGAACGGAAACCAAAAACGGACTTATTTTGTTAAAGCCTATTGCGGGCATTTCCTGGACAACAAGGTAAAGACCTATTTCAAGATTTTCAAATTTTACTCTTCCTTCGAAATCAACCCTTTTTGTAATTCCTTCAAGGTCTTTTTCTTCTGCAATTTTTGCAAGCTCTTTTGGAAGTTCGGAAGAATCGATTTCGGTTATCGAAATTTCACATTCTTTAAAATCTTCGGTAAAACGGAAGAAAAAATCTCCATCATCTTCGGCAACATAGCCAACCTTATAAATGGTAAGGCTTCCACCGCGAACAGGTTCTCCGTCATAGGAAAGGTTGATTGTAATCGAACCGGTACGGTCATAATCAGGGACATCGTGAGCAAAAGCCCCCACCGAAAAAACAAAAATCATAATGATCGCCGCAAAAAGGGAAGAAATACGTTTTATCAATTTCAAAACCTCCTTTTTTATAAAAGAGATAACAACATCAATTTTTATCTTGTTTTCTTTCCGCTTAAAAACAAAATTGCAAAAGTAACAATTGTGACCGGAACAAGAATGAACGGAAAAACAATAAGTTTTTCAATAATCATCGCGTCGGAAGTTACCCTTACTTCCTGGGCTTCTTCAATGTTGTCGGTTCTGTGTCCTCTTACAAGAAGCCTGTGCGTATTAACACCATAAGGGGTGCAGGTGACAAGTGTGCAATAATCTTTTCCTTCCTCTATCACAAGGTCTGCGGTTTCTTCCGGATAAACGATTCTTATCTGGTCAACTTCATAGGTAAGGATTTCATCAAGAACGTTAAGGGTGAAATAATCCCCGACTTTTACTTTGTCAAGGTCGCTGAAAAGTTTTGCCGAAGGAAGGCCCCTGTGTCCGGAAAGAACGCAATGGGTGCTTTCGCCGCCAACCGGAAGGCTGGTCCAGTCAAGATGGCCCACCGCAACCTGAAGGACCGGTTCTTCGGTTCCGTGATAAAAAGGAAGCATAACATCAATGCACGGAATGTTTACATAACCCATAATTCCGTTTCCGCTGAAACCAAGGGCTTTGTTATATTCCGTCTTTTCTTCATCGGAAAGAAAAAACTGGTTGCTGCGTTCCGCGACTTTTTTGTTATAATCCCTTGCCTGCTGCCAGATCTCTTTATATTTATCGTCATCTATAACAGCGATCTGCTGGATATAATCCGTTACGGCGTGGGAAGAAACTCTTGAGTTCCACCAATCGCTTATGGTTGGATACAGAAGCAAGGACAAACCTATGACCATTATAAAAACAAGCACAACTGTTGATGATATGCCTTTTTTCTTTTTCATAGACCTCTCCTTACTGCTGTTTTTTTGATGGGGGAGAGAGGATTTCTCTCTCCCCCATTTATGAATTATACCAAATTCAAATTATTATTGAAAGAAAATCATTCGCTCATGCGTTTTTTGGTTACAAGGAAAATAAGGGATCCTGCAACAAGAATTCCGCCGATGATGTAGAAAATGGTGGTGCCGATGCCGCCGGTGGAAGGAAGGGTGGAACCTGCAACGTTGATAACTTCAGCATAGAGGGTGTTATCACCGAGAACTGCGATAAGGTTGCGGTCTTCGCCGGAAATGCTGAACTTTTTGGTGTTGGCGTCAAATTCAATAGTAAAATCGATGGGGTTGATGGTATTGAATCCTGCGGGGGTTACAGTTTCGGTAAGTACGTAATCGCCGGCTGCAAGACCGGTAAAGGTTACGTAACCGTCTTCACCAACAAAGGATTTAACGTTAACGGTTTCGGTTTTGGTGACGATTTCCTCAACTTCTTTGATTACATGGGTAGGATCAAGGTTTTTATAAGCATGGCTTGTGTCTTCATCAACATCATCGGTTGCGGGATCGTCAAAAATAGGTGCATCCGGGGTAAAAGTTCCGTCGTTAAGTTCCCAATAGATGGGAGTTTCGCTTCCGGTTGCAGGAGCAAAGGTCTGTCTTGTTACGATAATGGTTTTTACCGCTTCACCGGTAAGAGTGAACTCCGCGCCTTTAAGAGGGTTGCCCTGACCGTCTTTTTTAAGGATTCTGAGTTTGGTTACATAAGTTTCAACTTCGTCTTCGGGGGTTATACCGACAGGATCGGGAGGAGTGGGTTTGTCAGGGGTAGGGAAGGTAGGTTCGTCTTCGGTGTTGGGGTTATTATCATATTCAAGGCGAACTTTGTTGGGGTTGCCCGCAACAGCGATAAGAGCATCTTCGTTAACGGTTGCGGAATAAGTAAGGATAACTTTGGAACTGTGGCTGATATCATCAACAACGGAGGTTTCGTTATATACGCGCTCGAGAGCAAGGATATCCTTAATTCCCACATAAATTGCGGTGCCGCCTTTATAAGGATCGGTATCTTCGCTGGCCACATAAGGAAGAACTTCGATATAGAAATATTGGGTTACATCTTTACCGTCGATGGTGACTTTAATGCTGTCCTCGTTATAATCAAGGCCTTTGGAAAGGGTATCTCTGAATGCATAGTAATAAGTTACGTATGTATCAATGGAAGAAGGAATTGTACCAATGATTTCATAGTTTACAACTTCGCCAACGCCTGCTTCGTTAACGTCAACTCTGTTTTCACCTTCAACGATCTTCTTTTCAACCTTGGGGAAATCGCCTTTATGGACAACAGTGATATCACGGACAACTTCAAGGATATAACGGCTGTAAGTGGTTTCGGGTTCATTCGGAATGGTTTTGTTGGTTACGATATAGTAACCGTCTTCAAGTCCGGAAATGGTATAAACCCCCGCTCCCTGTACAGACAAATCTTTCTCGATGTTCTCTACGACATATTTTGCTGCGATATCGGCAAATGCCATTGCTGCGGGGTCATCAATGTTTTTGCTGGTAAGAGCTGCAAGTGTTGTTGCAACATCTGCAGCGCTGTTGCATGCGGCATATGCGGCAACATTTGCTTTAAGGTCAGCAAGGAATGCTGCGCCGTCAATGCCGCTTCCCCATGCAACGTTGGAAAGAACGCCCTCTTTGGTAAGGTCGCCGTCAAAAATCTGGTATGCCTGGTAAACATATCCGTCATAAGGATTTTCAATTGTAATGGTATGAGCATGAGGTCCGTCTTCCGCGAATGCGTTTGCAGAAAGGCTGAAAACCATAACAAGGCAAAGAAGAATGGCTAAAAATTTTTTCATTGTAAATTTTCCCTTCTTTCAAAAAATTTTAAAATAAATTTTTTATTATCCGAATACATTCCCCGGCGCAAATTAGATTTGTCAGGAAAACGAGGCCACTTTTAATCGCGTGCCCCCTTTCTGCGTTTGCGCCTGCGACTGTATCCGTACATTATGGCACTTGCCGTAAGAAGCATCGCACCGGATGTATAAATTATGTCTGTTCCGCTTCCTCCTGTGGAAGGAAGAACATATTGAATTTCGTTGACAACTGTTCCTTCCCAGGGAACGTCGCTTCCGTCTTTTGCTGTAATTGTAACGGTCGTTGTATCATAGGCAACCGTTACGCGATAGACATTTTCGCTTGGTTTATATCCGTCCGGAGCAACTGTTTCGGTAAGAAGATAGCTGTGTCCGGAAGGTATTCCCTCAAATTTTATGGTGCTGCTTCCGTTGGAATCCGCATTTTTTTCGGGAATTGAAACATGCCCTTTTCCGTCACCGCGGCAGAAACCACAGCTTTCGGTATCATGGGTAAGCTTGAAGCTTGCTCCTTTAAGAAGTTCGCCGCTGTTGTTGGTTTTTGTGAACTCAAGTTCCGCAAGGTAACCTTCAACTGCGGGAATCGGGAATTCAACGGTTCTTCTTTCGGAAATTGTAACATTGTTTCCTGTCTGTTCGATAACGCGGTAAGTAAGGGACGTTACGTCATTGGTATAATAAGTCTGCCGTTCAACAAACCCGTCCATTTCGTTTTGCAGACGCACACGATATTTAAGAGCACATCTGTAATTTGTTATGTTTCCGGCATTAACACTTATATAACCGGACTGTTTGATATCCCAATGAATAGTGTTTTTATCGGTATCAAAAGTTGCCGTGTTTTCATACTGTGCGCCATCTCTGCTTTCTCCCGCAAGAGCACCTTCAACAAGTTCTTCGTTTATGTTATAAAATCCTATAAATTCAACAGAATCCGCATCATGGATACCCATATCGCCCATGGGGTCCGTTGCTACCCAATCCAGATGGGAACTTTGCGCGTTAAGCTCTTTGATTTGAGCGAAAATATTACTGAAAGCATTGTTAAGTCCGTTAGAGTTGGTGCTGTCGTAATAATATCCGGAACCGATTTTATCTTTCAGCCAGTTTTTATAAGCCTGAGTACTGGTTGCGGAACCGATTTCGTATGTTGTTCCGGTTCTGTCAATAACGGAAAGGCCTGTGCGGCCGTCAAATCCGGCTATCGTCTGTCCTCCGATATCGACGCCGATGGAGAAAACCGTTCCGCCGGCATTTTTGATCGTTGTTGCCTGCTGTCTGGCGCGAATTGCGGCTTTATCACTGTAACTTGTTCCGTAGGAGCAATAATATTTGGTAACATAATCATAGAAAACGCCGTCTGCGCCTTTAGTACCGGAAGATGTGTATGTGTCATATCCGACATATCCGCTTTTAATATAGGTTGTCGGGAAACCGTCGCTTAAGAATATGACATATTTATGTTCGTTATCAGCGTCTTTGACCATATCCCATCCGCGCTTAAGTCCGGCTTCGATATTGGTGAAACGCTTTCTGTCATCTGCATATCCGCTTTTGTTTATGATTTTTCCCGTTTCGTCTTTCATTTTATCCACAAGACTATCCGCCTGGGCAGTTGTGGAACACTGGCTAAGAGCAAAAATCTGGTGGGCATCGCTGTTGAAAGCGACAAAACCAATTTTACTTGCGCCCTTGTTGTTTTCGGCAAACTGTTCAATAAAGTTTTCTGCCGCAGTCATCGCTGCCGCATATCTTGTTGTGCTGCCGAATGCGGTTCTCATTGTGTTGGAAATATCCATTACAATTACAACCGCCATATCCGGTTCTTTGTAAACTTCGTTAACAATGTCCTGGGTTATAACTTCAAGGGTTATGTCAAATACGTTTTCGATTTCCGTTCCTTCAATGGTTTTGCTTACGTAAACCGCACCTTCGCTGGAAACGTTTGAACCGCCCTCGTTTATAATCTGGACGGAAGAGGTTGTTCCGGGTGTTGCCCCAAGTCTTGCGGCACTTCTGAAAGCTGTTGCAAAAACAGGAGCGGCAAAGAATTCGCTTTCGGCGTGCATTTCTTCGGAATTTTCATGTTCCTCGAACCAGCCGCTGTTCTGGAGCAGTTTCCAGTTATAACCTTCGGCAATTTCGGAAACAGGCATTTCACCGCCGACAGTTATAAGATAAAGTTTGTCGGAAAGGTCGATGAAAGCTTCTTCGGAGATGCAGCCCTCGAGGTATTTTACGGCAACTTTGTTCCAAAGTTCATCCGCCACCAAAATCTTTTCTTCGGAATTTTCCATTGCGTTTATAACTTCATATTCCGCATGAAGGGCTTCATATTCGGCTTTCTGTTCGCCTTCGCCAAGAGGATTTCTTACTCTTACTGTCTGAGATTCAACCGTAAGTTTTTCTTCTGTTCCGTGAACCGCACATTTGCCTTCCCATGTTCCATGTTCTGCAGCTGCGCTGATTTTAACGGAAACATTTTCCCCATGGGACATATCAAGGATCTTCACGGCGGCGCTTTCGCTTATCGTTCCGGGAACAACGCTTTCGTCTGCCGTTGCGGCTTTGATTCGTTTATAACCGGTAAGGATCTGGAAATCCTTTTCCTCTTCTCCAACAGCGCGTTTTTCGGTTGTAACAACCGCTTCCTCAAGCCAGGGCATAGCGGCAAGATCAAACGCGGCTTTTTCGGAAGAAAGGGCAATTTCAAATTCAAATTTTACTCTTGCTTCGCTGAATTTTTCATCTGTATATGCCTTTGTTTTGGCTGTGAAGCCGAAGAGAACCGTTTCGCCTTTTTCGGCATAAGTGTTTTCGGAAATCGTCGCGTTAAGTTCGCTGACAGCGGCCTTGTCTCCGTCAAGAACAGGAAGCTGCTGCCATACGGTTTCTCTGAGCACGGTTTCAATTTCAGCGAGCACGGAAATATCTCCGGCAATCATTTTCTGAGCATCGTCCAAAGTTTCGTAAATTTCTTTTATCTCGGAAATTTTTTCGCTGTGCTCAAGAACATATTTATCAAAAGATTCTTTATCAAGAACCTTGTTGAATTCCGCAAGTTTTGCTTTTGCTTCTTCCGCGGAAGGAAGGGCGGAAATCATTTCAGCAACGGTTGATGCGGAATCGATTTCTTCCTTTGCCATCGGGTTTTTCGGAAGTTTATAATATCCGAGAACCGCGGGATCCGCAATGTCAAAAATAACATATTCAACTTTATTGTTTTCGGTGTCGCCCGCAATAAATTCAATTTTATCGGTTCCTGAAACCGTTCCGGAAACGATTCCGAGAAGTTCCGCTTCACCGTCTGAATCTGTATCGACAAAAACAATGTCGCCGGTTTCCGGCAGGCTGTCTTTCGCAGAAAGAAGGTTCTGACCTGCATCCAGTTCAAGAAGCCATTCTTCCGGATTTTTTACAAGCGGGAAGTCGGTTATTCCGGCATATTCCGCACAGAAGGAAACAAACATTCCGCTCCAGTCGCCGTAAGGATCTCCGTATTTTTCACCGTAACGGGTATATCCTTTGAAAACTTCTTTTTCAAGCACCACGTTGGTTTCACTTTCGGAATATCCAACCTGCGTTTTTGCAACCGCAAGCAAGTCTTTCGCCCAGTTTCCGGTAAAATCTATTTCAGCAAAACCATCTTTCCAGTTTTCCTCGGTTTCCAGGTCAGAAGACGAATCCACATTTTCGGAAACGCAGGAAGCTTCATGGGCGTGTTCGGGAATTGTGCATGTCAGCGTTCCCGCTTCGTCATAACATGTTTCGACGTGGGAATGAACGCCCATTCCGCAAATGTAATCTGCATCGGCCTCTTCCGAAGAATAGCAGATTTCCGTATGAATGTGTTCTTCTTTTTCACACAAAAGGTTTTCTTTTGTTTCGGAACGGAAACAATCTTCGCCGTGTGTGTGAACAGAAACATCCGGTTCGGTGCAAACCAGTGTTCCATCGTTTTTATAACAGTTTTCGGTATGTTCGTGGAAAACTTCCGAATTGTCTTCCAATCCGCAGACAAGTTCTTCCACCACAATCTGTTCGAAACAGCTTTCGCTGTGAATGTGTTCTTCAAAACCGCAAACCGGTTCGCCTTCCATGGTAATCGCAGGCAATATAAGCGCATAGGTTGCACAGAAAACCGCAACAAACACAAGCGGACGGAATATTTTTTTCCAAAGTCTTCTTTCCTTACTGCGTTTATTCAGTTCTGTTGCTGTTTTCTGAAAAACTTTTTTCATACTACCCCTCCAATCTTCAGAAGTTTTCTGTATCTGAGATTATTTCACGAATCCGAACTTTTCAAGAGGCCAGACTCTGAATACAATTTTTCCTACAATCTGTTCTTCCGAAACACAACCGACGCTGCTGTGTCTTGAATCAACCGAAGTTTCTCGGTGGTCGCCCATAAGGAAATAGGCTTCCTCCGGAACCTGGTACGGAAGTTCAATATCGCAAATTCCGAAATTTCTTTCGGATATATAAGGTTCAACAAGAATGCTGTCGTTTAATAGAACAACTCCGTCTTCACGGATATCTACCCAGCTTCCCGGACCGGCAATGTAACGTTTTACAAGAACCTTGTTTCCGTAATAAAATGCAACAATGTCGCCCGGTTCAAGGTTTTTTGCCTTTATCGAAACAACAATTTCGCCTTCCGAAAGAGTCGGGCTCATCGAAGAGCCAAAAATTTTAAGAACCGGAAGCCAAAGCGTCGCAACAAGAACGGCAACCGCCGCCGCGGTGATCAAAGCAAAAACCGTGCTTTTAAGTGTTCTTTTATATCGGGTTTTATATTGTTCTCTTTTAAGTTCCTTTTCGACTTCTTCCGATTCCGGAAGTTTTTTAAAAATCATAGTTTTTTCCTAACCAATCATTTTTCTTCATCTATGAAATCATAGATTTCTTCAAGCAGGGCGTCCGTAACGGAATCTTTCGGTTTTTTCTTTTTGATCCTTTCGGCTTCGTATTCGGCATCTTCAAGAATTTTTTTGCATTTTTCTCTTGTTTCTTTTTCCATTCGGACAATGTTTTCAAGATATTGTTTTGCCGCAGCTTCGGTTGCTTTAAAAACGCCGTTTATTCTTACCGAAGCATCTGCCAAAGTTCCGGCTTGCTCGATGTCTATTCTTCTGTTTTCAAGTTCTGCTTTGGCTTTTTCAAGTTCTTTTTCAAGCCTTTCAGATTCTTTTGTCTGGATAAGCAGCAATTCAAGAAGTTCTTCCCTGCTCAGACGTTTGAGATCTTTTTCTTTCATGCTTTATCCTCCGGATTAATATTTCGATTAAGATTTTTTATGTAATGCTATTTTGCTTTGGCTGCATTTTTAAGATTTTGTTCGTTTACATTATCGATGTAATCTTTGAATTCACCGAGAACGCGCATTCCGAGAGCCCTGTAATCAAGCGCAAAAACTTTTTTGATCTTTATTTTTCTCATTTCTTCCGGAACCCCGTAAAGAATCATTATGGAGTTAAGCGCCGTTTCGATCTGCAGCGGAAGGGAAGTTGTTTCTTCCGATGTCATAATTGTTGCATATTCTATTCCGGAAACAATGTTTTCCGTTGCCATCCATTGTTCATCCGTCCATTCCGGATGGTATTCGCCGAATATCTTTTTTGATTTTTCCACATCGTTTTCTCTTATGAGTCTAAGAGTGATTTCAGAAGAATATGCAGAAACAAAAAAGTCCCTTATTGCTTCATCTTCTCTGCAAGCGGCTGCAACTGTTGTCAGTTCAAAACAATACGCAAGCAAAGAAGTTTTACCTTCGTTTGCAGCCTGTTCCAAAAGGTTATATTGAAAACTGAATAATTCATTTACAAGAACCGCCAAAAGATGCTCTTTCGATTTAAAATAAAAAGTTATGTTTCCCGTGCTTAAATCAAGCATATTTGCAATTTTGGCAAAAGATGTATTTGTGTAGCCTTCGTCAATAAAAAGTTTTGCCGCAACCTGGATTATCTGCAATCTTGTATCCGGACGTTTTTTGTTGATGTGAGGCATTTTATTTTCCTTCCTTTCCGTTGCATGCGTACAAATTGCATCAATACTATTTGTTCGTATGCAATTAGCATATGTGCTAACTGAAATATATTCTTTTTTTCTTTCTTTGTCAATAACTTTTCGTTAAATAATAAAAATTTTTTGAATTAAATTTTACCGCTGCTGCAACGGCAAAAAGTACATTTAAAATACATGAATTTTCCCTCTTTCCAATCCGGTTGAAAAATCTGTTTTCCGGTGCTATAATTCAGCTAACAAAACAAACAGGAGGTAAAACCAATGGCAAAAGATTTTTTACAAAGCAAATATCAGACAGTTGATACCAACGTTGAGATCCACTACATCGAAAAAGGCGAAGGCGACCCCATAATCTTCATTCCCGGTCTTACTTTCTCCGGCGATATTTTCAAAGCTCAGGTTGAATATTTTTCCCAAAAATACCGCGCAATTGCCATCGACCCCAGAGGACAGGGCCTTTCCACCAAAGGTACTTCCGGCAATAACTATGTCACCCACGGAAAAGACCTTGCGGCTTTTATAGATGCTCTCGGTCTTGAAAAAGTTATCCTTGTCGGTTGGAGCACCGGCAACCTTGACACCTGGTCTTATATCGAACAGTTCGGCACAGAAAAATTGAAAGCTGCCGTTACCATTGATATGTCTCCGCTCCCGCTCCACCCGGACCCCGCATGGTGGACCGAAGGAACCATTGAAGAACTTTCCGAAGTTGCAAGCCGCGTTCTTATAACTCCGGAAGGCACCCGCGAATTCTTTAAAGAATATGCCGAAGGCACCATGATCCAACACACCATGAACGAAGAAGAGATAAGCTATCTTCTTGATATGTCCGGAAAGACCCCATATTGGATCTGCGGTGAACTTTTTGCAAGCGCGATTTTCTCTAACTATTATGACACAGCCCTTTCCGTAAGCCAGAATCTTCCGAGCCTTATGTTCATTGCCGAACATTGGGCAGATGTTGCACAGCCTTTCTATACAAAAAACTTCCCCGGAACCGAAACTTATGTTATGGGCGGACACCTTATGTTTTTTGAATATCCCGCAAAATGGAACAGCGTTTTTGAAGAATTTATTGACAGAATCTGATTTTAAACAGGATAAAAGCGCCGTGCTCAAGTTTGAGTACGGCGCTTTCTTTTTGAGCACAAAACAAAAAACGGAGCAAAATGCTCCGCCTTTTGTTTTGGTGTTTACTATGAAAAAATTATTTTGTGGTCTGTTTAAAGAAAGCAACAGCAACCGCACCGGGACCAACATGGGTTCCGATAACGCTTCCGACACAGGTTTTGCGAAGATTTTCGACATTTCCTTCCCAAAGAAAACGGCTGTCTTCAACATATTTTTCAAGCATGTAAGGATCGTGACCGGTGTAGCCAAGCAGGACGGGCATTTTGAAATCAACTCCGCCGGCTTTTTCAATTTCCTTAACGAGGAAGTTGTTGCCCTGTTTTGAACCCCTTGCTTTTCCGAGAATATTGATTTCGCCGTCTTCGACGCTTACGACAGGTTTTATGTTGAGAATTCCGCCGGCAAAAGCCGCCGCCTTTGAAAGTCTTCCGCCTTTTTTGAGATATTCAAGGGTATCGATAAGCGCAACTATTATGATATCATCACGTTTTCCGGTTACAGCTTTTTCAATTTCTTCGGCGGAAAAACCTTTCTCAACAAGGGATACGGCATATTCCGCAAGAATTGCCGTTCCAATCGCAACGGATTTTCCATCGATGACCCTTATTTTTCCCGGAAATTCCGAAGCGGCAATACAAGCGCTCTGATAAGTTCCGGAAAGTTTTGATGCAAGGGTTATTGCAATTGCCTCGTCGCCGTTTTCAACGATTTTTTTAAAAACTTTTTCGAAAGCTTCCGGGGCAGCCTGGCTTGTGGTCGGAACAACGTCGCTTTCGATAAGTTTTGCGTAAAATTCTTCTTTTGTAATCGTGACTCCGTCAATAAATTCTTCTTCCCCGAAATTTACGGTAAGAGGAACAACTTCGAATTTTCCGGCAAGTTCCGGAACAAGGTCGGTTGTTGAATCAAGAACGATTTTTATACTCAATAAACTTTCTCCTTATAATTTACAAATCTTCCTGGGGAATTCCTTCGCGGCTTACTTTCTGAAGATTTTTATAAAGAACCTCAAGGGTGGAATAAAAAACCTCCCTCTGGTTTTCGTCCATTACTCCGTCGGAAACCGCGGCAATGGCTGCCTTCGCTCTTTCAGAAACGTAATCCGCAGTGTTTCTTCCCTTTTCGGTAAGAACTATTTTTGTTCGGTATGTTCTTACTTTTTTGTGTTCCCTTGAAATAAGACCTTTTTCTTCCATTTCGGCAATAATTCTTGAAACGGCTGCTTTGTCTTTATCGCAAATTTCGCAAAGTTCAGAGGAAGTAAGGCCTTCTTCAAATCTTTTAAGAACAGCAAGATACTGGGCGAAAGCGCCTTTATATCCGCGTTTTACCATTTCATTTCTTTCGATTTTCTGAACATACCGGTTGATTCCGGATATTGCCATTTTGAACTGTTCAAATCTGCTTTCCATTTTTAAAACCTCTTTCCGAGCCGTTTTAAGTTGTTGCCTTGTCAACAAGCAACAAAAAGTATTTTACCTCTTTTCCGTTGACTTGTCAACAAATTATTCAAAACAAAAAACAGAGGTGTTATTAAACACCTCTGTTCAATTTTTTGCTGTTATAAGTTATTTTTTAACTTCAAACTCCTTCGTTTCCATGTCGAAAGTGCCCTCAAAAGAAACCCCGCCTTTTCCGCCGATTGCGAAAATCGTGAGTTTATCTTCAGAATATCTCATCTCAACATTGTTTATTCCAAAAGGGTCGGAACGGATTCCGTATCCGGTGTCGTAACTTTCAACAAGTTTTCCCTCCGGGTCGAGGAAGCCGATTTTATAGTTGCAGTTCGCAATTCCGTCGTGACCGGTGGGGTCGCCGTCTGTATCATACCAGCCGATTCCGTTTTCATATTCAAAATAGACCACAATATAGCTAAAATCTTCCGGATTCCGGCGGAAGGTAAGAAGGTGTCTTCCGCTGTCGGTTTCTTCATCATACCATAGCGGGAAGTTATCGTTTATATCGAATTTTACCAAAAGGCTTTCCGGGTCGAAAATCTGGAGATCATAAAAGCTGTAACGATAAATATCGTTGTTTTTGAGGAAGCCGATTCCGTTATAACCGCCGTACATTCCGCCGATTTCACCGAAATATCTGTGTTTTCCGGTTTCGTTATTTCTTACGGAAATATGTGAATACATAATATCTCCGCCGCCATGGGAACCGAAACTCTGGAGAGAATATTTTCCGTCGGCACTGGTTATTGTATTCAAACGCCCGTCAATATGCTCGTCCGTAATGTTATATTCAAGTTTTTCGCTGTGGTTTTCAAAATCAAGAGTGAGCTCCATGGCGAAATAATCGTCTTTATAGACCGCCTTCTTTCCGTTTTCAAAAACTTCGAGGGAAGGCGGAGCAGATTCCGAATCGTAATTTATGTTTATGCTTTCTTCCTCATAAAAAAGGAGGCTTTCCTTTATAATTCCGTTTTCGCGCAAAAGGGCGACCCATGTTTTTTCGTAATAGTCCAGGTCTTTCGTATATGGAATCATCTCAAGTTCAAAATTCCCGTTTGAAACGGAAATTTTGTGGCCCAGAAGATATCTGTTTCCGTGTTTTTCTTCAAAAAACTGGCTGTCGGTGATAAAAAAACGGTTTCCGTCGATTTCAAAAAATTCCGCTTCGGAGAAAAAATTCGGAACATAAAAATTAAGTGCGTGGCGGCTTCCGCCAATGTCTATTTCTGCGCTTCGGATAAGTTTTGCGTCCTCGCCGTAATAAAGAGCAAAAGTTTTTCCAAGTTCGCCGGAGCGGTGATCCATCGGGGTTGCGAAAACAACACATTCCTTGTTTTCGCGGTCAAAAGCAACGCCGTTTATCCATGTGTCGTCCTTTTCAAAATCCGGAATCTCCGGCGAATAGTCGATTATTTCAAGATCCGCGGTGCTGAAAAAGACAATTTTATCTCTTCCGCAAAAAGCGGCAATTTTTTCCGCCGGGAACAAAATCGTTCCGAAATATACGTTTCCGTTGTTATCATAAATTCCGCTGAACGGAATCAAAAGTTCCTTTGTTCCAAGGGTTAATTTCAGCTTCGCCTCAAAATCCGTCCTGCTGACAAAATCGCTTTCGATAACTGAAGCATCGATTCCCCGGGCTAAAAGTTCTTCCTCATAAGGCTTGTAATCCGGAAATCTTCCGAGAGTACCCATCGCTTTGACCTGTTCCGTGGTAAGCTGTTTTACCGGATTTTCCTTAGGTTTTTCCTCTTCGGAAGAAGAACTTTCGCTTTCCGGCAAAACTTCCGGAGGAACTTCGGTTTTTCCGCAGGCGCAAAGCGCTAAAACCAAAAACAAAATCAAAAACAGTTTTTTCATTTTTCAAGGCTTCCTTTCTATAATTTTCTGGGAAAGATAGCGAAAGCTTCCGTCCTCAAGAAGCTTTATTTCAAGGACAGAATATTTGTTTTCAACAAACTCTCCGACTTCCGGGTTATAGTGTTCATAATAAAGGGTAAGGATATCGCCGTTTTGCTCAAAACCACAAACCCGGATTTCCGGATAAGCGCCGCCGCTGCCGCCGGGATAATAAATCGTATCTGTTTCGGGATCGTAAATACTTTGCCTGTCGGAAATAATCATTTCCCTTGTAACGCCGTCAAAATAGCGGTTCAAAAGCTCGGACATATCCTTAAGAGGCCAATAATCGCCGTATTCCTGCCAGGGGTCATGTCCATTTTCATAATTATAGATATCTTCAAAAAGCCAGACAAAATCGCTCGAAAGATCCGAAACGGAAGTGAATTCCTGTGGGGTGACGGTAATTGTAAAAATCGGGTCGATATATTTTTCCTTAAGGGCGCGGTGTTCCGCTTCGTTTTCATAAAGGGCAAAATCGCTTATAACTTTTGTATATGACAGTTCACAGCCGTCCCAATCAAGAAGACAAAAATATCCGAAGTCGTTGATTTTTGCTCTGGCATAAACAGTATTTTCGGTGAGATCTTTACCTTTCTCCCAACCCTGCCAACTGTCCGCTTTTCTTTGAACATAATTTTTATCCAGAATAAAATGCTGTAAATAAAGAGTGTCACCGCTGTATTTTTCATCGCGATTGAATTTATAGATATAAAATTCCGCATATTCTCCTTTTTCCGCCGCTTCAACAAAATTGACCGCCGCGAGGCAATCGCTTATTGGTTCATAATCATAAAGAATCACCGAAGGGCGCTCCATGGCTTCCTTAAAAGCTTCGGATTCAAAAAGTTCTTCCGGAACATTTTCCGCATAGAGAATCTCCGGCTTTTCAAAAACAAATTCCGGCTTTTCTTCGGGAATTTCTTCCGGCGCGGAACTTTCCGGAATTTCCTCTTCGGAAGAAGAACTTTCGCTTTCCGGCAAAACTTCCGGAGGAACTTCGGTTTTTCCGCAGGCGCAAAACGCCAGAGCCAGAAGCAAAATCAAAAACAGTTTTTTCATAAAAAATCACCGCCTTTTCTGATTTCAATTATAATGCCTGTATTGATATTGTCAATTTATACCTTATATCTATATAGTGTGTTTTTTAGGCATTTTTGTTGCAGCGATAAAAAATTTCTTGTTCAGAAATATGATATATGGTACAATAATCTTTCAAAGAATGTTTTTTATGAAAGGAGATTTCCTTTAATGACAGATACAATGAAAGTAATCATCGGCGTTTTGCTTCCGTTCCTCGGAACTTCCCTTGGTGCGGCGGCGGTTTTCTTTATGAAAGGCGAAATGAACCCGAAGCTCCAGAAAGCGCTTTTGGGCTTTGCTTCGGGAGTAATGGTTGCGGCTTCGGTCTGGTCGCTTATAATGCCCGGAATCGAAATGGCGGAAGAAGCGGGACAAATTGCCTGGCTTCCTGCGGCGGCGGGTTTTCTTGCGGGAATGTTCTTCCTTCTCCTGCTCGACAGCTTTATTCCCCACCTCCACCTCAATTCCGACAAACCGGAAGGCAGAAAATCCACCCTCGGAAAATCCTTTATGCTGGTCTTTGCCGTTGCGCTCCATAATCTTCCGGAAGGAATGGCGGTGGGCGTTGTTCTTGCGGCAATGCTGAGCGGTGAAAGCGTTATCACAACAGCCGGTGCCTTTGCTCTTGCAATTGGTATTGCAATCCAGAACTTCCCTGAAGGCGCAATTATTTCCATGCCCCTGGTCGGAACCGGACTTTCCAAGGGAAAAGCGTTCAAATACGGTTTCCTTTCCGGAGTTGTTGAACCGGTGGGCGCACTTCTGACCCTCGCGCTTGTTTCAATAATCGAACCTGTTCTGCCTTTTATTCTTTCCTTTGCCGCAGGCGCAATGATCTATGTTGTTGTGGAAGAACTTATTCCCGAATCCCAGGACGGCGAACACAGCAACATTGCAACAATCGGCGTTGCAATCGGTTTTGCCCTTATGATGATCCTCGATATCGCTCTTGGATAAGCCGGTGATCTTATGATAAAAGTTGTTGCCGCAATCATTGAAAAGGACGGAAAAATTTTGTTCTGCAGGCGCGGTCCCGGCGGAAACTGCCCTTTCCTTTGGGAATTTCCCGGCGGAAAAATCGAACCCGGCGAAACCCCTTTTGAAGCAATAATCCGCGAAATAAAAGAGGAACTTTCCGCGGATATTGAACCTTCTGAAATTTTCTGCGAATATCCTTTTTCCTATCCGAAAAAAGATATTTATTTTTATTTCATCAAGGCAAAACTTGTTTCCCAAAAAATCGAACCGACTTTCCATTCCGAAACAAAATGGCTTTCGCCTTTTGAGGCAGAAAGTCTTGAATTCTGCCCCGCGGATATTTCCGCCGCCGAAAAACTGAAAGGAGCTTTTTCAGAATGATAAATTCCACCCTTTGCTATATAGAAAAAGACGGAAAATATCTTATGCTCCACCGCGTCAAGAAAGAAAATGATGCCAACAAAGATAAATGGATAGGCATAGGCGGAAAATTTGAGGACAAGGAAAGCCCCGAAGACTGTATTTTCCGCGAAGCGAAAGAGGAGACCGGCCTTACCCTTACGGATTACCGTTACCGCGGAATAGTCACTTTCGTTTCTGATAAATGGGAAACGGAATATATGCATCTTTTCACCGCAACGGGTTTTTCCGGCGAGCTTATCGACTGCGACGAAGGCGAACTGGAATGGATAAGCCGCGAAAAACTGGATTCAATTCCGAAATGGGAAGGGGACAGAATTTTTCTTGAACTTCTTCAGAAAGGTGAACCTTTCTTTTCCCTTAAGCTCCGTTATGAAGGCGAAAAACTCACGGAAGCAGTGCTGAACGGAAAACCGATTTTATAAGCGGAGGGTTTTTATGTATTTTAAAACAAGAGAAGAGGAAGTCGTTTTCCTGAAAAAACTCTGGACCGGCGAAAAGGTTCCCTGCCCGAAATGCGGCCACGAATTCCTTGAACATCTTCACAAAAAAGCAAAGAAAAGCGACACCGAATGGAAATGTTCCGAATGCGGCGAAATTTTCCGCACCATAAATATGTTAATGGATCTTCCGGAGAAATGACCCGTTTTTGTTGACAAAACCGCCGCAAAAAAGTAAAATATACCAAGTGATGTCTCTATAGCTCAGCAGGATAGAGCGTTCGCCTCCTAAGCGAAAGGCCGCGCGTTCGAATCGCGCTAGGGACGCCAGAAAAAAACACCCCGCATCTGCGGGGTGTTTTTTATCGGTTTTGGAACAGAATATCCTGCTCGGTTTTAAAAGGATATGGAACGATTTTTGTTCCTTCGAGGTCTTCTTTTTTCATATCTACCGCAAAAATCCTGCTGTTTCCGAAAACTTTGCAATAATAAATGCCGTTTTCGCCGTCGGCGCAGGCGGAATAGACCGTTTTTTCGAATTTTCCGTCAGCAAGGCGGACGCAGCCTTTTATCATCGAAACGCTTTCAAGGATATGAAAAACCTGTGAAAGACTTTCCTCATGGCTTTCCGAAACGGCGTTTTCTTTCCCAAAAACGGCTTTTATAAATCTTGAGCACGAGGAAGAATCTCCCGGAAGGCCGAAAGCGCCGGTCCCTTTTGAAAAAGGTTCTAAATCAAGATTTTCCGAAAATCTGTTCTCAGGTTCTTTTGGAGAAAGTCCGAGAAATTCCGAAAGCCGCAGTTTATGATACCCAAAAGGCGGTTCGTTTGTAAGGACTCCAAACGGATTTTCGTACATTTCAAGCCCGTTTTCAAGAGGTTCAACGGTTATTGCGCCTGTTTTATCGGCGAAAAACCAATGGAGCGGGGTGCTTTTGAGGACTTTGCTGAAATCCGTGCTCGAAACGTTCACTCTTTTCAAAAGTGTTTTTGCTTCCGCAATATTTGAGCACAGCGAAAGCACAAACGGAATCATTTCAAAAGCAGCAACGTTTCCCATACCCTCTTTTTCCGGAAAATAAACGGCGCTTTCCGGAAAATTGAGCGCCGCGGCAAAAAGCCCGTGCTCATTTATCCCATCATAAAAAAGAGGATAACCTCCGGCGATATGGGCAGTTCCCAGCATTGCAAAATGGTGCTCAAAAACTTTTCCGTTTTTAAATCCAAGCGGAAAATTCCTTGGCACAAAGGTTATTTTTTCTCCGATTTCATATTCAAGGTCAAGATTTCTTCCGAAAAAGCTTCCGTTTTTATTAAAAGCGATTGCCGTACACATTAATTCTTTCTCCTTTTTTGTTATTATTGGCTTTACCATGGGATTTTTTACATTTTATTAATTACTTTGTTGTAAAAAAGGTGTAAAATATTATTAGAAAAAATATAAGAAAGGGGGACTTTGCCTGTTCGGATATATCAAACCTTTCCGCCCGGAACTGAAAATCCGCGAAGCGGAAGATTATAAAGCGGTTTACTGCGGACTTTGCAAAGAACTCGGCAGAAGCTACGGACTTTTTGCGAGAATGACGCTGAGCTATGATTTTGCTTTTATGGCAATGTTTTTTATGTCGCTGAACAGCGAAATCTGTCCTTCTTTTGAAAAATGTTCCTGCATCGCCCATCCTTTTAAAAAACAATGCCGCTGTCTTGAGAACAGGGCGGTTTCCCTTGCGGCAAAAGCCGCGATGATTCTGACTTATTACAAAATAAAAGACGACATTTCCGACAAAGGCTTTTTCGGAAAAATAAGGGGTGCGCTTCTTTTGCCTTTTGCTTCTTCCGCGAGAAAAAAGGTTCTTTCCTCCGGAGAGGAAGCTAAAAAAATCGATCTTTGCGCTGCAAAAATGATTGAGGAACAAAGGGCGGTTGAAGCGAAAAAATCTTCTCTTTCCGATGAAGCGGCAGAACCAACCGCAAAATTTCTTTCGGAGATAATTTCCCTTGGCGGAAACGAAGAAAACAAGCGCATACTCGAAAGATTCGGCTATCTTCTTGGGCGGTATATCTATCTTTGCGACGCTCTTGACGACCTTGAGGACGATATTAAAAAAGGAAACTATAATCCTTTTATTTTCGGTGGAGAAAAGGCAATTTCTGAAGCAAAATCCGTTCTTTTTATGACAACTGCGGAACTTTCGGACGATCTTGAGCTTCTTGAACTTGACAAATATAAAGAAATAGTGGAAAATACAATATGTTTGGGTTTAACCGCGGAGGTTGAACGAATAATAAGCAAAAAAGGAGGGGAACAAAACGGATAATCCTTATAAAGTTCTCGGCGTTTCTGAAAACGCCAGCGACGAAGAAATCAAAAAAGCTTACCGCGAACTTGTTCGAAAATATCACCCGGATAAATACGTTGATAACCCTCTTGCCGATATTGCGGCTGAAAAGATGAAAGATATCAACGCCGCTTATGACCAGATTCAGAAAGACCGGAAAGCCGGAAAAACTTCCTACGGAAATCCTTCCTATGGCGGAAGCTACGGCGGATATAACCAGAACTACGGCGGTTCAAGCTATAACAGTTACGGAACCGGTTATTCCGCGAACAGCCAGTTTTCGGACGTCCGCAGACTTATTCAGCAAAACCGCATTGCGGAAGCAGACGAAATCCTTGACGGCGTTCCGGAATATAACAGAAACGCGGAATGGTATTTCCTGAAAGGAAGCATATATTACAGAAGGGGCTGGCTTGGCGAAGCTTCCAGATGTTTCCAGCGGGCATGCCAGATGGAACCCGGAAACCGGGAATATGCCGCGGCTTATCAGCGAATGGCTTATCAGCAGCAATACGGTTCTTCCCCGGGAAGAACCACCCAGACCCAATGCTACGCCTGTCCCTGTGACTGCTGCGATTGCTGCACTGCGATGATGTGCATGGACTGCCTTGGCGACTGCCTTTGCGGAAACGGGTGCTGAGATAACACCCTTCCGTCTGCTTCGCAGACACCTCCCCTCAAGGGGAGGCAACACCAAAAGAAAGGAGAACGCATTATGACAAAAAAAAGCCAAAAAGTTGCCCTTTGCGGAATGGTTGCGGCGCTTTGCACCCTTTTGATGTTCATGACAGGCGTTTTTCCTTTTGCAACCTATGCAATGCCCTGCCTTGCGGGACTTTTAATGGTTACCGTTGCGGTAGAAACCGGCGCAAGCTGGGGGTTCACTCTTTATGCGGCTGTTTCGATCCTTACGATGATCCTTACTCCCGACAAGGAAGCAATGCTTATGTTCGTAATGTTCTTCGGACATTACCCCATAACAAAATTCTGGCTTGAAAAGATAAAATTCAGGCCCCTTTCGCTGCTTTTTAAGCTTATTGTTTTCAATGTCTGCGTCGTTCTTGCATATATGATAATAATTTTTGTTTTCCAGATGCCGGATATTCTTACGGAATTCGGCGATTTCGGAAAATATTCCGTCTATATAATGCTTGGGCTCGGAAACGTTCTTTTCTTCGTTTATGATTTTGCTTTAACGCAGATTATGAACGTATATATCTATATTTTCCGGCCTAAATTTTTAAGAAGAAGCGCAAAATAAAAAAGAGATGTCCTTTGGACATCTCTTTTTTGTTTTCTTTTGTTTTATTCAAAGGAAATTCTTCCTACAAGTTCTTCCATTTCGGTTTCGGAAAGGCTTGCAAGAGTTATGCTGCACATCCATTCGCCTTTTTGTTTTGCAACGATTTTTTCGTAAATTTTCATTCCGGAAACTTCAAGTTCAATGTTAAGGCAGGGAATTTTTACTCCACCGATTTCGACATCGCCTATTACAACATCCGCAACTCCGGAAACAGCTCCGGCGGAAAGAATCTGACCGGTAACAATTTCAAGATACGTTCCTTCGTCGGTGATGTTTCCCGCCGACACTACGTTTTCATAGTTTACCGAAACGGTCGCGTTTGTTTTGTTGTCAACGCAATACATATCGTAAATGTGGTCGCTTTCAATTTCTGTTCCCTCGCCGAACATTTCTTCCGCCGCAATTCCCATTGTCTGGGCAATTTCTGAATCGGTAAGATAATACCAATCCGGTTCGGCTTCGAAAGAAATTCCGAAAGCGGAGTTTTTATAAATTCCGTTTTCGACTTTTCCTCTTTCGGGAACAAATTCTTCAGGTTCCGCTGTCGGTTCCGCCGCGGAACAGCCTGCAAAACAAAGAACAAATGTAAGCAGAATCGCAAATAATTTTTTCATCAGAAAATCTCCTTTCCTATTATCCTTTATATCCCAAATCAATATATGGAAGGAATTCTTCGAGTGAACGGTCTTCTTCATAAGCTATGAAAATCAAAACAGCATAAGAATCTTTTTCAACAAACATCGTTACACAATGAACCATGTCTTTGCCAAAATCATAAACTTCCTCTTTAATAGGAATCTCCATTCCGCAATGTTCAACGGTTCCCATTTCTTCCGAAACAAGAATTATACCATATTTATTATCGTCCTCGTATGATCTTATTTCAAAAATACTTTCTTTTGTTTTGGCTTTTCCACCAAAATAATTATATTTTTGATAATCTATTGTAATTGTTTCAACTCCTTCACCCATACAATATACATCCTGGAAAAATCCGGATTCATTGTTTTCTCTGTAAAGTTCTTCTTCCGGAAAATATTTCCATCCTTCCGGAGTTGTGAAACAAATTCCTGTTGTTTCATTGCAAATTTTCCCATCAATCAATTTTCCTGCAACGAAATCGAATTCATAGGCTTTATTAATTTTATCCGCTAATTTTTCTATATTTTCAACATCCCAGGTCAGTCTTTCAGCATATTCAAAAAGAGTATCTTTTGAATCTGAAGTTAACATGATTGCACAGACCCATCCGCCTGTTTTGTCTCTTATAATTTTGGGAGTATAAAGAGTGTATTTTAAGGAAGAGCGTCCTAAAACACATTTTCTCTCTTTTCCGTCAATGGTAACATTATCTATCCAATGTTCTTCAAAATCCATATCCGTTCCAAGACTTATCATCATTTCTTCGGTAACACCATCATCTTCCGAAAATTTCATATAAAACAAAGACAGGCCATCAAAGCCTTGCTGCGCTTCAAATTCCCAATCCCAAAAATGCTCTGTATCCTCGTTAAGGTATTCGTCAGGTTCATAATATTGCCAATCTTCCGGAACAACAAAACCTATTCCAAAAGTTTCGTTTTTGAAGATATTATTTTCAAATGTTCCGCAGGCAGGAGTAATTTTTTCTTTTATTTCATCTTCAATTTGTTCATGCACTATTTCTTCTGTTTTAACTTTTCCGGAAGTAACAGTTTCTATTGCATCTATAACTTTTTCTTCATTTTCAAAAAGGAAGCTTTCCCACATAAACCAATTTTCGTCTTCATAAACGGCAAATTTTTCCAAAACTCCGACATAACATTCAAAGCCGTCTTCTTCAAGCTTAAGCAACACAAAATCTTTTTCTTCGCCGTTTATTACAACTGTTTCCACTCTTTTCTCAACAATGGCTTCGCCGTAAATATCATTGACAAAGTCAAACATATATTCGTAAGCGTCTTTTACGTTTTTTATATCCATTATGCAGGCCGAACATATATCAAACGAGCCTATGCCGCCTTTTTCTTCGAAAGACCAATCGTCTATAAAGCCTTCTTTATTCTCGGAAAAATCCGGAGTTTTTGCTTCCCAATTTTCCGGAATTTCAAAAGCTACATCAAACAATTCGTTTTTATAAATATTTCCCTCAACAATTCCGCAAATGAAATCCGTTTTTTCATTACCGGAACAGCCTGCAAAACAAAGCACAAAGGCAAGCAGGATAGCAAATAATTTTTTCATCAGAAAACCTCTCTTTTCCGGATAAATTTTTATGCTTTCAGTATAGCACTTTCTGCGTTTTCGGTAAATATTCTTTTGCTTTGAAAACTTTGTAAATATTTTGCGTTTCCGGGGCAAATTTGCATTATTTACACTTGAAGAACTTGCATAAAGGTGATATTATTGTATTTAGTGAAAGTTTTGCCAAAATAGGAGATTTTTAAGATGAAGCATGAAAAATCCTGTGGTGGCCTTATTTATCGTGAGCACGAAGGCGAAACCCATATCCTTCTTTTGAAACACCGCTGCGGCGGCCATTGGTCCTTCCCGAAAGGACATATGGAAGCCGGCGAAACCGAGATGGAAACCGCCCTTCGCGAAATTCGCGAAGAAACCGGTCTTCGCGTTTTCCTCCGGGAAGGTTTCCGCGAAGCGGTTGAATATTCGCCAAAGCCCAACGTTAAAAAACAGGTCATTTATTTTATCGGATTCACCCTTAACGAATCCACCCTTCACCCCCAGGAAGAGGAGGTTTCCGAGCTTCAGTGGATGGAAATTCACGCAGCTTATGAAGCCGTTACCTTCCGCAACGACAAAAACCTTATCGCAAAAGCGATGGATTTTATCGACCGCAGAGGAATGTAAGAAAAAAACGAGCACGGAAGTTTTTCCGTGCTCATTTTTTATTTTAGCGCATGCTCATGCGGTTTTTATCAGTTATATGCGTCAAGAATTTTCGTCACAACATTGCGGACAGATTCCTTATCCTGTCCATAAACCATTACGGAAACAAGAACTCTGTTAACTTCCGTAACCGCCATTTCCTGATAATCATATTCCCCCTCGATTAAAACAATTTCACATTCTCTGCCGGATTTGTTGATATATTTTTCGCTTTTTGAAAGTTCATCTTCAAGGACGTAACCGAAACCGCCGCCGTTTTCATAAGGATTCTGTTCACAGATTGTATGATAGCTGACGTTGACGGTGTTTTCGCCAAAGCTGTGCCATGTATCCGTATGTGTTCCGAGAAGATTGCCTTCGTTTTCGCCGACGTAAACGCTGCAGTGAACTTCCCGCTTAATTCCGCTTTCCATAAATTCCGTTTTTACGAATTTCTTAAGCGATTTTTCAAGAACGGCGTTATCCGGAAGATCTATTCCGAGAAATTCTTCCGCCTCGAAAATATCCTGCATCACAAAATATTCCTGACCTTTTACGCTTTTTACTTCATCGGAATATTCCTCAAGGGCAAACCTTGCGTTTGTGTTTGCTTCCCAGTGGTTTTTGTTTGCGTCAAAATCAAGAGTGAAGCCTAAAACTTCCGCCATAACGGGAACAGCCAGCAAAAGCGCGATGCAGGCGGCAACGGCGGTCCAACGGAGTTTTTTAAGCGGGCGGATTTTTGCCTTTGGTTCTTCCATTGCGGAAAGAACGAATTCATCATCAAGGGCGTTTATCATTTCAAGGGCGTTTTTTGTCATATAAGTTCCTCCTTTTCAAGCTTTTTCCGGAGTTCCTTCCTCATTCGGAAAAGGGTGGATTTGACCTTGCTTTCGCTTATTCCGTAAGTTTTTGCGATTTCCGAAACGGAAAACATATACCAATAGCGGCGGACAAAAATGTTTCGTTTTTCCTTCGGTTCGCTTCGGAGAAAATCTTCGATAGATTTAAGCAAAACCGCTTCGTCGATTTTTTCCTCAACGCTGTTTTTTGAAGGGATACATTCTTCCAGTTCCGAAAGGGCAATTTCCGCATTTCCCTTTCCGCGCTTTTCCGCGGAAAGATATCCAAGGCGGTTGAGCGCAAGGTTCCTTGCGGTTTTGCAAAGCCAGGCTCCGGGGTTTTCCGGAAAATCCGAAAAAGCAAAATTCCAGAAGGCGAGCAGGGAATCGTTAAGAATTTCTTCCGCATCTTCGTCATTCCGAAGAATGTTTTTCGCAACGGTTTTGCAGATTTTTCCGTATTTTTCGGAAAGTTCGCCGAGGATTATTTCTTTTTCCAAAATTCCGCACCTCCTTTTTTGCTTTTTTAAAAAGGCCTTTCGATAATACAGACAGATTATAGCACGGTTTGGTTGCGCGGTAATAAAAAATTAAGAACAAATTTTGCGGAAACGCTGTATATGTGTGCCCGATTTTTGGTTGGACGGGATTACAATCCCTCAGTCTTTTGCCTCCGGCAAAAGACAGCTCCCTTTGCACAAGGGAACCTTATATTCGGTGGAGGCTATAAAAAAATCCCGCAGAAGGTGCGCCTTCCGTAAGGAAGAGCGTGGGTTGTGGCAGGCTCTTGTAAAGTAAATAGTTTTTGTATGGACGGCGTGATTTTGTCACGCCGTCTTTTCTTTTTGCTTTTGTTTCAGTTCACGTTCAAAGGATTCTTCCATGTCCTCCGGTGTGAGTCCACGGATAATGCCGATTCCGTTGTAGTAGATATCCACTATCTGATATCTTTTTCCGTCAAAGTATCTCGGCGAAGATACCACTATCTTTTCGATAAACTCATGGATAAGCTCGGGCGTGAGTTCTTTGATTTCAGTTATCCGTTTGACTTTGTCTATGAATCTCTGAAGATTTTCGGTCTTGTCTGTTTCCGTGCTCAAATATTCTTCAAGAGTAATGATGGATTCTTTCAGCTCCTGTTGCTCCTTTTCATAGGACATAGACATTGTTGCATAGCGTTCATCGGAAAGCTTTCCGCTTGCGTTGTCCTCATAGATTCTTTGGATAAGATTATCTATTTCAGAAACTCGTTTCTTGGCCTTGTTCAGTTCTTTACGCTTTTCGGAAAGCTCTTTCTTCTTTTCTTCTCCATAAGATTCCATTTGCTTCTTCGCAAACTGCTCTTCGAAAAGATTTACGTTCATAAAAACTCTTTTCATGTTTTCAAGAACGATTTCATATACCGCCTTTTCTCTGATGTAGTGTGCAGAACAATTAGATGAATCTTTACGGTAAGTGGAGCAGAAGAAATATGCCTGTTCTCTCTTGTAACAGTTTGTGGCACTGTAATAGAGCTTTTCTCCGCAATCGGAGCAGTAGAGTAATCCGGAGAACCAACTGGTAATACCGGTCTTTGTGAACCTCCTGCGATGTTTCCGAAGTTCCTGTACAAGTTCAAATGTTTCTCTGTCTATGATTGCAGGGTGGGTATCGTGGAATATCTTCCATTCTTCCTCCGGTTTCTCTATTTTCTTTTTGTTTTTGAAAGACTTTGTGGAAGTACGAAAGTTTACCGTATCTCCGCAGTATTCCTGCTTCGCAAGGATGTCCGAAACAGTTGAGGTACCCCAATGGTATGGAACAGAAGGTGGTTTGCAGCATACTCTACCTATACTGCTCCAGTATTCATTCGGTGTCATAACCTTTTCTGCTTTCAGCCTGTTAGCTATCTGCGTAGGTCCAAGTCCTTCAACGCAAAGAGCATAGATTTTCCTCACAACTTTCGCCGCAGGCTCGTCAACAATCCATTCTTTTGGATTATTGGGATCCTTCATGTATCCGTAGGGTGGATTTGTTGTTAAAGGAAGTCCAGACATTCCTTTGTTCTTGAATACGTTCCGAACCTTTTGGCTTGTGTTCTTGGCGTGCCATTCGTTGAATAAATCCTGCATTGGAACTATATCGCTTATTCCTTTGGCTGTATCGATATTATCCATAATGGCTATATATCTTACACCCAAATCATCAAAACCCTCTTCAAGAAGTTGACCTACAACCAAACGGTTACGACCCAATCTTGAATGGTCTTTTACGATAAGCGTTCCTATCTTTCCTTGCTCCGCAAGCTCCATGATTTCTGTAAAGGCAGGTCTTGCAAAATTCGTTCCGGAAAAGCCGTCATCAATAAATACTCTTGTATTCTTAAATCCGTTTTCCTTTGCGTATTTCTCCAATATGGCCTGCTGATTTTTGATACTGCCCGAAAGTCCGTCCTGGTCATCATCTCTTGAAAGGCGGCAATAAAGGGCAGTTATTTTATCTTTATCCGACTGTTTGCTCTTACTCATTTTTCTCCTTTCCACAGCCTGACAAATGATTTGAATTATCGGACAAATTCATATTATCACAGCTGTTATTAAACTTCAACACTTTAAAGCGTGAATTTAGATATACATTATCTTGTTTTAGTCTGTTATCCCATTTTCGCCGCAACACGTTCCGCTTTTTCGGCAATGCTTTCGCTTGCGGTTTTATCAAAATGGGTTCTTACGATAAAGGAAGTACCTTCCGATTCGTGTTCATATCGAAGCGGTTTTGCGAACATACCGTCTTCGAACCACGCCATTCTTTCTTCCTTTGTCATATTCGCAAGAAGTTCTTTTATCTCTGCGAGAAGCTTTGCAAATTCATCGCTTGCTTCAATTATCTCGCCGTTTGGAAGAATATATTTCATTTTATCATCTCCTTTTTCTGTCACATTCCTGTACATTTTCCTGTACATGTTAGTGTCACTTTTTCCGTTTTTAATTTGGGGTTGCAGGGGTGATTTCCCCTGGCGAGCTGTGTTTTGGGCCCAAAACACGATGCTTGCGACGGAATACACAAATTCTCATTTTTCATTACTATTTCCATAGTAAAAAGAAATCCTGTCACTTTTTCAGTTCAATCAAGCGCTTTTGATTTGTGCGGATAAACTTTACTGAAACACCTTTCTTTTTCAGCATGGTCTTTCCGTACTTATGCAAAAGCTTTGCTGCGGTATTGGCGGGAACTGTTTTGCAATTCATATCAAAAATCAAATCCGAAGCCGTCCCGAGCCATATTCTTTTATCATGCATAAACACGACCACCTGCTGAAAGAAAAAGTGCTCTTCCGTGAGCACGGGATAACCCGCTCTGATTTCATTCTTTGCAACCGGTTTGAGCATCTCATTTACTAATTCTTCGTCTTTCATTTTGTCAGCTCCTTTTTTGCTATAATTTATAGATTCTCTATACCAAAAGTTTACATTAATGTGATACAAAAGTTTATGACCTATTCGGTCGGGTTACCATCCGATTTGGTCGGGTTAAAACTATTTCAATAAAATTATATCGCATACTTTTTCAAAATGTTATGGACTTGTAGTGCTACTTTTCTATCACAATTTGTGCAAGTTTTCATAAATCACAGCCTATTTTACTAAAAAAGGATACAAAAAAGCCGCTGCACAGGTACAGAAAACAAGGCGGGTTCCAAAAGCGAAACTCGCTAAACTCATTTTCGATGCCCTCATGCAACGGCTTTTACATCTTTTCTATCTCATTCATCAAATCATTAACTATGCAACGCCATATTACGAAGATTTTCGATATTCATTTTTTGCTCCTTTTTAAGCAACTCCATATTACCAAAAAAATCCGGCGATTTATGCCGGATTTTATGGATTTTCTGTATTTTGTTTGTGAACAAAAGCTATTAGCCAAAATTGATATAAAATTAAAAATGGCTTTTGTTTATTAAAAAATGAAGCGCAATATCCGTTCCTTCATCAGGTTTACTTTCAAGTTCGATTTTCGCGTTGTGAACCTTCGCCGCGTGTTTTACTATCGAAAGGCCAAGTCCCGTTCCGCCGACTTCTTTTGAATGGCTTTTATCGACCCGATAAAATCTTTCAAAAATTCTTTCCCGATGCTCCGGCGGAATTCCGATTCCGGTATCTTTTACGGAAAGAACAGCTTCTTTTTCGGTTTTGATTACAGAAACAAAAACCTTTCCTCCCTTGCGGTTATATTTAATCGCATTATCGCAAAGATTGAAAACGATAGCCTCCAGAAGTTCCGGAATTCCTTCGATTTCCGCTTTTTTGCCGGAAAGGGACATTTCAACTTCCATAGCCTGCGCCGCAACTTCGAGATTTTTTTTAACGTTTTCACAAACCGCAAAAAGGTCAACCTTTTCCCGTTTCATATCGTGGGCGTTTTCATCAAGATGTGAAAGGCTGATGATATCCTCAATAAGCCTTGTCATTCGCTTTGCTTCGTCATGAATGCGCCTTGCACATGGGATATAATCCTCCTGCTTCATGATTCCGCTTGCCATAAGTTCCGAAAAGCCGGTTATGGAATGGAGCGGAGTTTTGAGCTCATGAGAAACGTTCGCGGTGAATTCCCGGCGCATCTGTTCCGAATCCTCTTTTTCCGTAACGTCAAAAAGGAAAAGCGCCGCACCGAAAACTTTTTCTCCGGAATAAACCGGGTTTGCGTCAATGCGGAAATATCCGCCGGAAAGTTCCGCCGTTTCTTCAAAATGCCCGCCTTTAACCGCTTCTGAAAAGGCTTCCTTTACGGAAATATCCCGGCAAACCGAAGAAAGATTTTCCCCTTCCGGGTTTCCGGAATATCCGAAAATCCGTTTTGCGGCGGAGTTTATGGAAACTATTCTGCCCTCAAAAGTGAGAAGAATAATTCCCTCGTCCATATTTTCAAGAACTGTTTCCAGCTCGGTTTTCTTTTTGAGGAGTTTTTCCTCCTGCCTTCTGAGTTCCTTTTGCTGGGCAGAAATCCTTCGGAGAAGGGGCGCGACTTCGTCGCAGTTTTTGTTTTCAAGTGGGTTATCAAGGTCAATGGCGTTTATGGGCTCAACGATTTTTTTCGAAAGCCGCTTTGCCGCAAAAACCGAAAGCAAAAACGCAAAAAAGATTATCAGAATTGCGGGCGCGGCAGATTTTGAAAACACCGCAAAAACGGAATCTCTCGTTATCGAAAGGCGGATAAAGTTTCCGTCCGGAAGTTTTTCCGCATAGTAAATATAAACTTCGGAAAGGGTTTTTGAAAGACGCTTGCTTTCGCCCTTTCCGTTTTTTGCCGCTTCCGCAATTTCTTCACGTTCAAGGTGGTTTTCCATTTCGGAAAAATTTCCTTCGGAATCAAAAAGCACTTCGCCATTTTCTGAAATATAGGTAAGGCGGTAACCGCCTTCACCAATATTCTGCAAAAAATCCGTTCCGTAAACGGAAATTCCGGAGGAAACGGATTTTGCGTGGTTTTCAAGCTGGGTAAGTCTGTCTTTTGAAAATTGGGAATAAAAAACACCGAAAATCAATACTACGGAAGCAATAAGGACCGCCGCGGAAACCGAAATTATTGAATGGAAAATTCTTTTTGTCAAGGGCGTTCCTCCATTCTGTAACCGACCCCGCGAACGGTTTCAATATATTCTCCGCATTCGCCGAGCTTTGTCCGCAAGGTTCCGATATGGACGTCAACGGTTCTTGTTTCGCCGTAAAATTCCGTTCCCCAGATTTTTTCAAGAAGAACGTCCCGGCTGAAAACCCTTCCCGGGTTTTCCATAAAAATCCGCAGAAGTTCAAATTCTTTGAGCGTGAGCATGACCTTTTCGCCGTTTGCAAAAACGCTGTGCTCATCAAGGTTTACCGAAAGTTTGCCGGTGCTCAAAACGTTTTTTGCCGTTTTCGGTGCCGTTCTTCTGAGCACGGCTTTTATGTGCGAAACCATTTCCATCATTCCGAAAGGTTTTACAAGATAATCGTCCGCGCCGGTATCAAGTCCGATGACTTTGTCGTATTCCGTTCCCTTTGCGGTTGCCATTATTACCGGAATATCCTTTGTTACCGCTTTTGAACGGAGTTTTTTAAGGATTTCGATTCCGTCCTCTCCCGGAAGCATAATATCAAGCATTATAAGTTCCGGAGTTTCAGTTTCGATTGCCTTCCAGAATTCCGTGCTTTCCGGAAAGCCTTTTGCGTCAAAGCCGGCGGAATTAAGGGTATAAATCATAAGTTCTCTTGAACTTATGTCGTCTTCAACGCAAAAAATCATCTTTTAATCTTCCTCTCTTATGCCTGTTGTGGAATAGACCACCCAGCCCGCAAGTTTTTTTGCGTGGTCGCCTATTCTTTCAAAATATTT
>JAFQBH010000040.1 GCA_017399765.1 Oscillospiraceae bacterium | reverse complement strand
GACTGGCAGCGCATGATTGAACTGGTGGAGAATGATAAAGTTGGTATCATTCTCGCCAAGGACATGAGCCGTATCGGCAGAAACTATTTGGAAGTCGGCATCTACACGGAAATTCTCTTCCCTGAACACAATGTCCGCTTCATTGCCGTGAACAGCGGCGTGGACAGTGCCAATCAAATTGACAACGACTTTACTCCGTTCCTGAACATTATGAATGAGTTTTATGTTAAGGACAGCAGTAAAAAGGTCAAGGCATCCATGAAGCAGAAAGGCGAATCCGGTGAGTATCTGACCACCAACCCGCCCTACGGCTATATGAAAGACCCCGACAATCCAAAGAGACATTGGATTGTGGACGATGAAGCCGCAGCCGTTGTCCGTCAAATCTTCGCTTGGTGCATGGAGGGCTTCGGCCCCTCTCAGATCGCCAAGAAGCTGAAGGAAGCAAAGGTGGATTGTCCTACGGTTCATTGGATGAAGATGGGAAGAAATGCTCCTGCCAACATACCCGATGACCTTTACGCATGGGCACCACGCACCATCACCGGCATACTGGAGAAGCAGGAATACCTTGGTCACATGGTCAACTTCAAGACCCGCAAGCTGTCGTACAAGAGCAAAAAGAAACTCGAAAACCCTCCCGACCAATGGAAGATTTTCGAGAACACCCACGAAGCCATTGTTGATGAAGATACCTTTGCCCGTGTGCAGGAGCTTCGCAAAAACAAGCGCAGACCTACCCGAACAGGCAAGACCAATATGTTTTCCGGTATCGCTCGTTGTGCTGATTGCGGTGAGAAATTGTACTACTGTACCAGCAACAGTTTTGAAACCAGACAAGACCACTTCGTATGCTCCATTTCCCGCAAGAAGGGAAAGGATGTCTGCGACACACACTTCATTCGTGCAGTTGTATTGGAGGAAGGAACTTTGCAGCATATGCGTTTGCTTTTCCTCTGCATCGCAAATTATGAGGATGAGTTCCGCAAGGCACTGGGTGCAAAGCGAACTGCCGAAGCCAAGAAGGAGCTTTCTGCCAAGAAACGCACTTTGCAGAAGTCTGAAAACCGTCTGGCGGAACTGGACCGATTGTTCAAGCGTATTTACGAGGATATGGTCAATGGAAAACTGTCCGAAGCTCGTTTTCAGATGTTGTCTGATGATTACGAGCAGGAGCAGGAAGAACTGAGAGCCAAGATTGAAATGCTTGAAAACGAAATACAGAATCAAGAAAATCATGTGGAGAGTGTCGATACCTTCATTCGCTTAGCGAAGAAGCACTTGTATCTGGAAAAGCTGACACCCGAGGTTCTGAACGATATGGTGAAAGCTGTATATGTTCATGCACCGGACAAATCCAGCGGACACAGAGTGCAGGATGTAGACATCAGCTACAATCACATCGGCATACTCCCCGCCAATTTACTCTATGACATTATGAACGGAAAAGCGGCATGATTACTCATGCCGCTCACCGAAAACAATATACTGTTTTATTGGACCGCTCCCGAGGGTGCTTTTTTTAATGCAAAATGCAAAGTGCATAATGCAGAATTGTTTTGTTCATGCGCTCCTTTTAAGTTCCGCCGCGCTTGTTTTTATCTTATGTTCAATGGGTTTCCATTCAACCTTCATAAAAATCGCCGCAACGGAAATCGGAATATAGGTGAACATAAAAAGCGGAAAAGTGAAAGCATAGAAAATCTTTTTAACCGGGGAGGTATGGATCTGTTTCCATTCGGAAACGGTTGTTACCGCGCCGATTCCGAAAAGGGTGAGATACATATTGAAAACGCTTTCCAGAAGGGAAAGGGCAACCGGCAGAAGGCTTTCGCCGGAAAAAATCGCAAAAGCGGAAGCGAAACAGTTTATCAAAGCGCAGAAAACCGAAAGCACAACCGCCGGCATTATGTTCATCGTCATATCGAAACAGGAAAAATCTCCCCGGAAAATTCCCCGGACAAGGTCTTTTCCGTATTTTCTGAAAACCTGGAGATAGCCTTTTGCCCAGCGTATCCTTTGGCGCCAGGACTGGCGGAAAAGAACCGGCTGTTCATCATAAAGAACGGCGTTTTTGCAAAAACCGATTTTTTCGCCATGGGTTATGTTGTGAACTGTGAATTCGATATCCTCCGTAAGAAGATGAAAAGGCCAGCCGCCGCATTTTTCAAGGATTTCGCGGCTGAAGAAAAAGCCCGTTCCGGAAACGGCGCAGGAATTTCCGAGAAGAAATCTTGCTCCGTTGAGATATCTGCTCTCCCGCAGGAACCAAAGGGAATATCCGGCGGATATCCAGTTATCGCCATAGTTTTTTGAATTGCGGTAGCCGGTTATTATGTTATAGCCGTCGGAAAAAGTTTTGTTCATTTCCTCGATATAATTTTCTTCAAGAACGTTGTCCGCATCGAAAACAAAAAAGCCGTCGAAATAATTTTTCGGGTAATCTTCAGAAATTCGGCGGAGAAGTTCTTCAAGAGCATAGCCTTTTCCGACTTTTTCGAGGTTAAAGCGCTTATAGACGACTGCGCCGGAATTCCGGGCAACCCTTGCGGTTTCGTCGGTGCAGTTATCCGCCATTACGAAAACACGGATATTTCCTCTTCCGTAAGTCTGGGAATGTATGCTTTTTATAAGTTCGCCGATAACTTTTTCTTCGTTCCTTGCGGAAACCAAAACGGCGAAGCGGTGTTTTTTCTCCGGCTTATGGGGCGGTTCCTTTTTAAAAAGCGCCGCGGGGATATATAAAAACTGATATGAATAACAAAGGAAAAAGACAGCGGCGATTATAAAATTTATTGTGAAAACAAAATCCATTTTTCGGCTCCCTTAAAATTATTTTTTCATATAAAATTTTAGAAAAAATATTTTTAAGAAACAATCGGGTGAAATCTTAAAGTTGTTTTAAGATTTTCTTAAGATTATTCCGGAGAGGAATATTTTGCAGAAATGCACCTGTGTTCGCCCGTTTTTTGGTTGGACAGGGTTTGCAATCCCTCACCCGACTTCGTCGGGAGCTCCCTTTACACAAGGGAGCCTTCGTTTCCGTTCTTCAGCTTACTTCGCAGACATCTTTCCTGACCGGAGCATTTATGAACAAAAGATTTCCGCCCTGTAAATAATTGTTAAATGTTGGCGCAGGAAACTTTTTCCGGAAAAAATTTATGATATAATATCCTTGCAAAAGCTTTTGCGAAAATATTTTTTATAAAAAGGTGATTGAATTAAATGAAAACTTTGGGAAATATCCTCTGGTTCCTTTTCGGCGGATTTCTTCTTTGGCTGGAATGGGTTTTGGCGGGAATTCTCCTTTGCATAACGATTGTGGGAATTCCGGCGGGAATTCAGTGTTTTAAAATTGCGGGGCTCTGCGCGCTGCCTTTTAAAAAAGAAATTATCCATGAACCCATCGGCTTCGGGAACACTTTTTTCAACATTCTCTGGATAATGGTCTTCGGTTGGGAAATTGCGCTGACCGCTCTTCTTTCCGGTCTTCTCTGGTGCATCACCATTGTCGGTATCCCCTTCGGAAAACAGTTCTTTAAACTTGCGGCCATAAGCCTTTTCCCTTTCGGAACAAAAGCGGTAAGAGCTTAAATTTTTCCACCCTTCCGGTTTTTGCCGAAGGCAAAAACCACCTTCCCTGATAGGGGAGGCTATTTGGAAAAATTTTTTAAAACCAATGCAACAAAAAGCCTCCTTTTGCGTCACTATTGTTATAGGACGGTAAAAAAGGAGGCTTTTTTCATGAAAAAACTTTGTTTGATTCTGGCGATTGTTTTTACTTTTTGCGGCTGCTTTGCCGAAGAACCGGAAATTTTGAACTCAAACCCGGAAGAGGGCTATGCCAATCCGAAAATTCCGTCGCTTATTCCCGGAAGCGGATATCAGAGTATGCCGCCGAAGATTTTTCTTCCGCTGATTAATTTTACCGAAAACGAGCTGAAAGTTCCTGATAACGCGGAGGTTTTTGGAACAAGGGTGGAAATTCCTGTTGTTCTTCCGGAAAACGCCGGAGAAAGCGATTCCAACGTTGTTCCTGCGGTTTTGTGGAAAGAACTTATTGCCGAAATTCAGAAGGATTATCCCGCTTTTGATCCGGAAAACCCGGGCTGGAAGGCTTCCTATAATTTTTATGCTGCGGACGGAACAGCCGGAATGCTTAAAATAAATTACTATATCGACGAAAATATAATCACCGACAAAGCGATTATCGGAACCATTGAAAACGGGCTCATAACAAGACTCAGCTATACGAACGTTGATTTTGAAACCGACGAGGAAAAAATCCGCGAAAAGGCAAGAAATTTTCTTGAAACAACCACACAGACAAAGAAAATTTTTGAGGAAGGCGAGGAGTTTTTAAAGGAGGAAACCCTCTTCCATTACCACTATCCTTCGGATATGCTTATTTATTGCTACCAGCTTTATTTTTACGTTGACATGGGCGAAACGAAAGTTATCAACAACGATTGGGGTTATGAATGTATAGTGGGATAAAAGAAAAAGCAGGCGCTTTGCCTGCTTTTTTATTTTGGCGTGGTTTTTGAATCCCACCACCGCCGAAGGCAGTCCCCCTCCCTTTAGGCAAGGGAGGCTTTTTATAAATCAAAATTTTTTTCGTAAGCGGCTATAACCGCTTCGGTGACTGCGGAACGGAACCCGCCTTTTTCAAGAGCGCGGACACCCTGGATAGTCGTTCCGCCGGGGGAACAAACTTCGTCCTTGAGCTGACCGGGGTGCTTTTTGCTTTCGAGAATAAGTTTTGCGGCGCCGGCAACCATCTGCGCGGCAAATTCCATTGCCTGAACTCTCGGAAGTCCGCAGGCAACGCCGCCATCCGCCAATGCTTCAACAAAAAGATCGACGAATGCCGGTCCACATCCGGCAACGGAAGCGCCCGCATCGACAAGTTTTTCCGGAAGGGGAGAAAATCTTCCTGCTTCTTTCATGGAATCAAGGAAGAAGGAAACTTCCTCTTCGGTGACTTCGGCGTTAGGCGCATAGAGTATCATTCCTTCGCCGATGGCGGCGGGAGTGTTCGGCATTATGCGAATTACCGGATAATTTCCGCCGGCGGCTTCGCAGATTCTTTCGCAGGTGAAGGCCGCGAGCATTGAAACGAGCACAAAACGGTCTTTGCGGTTTTTGAGCACGGGGATAATATCTTCGAGAGTATCCTTGAGCATCTGGGGTTTTACTCCAAGGAAAATATAATCCGCTTCGGCTGCAACGGTAAGATTATCGACAACTTTTCCGCCGGTTTTTTCCGCAAGAGCATCAGCTTTTTCGCGAATTTTATCCGCGAGCAGAAGTTCGTTTTCGCTGTTTGATTTTGCGGCGGCAAGAATAAGGGCGCCGCCCATGTTTCCGGTTCCGATGAATCCGAATTTTTTCATAAAAATCGCCTCCCTGGGAATTATATTTTTATTATAAACCTTTGTTTCCTCTCTTGCAATATGCTTGTTTTTGGGATATAGTTTAATTATCAAAACAAAGCAGGGAGGACAAAAAACCAAATGAAAACACCCGGACTTATCGACCTTCATCTTCATCTCGACGGTTCCCTTTCCGTAAAATCCGTAAAGGAACTTGCAGCATTGCAGAACATCGAAATTCCCGAAAACGAAGAGGAACTCCTCAAACTTCTCAGAATAAACGACGATTGCAAGGATCTTACCGAATATCTCGAAAAATTCGCTTTCCCGGGAAAACTTCTCCAGACAAAGGAAGCCATTGCCCTTTCTGTTTATAACCTTCAGGAAGAGCTTAAGGAACAGGGACTTATCCATGCGGAAATCCGTTTTGCGCCCCAGCTCCACACCCACAAAGGTCTTTCCCAGACCGAAGTTGTTGAAGCGGCTATCGAAGGACTTGACAGAAGCGATTTTTCCGCGGGACTTATTCTTTGCTGCATGCGCGGAAACGACAACCACGAAGAAAACCTTGAAACCGTAAGAGTTGCGAAGGAATTCCTTGGAAAAGGCGTTGTTTCCGTTGATATTGCCGGCGCGGAAGCGCTTTTCCCCACCGAAAATTTCGGCGACCTTTTTGCGCTTGCAAGGGGGCTTGAAATTCCTTTCACCATTCATGCGGGCGAAGCTGACGGCCCGAAAAGCGTTTGGAAAGCCCTTGAATACGGCACAAAGCGCCTTGGCCACGGAGTCCGCAGTCTTGAGGACCCGGAGCTTGTTGAAAAAATCGTTTCCGAGGGAATTACCCTTGAACTTTGCCCCACCAGCAATCTCCATACCTGCATGTTCCCCTGCATTGAAGAATACCCGCTCCGCAAACTTATGGAAGCAGGCGTTAAAATCACCATCAACACCGACAATATGACCGTTTCGAACATCAATCTTGCAAAAGAATTCGGAAAACTTATTGCCGCTTTTGACCTTACCGACGAGGAAATCAAAGGTTTCGCAAGAAACTCCGTTGCCGCCTGCTTTGCTGACGAAGAAACGAAAAAGGTTCTTCTTGAAAAAATCGACGCTGCGGAATAAAATTTCGGCCGCACAAGCGGTTATAGCTTTTGCGCTTGTTTCGGAGGAGTTATGAAAAGAGTAAGAATAACGGCCATAAGAAAAACAATTTATCCGGATCTGATAGAAAAATATGAAAATCCGATAGCGCATGCCTGCGACGTTAAGGAAGGACAGGTCTGGATTGCCGAAGGTTGGGAAAAACCGCAGGGCTTTTGTGACAGCGCATGGGAAAGCATTTCCGCTTTTGTTATGACTTTGGCTCACGGCGGCGAAAATTTTTATGACGGCTGGATGAAAAACCCGAAAACTGCCATGATAAGCTGCAACGACGGATTCAGACCGGTGAGCTTTTATCTTGAAGCATTGGAAGAGGATTGCGGTACGCAAAACGCCGATTCGGATTCAAACGCAGAAAAAAACTGAAAATAAACAAACAGCCGCCTTATTCAAAGGCGGCTGTTTACTTACATATTCAGTTCAAAAATTCCGCCTTCAAAAACAATATCGTTTCCTTCGGAATCTTTATAAAAAGAAACTTTTTCCGTTCCGGAAAGTTCAAAGCCGAGGGATTTTAAAAGCGCGACGGAAGGTTTGTTTTCAAGGGCGGTCCCGGCGGTGATTTTTGTTATTCCGAGAGTTCCGAGATATTCAAAAAGGGCGGCAAAACTTTCCTTTGCGAAGCCTTTTCCGTGAAATTTTGAATGGAAGCAATATCCGGTTTCATAACCGTTTTCCCTTTTGTTGAAGGCGATATAGCCGATAACGGTTTCGCCGAGGCAAACGGCAAAAAACATATGCTCGGTGCTTCCGGCGGTTTTTGCCCAGCGGAAAATTCTTTCGGCAACTTCTTCATCTTTTGTGGAGTGGGGTCTGTCATATTTCGAAAATTCAGAGGAATTAAAATCTTCCCAGATTTCTTTTATAGATTCCCTGTCCTTTTCCGAAACCCGCCTTATTAAAAGTCTTTCTGTTTTTATGGGCATTGTTTTGCTCCTTTCCCGATAAATCATATATAAGAATTATACTTTGACACTTTTGATAAATCAAGATATACTTGTTTTCAGAAAAAAACAAGGAGAAACGCCTTATGATAAAAATCCTTTTCGTCTGCCACGGGAACATTTGCCGAAGCCCCATGGCTGAATTTGTTATGAAAGACCTGCTTTCCAAAACCGGCAGGGAATTTGAATTCGAAATTTTTTCCGCCGCAACAAGCACCGAAGAAATCCGGAACGGGATAGGAAACCCGGTTTATCCCCCGGCAAAAAAGCTCCTTTCCAAAAAGGGAATCGATTGCTCCGGAAAAAGAGCAAGGCAGATGACCCGCGCCGATTACGATTATTACGACCTTTTAATCGGAATGGACAACCGGAATATCCGGAATATGCTGAGAATTACCGGCGGCGACCCGGATAATAAAATAAAAATGCTCCTGGATTTCACAAACCGTCCGGGCGAAGTTGCGGACCCTTGGTACAGCGGAGATTTTGAAACGACCTATCGGGACGTCCTCGAAGGCTGCGAAGGAATTTTGAACAGCCTTCTTTAAAGAGGAACGTAACGGGGTTACAACCCTTCAGTCAGCTTTGCTGACAGCTCCCCTTGCACAGGGGAGCCTTATCTATTGACCTTTATCCAAAACCGTGCTATATTTAAACCATAAAATATGAAAAGGGTGAAAAGATGCGCAAATAATCCTGTTTTGATGTAAGAAAACGAACCGAAAAAACCTTCGGCGGCTTTTGCAGATTTGCAAAAGCTTTGTTCCTTACGGAAAAACGCAGATTATTTGCAGGAAAAGCCCTTTTTTATCCAAAAAAAAACGAGCTTTTGTTGGTCTGCGTTCGCTTTGCCGAAGGCAGACCTTTTTTTGTTTCTCAAAGGAGGAATGACTGATGCTCCAGATTAAAAATCTTTCCATGAACCACACGAAGGATTCCCACGTTCTTTCCGAAAACCTTTCCTTTGTTCTTAACGAAGGGGAAAAGGCCGCGGTAATCGGCGAGGAAGGCAACGGAAAATCCACCCTTTTAAAACTTATCTATGACCCGGAACTTGTGGAAAACTATATAGAATATTCCGGCGAAATAATCCGCGGCGGCGCCGTTTTCGGATATCTTGCCCAGGAAATTTCCGATTCCGAAAAGGAACTTTCCGTCGCGGAATTTTGTAAAAACGCGAAAGGCTTTTCCGAACTTCTGCCCTATGAAATTTATGATATCGCTTCGCAGATTGGGCTTGAACCGGAAATTTTTGAATCCGAAAGGAAGATGAAAACCCTTTCCGGCGGCGAAAAGGTAAAAGTCCGAATGGCGGCGGTTCTTGCCGGAAAACCGGACGTTCTCCTTCTCGACGAGCCTTCGAACGATATCGATATCGAAACTCTTGAATGGCTCGAAAATTTCATCAATTACTGCGGGCTTTCCGTTCTTTTCATAAGCCATGACGAAACCCTTCTGGAACGCACCGCGGATATGATAATCCACATGGAACAGCTAAGGCGAAAAACAGCCGCAAGATGCACTGTCGCAAGGCTTCCCTACCGGCGCTATGTTGAGGAAAGGCTTCTCGGTTTTGAAAAACAGGAACAAATGGCAAGAAGCGAAAAGCGTGATTTTGACAAAAAAATGGAGCGCTACCGCCAGATTTATCAAAAAGTCGACCATCAGCAGGAAAACATTTCCCGGGGTGATCCCCACGGCGGCGCACTTTTGAAGAAAAAGATGCATTCCGTTAAAGCAATGGGAAAGCGCTTTGAAAAAGAGAAGGAAAACCTTACACAGATGCCGGAAAGCGAAGACGCGATTTTTCTCCGCTTTGGCGAAAACGCAAAAGTTCCGGGCGGAAAAAGGGTGCTTTCCCTCGAAATTCCGGAGCTTTTCGCGGGAGAAAAGCGCCTTTGCGGCGAAATCCGGCTCGAAATTTCCGGCGGCGAAAAAATCTGCATAATCGGGAAAAACGGTGCCGGAAAAACGACCCTTCTCAAAAAAATCGCCGAAGAACTCCTTTCCCGAAAGGACATAAAAGCGGCATATATGCCACAAAACTATGAGGAAGGCTTTGACCTTTCAAAAGACCCGGTGGAACTTCTTGCAAAAGGCGGAACAAAGGAAGAGCAGACAAAGATCCGGACCTATCTTGGAAGCATCAAATTCACCGCGGACGAAATGAGCCACCCGGCGAAAGAACTTTCCGGCGGACAGAAAGCGAAACTTTTCTTTGCAGAAATGGCGCTTTCGGATTATAACGTTCTTATTCTTGACGAGCCGACGAGGAACCTTTCGCCCCTTTCTAACCCGATGATAAGAGAGGTTTTGAAAAACTTCGGCGGGGTGATAATAAGCGTTTCCCACGACAGAAAATATATTGCCGAAGTTTGCGAAAAAATTCTTGAACTCGATGAAAACGGGCTTAAAAGAGTTTATCCGGAATTTTGAAGCGGAGGTTTTTATATGAAAAAATTTGCGGTTTTGATTTATCCCGATTTTTCGCTCCAGGAAATAACCTGCCTTACCTCCGCTCTTTCGGTCTGGTTCGGCGAAAAAATTGATTTTATCGCAAGCGAAAAAAGAAAATATAAAAGCGAGGAAGGGCTTTTTGTCTTTCCGACAAAAACCACCGAAGAAACAAAAATCACCGATTACGACTGCATAATTCTTCCCGGAACAATCAACCCGCTCCCGGCACTTTTCGACGAAAAACTGATTGGCTTTTTAAAAAGCGGAGCTGAAACAGACGTTGCTTTTGCCGCGATTTCTTCCGCGCCCTTGCTTCTTTTAAAGGCGGGGATTTTGGAAAACAAAAAATTCACCGGCGGATTTTTTATGCAGATGGCGGAGGTCTTTCCTTTTATTAAGAAGGAAAATTTTATCCATAAGGGAATCGTCTGCGACAAAAACGTTATCACCGGAATCGGAATGTTTTTCCGGGAATTTGCAAAAGAAGTTCTTTGCCGTTTCGGTTATGATATCGGCGAAAATTTTATGCGGGAAAGGCCGGAAGATTTTTCCGAAGACGAACTGACTTTTTATTGGTCAAAAGAAGAATATGACGAATTTCTGGAAGAACTTCAGGTTTACAAAAATTCGGTATAACCCCGGATTCCTGATTTTTCATGTAAAAAAACGCTCCCTTTTCGGGAGCGTTTCTTTTTTTGAAAATCAGTCGAGCACAAGAGAGGGCGCGGAATATACCCTTGCGCCAAGTTCGTTATCAAGAAGATAGAGGCTTCTGGGGTCGGAACCGAAAAGTTCATATTTAGTCACGATATCGGAAGCGTTTTTTTCTTCTTCGCCCTGTTCCTTGATGAACCAGTCAAGGAACTGAAGAGTGCGGAAATCGTTTACCTTCTGGGCTTCCGCATAGATGTTATTGATAAGTTCGGTCACGTACTGTTCATGGGCAAAAGCGGCATTGAGCGGATCTTTAAGATCTGCAAAAACCTTATCCGGTTTTGCAATCGCTTTAAGTTCAACGGGAATGCTGTTGTTATGGAGATAGGTATAGAAAAGCATTCCGTGGTCCTGCTCCTCTTTTGCCTGGATAGTGTACCAGTTTGCAAAGCCGTCAAGGCCCTTTGCGCTGAAGAAATTTGCAATATCAAGATAGAGATATGCGGAATAGAATTCTTTGTTTATCTGATCGTTAAGGAGTTCTGCAACTTTTTGATTCATTGTTATAATCCTCCGTTTTTTATTGAATTTTGCCTTTGTTTCGGCTTGTTTAAATTATACCATTTTGGTATGAATTAATCAATATATAAATTATGAATTTTAAAAAAATCCACCTGCTTATATTTAAAGCAAAAAACTTTTTCAGGCTTCGTAAACTGCTGCAGAAACAGGGCGGTTGCGCCGGCCATGGGGTTGCTGCCCACATAGAAATGATGGGGCTTATTCGCGTGGACAAAACGTGGACAAAAACGCCATGTGGACAAAAGCGACAGGATTTTCAGTAACAAAAAAGCTCCCGGCCATGACAGTCAGGAGCTTTAATTTTTTGCTTATTCAAGCGATTTTTAAGGCTTATTTGCAGGCTTCGTAAACTGCTACGGAAACTGCAACGGTTGCGCCGACCATGGGGTTGTTGCCCATGCCGATAAGTCCCATCATTTCTACGTGTGCCGGAACGGAGGAAGAACCTGCGAACTGTGCGTCGGAATG
>JAFQBH010000039.1 GCA_017399765.1 Oscillospiraceae bacterium | reverse complement strand
TATATTTTTAAGCGCCTTTGTGTTTCCGTACCAGAGGCAAAGGTCGTTTACCGTAATAATATCGCTCATAATGCTCTCCTTTTTTCAAAATATCTGCTTACTGCTTCCGCCGCAAAGTTGATTATAAGGGTAAGAACCATAAGAATTGCCGCGATTGCAAAGGCAACTTCAAATTCTCCCTGTTCCTTTGCGTAAAAATAAAGGGCGACAGTAAGGGTTGAACCGGAACTTGTGAGTCCTTCAAAAAATCCGTTCAGGGAATGGGCAAAACCGGCGGTGAAAAGCAAAGCGGCGGATTCCCCAAGGATTCTGCCGATGGAAAGAATACAGCCGGTGATAACGCCGTCAACACAGCCAGGAAGAACAACGGTGCGGATAACTCTCCATTTTCCCGCTCCAAGTCCAAAAGCTCCTTCGCGGTAGCTTTGGGGAACAGTTTTAAGGCTTTCCTGGGTGGTTCGCATAACTGTCGGAAGATTCATAATAACAAGGGTAAGAGCACCGGCGATGAGCGATCTTCCAAAACTCATAAACTGACAGAAGAAAAGAAGTCCGACCAATCCGTAAATTACGGAAGGAATTCCCGAAAGGGTTTCCGCGGCATATTCAATTGCCGCAACGATTTTTTTGTTCTGGGCATATTCTGTAAGATAAATTGCCGCGCCAACTCCAAGTGGAATTACAATAACAAGGGTAGCAATAACTATGTAAACAGTGTTTAGAATATCCGGAAGGATTCCGATTTTTTCGGAAAGGTAACTGGGTTCTGTGGAAAGAAGCTCCCATGTTATGTTGGGAATTCCTTTTGCCATTACGTAAATTATCATAAAAAGAACAAGTCCTGCGGTAAGTGCGGCGGAAAGATACATACGAGCGCGCATTGCCGCAACATATATTTTTCGTTTTGCGGTCATATTAGTCCTCCTTTTCCCGTTTAAGGAAGAAATTCAGCACTGCGTTGATGAGCATTATAAAAAGGAAAAGCACCAGCGCAACAGAAAAAAGCGCCTGCTGATGAAGGCTTCCGTCGGTGGCATAGTTCATCTCGCTTGCGACGGCGGTTGTGAGAAAACGCACACTTCCGAAAAGCTCCGGCATATTTGGGGCGTTGCCGGAAACCATGATTATCGCCATGGCTTCGCCGATGGCTCTGCCGACCCCGAGAACAACCGCCGCGGCAATTCCGCTTTTTGCCGCAGGAACGGAAACTTTAAAATAAGTTTCAATGGGCGTTGCACCAAGAGCAAGGGAAGCGTCTTCATATTCCTTCGGAACGGCTTCCAGAGCGGTCATTGAAACTTTTATTATGGAAGGAAGAATCATAACCGCAAGAACGATTATCGCCGCAAAAAGCGAAGAACCGTCCGGCAAATCAAAAACTTCGCGGATCGCCGGAACAAGGACTATCATTCCTACTAAGCCGTAAACAACCGAAGGGATTCCCGCAAGAAGGCTTACGGCGGTTTCCATAAAAAACTTCACCTTTGGCGAAGCGATTTTCGCAAGATAAACTGCGGTTAAAAAGCCCACCGGGACGCCGAGAATAATTGCACCGGCGGTGCCATAAATACTGGTGAGAATAAATGGGAAAATTCCGTATCGGTCGCTTGGGGAATCCCATGTTTTTCCGAAAAGAAAATCAAAAAGCCCGATTTCCCGGATTGCCGGAATTCCGGAAATTATAAGATAAACCGTGATAAGCAAAACAAAACCGACTGTTATAAGCCCGAGGATGAGGAAGATTCCCTCGATTATTTTTTCTGTTGGATTTTTCAGTTTTTTCATGTTCAAAACCTTTCAGATGCGCTTAAAAGGCGGACTTCTTTATCCAAAGCCGCCTTTTGCGTTTTATTTTTCAGTTTGCGGGAACAACGCCCATTGCGTAGATTATTTCATAGGCATCTTCAGAAAGGGCGTAGTCAAAAAATTTCTGTGCGCTTTCGGAAAGAGGAAAATCGGTTCTTGTTACAAGAACAAAGGGGCGCTGAACGGAATAGGAACCGTCTTTAACGCTTTCCTCGGAAGGAACGATTCCTTCAACGGAAATTGCTTTTACGCTTTCTTTAACGGAAGCGAGAGAGGCATATCCGACTGCATTGGGGTTTCCTGCAACCGTTGTAATAACGTCGCCGGTGGAAGTAAGTTCGTTTCTGTATTTGCAAACACCTTCAACTCCGACTATGGATTCAAATCCATCACGGGTGCCGCTGGCGGCTTCTCTTCCGATAATGACAATTTCGCCGTCGTTTCCGCCAATTTCGCTCCAGTTTTTGATTTCACCGGTAAAGATTTTTGCAAGGGTTTCGATTGAAAGATTTGAAACCGGGTTTTCCGGATTCACGATAATGGCGATGCCGTCAAAAGCAAGAATCGTTTCGGAAAGTCCGTTTGCCTTTTCCTCATCTTTAAGGTAACGGCTGGAAAGACCGATGTCACAGGTGCCCTCGGTAACTGCCTTTATTCCCGCGCCGGAACCGGTTGGGTTATATGTAAAGGAAATGTCACTGTTTTCGTTTTCAAAGGATTCGCCGAGGGCGCCGATGACTTTTTCCATGGAGGTGGAACCGTCCGTGACAACGGTGTTTTCGCTTTTGCCGCAAGCGGAAAAAGCGAATATCATAACAAAGGAAAGAAAAAGGGAGAAAATTCTTTTTGCGTTCATAATAAAAAAGCTCCTTTTGAATAGTAGTTTTTCATTGCGATTACTACTATACAAAAGGAACATCAAAGCTGTTACCGGGGTTTTGTAAAATCTGTGTAAAATAATTATACTCCGTCGCAAGCAACGCCTTTGGATAGCCACGGCAGAGCTTAGCAGGGAAAATCCCTGTGACCCTTTAAATTCTGATGTTTTATTCAAGCAAAAACAGCATCTGCCGTGGTAGGCAGATGCTGTTTCTCTATATTGGAGTATTATAAAAAAAGAAGCTCATCTTTTGAATACGAAAACTATCACCAACCCAACCGCCAGAACAGCGGCAGACGCAATTATATAAAACACATTGCTGAAAAGGGAGTTTCCGGTATCTGACGAAAAATCTGTTCTTTCAAAAGGGTTT
>JAFQBH010000038.1 GCA_017399765.1 Oscillospiraceae bacterium | reverse complement strand
TCGGTAGGCATAAACATACAGTGTTTGTAAATCTCATATGTTTGTAAAATATCGTTCTTGTGAGTTAATTCTATTAGGTTCATTGCACGCACCTGCAAATTCTTATTTATCGTTCAGTTTACTTTATCATATTTTTCGGCCTGCATCAATACTTAGTGAAACTGCCAAAGATGTAACCCGTCAGTCCAAAAGTAAATTGGGACGTTTTTCTTCTCCACTTGTAAAATATATTATATTATGTTATACTAAAATGTAATTTTATATTTTAATATAGGTAATTACGTAAATTTTCATCTCTTTCAGGAGGTTTTGATATGGAAAACATTGAAAACACCGCAAACGCCGCACCGGAACGCAAAAAACGCATTTTCAGCGGAATTCAGCCCACCGGCGTTTTCACCCTTGGAAACTATCTCGGCGCAATCAAAAACTGGGAAAAACTCCAGGATGAATATGACTGCATCTATTCAATCGTAAATATGCACGCGATCACCGTTCGCCAGGATCCGGCGGAACTTCGCAAGCGCACCCTTGAATCCTATGCTCTTGCAATGGCCTGCGGAATCGACCCCGAAAAAAGTATTCTTTTTATCCAGAGCCACGTTCCCGCTCACGCTGAAGCAAACTGGGTTCTCGGTTGTTCTACCCAGTTCGGCGAACTTTCCCGCATGACCCAGTTCAAGGATAAATCCGCAAAACACGCCGACAACATAAACGCCGGACTTTTCACCTATCCTGTTCTTATGGCCGGCGATATTCTTCTTTATCAGGCGGACGTTGTTCCGGTCGGCGTTGACCAGAAACAGCACCTTGAACTCGCAAGAGATATTGCGGAACGTTTCAACGGTCTTTACGGAAAAACCTTTACCGTTCCGGAACCCTATATTGCATCTTCCCAGGGCGGCGGCAAAATCATGAGCCTTGCCGACCCCACCAAAAAGATGAGCAAATCCGACGAAAACCCCAAAGGCTGCGTCTATATTCTTGATGACCCCAACGTTATCATCAAAAAATTCAAATCCGCAGTTACCGACTCCGATATGGAAGTTGCTTACCGTGAAGGCAAAGACGGCATCAATAACCTTATGACCATTTACGGCGCAGTGACCGGCTTCTCCATGGATTCCATCCAGCGCGATTTTGAAGGCAAAGGCTACGGTGATTTCAAAAAAGCCGTCGGCGAAGCTGTTGCGGAACACCTTGCTCCCGTTCGCGAAAATTTCTCAAAATATCTTTCCGAAAAAGCATATCTTGAAGAATGTTACCGCAAAGGCGCAGAACAGGCAGAAAGAATTGCCCAGCGCACCATTGATAAAATGTATAAAAAAGTCGGCTTTGTTGCCAGATAAGGTGAAAACATGCGAATTTTATGCCTTGGCGATGTGGTGGGAACCATCGGCGTTGAAGCTTTGCGCCGCCACATGCCCGCTCTTAAAAAGCGTTATTCCCCGGATATAATAATAGTAAACGGCGAAAACGCCGGCGAAAACAGCAGCATCACAGCGAAAAACTGCGATGCTTTGTTTTCCTTGGGCGCAGACGTTATAACCGGCGGAAACCATTCCCTTTATAACCGCGACATGAACGAAATCTATGAACGCGGCTATGGCGCTCTGCGCCCGGCCAACCTTCATCCGAACGCTCCCGGTTCCGGTGTTTACGTTTACGAAAGGGGAAAATACCGCTGCGCCGTTATAAGCCTTATCGGAAACGTTTTTCTTGACCTTGCTTACGAAAGCCCTTTTATCGCCGCGGAAAAAATCATAAAAGACCTTGGCATCAAAAACATTGTTATTGATATCCACGCCGAAGCAACAAGCGAAAAAATCGCTCTCGGAAGATACGTTGAAGGCAAGGCGAGCCTTGTTTTCGGAACCCACACCCATGTTCCCACAGCGGACGAAACCGTTCTTCCCGGCGGCACCGCATATATAACCGACATCGGAATGTGCGGTCCCATAGATTCCGTCCTTGGCGTTGTAACGAAATGTTCAACGGATTTTATGATAACCCATCTTCGCGGCAGAGGAATGGAAATTGCCAAAGGCCCCTGTAAAATTCAGGGAATTTTTACCGAAACAGATGATTCCACAGGAAAGGCTCTCTCTATTGAGAGATTTGAGATTGCAGATCCCCTAAAATGAGATTTTTAAAGATAATTTCAGTTTTTATTGCGGCGGCTTTGCTCTTTTCAGGATGCAAAGCGCAAACCGTTACACCGCCGGTAACGGAAGTTCCTGTTCCTTCCGAAACAAAACTTCCGGAAAATTTTACCGAAGAGGAACTTTTCAAATTTCGTATTCCTTTCGATTATGAAGAAGGAATTTCGCCCTATACAACACATTCAAAGCCAAACCGTTTTGTCTGTGAACTTGTTTACCGTGCCATGGTAAAACTGAAACACGATTACAGCTATGAGCTTGATCTTGTTTCTGAAATTTATACCGAAGACAACATCACGTGGTATATATATCTTTCCGAAGGTGAAACTTTTCCGAACGGAACGGAATTTACCGCTTATGACCTTCGCTATTCCTTTCAGCAGGCAATGAAAGAAGGCAGTTTTTATTCCAAAAGCCTTGAGGTCGTGAATTCTCTTAAAGTAGTAAATGCAACCTGCCTAAAAGTAACGCTTTACTATGCCGACAGATATTTTCCCAACCTTTTAACTTTTCCGGTAATTTCTTATGAAACAATAGATGATCCGCTTTATTTTACGGATTATTACTATTTCAGCGAGGACGGAACAAAACTTCTTTGCGACGGTTATTCCGCCGCCCAGGAAATAGAACTTGTTCCCGCCGACGACATGGATCTTCTCACCTATGAAATGAGAATGGGACGTTATGACTGCATTTACGTTCCCGATCCTTTGGACAGCGGTTCGGCGGGAAACGGCGGTACCCTTGGCATGCAAAGCAACCGCCTTGTTTACCTCGGAATGAATAGCTACTATGCTTTCACCTATTATTCCGATTTTCGCCGTGCCGTTGCCGCCGCCATCGATTACGACCGCATTGTTACCGATGTTTACGGGCATTTTGCTTCCGCACCGAAGAAGCTTTATAACCCGGATTTTTACGGAATGCAGTATGTTTCCAAAAACAGCCTTGATCTTATGTCCGCAAACCTTATACTTGATGACATGGGGTTTGACAACCGCGACAGCGAAGGTTTCCGCACCAACAAGCGCGGAAAGAGAATTTCTTTAAAACTTATTGTCTGCAACGAAAGCACGGTTAAAGTAAACCTTGCTAATGCCGTTGCGGAAATGCTTCTTGAAGCCGGACTTGAAGTCAAAGTTGTTCCCCTTTCCTATGCTTCGTTCATGGTCGATCTCCAAAACGGAAACTATGACCTTTATATTGCGGAAATGCGCCTTGGCGCCGATATGGATTTTACAAAGATTCTTACGCCTTATGAATATCAGTATTCCGATTTTGAATATATCAACTATGGCGTTCCAAACAGCGAAAAGCTTTATTTCAGCTGGCTCGGTTTTATGGGCGGCACAGTTACCCCTTCCGAATTTGCTTCGGTTTTTGAAGATATAATGCCTTTTGCGCCCCTTTGCTACACAAAAGGCTGCGCCATTTTTAACCGCAATCTTCCTTTTACCCTTTTCGGAACGGATTTTGATATGTTTTATAACATTCTCGAATGGAAAATCGAATAAATTTTAATAATTTCACGGTTTTTTACAAATTTTTCTTTTACATACGGTATATTTTATGTTATAATATATTTTGGTATAGCCTGTAAAAGGTCTGTACCTTAAGCTATGTGAATTATTTTGTGGTAAAAATAAATCCGAATGTAACAATAAACTATATCAGGAAAATTTAAGAGGAGTTGAGATTTTTGATAAACGGAAAGCAGCTTCGCGATGCTTTTATTTCCGGAGCAAACAATCTTTGCAACAGAAAAGCAGAAGTTGACGCACTTAACGTATTCCCCGTTCCCGATGGCGACACCGGCACCAATATGTCCATGACCATCGGCAACGGCGCAAAAGAACTTGAAAAACTCGGCGATGAAGCAACCGTTGAAGAAGTTGCAAAAGTTGCCGCTTCCGGCTTCCTTCGCGGCGCAAGAGGAAACTCCGGCGTAATCCTTTCCCTTCTTTTCCGCGGTTTTTCCAAAGGAATGAAAGGAAAAGAAACCGCCACCGGCGCAGATATTGCTGCAGCTTTCTCCCTTGGTGTTGAAGCAGCTTATAAAGCCGTAATGAAACCCACCGAAGGAACCATTCTCACCGTTTCCCGCTGCGCAGCGGAAAAAGCAACCGAAATCGTAAAATATGACGATTCCACCGTTGCTGTAGTTTACGGAATGTATCTTCAGAGCAAACGCACCCTTGCCCAGACTCCCGAAATGCTCCCTATTCTTAAAAAGAGCGGAGTTGTTGACGCAGGCGGCCAGGGCCTTGTTTACATTTTTGAAGGTATGTGGTCCGTAATTTCCGAAGGAAAAATCATCATGCCCAAAACCGCGGAAGAAACTTCCACAAAAGCGACCGATTATGCCTATTGCGTTGAAGCCGTTGCAAAACGCGGTGAAAATGCTTCCGAAGGTTTTGAAAAAGCACTTTCCGCTTTCGGCGAAATTGTTGAATATACCGAAGGAACCCAGGGCGCAAAATTCCATATCCACACCAACGAACCCGGAAAAGTTATTACCGAAGCTCTTTCTTTCGGAACCCTTCTTGCAACCAAGGTTGAGAACATGGGCATTGCTCATACCGAACTCAAATTTGAATATGAAGCACCGGCAGAAGAAACCAAGGAAGAAAAGTTCCCCTATGTGGAAGTTGATCCTTCCGTTGAATACGGCTTTGTTTCCGTTTGTGCAGGAAAAGGTCTTACCGACGTTTTTGCGGACCTTGGCTGTGACAACATTGTTTCCGGCGGACAGACCATGAACCCTTCCACCGAAGATATTCTTGCTGCTGTTCAGGCAACCCCCGCAAAAAACGTTTTTGTTCTTCCGAACAACAAAAACATCGTTATGGCCGCAATGCAGGCTGCTGAAATTGCCGACAGAAACGTTGTCGTAATCCCCAGCAAAACCGTTCCCCAGGGAATTTCCGCAATGCTCGTTTATGACTGCGACGCTTCCGTTAAGGAAAACACCGAAGCCATGAACGAAGCTCTTTCTTCCGTAACAACCGGTCAGGTAACTTTTGCCGCAAGGGATTCCGATTTTGACGGTCACAAAATCAAAGAGGGCGAACTTCTTGCGATGAAAGAAGGCAAAATGCTCTATACCGGCAAGGAAATGGATCTTATCTGCAGCCGTCTTGCAAAAGCTCTTGTTTCCAAAGAAACTTCCATGGTAACCATTTATTACGGCGAAGACGTTTCCGAAGAACAGGCCGAAGCTATCCGCACCGTTATTGAAGGAAAACTTCCGAACTCCATCGAAGTCAACACCATCTACGGCGGCCAGCCCGTTTATTATTACATCATCAGCGCGGAATAATTTCCGCAGAGATAAAAAAGCTCCCGTTCCTTTCGGAACGGGAGTTTTTTTTATATTTATTTTCAGTTTCCGAACTGATAACATTCTTCTATCATCGGAATCGAACTTGCAGCACCTGCCCGGGAAACGGTTATGGAAGCAGCTTTTACAGCCATCATAAGGGCATCCTTCGGCTTTGCGCCCTGAAGGACAGTTGCAAGGTAAAAGCCGATAAGGGCGTCGCCTGCGGCGGTTTTGTCCTTTACAGGGGCATCATAAATTTTCTGATAATATGTATCCTCTTTTGTAATCAGCATCGAACCCTTTACCCCAAGGGTAAGAATCGTTTCCGCGTTCGGGAAGGTTCGTTTTATCGCCGGAATAAGCGCTTCAAGATCCATCGGGCTTGCGCCGGTAAATTCAGAAGCCTCGAATCTGTTCACAAAAACATAGGAAAGTTTTTCAAGCGGAAGGTTCCGGAGGTTTTTAGTAAAAGGTGCCGGGTTAAGGGCAACTTTTGCTCCGGCGGCAAGAGCTTTTTCAACAATGGTTTCAATTCCGTTGATTTCATTCTGCAAAAGGATTATGTCGCCTTTCCGAAGCTGGGCAACGGTATAATCTATCTGATCATCAGTCACGGAAAGGTTTGCGCCGCCGCAAACGATTATACTCTTGTTGCCTTCCGGAGTAACCTGGATAAAAGCGTTCCCGGTGGGAATTTCCTTTTTGCGGATAAGCGAAGTGTTTACCCCGTTTTTTTCAAGTATATTCAGAAGAAAAGCACCATCGTTCATGCCGACACATCCGGCATGAAAAACATCTGCGCCGGCTCTTGCAATGGCAATGGATTGATTAAGACCTTTTCCTCCGGGAAAATAATTTGCTTTTTTTGCGCGCAAAGTTTCCTCCGGACGAACAATGTGTTCCACCGGATAAACATGGTCAATATTTAACGAACCGAAATTGATAATCTTCATAAGAACATCACCCTTCCGCAATACATTATACCAAAACTTTTCACTTTTGTAAGTGCTTTTTGTAAAATATTTTAAATTTTTGCAAAATATCGAACTGCCGCGACAAGGCGCAGCGGTCAAAAATCGCAAGGCGCATGCCGAAGGGATTTTTGGGCACCGCAAGAGGGGAGCTTCGGGTTCGAAGCCGAGATTTGGGTATAAAAAAATCCGGAACGCTTTCGCATTCCGGATTACGTTTTGGTTGTCCCACGGGCAAAGATTGCGAAACGCGCCCTGTGGGCGATTCAGTGAGCAATCTTTGGCGCAGCGGTCAAAAATCGCAAGGCGCATGCCGAAAGGATTTTTGGGTACCGCAAGAGGGGAGCTTCAGGTTCGAATCCGAGATTTGGTTATAAAAAAATCCGGAACGCTTTCGCATTCCGGATTACGTTTTGGTTGCCCCACGGGCAAAGATTGCGAAACGCGCCCTGTGGGCGATTCAGTGAGCAATCTTTGGCGCAGCGGTCAAAAATCGCAAGGCGTATGCCGAAGGGATTTTTGGGCACCGCAAGAGGGGAGCTTCGGGTTCGAATCCGAGTGGACATAAAAAAACAGCACCGGCAAAGCCGATGCTGTTACAAGTTGGTTGCCCCACGAGGATTCGAACCCCGACAAACAGAGTCAGAGTCTGCCGTGCTACCGTTACACAATAGGGCAATATCTAACGTGCTTTACTATTATATTCATATTTTGTCCGTTTGTCAATAGGAAATTTAAATTTTTTCAAAATTTTCTTCAGCTATCGACAAAAGTTTTCCTTTGTATTATAATTTTAATGTAACAAATAATATTTTAAAAAAACGGAGGAATAAAAAATGCCTGCAATTCATTTTTCCGCAGAGGAATTCAACAAAACAATTTCTGAAAGCCCCGCAATAGTTGACTTTTGGGCAACCTGGTGCGGTCCCTGCAAAATGCTCGGACCGGTAATTGAACAGCTTGCCGAAGAACTCGAAGATAAAATCCCCGTCGGCAAAATCGATGTTGACGAATGCCGCGAAGTTGCAATGGAATATGGTGTAATGTCCATTCCCACCGTTATCTATTTCAAAAACGGCGTTGAAGTAAAGCGTTTTGTGGGAGTTCAGAGCAAAGAAAAGCTTCTTGAAGCTGCAAAAGAACTTGAATAAAAAAAACAAAAAAGGCGGCTTAAAGCCGCCTTTTATTTTTTATTCTTCCGCTTCCGCAATAAGCTTATCGCGGTAAGCTTTTGCCGCCTGTTCGGTTTTGTTGTCGCCAAAATTGTAATAAACCCTGCCTTTAAGCGTATCCGGAAGATACTGCTGTTTTACATAGTGGTTTTTATAGTTATGGGCATATTTATATTTCGGCGGCTTGTGTCCTCCGGCGGATTTCGGATGAACGTTAACAAGATGTTCCGGAACTTCACCGGAAAGTCCGTTCCTAACGTCTTCGAGAGCCGCATTAATCGCTTCAACTCCGCTGTTGGATTTCGGTGCGGTGCAAAGAAGGATAACCGCATCCGCCAAAGGGAGCTGTGCTTCCGGAAGGCCGAGCTGTAAAGCGGTATCCACGCAGGCTTTTACAATCGGAATCGCCATCGGATATGCAAGTCCGACGTCCTCGCAGGCAATCGCCAGAAGGCGGCGGCAGGGCGAAATTATATCGCCCGCATCAATAAATCTTGCGAGATAATGAAGCGCGGCGTTTTCGTCGGAACCGCGGACGGATTTATGGAAGGCGGAAAGGATCTCAAAATGGTCGTCCCCTTCTTTATCATAACGGTTCGAACTTCTTTGAGCAGCGGAATGAGCATCTTCCAGCGAAAGCACCCTTTCGCCGTGCTCATCAAGCTTTGAGCCAAGCCAGCAGGCTTCAAGAGCGTTAAGCGCTTTGCGCGCATCGCCGGAACAGTTATAGGAAATATGGCGCAGAACACCTTCCTCAACATTGATTTTCGTTCCGTCGTCGTGCTCAAGTTTTTGGAGCGCTCTTTCAAGAGCACGCTCAATTTCCGAAGGTTCAATGGGTTTGAATTCAAAAACGGTGCTACGGCTTAAAATGGCGTTATAAACGTAAAAATAAGGGTTTTCGGTGGTGGAAGCGATAAGCGTTACCCTGCCGTCCTCGATGAATTCGAGAAGGGTCTGCTGCTGCTTTTTGTTGAGATACTGGATCTCGTCAAGATAAAGGAGCACGCCCTGAGCACCGTCGATCCCGGCGGTTTCAGCAAAAACTTCTTTTATATCCGCGGTTGAGCACGAAGTTCCGTTAAGGTGACAAAGTTTTTTGTTCGCAATCTTTGCGATTATCCTTGCGACGGTTGTTTTTCCCGTTCCGGAAGGTCCGAAGAAAATAAGGTTGGGGATAACACCGGAATCCGCAATTTTGCGAAGGAGTTTTCCTTCGCCGAGGATATGCTGCTGGCCGCAGACTTCGGATAATTCAGTTGGTCTTAATCTGTCGGCAAGGGGTGCGGACATTCGGTGTCATCTCTTTTCGGTAAAAATTATTCGTAAAGCGGGAATTTTCTGCAAAGTTCGGCAACACCGGCTTTTACTTCCTCGGCGCTGTTTTCATAATCAAAAGTGATCTTTGCAATAAATTCCGCAATTTTTTCCATTTCTTCCGGTCCAAAACCTCTTGTTGTTGCGGAAGGTGTTCCAAGGCGAACTCCGCTTGTTACAAAAGGCGAAGCAGGGTCGTTCGGAATCATATTTTTGTTTGCGGTAATATTTACTTCGTCAAGTCTGCGTTCAAGTTCTTTTCCGGTAACTCCGGTTTCCCGAAGATCGAGCATCATAAGATGGTTGTCGGTTCCGCCGGAAACAAGTTTAAGTCCGTTTTTGATAAGGGCATCCGCAAGGGCCTTTGCGTTTTCAACAACTTTTTTCTGATATTCTTTGAATTCCGGCTGAAGTGCTTCGCCGAAGCAAACTGCTTTCGCAGCAATTACATGCTCAAGAGGACCGCCCTGGGTTCCGGGGAAAACCGCTTTATCAACGGCCTTTGCATATTGTTCCTTACAAAGGATAAGACCGCCGCGGGGTCCGCGAAGAGTTTTGTGAGTGGTGCTTGTAACAACGTCCGCATAGGGAACCGGAGATTCGTGTTCGCCTGCTGCAATAAGTCCGGCAATATGGGCCATATCGACCATCATATAAGCGCCGACTTCGTCGCAGATTTCGCGGATTTTTTTGAAATCAATAGCTCTCGGATAGGCGGAAGCGCCGGAAACGATTATTTTCGGCTTGCATTCAAGCGCAATTCTTCTTACTTCGTCATAATCGATAAGTCCGGTTTCGGGATCAACTCCATAGGGAACAAAATTATAGGATTTTCCGGAAAAATTGACCGGGCTTCCGTGGGTAAGGTGTCCGCCTTCCGCAAGGTTCATTCCCATAATGGTGTCGCCAAGTTCCGCAAAGGCAAAATATGCCGCAAGGTTTGCCTGGGAACCGGAATGGGGCTGAACGTTTGCGTGTTCCGCGCCGAAAAGTTTGCAGGCGCGTTCTCTTGCGATGTTTTCCACCCTGTCAACATATTTGCATCCGCCGTAATATCTGTGACCGGGATAACCTTCCGCATATTTGTTGGTAAGAGCAGAACCCATTGCAGCCATTACCGCAGAAGAAACAAAGTTTTCGGAAGCAATAAGTTCAATATTGTCGCGCTGACGCATTAATTCATCATGCATTGCTTCCGCAAGTTCAGGGTCCTGGGCATAAACGAAACCTATCGTATCTATTTTATCGCTATACATAATTTTCTCCCTTTCACATAAAATTTTCTATTATAGATTATAAAATAAACCGCGTCAAAAAACAATGGATTTTAAATATTTCATCATTTTTCCACAATTATTTTTTATTATACTTTAAAGAAATTTTCTTTTATGCTATAATTTATATAATATCCTTTCGGAGGTTTCTTAAAACCATGAATTACGTTTTCATAATCAATCCTGCCGCCGGAAAAGGCAACAAATCCGGCGATATTGCAAAAAAAATCCGCGATTTTTTTAAAAACTGCGATGATAATATCCAGATTTATTTTTCAAAAGCTCCCGGCGACGCAATCCGCTTTGGAAAAGAATACCCTATTCCCGAAGGCGAAGAAGTTTGTTTCGTTGCCTGCGGCGGCGACGGAACTTTTTACGAAACGGTAAACGGCGCTTTCGGAAGACCGGGCGCAAGCTTTGCGGTTTATCCTTCCGGTTCCGGAAATGATTTTATAAAATCTGTCGGCGGAACGCCGGAAGATTATCTTGACCTTCAGAAACTTGTTGACGGAAAAACAAAAATTTTTGACGCTATCGAGTGTAACGGACATATCTGCTCCAACATCTGCAACATCGGAATTGATTCGGTAATTGCCGACCGCCTCAGCAGCTATAAAAAAATCCCCGCGATTTCCGGACCAATGGCATATAACCTTTCCACGGCCGTTTCGATAGCCTGCGGGATTTTTACCGGTCTTGCAAAACCAATGAAATTCACCTTTGACGGCGAAAAGGTTCTTGAAGGAAAATTCCTTATCTCCGTTTTCGGAAACGGACAGGTTTATGGCGGTGGTTATCACCCTGTTCCGGAAGCCAAACTTAACGACGGGCTTATGGATTTTTGCACAATTTCCGATGCGAGCATTTTTAAAATTGCAAAACTCATCGGAATTTATAAAAAGGGTGAACATATAGGAAATCCGGTTTTCGAAGGACTTCTTACCATGCACCGCTGCTCTTTCGCGAAAATTGAAAGCGAAAAGGAACTTACCGTTTGCGTTGACGGCGAAATTTTCAAAAGCAGCCACATTGAAGTAAAAATAATTCCCGGTTCCCTTCCCTTCCGGGTTCCGGCATTTGAAAATTTATGAAAACAGAAAGAATAACCCACGCTTTTGATCCGGTTTTCGATTCCGAAAGCCGGGTTCTTGTTCTCGGAACAATGCCTTCGCCGAAAAGCCGCGAACTTGGTTTTTATTATTCCCATCCGAGAAACCGCTTCTGGCCGGTAATGGCAAAAATTTTCGGAGAGGAAATTCCGAAATCGCCGGAGGAAAAGGCAGATTTCTGCCTTCGGCACAAAATTGCACTTTGGGACGTCTTAAAAGAATGCGATATTGAAGGTGCTTCGGATTCCAGCATAAAAAACGCCGTTCCCAACAATGTGAGCATAATTTTGAAAAACGCGGATATCCAGGCGATTTTCTGCACCGGAACGACCGCCGCGAAACTTTATAAAAAATTCATCGAACCTGAAACAAAAATTCCGGCGATCGCTTTGCCATCAACAAGCCCCGCAAACGCAAAGATTAAATTTGATGAACTTGCTGAGGAATATAAAATCATATTGGAATATCTTAAGTAAAAAACTCCCGCTCGGAAGAGCGGGAGTTTTGGTTTTATCATTCTTTGATTTTTTCTGCGATTTTCTGAAGGTCCTCAACGGAATCCGCGATAAATGCGTTTCCTTCGCCCGCAACGTTTTTGACTGCGGTGAAAAGGTCCTTGTCTTTTCCGAGAATTACGAAAGCATCGAAACCATCGTCAACCGCGGCGGAAAGAGCTTCGTAAAAACGAACGGCGTTTACCTGCTGTTTTGCAAAATAATCGGAAGGAAGAGTCATAACGTCAACAAGTTTTCCATATAAAGTGGAGTACATCTTTGTTGAAAGTTCGTGATGTTCGATTCCGCGCATTGCGTCCTGGAGTTTTGAAACATAGGGGAAAACCATAACGGTATGGAGCGCAAGGGAATCGCGGAGTTTTGTGGGGTTGACCTTGTGTTTTGCAAGTTCGGTAAGAACAGCCTTAAGTCCTTCCTCATCGCCTACAACAACAGTCTGTTCCGGTGCTTCAACGGCGGTCATCTGAACAAATCCCGCAAGGCATTTATCGGAAACAAGGCTTACAAATTCGTGTTTTACGTTGCGGAGGCGGTAAGCATCAAGTTTTCCTGCGCCAACAGCCGCTTTTCTCATATCGCGGTAAGCGTTTGCAACGGCGACACCGTCTTCAAGGGTAAAAACTCCGCCGGCGGTCATTGCAGTAATTTCTCCGGCGCTGTAACCGATGAAAGCTTCCGCTTCCGGAAGAATATCTTTTGCCGCTTCATAAAGAGCCAGCTCCTGAAGGAATTGGAGCTGGAAGGAAATTTCCTCATCGGAAACTTCCGCAGCTTTTCCTTTTACAGAAAGGTTTGCGGCATCAAGTTCAAGAACTTTGGATGAGTTTTCATAAATTTCCTTGGTTTTTTCGGAATAATCACAAATTCCCTTTCCCATTCCTGCGTGGGAACAGCCATATCCCGGGAATACAAAAGCTATTTTTTTCAAGATAAAATGCCCTCCGTAAAATTAATACAGAATAATACAGATACTAATATACCATAAATTCCGCCGATTTCAAGATTAAACCGAAAACTTAAAATAAATTTATCCAAAAATCATTGACAACTTAAAATGTTTTATATATTATATTTAAAGGCAAAACAAACAGCTTAAAAAGCCTGTTTTTTTATTATTAGGAGGTAATTTTCAATGGTATTTGAAAAAGTAAGAGAAATTCTTTGCGATCAGCTTGACATCGATCCTGACGAAATCACTCTCGATACCGACATTGTCAACGATCTTGGCGCAGATTCCCTCGATCTCGTTGATTTTGTAATGTCCCTTGAAGATGAATTCGACAAAGAAATCCCCGACGAAGATGTTGAAAACATCAAAACCATCGGCGATATCGTTTCTTACATCGAGAATTCCCTTTAATCTTTCGATAATTTTAAAGAATATTGGAAATGAAGATCGCGGAACTTCTTGTTCCGCTATTTTCGTTTATGCCAGTAAGGAGTTGTAAAAAATGGCAGACCAGAAAAAAATGGTTGAGGCAATCACTTCCATGGAAGACGATTTTGCCCAGTGGTACACAGACGTTGTTAAAAAAGCTGAACTTATCGATTATTCCAGCGTTCGCGGATGCATGGTCCTTCGCCCTTACGGATATGCAATCTGGGAAAATATCCAGAAACTTTTCGATGCCCGTTTTAAAGAAACCGGACACGAAAACGTTTATATGCCCATGTTCATTCCCGAAAGCCTTCTTCAGAAAGAAAAAGACCACATCGAAGGTTTCGCTCCGGAAGTTGCATGGATCACCATGGGCGGCGGCGAACAGCTTCAGGAAAGAATGTGCGTTCGTCCCACTTCCGAAACCCTTTTCTGCGATCATTACGCACACGTAATCAAATCCTACCGCGACCTTCCGAAACTTTATAACCAGTGGTGCAGCGTTGTTCGCTGGGAAAAGACCACCCGTCCTTTCCTCCGTTCCATGGAATTCCTCTGGCAGGAAGGCCACACCATGCATGAAACCGCAGAGGAAGCAATAGCAGAAACCGAACAGATGCTCAACATCTATGCGGACGTTTGCGAAAAGAACTTTGCTATCCCGATGATCAAAGGCCAGAAAACCGAAAAAGAAAAATTCGCAGGTGCGGAAGCAACCTATACCATCGAAGCTATGATGCACGACGGCAAGGCTCTTCAGTCCGGCACTTCCCATTTCTTCGGCGACGGCTTTGCAAAAGCTTTTGACGTTCAGTTCACCGGCCGCGACAACCAGCTTCACACTCCGTTTGAAACTTCCTGGGGCGTTTCTACCCGTCTTATCGGCGCGATCATTATGACCCACGGCGACAACAACGGACTTGTTCTTCCGCCCGACGTTGCTCCTATCCAGGTTGTAATCGTTCCCGCACAGCAGCATAAAGAAGGCGTTCTTGATGCCGCAAAAGCAGTCAAAGACCGTCTTGCAAAATTCTGCCGCGTAAAACTCGACGACAGCGAACAGACCCCCGGCTGGAAATTCGCAGAATATGAAATGAAAGGCGTTCCGGTCCGTCTTGAAATCGGACCCCGCGATATCGCAAACAACCAGTGCGTTCTTGTTCGCCGTGATAACCGCGAAAAATATTTCGTATCCATCGATGAACTCGAAACCAAGATCCCCGAAATTCTCGGACTTGTTCGCGACGGTCTTTATCAGCGCGCTCTTGAAAACAGAGAAAACCGTACCTTCACCGCTCATGACCTTGATGAATTCATCAGAATTGCCAACAGCGGCAACTGCTTCATCAAATCCATGTGGTGCGGTGACCGCGCCTGTGAAGAAAAACTCAAAGAGGTTGCAGGCGTTTCTTCCCGCTGCATGCCTTTTGAACAGGAACACATCGGCGACGTTTGTCCCGTTTGCGGAAAACCCGCAACCAAAATGGTCTATTGGGGCAAAGCATATTAATAAAATGCAAAACAAAACTCCCGCTCAGCCGAGCGGGATTTTTTTAGTTGGCCTCCCCTATCAGGGGAGGTGGATTTTGTCCGCAGGACAAAAGACGGAAGGGTGGAAATTGTATAGAAAGTTCAAGACCGTTCCTTTAGGTAAAAACGGGCAGATATTATCCGCCCTTATTAAAAAAATCTCCCGCTTACCCGGGAGATTTTTTTATTCTCTCTTATTGTTCGATTTCATAAGGCCAGGTATTGATTCCGCCGAATTCATAAACTTCTGAATACCCGAGGGAAACAAGAGCTTCTGCTGCAACTTTGCTTCTGTTTCCGCTTCTGCAATAAACAAAAACCGGAATATCTTTTTCGGGAATTTTTTCTTCCGCTTTTTCAGAAACTTCATAATGGGGAATCAAAACCGCGCCGGGAATATGTCCTTCAGAAAATTCTTCTTCCGTTCTCGCATCCAGAAGAACGAATTCTTCGAGGTTTTCCATCATTTCCTTTGCTTTTTTCTGACTGATATTCATATAATCACTTCCTTCTTCCGGAACACTGCATCCGGAAACCGCCAAAAGGAAAACCAAAGCGGCGATTATTGAAACAATTCTTCTTTTTATCATTTTTATATACATACCGATTCTCCTTTCCTGCGGGATTTGACATATTTTTAAAGTTGGGATATTATTGTTTTCGGATAAATTTTCTTTTCAAAGGAGCGGATAAAAAATGTCCTGTGAAAAATGTCATCTGCTTATGCAAAAATCTTTTCCGTTCTGGGAAGCTCTTTCCGAAAAAGACAAGGAAGAACTTATGAACGGTGCCGGCTGCGCCGAATTCAAAAAGGGACAGAACATTCATAACGGAACCGTTTGTACCGGAATAATCTTTGTAAAAACCGGCTGTCTGCGCGTTTACATGCTTTCTGAAGAGGGTAAGGAAATAACACTGTACCGCATCTTCCCCGGCGACGTTTGCGTTCTTTCCGCTTCCTGCATTCTTGAATCCATAAACTTTGACGTTCAGGTTGATGCGGAAGAGGACAGCCGCTGCTGCATTTTAAGTCCCGGCGCATTCCTAAAAGTTTCCGAAAGAAAACCGGAGATGAAGAATTTTCTTCTTGAAAAAACCGTAAGCCGTTTTTCCGAAGTTATGTGGGTAATGCAGCAGATACTTTTTATGAGTTTTGACAGGCGCCTTGCGATTTTTCTTCTTTCCGAAGCGGAAAAGGAAAAAAGTTCCGAAATAAAACTTACTCACGAACAGATCGCAAAATATATGGGCTCCGCAAGGGAGGTCGTCTCGCGGATGCTCAAATATTTTTCATCTGAAGGTTACGTTGAACTTTCCCGCGGCGGCGTTAAGATAACCGATTACGATTCTCTTGACCGTTTAGCCCTTTGAAAATTCAAGAACTCTTTCCTTCGGGCGGAAGCCGACCATTGAATCAACGGCTTTTCCGTCACGGAAAAGAACAAGCGCCGGAATGCTCATTATTCCATAGCGGGAAGCAAGTTCCTTTTCTTCATCAACGTTGACTTTTCCGAAGGAAACTTCTTCAACTTCTTCGGCAACCTGGTCAACAACGGGAGAAAGCATTCTGCAGGGTCCGCACCAGGGTGCCCAGAAATCAACAACAACGCTTCCTTCGTTTTTAAGAACGTTTTCTTCAAAATTTTCTTTATTAAGAACTTTAACTGACATTATCTTCAAATCCTTTCGGTTTTTAATTTGTTTTCGTTGCTGTTAGTATAACCTAACCAAAAAAGTTTTTCCGTGACTTTGTCACAATAAAAGCGTTTTTGCAAAAAAATTTTTGCAAAGGCGCTTTTTTCATATTTTTTCCGTTCTTGCATATTCCTTTTAAAAAAAGGAGATGATTCAAAACGGAAAAACTTACGGAAATAATCTGGGGACCCGCTCTTTTGGTCCTTGTTTTGGGAACAGGCTTTTTTCTTACCGCCGCAAGCGGATTTTTTCCGCTTCGAAAAGCGGGTTTTATTATAAAAACCACCTTCGGAAAAATTTTTAAAGATAAAAGTGCCTTTGCAGGAGCGGCAACCGCCCTTGGTGCAACGGTTGGCACCGGAAATATAATCGGGGTTTTCGCCGCAATTTCCATCGGCGGTGCAGGAGCGGTTTTCTGGATGTGGGCGGGAGCTTTTTTCGGAATGATGCTCAAATTTGCGGAAGCCGCACTTTCTGTAAAATATAAAGGCGGCGCGGCAGTCTATATTGAAAAGGCTTTCGGCGGAAAATTTTTTGCGGTCATTTGGAGCTTTTGCTGTGTGCTTGCTTCCTTCGGCGGCGGAAATATGATCCAAACCAATGCCGCCGGCGCTGTTTTTGAAAAATGTTTCGGGATCTCTCCGATTTTTATAGGTATTATTATAGCTGTTTTCACAGCGGCGGTCCTTTTTTGCGGAGCAAAGGCTGTTTTAAAAACCTCTTCCCTGCTTGTTCCGATAATGGCGCTTATCTACGTTTTTGGCTGTTTTGCGGTGCTTTTTATGTTCCGTGAAAACATCATTCCCTCGTTTTCAAAAATCTTTTCCTCCGCCTTTAAGCCGCTTTCCATAGGCGGAGGAGTTTTTGGAATTCTTACTTCGGAAGCTTTAAAAACCGGAATTGCAAAAGGCACTTTTACACACGAAGCGGGAATGGGTTCCGCTTCTCTCGCCCATTCCGAAAGCAACGGTGAGCCTTTGACCCAGGGCTGTTGGGGAATTGCCGAAGTTTTTATAGATACCATTTTTGTCTGCAGTCTTACGGCACTTGTTATTCTTTCTTCCGGAATTTCTTCGGCGGAGGAGGTCTTTTATTCCTGCTTCGGAAATTCCGGAAAAATTTTTCTTTCTGTTTCAATGTTCCTTTTTGCCCTTGCGGCGGTTATCGGCTGGGCTTTTTATGGTGAAAAGGCGCTTTTTTCTATTACAAAAAGTAAAATCGCGGCAAATTTATACAGAATTTTGTTCTGCTTTGCCGCGGTAATCGGTTCGTTCACAAAACTTCCGCTTATATGGAACATCACGGATATTTTCAACGGGCTTATGATTTTCCCGAACCTTCTGGCGATAATTATTCTTTCGCCGGAGGTTTTGAAAACCACATATAAAAAAGAAGAACGCAAATAAGCGTTCTTCTTTTTTTGCTTAAGATTTAGTTATCAAAAGTAATGCATTTTGCTGCATATTCCATTCCCGGACTATAATTATATGTAACGATTATATTAGTCATCCAGTCATCGGTTCTTCGAAGAGCTATTCCAAAATATAACTTAAGGTCCAATTCCTCAAGTGCAACATGGTATTTAAGACAATAGAGATTTTCGCCGTCAATTTTAACGGTATCTATTTCTTTTTCAAGAACCGTAAGACTTAAAAAATCATCATAATGCTGAAATTTTGCATCTTCAATCCGCTTTGCGAATTCATCGAGAGCCGTTTCGGCATATTCTTTTTCGGAAAGAGCTTTACCGCGGAATTCCGGCATATTTTCATAGCGGATATCGATTTCGGAATGTCCGTTGCTTCCGCCCCAGGTTGTAACGTCATAAAATTCTGCGGATTTCGGATCTCTGCTTCCGTTTGCAAAAAGTTCGCAATATTCATCACCTATTATATCAACCGGTATTTTCACCGGGCTGTTTTCGCCGATTCTGATTCCGAAAGCTTTGTTATAATAAACCGCGTCATATGCCTTTTTCTCTCCAACCGGAATTTTATCCTCCGGAAAAATTTCCGTTTCGGTATATTCGTGGTCATCGCCCACATAATCCTGAAGAATTCCGCTTTCGATAATTCCCCTTTCGGGTTCTCCTCCAAGTTCTCTTTCGATTTCTTCAGGTTCTGCTCCGCAGGCACAGAGCATAAGCAAAACTGAAATCAAAACAAGAAGTTTTTTCATCGATTCCACCTCTTTCAAGGCTCGAAAGCATAATCATAAATATTTATTTCTTTTTCGCTTCCGTCTTCATATACTGCTGTAATGGTCATTTCACCTTCTGTTATTCCGCCTTTTCGGATAATAAATCCGTCTTTTTCGCTTGCAAAAACTTCGCTCAGTTCGTTTCCGTCTTTATCGATAAAGCGATAGCCGCCTTTCATAATTTCGCCGTTTTCATCGCGGCAAACTGTTGCAAGCTGGCTCATTTCTCCGGCGCAGTAAGCAATTCCGATGAACCTTCCGTCCGGAAGTTCGTCAAAATCAATTCCGTGGTATTTATCGCAGATTATCTTGCCCTCTCCGTCAAGTATTCTTGCAGTTCCGCCGAAAAGTCCGCCTTCGCTTCTTCCCGCAACGATTCTTCCTTCAAAAGGAGAATGGATATAGGTATAAACCGCCGGTATGATTTCGTTTCCTTCCGAATCCAAAAGGCCAAGACCTTTTTCCATATCGGTGGGACCGTAATAATAGCAGACTTTTTCGTATCCGTGAACATAATCGTTCACTGTTTCTCCGGTTTTTCCTTTGGAAGTAAACCTATCGGAAACGATTTCTCCGTCCGTATTAAATTCATAGACATATTGATTTCCCTCGAGTGAGATATAAAGCCAGGCCTTTGTTCCCGGATCAATGCCTTTATTTCTCTCAAAATGATAACTATCCGCAGGAATTGAAAGGATAAGATTTCCGTCCTCGAAGAAAAATTCATATAGAACTCTTTCCCTTTCGCTGATTCCACTCACTCTGCTGTCGTCATCATAGGCTATAGCGGGCATTGTTCCTTCGGTTTTTCCAAGAGCATAGATAGTTTTTCTCCTATTTCGCCAACGGTTCTGAAAACGTCATATACCGGTTCAAAAACAATTTTCCCGTCTTTTTGGATTCCGTATTTACCTTCCGCTGTTTTGAAAACGCAGTTTTCGAGGATTCTTGAACCTTCGCCGAGTTCGTTTTCCTGTTCGGAATCCACCGGAGCGGAAGGTCCGCTTGAACCGGGTTCATTTATTTCCGGCTGTTCCGGAACTCCGCAGGCACAGAGCATAAGCAACGCTAAAATCAATGCAAAAAGTTTTTTCATAAAAAGCACCTCCTAAAATCCTTATTTCATTTTTCTGAAACTAAAAGAAGAAATGGTTCTTTTCCATTGTTGGCTTTTTCGTTCCAATTTTTATATTTAAATAAAAGTTCGCCGGTTTCTGCATTTTCATAGATAAAACCCGCTTCATTTCCTTCAAAATCATCCTTAATTTCATTGGCAGGCACTTCTTTTATCTCTCCGATAATTTCAAAGTTTTCCGTAATTTCATAAACACAGTACCCTTTGTGAAAATACATTACTCCATTATATTGCATCATAACCGGATAGGCGTTGCCCGGTTCTTCTTTATCATTGGAACAGCCGGAAAGCATGAGCAAAACCAGAATTAACACAAACAGTTTTTTCATAAAAAGCATCTCCCAATGCAATTTATCGTTTTTTTATTTATTCTGCAAAAAAGGAATCCAGTTCCGGAATAATTTCTTCAGCATTTATAATTTCCCAGCTTTTTTCTCTTTTCGGATCATAAATGCTGCTTTTTTCGCCCAGATATACAAAGCGATGTTCATAGATATCTGAAAAATAAAGTTCTATTTCATAATTCGTCCTGTTGCCTTCAATAGGTTCGACCGGAATTGAGCGGAGGTTTTTCCTTTCCGCTTTTGAAAGAATTTCAATAATTCTTTCTTTTGTTTCATCTTCAGGTTCGTCAACAATTTTTGTTTTTCCGGTTTCTTCAAAAACAGAAACTCCCACGATATTTATGATACCGGATTCCATTATTCCGGTGCTTCCGTAAAAAAAGTCCGAAAATTCAAAGGCAATTCCGATTATAAGAACGGTGCAAAAGCCAAAAACCAAAAAGTTTTTCATAAAATCAGCCTCCTTTATAAATATAGTGTACAATAATCGCCATTTTGTTGCAATAAACAAATATAAAATTAAAAATTATTTTACAAAAAAATCCCGCTCTCTCGAGCGGGATTTTTCGTTGTTATCAAATTATTTTGCGTTATAGAAAGCTTCGGAAGCTTTGTGCATCATATAGATATCGATTTTTGCTGCGATTTCCATAGGCGCATGCATGGAAAGAAGCGGAACGCCAACGTCGATGGTATCCACCTGGAGGCGGGAGATATATTTTGCAACGGTGCCGCCGCCGCCTTCGTTAACTTTGCCAAGTTCGCCGGTCTGCCAGACAACATTTGCGCCATCGAAGATATCGCGGACTTCTGCGCAGAATTCTGCGGGGCAGTCGTTGGTGGAATATTTGCCGCCGGAACCGGTATATTTGGTAACAACAATTCCGTAGTTGAGGTATGCGGCGTTCATTTTTTCATGTACCTGGGGGAAAGTGGGGTCAACAGCTGCGTTAACGTCTGCGGAAATGCATTTGCTGTTTTCGAGGATAACGTGACCGGGAACGCCATAGGGTCTGCCGAGGTCTTCCGCAAAATATGCGAGCATTTTGCTGTTCATACCGGTAGGACCGTCGGAACCGGTTTCTTCTTTATCCGCAAAGCATGCAACGGCGGTATATTCCGGATCGGAAGCAAGGATACCGGTAAGTTCGCCGTAAGCGCAGACTCTGTCGTCGTGGCCGTAAGCACCGATAAGACCGCGGTCAAAGCCGATGTCTCTTGCTTTTCCTGCGGGAACAATGGTAAGTTCTGCGGACTGGAAATCTTCTTCGATGATTCCGTATTTTTCAAAGAGGATGGAAGCGATGTTGAGTTTTACTTTTTCGCTTACTTCGTCATCGCGGAAAGGCATGGAACCGACAACAATGTTGAGTTCTTCACCTTTGATTCCGTCGCCGAGTTTTCTGTCCATCTGTTCTTTTGCAAGATGAGGAAGAAGGTCGGAAACGCAGAAAACAGGTTCGTCGTCTTTTTCACCGACGGTTACGGTAACGGAAGTGCCGTCTTTTCTGATAATTACGCCATGGAGAGCAAGAGGCATTGCGGTCCACTGATATCTTTTGATTCCGCCGTAATAATGGGTTTTAAAGAGTGCAAGTTCCTGATCCTCATAAAGGGGGTTCGGTTTAAGGTCAAGGCGGGGAGAATCGATGTGAGCGGCTGCGATATGCATACCTTCCTCAATGGGTTTTCTGCCGATTTTTGCGAACATAAATGCTTTGTTGCGGTTGTTGAGATAAACTTTGTCGCCTGCAACATATTTTTTACCTGCTTCGAAAGGAACAAATCCTTCTTTTTCAAGAACCGGAATTACCCAATCGACAAATTCACGTTCGGTTTTGCAGGTGCTGATGAATTCCTTATAAGGTTCGCAATAATCAAAAGCGGCCTTAAGTTCTTCATCGGAAATGGTGGAACCTGCATTTTTCGGGCTGCGGAAAAGCTTTTCTTTAAGAAGCTGTCCTGCGGATTTTTCTTTTTCGCTCATTGTTGTTTCTCCTTTTCTATGTTAGTTTTTTGGTTTTATATCTTAAAATCAGTCAAAACCGTAGATTCTTTGATAACCTTCGCGGTATTTGCTGACTTTTTCGCAGTAATTCGAGGTTTCCTCATAAGGAATTTTATCAAGAGTTTTTCCGTCAAGGGAGTATTCCGCATCGGAAAGCCATTTTTTAACGGCGTTGGGCCCTGCGTTATATGCGGCATAAACCGTTTCCCATTCACCGAAAAGACCGTAGTGATAGGAAAGAAGCCAGACGCCATAGTCGATGTTCACTTCCGGAACGTACATATCGTCCCAGGAAGCACCGGTTTCTCCCCGGTAATAATCTATCCATTCAAAAGCGTCTTTTGTGATCTGCATAAGTCCCCGGGCACCGACCCAGCTTTCCGCTTCCGGTTCAAAATTGCTTTCGGTACGGATAACGGCATAAATTACGGAAAGCGGAACGCCGTACTCGGCGGATTTTTGCTCAACGATATCGCTGTATCCTGTGGGGTATGCCCAATGCTCAAGAAGCTTTGCGCTTTTGTTCATCATGGCGCCGGCAAAAACCAGAAACGCCACCACCAAAAGCCCAAGAACCGCATTTTTAATAACTTTTCCCAAACTCAGTCCTCCGCGGAAACTTTTTCTCTCAACAGCACCATATTTTTGAGCACGGAATTTACATTGCGCTCAAGTTCTGCAGGGGTGCTGTCGTTTCTTATTACAAAATCAGAATTTTCGGTATAAAATTCCTCCGGTTTCTGGGCGGAAACTCTTCGTTCCGCATCCGCTTTTGTTATTCCGTCACGCTTGATTATCCTTGTAAGGCGGGTTTCCTCTTCCGCAACAACGGAAACGAGCACGTCGCACATTTTTCCGCATCCGCTTTCGATAACCGTTGCGCCGTCGATAACAATATTTTCCGCGCCTTTTGCAATATAGCCAAGCACTTCGTGCTCAATCGCTTCAAAAATATACGGAAAGATGATTTTATTGAGCGCCAAAAGCTCTTTTTTATCGGAAAACACCCGTTTTCCAAGGGCTTTTCGGTTGATTTTTCCTTTTTCGTTGAGCACAAGGCAGGAAAAACGGTTTACGATATCATAGATACAGTCTACGTTGTTGTCGGTAATATCATGCGCAACGGTGTCCGCATCGATAACCGCGGCACCTTTTTGGCGCAAAATTTCCCGAACGGAACTTTTTCCTGCTCCGGTCTGGCCGGTAAGTCCTATGATATTTGCCATTTTCCGTCACTCCTTTTTATGTTGTGCTCAAAGTTCGATAACATCAAAACCGGCGGCCCTTATAAGGCGGTTATAAACCGCAAGGCCGATTCCCGTCACCTTTGGTGAATGGGCAAAAACCCTTTTTGCGCCGCTTTCGTCGATTATACGAAGCGCTTCGAAGATATGTTCCGCCTGTTCTTCGTCGGAAAATTCCGAACCGTAGCAAACGGTGCTCACGGAAAGTTTTTTTGCTTCCTCGTCAAAGCAAAGCGCAAAAATTCCTTCTTCCGCGTGCTCATTGACATATTTTATATAATCTTCCGAACTTGCTTTAACAAGGGTGACCTGTGCTTTCGGCGCATAGTGTTTATATTTCATTCCCGGAGAAAGGACTTTTTCTCCCTCTTCGAGTTTTTCGAGTACCGCATGGGAAACCTCAACTTCGCCGATTGTTTCCCGAAGCTGCTCAAGGGTAACATATCCCGGGCGAAGAAGCACCGGTTTTTCTCCCGCAAAGGAAATGATAGTCGATTCGACCCCGACGGAGGAAGCTCCGCCGTCGATTATGGCATCAACTCTGCCCATAAGGTCATGGACGCAATGCTCAAAACTTGTGGGACTGGGGCTTCCGGAAAGATTTGCGGAAGGCGCCGCAAGAGGAAGACCCGCTTCTTCGATTATTTTTCTTGCAACCGGGTGAGCCGGAAAGCGAACCGCAACGGAAGGAAGATTTGCGCTTGTTACATCCGGAATTTTTTCGCTTTTTTTCATAATCATTGTAAGCGGACCCGGCCAGAATTTTTCCGCAAGGAGTCTTGCTTTTTCCGGAAATTCCTCAACAATTTCTCCAAGCATATTCAAAGAAGAAATATGCACGATAAGGGGGTTGTCTCCCGGGCGTCCTTTCGCCTTGAAAATATTCGCGCAGGCTTTTTCATCAAAAGCATTCGCCGCAAGGCCATAGACCGTTTCCGTAGGAATTGCGACAAGTCCGCCGTTTTTTAAAATATTCGCGACGGCTTCTACCGCGCCTTCGTTTTTTGAATCAAAAAGCAAAGTTTCCATTCGTTTTCTTTCAATCCTCTTCTCCGCGGAGTTTTTCCGCCTGATCATGCGCCCTCAACGGGTCGATAAGTTCATCGAGTCCGCCGTTCATAACGGAATCGATTTTATAAATGGTAAGCCCGATCCTGTGGTCGGTTACCCTTCCCTGGGGGAAATTATATGTTCTTATGCGTTCGCTTCTGTCGCCGCTTCCAACCTGGGCTTTTCGGTCGGCGGCGCGGCTTTCGTCTGCGACGCGCTGTTTTTGCTCATAAAGCCTGCTCCGAAGGACCTTCATCGCCTTATCTTTGTTCTTATACTGGCTTCGCTCGTCCTGACATTCAACCACCATTCCGGTGGGTATATGGGTGATGCGGATAGCGGAACTTGTTTTGTTGATATGCTGTCCGCCTGCTCCGCTTGAACGGAAGGTATCTATTTTAAGGTCGTTCGGGTCAATTTCAACTTCGACGTTTTCCGCTTCCGGAAGAACGGCAACAGTTACGGCGGAAGTCTGAATCTTTCCCTGGGAATCCGTTACCGGAACACGCTGGACTCTATGGGTTCCGCTTTCAAAACGGAACCTTCCAAAAACGCCTTCGCCCTCGACGGAATAGGAAATCTCCTTATATCCGCCAAGTTCCGTTGCGTTCGCATAGATAACTTCGGTTTTCCAACCCTTTGAATCCGCATACATGGAATACATCCGGTAAAGATCGGAAGCAAAAAGCGCCGCTTCATCGCCGCCGGTTCCGCTTCGGATCTCCATTATTACGGAACGGTCTTCGTTCGGGTCCTTCGGCAAAAGGAGAATCTTAAGTTCATCAAAACAGCTTTCCATAAGGTTTTTGCTTTCCTCAAGCTGTTCCTTTGCCATTTCCCTAAGTTCCCGGTCGGTTTCTTCGGAAAGAATTGCTTCCGCTTCCTCAAAATGTGATTTTGCGGCTTTATATTCGCGGTATTTAAGCGCAACGGGCTCGAGTTCCCTTTGCTCTTTAAGAAGTTTTGTATAAAGTTCGTTATCGTTTATAACTTCCGGTTCATAAAGCCGAAGGCAATCCTGGCGAAAGCGTCTTTCGATATCTTCGAGTTTATCAAACATCGGCGCCCTCCCGGATTATCTGCTTAATGTTTTTTTCGGCCTTGCTTCTCGGAACTTCAACCTCGTGGCCGCATTTTTCGCACCGGAGCTTAAAATCCATTCCGGAGCGCAGAACAACAAACCTTGCGGAGCCGCAGGGGTGGTTTTTCTTCATCAAAAGTATATCGCCGATTTTGACATCCATATAACCTGCTCCTTTCCGGATAATATTTTCCTAATTTATTAATATAACATAATAAGGGAAATTTTGCAACAGAAGGGATTTTTGCTTATTGAAAATTAAAACGGCAGCTGATAAAATAAAACCGGATAAAATTTGCGGAGGTGCAGATAATGAAACTCAAAAATCCAATGCTTATAGTAACCGATATGGATAAATCCGTTGAATTCTATAAAAAAGTGTTCAGACTTCATGTAACTATGGATTTCGGAGCAAATAAAACCCTTACCGGCGGCCTTGTTCTGCAAACCCTTGAAAGCTGGAAAGAATTCATTGACACCGATGATATTTCTTTCGGCGGCTGCAACTTTGAAATTTATTTTGAAGAGGATAATTTCGATGAGTTTACTGAAAAACTCAAAAATTTCGATGTGGAATATGTTCACCCGATAATTGAACATCCCTGGGGACAACGTGTGGTCCGGATTTATGACCCTGATAAGCACATCATCGAAGTCGGTGAAAATATAAAATCCGTCTGCCGGCGTTTTCTTGAAAGCGGCATGACTCCTGAACAGGTGGCAAAACGCATGGATGTGCCCATGAAATTCGTAAACGGCTGTATGCGCTGAATATTGTCAATTCCTCCCTCTGCTTTTTGCGGAGGGATTTTTTATTTTCATATTTCCGCCTTTTTTTGAATATAGATATTCCATAAAAAATTTTGGAGGAAGAGAAATGACGGAATATCTGCCGGAAGGCTCGCTTATAGAAACAGTTAAAAATAAAAACGCTCTCTCGAGCGTTGAAAATCTTAAAGAGGCGCAGAAAAACAAAACTATCCTCGAAGCTTTTGCAACGGTTTGCACCGCAAAGCACGACCTTATTCTCGATCTTGGCGTAATGCGCGGAATTATTCCGAGAAACGAAGGCGCGATCGGAATCGAAACCGGCGAAACAAGGGATATCGCCCTTATTTCCCGGGTCAGCAAGCCGGTTTGCTTTATCATAACCGGTTTTGAAAAGGACAAAAACGGCCGCCTTACGGCGGTTTGCTCAAGAAAAGCCGTTCAGGAAGAATGCACCGCAAACTATCTTGATAAGCTCATTCCCGGTGATATTATCCCGGCGGTCGTTACCCATATGGAAAATTTCGGCTGTTTTGCGGATATCGGCTGCGGAATTTCTTCCCTTTTGCCGATCGATTCCATAAGCGTTTCACGCATCGGTCACCCTTCCGACCGTTTTAAAAGCGGAATGGAAATTTTCGCCGTTGTTTCCGGAAGGGATCCTTCCGGAAGAATTTGCATTTCCCATAAAGAACTCCTTGGAACATGGGAGGAAAACGCGGCAAATTTCGCTCCGGGCGAAACCGTTTCCGGAATAATCCGTTCTGTCGAAGATTACGGGGTTTTTGTTGAACTTGCGCCAAATCTTGCGGGACTTGCGGAAAGCTGTTCAAGGCTTAAACCCGGTCAGCAGGCTTCGGTATATATAAAAAGCCTTATCCCCGAAAAAATGAAGATAAAGCTTATAATAGTCGATGCTTTTGATTCCGAAAACGAACCGAAAGCGCCGGAATATTTTATTACAAAAGGTCACATGGATTTCTGGCGATATTCTCCGGAAAACTGTTCAAAAAACGTTTCAGTCGATTTTTGCCGCTGAAATATCACGCCATATCATCGCCATGATTCCCGCGACTTTGTTTTTCCAAAAATCCGTCCCGTTATAACAGACGTTAACGCCGGAAACGGTTTTTCCGTTGTAATATTTTCCATCTTCGGAAAGATAATGCTCCGCAATTTTTGAAGCGACAAAATCAATACATTCCGCCTTTGTTTCAAAATCCTTTCCGCTCCAGCCGAAGATGTTGTTTTTGCGGAAGCAATATCTTCCCCAGCCGGATTCAAGAGCGGAAACGGCGCAGAGAAAAAGGGCGTTTACCCCATAGTTTTCTTCCGCCGCAACAAATTCTTCCGCAAGGAGGGAAAGCTCGCCCCGAAGACCTTTTGAAAGTTCTTCCGCGGAAAAACCGGAAGGCGTTGTCAAATCAAGTTTTGCGGCTTCCTTTCCGGTAAGCGCAAAGGCTTCCGTTCCGGAAAAAGCAAGAGAAAATAATATCAAAACTGCAACAAGTTTTTTCATAAAATAAAAGCTCCGTTCTTTTTTCGATTTTTTGCTTTGAAGCAACCAAAGCATAGGAAAAAAACGGAGCTTTTATTCAGTTCAGCCAAAAAACGGCTGGAATTGCTTTCCGGAAAGGGCAGATTCTATCGCTTCGGCGCTTTTTTCAAAATGCGCCACCATTGAAGCGGGCTTTCCTTCCGGAAAATCCTGTCCCATCGGAACAAAATAAACGTTTTTTGCGTTCATAAGCGTTCCTATGTTTCTTGCGGAAGCGCCCAGGGCATCGTTCGTTGAAACCGCGATAACAAGAGGTCTTCCGTTCCGAAGGTGGGCTTTTGCCGCCATTGTTACCGCCGTATCGGTTATTCCGTTTGCGAGTTTTCCAAGGGTGTTTCCGGTGCAGGGCTCGATAAGCAGAACGTCCAGAAGAGCCTTAGGCCCTATGGGTTCCGCTCCTGCAATTGTGGTTATGGGTTCCTTTCCGCAAATTTCCGTGATTCGTTTCCGGAAATCTTCCGCTTTTCCGAAACGGCTGTCTATCGAAGCGGCTCCTTCGGACATTATCGGGGTTATATCATAAATTTCCGAAAGTTTTTCCATTTCCGAAAGAACTTTTTTAAAAGTGCAGAAGGAGCCGCAAAGGGCAAACCCAAGTCTTTTTTTATCGGGCATCGGAATTTTCCTCCATTTCCGAAAGAATGTTGAGCACGGTTTCTTTAAGAATTTCTCCCGCGGTTTTCGGCGCAAATTTTCCCGGAAGGCCAAGAGCCTTTTTTGCGGTTATTCCAAGTTCGTTTGCGGCGGAAAAATCCGTTCCGCAAGGTTCCGAAGCAAGGTCGATTATGATCGCGTTTTTATCCATCAGAGCAAGTTTTTCTTTTGTGAGCACCGGTGCGGGAACGGTGTTAAAAACGGCTTTGAATTTTCCGATTTCCTCATCAAGAAGCCGAAATTCAAGGGGCGTCATTCCTTCGCTTCTTATCCATGCAAGGTCGGAAAAGCGCCTTGCGGCAACGGTCACCTTTGCGTCAAGGGCTTTTAAAATCGCGGAAAGAAGCCTTCCGATCCTTCCGTGACCAAGAATGAGCACCGGTACGGTGCTTATGGATTCCGTGAGCATTTCCATAAGCGTTGCGGCGGCGGCTTCCGCAGTCAGGGCCGCATTTCGCACCGCAAATTCCTCTCTTTTATAATAATCAAAGACCTTTATTTTCTTTTTTTCGGAAAGCGAAAGAATTTCTTTCGGCAAAATTCCGCCCATGAGCACCGAGCCTTCCGGAAGATGCTCAACAATTTCCGAAACGGGAATTTTCTTTTCGGAAAAGGCGGTTTTCAAAAAGCCTTCTCTGTCGGAACAGGGCAAAGGCAAAATTATATTTTCCGCTTTTTCAAAAATTTTTATATCCCCGTTTTTTTCAATACCTTCCGGAAAATCCGCTTTTTCCAAGGCGAAAGTTTTAACTTCGTGACCTTCCTTAAAAAGCGCCTTTGCAAGATAGACCGACCGAAGGTCGCCGCCGGCTATATAAAACGATTTTTTCATTTTTCAAAAAACCTCCGATTTTTCGGTATGCTCCATGCTATGCAAAAAATCCTTTGGCGGTTACATTCACCGATTTTTTCGTTTTTTCATAATATGCATTGACCGAAAGGAGGAATTTTTCTTGTTTTTTGATGCATTGGCAGTACTTGTTATTACATTTTTTGCTTCCCTCGGAATGGTTGAAGCGGCGGAATGGCTTTTAAAAAACCCTCTTCGCAGGAAAATAAAACACAAGGTTTTTGTTGTTGCAAAAATCGGTTCCGTGCAGGAAGAAGATATTGAACCCGCTTTGCGGAGCATTCTTGCGGAAACCGACGGAATGAAAAGGGAAGTTTTTCTCGATTGCGAAGGAATTTCCGAAGATGCAATGAGAATATGTGAAAGGCTTGAAAGGCGCTTTGATTGCAGTCTTTTCCGTGGAAGCGAAGAACTTTTTTCTCTTTTCCGGGAAGGTTTACAGGAAAGCGAAAAAACGCTATAATATATTTATATCATTAAGGACGGAGAAAAAACAATGCCCGAAAAAAACGAAAAACAGGAACCCGAACGCATCAGCGGAACCGTTGAAGGAATTGTTGCTTACAAAGCGGAAAGCGGTTTTGTTGTGTTTGATCTTGATATGCAGGGCGAACTCGTCACGGTTGTGGGCGAGCTCGGAAAAGTTGAAGCCGGCGAGGAAGTTTCCCTCACCGGCAATTTCTCGTCCCATCCTACTTACGGAAGCCAGTTCCGCGCAGAAGTTTGTGAAAGAAGGCTTCCTGCTTCCGCAACCGCAATCCGGAAATATCTTTCCGGCGGTTCGTTCAAAGGGGTAGGTCCCGCCATTGCAAAACGGATTGTTGAAGCCTTCGGCGAATATACCCTTGAGGTAATTGAAAACACGCCTCTTGAACTTGCAAGGATAAAAGGCGTTTCGGAAAAACTTGCCCTTGAAATAAATGAAGAATATCTTCGGGCTTTCGGCGCGCGAAAAGTTATGACCGCCTTACAGGAATTCGGGCTTCCGGCGGCAATCGCCGTTCGCGCCTGGAAAAAATGGGGAACGAATGCCATTGATTTTATAAAGGAAAATCCTTATCTTCTCTGTGACCCGGAAATCGGGCTTGAATTCGCGGAAGCTGATGCAATTTTCACCAAAAAAGGCGATCCGCAGGATATCCGCCGCCTTAAAGCCGGAATAAAACATGTTCTTGTTCATAACCTTGATAACGGACATACCTGCCTTCCTGAAGAAAGCCTTCTTGCGGCTTCCGCAGGACTTCTTGGCGAAGCGGAAGAAATGGGAAACGCTCTTGAGGAACTTGTTCAGAAAGAGGAACTTGACGAATATTACCGAAACGGAAGAAGATATATCTATCTTCCGGCGCTTTTTCTTGCGGAAACTTCCGCTGCCGGGCGTCTTAAAATGATGCTTATGGGTTCTGAAGAAAAACCTTCCGCCGCCCTTGATAAATCCATTGAACTTCTTGAAGAAGAACTTGGGATAGAATACGATATCTTACAGAAACGCGCGCTCCGAAACGCCGTTCAGAGCCACGTTTTTGTTCTTACCGGCGGTCCCGGAACGGGAAAGACCACAACCCTTAACGCACTTATAAAGCTTCTTGAACAGCAGGGTGACGAAGTTATGCTTGCCGCGCCGACCGGAAGGGCGGCAAAGCGTCTTTCCGAACTCACCGGCCACGAAGCAAAAACTATCCACCGCCTTCTGGAAGTTGATTATTCCGGAAACGAGCTTACTCCGGTTTTCCGCAGAAACGAAAAAAATCCGCTAAAATGCGATACCCTCATCGTTGATGAAATGTCGATGGTGGATACCCTTCTTTTTGATTCTCTTCTGCGGGCGCTTCCTTTCCACAGCCGGCTTGTTATGGTCGGAGATTCCGACCAGCTTCCTTCCGTCGGCGCAGGAAATGTTCTTCATGACCTTATCCGTTCGGATATTCTTCCTTCCGTTAAGCTGAATACGATTTTCCGTCAGGCTGCGGAAAGCATGATAGTAACCAACGCCCATGATATTGTCAACGGAGAATATCCTTATCTTGAATCGAAGGACAACGACTTTTTCTTCCTTCCGCGCCAGAGCGAAAGCGAGTGTGCTTCGGCGGTTTGCCAGCTTTGCGAAAAGCGCCTTCCGAAAGCCTATGGATTTTCTCCCCTTTGGGATATCCAGGTTCTCTGCCCCGGAAAACGCGGCGAAGCGGGAACTTGGAACCTTAATATCGAACTTCAAAAGCGCCTTAACCCCCCGGACGGAAAGAAAAAGGAATTCCGCCACGGCGGCCACCTTTTCCGGGAAGGCGACAAAGTTATGCAGACCAAAAATGACTATGACATGACATGGTCAAAAGACGACGGTGAAATCGGAAGAGGAGTTTTTAACGGCGACATCGGCATTATCGAAAAAATGGACCCCATCGGAAGAATGATGGCAATCCGTTTTGATGACAGAGTTGCGGAATATCCTTTTGACAGCGCAAACGAGCTTGACCATGCCTATGCGGTAACCGTTCACAAAAGCCAGGGCAGCGAATTCGAGGCGGTTATCCTTCCCCTTTTCGAGGCAAATTCCCGGCTTTATTACCGAAACCTTCTTTATACCGCCGTTACAAGGGCAAAAAAACTTCTTATAATCGTCGGAAGCGCAAAGGCTGTTATGACAATGGTCGATAACAACCGCAAAAGCGGAAGATTCACAAATCTTAGGTTTATGATGAAAGAATAAGTTTCTGTTTTCCAAAAAAGGAAGACGGCAACATAAAGTGTTTATCATAACCTGTCAGGGATTATCCCTCCTCAGTCTGCTTTGCAGACAGCTCCCCCTCTGGGGAGCCTGATTTTGAAGAACAATTTACATTCTTTTAATTGACAATGACAGTTTTTGGATTTACACTATAATTTAATATTAAAATAATAGGAGGGCTATAATGCCTGCTGATATCGGAATAGATTTAGGTACAACAAAAATAATCGTTTATGAAACAGGGCGCGGAGTTGTTTTCCGCGAGCCGAACATTGTCGCGGTAAACAACGACACCGGCGAAGTTCTTGCCGTCGGCGAAAACGCTTTTAAAATGGTCGGGCGTACCCCGGGTTATATTTCCGCAATGAGCCCTATGGGCGGCGGAGTTATTTCCGATTATAACCTTACCAACGTGCTTATCCGCCATGCGCTTAAAAAAGTCTGCGGCGACAGCTATCTTAAGCCAAGGGTCGCAATCTGCGTTCCTTCGATAATCACCGACGTTGAACAGCGCGCGGTTGTTGATGCCGCCCTTGCGGCCGGCGCAAGAAAGGTTTTTCTTATCGAAGAACCCGTTGCCGCGGCAATGGGCGCAGGTCTTGATATTTCAAAACCGGAAGGAAGGCTCATAGTCGATATCGGCGGCGGAACTTCCGATATTGCGCTTCTTTCCCTTTCCGGAGTTGTCTGCAAACATTCAATAAAGCTTGCGGGACAGCGTTTTGACGAGGAAATAATCCGCTATATCCGTCTTCGCCACGGAATTCTTATCGGCGAAAGAATGGCGGAAGAGGTCAAGAAAAACATAGGAACCTGCTGGAGCTTTGATGACGACAGAACTTTTGAAGTAAAGGGACGCAACCTTTTGACCGGTCTTCCCGGAAGAGTTACCATTCACTGGCAGGAACTTTCGGATATTTTTTATGACCTTGCGGACCAGCTTGCTTCCGCGATTCAGAAAGTTTTTGAAAAAACTCCGCCGGAACTTGCGGGTGATGTTAAAACCAACGGAATCCTTTTGACCGGCGGCGGTGCAAGACTCCACGGACTTGATAAATATCTTTCCAAACGCTTCAACTTAAAATGTGAAGTTGCGGAAAATCCGGAAGAATGTGTCGCGATCGGAACCGGCGAATCCTTTAACCTCCAGGGATATCTCCGGGACTGCATTTCCGAAGCCAACAACCGCCTTCACGGCTGATTTTTAAAAATGAAAGGAAGTTTTCATTATGGAAAAGAAATTGGGGAAAGCAGGCCTTCTTCGCCGTTTTATGCCCTATTATAAACCCTATCTTCCTACCCTTATCCTCGACCTTTTCTGCGCAATTCTGACAACCGTCTGCGATATCGTTCTTCCGATGATAGTCCGCACCATTACCAACGCGGCAACGGATGATGTTATGAGCCTTTCTGTTCATATGATTCTCGAAATTGCCGGAATTTATCTTCTTCTTAGAGTTATCGACACAGCCGCAAACTATTTTATGGTAAACATCGGTCACCTTATGGGCGCCCATCTTGAAGCGGATATGAGAAGGGATTTTTTCTCTCATCTTCAGGATCTGAGCTTCAGTTTTTACAGCAACAACAAGGTCGGACAGCTTATGAGCCGTCTTTCAAAAGACCTTTTTGACGTTACCGAATTTTCTCACCATGCTCCGGAAGAAATACTCATCGGAATTGTAAAATTTGTCGCTTCCTTCATAATCCTTATGAGCGTCAACGTTCCGCTTACGATTTTCATTTTCCTTATGATACCGTTCCTCGGATTTTTTGTGCTTAAACTCCGCCATGAGCTTGAGCACGCTTTTTACAGCGAACGTTCCCAGATCGGCGAAATCAACGCACAGATTGAAGACAGCCTTCTCGGAATCCGCGTTGTTCAGTCCTTCGCAAACGAAGGCATTGAAAAGGAAAAATTCAAAAAGAACAACCAGATTTTCCTTGAAATAAAACGCAAGGCATATAAAGCTCTCGGAAAACTCCATTGCGTAATTCGTCTTTTTGACGGCTGTATGTATATTTCCGTTGTTGCCGTCGGCGGAATTTTCCTTATGAACGGCCAGATAAGCGCCGGCGACTATGCGGCTTATCTTCTTTATACAACCGTTCTTCTCAACACTGTTTCCCGTCTTGCCCAGTTTACCGAAACCTTTATGCAGGGCTTCACCGGAATCGAGCGTTTTTATGAAATCATGGACGTTGAACCGGAAATCACCGATTCTCCCGATGCAAAACCCATTGAAAACGTGACCGGCGAAATCACCCTTGAAAACGTTGCTTTCAAATACAGCGATTCGGACGAAACCGTTCTTTCCGGAATCAACCTTCATGTTGCTCCCGGCGATAACATCGCTTTGGTCGGTCCTTCCGGCGGCGGAAAAACAACCCTTTCGAACCTTATTCCCCGTTTCTACGACGTTTCTGAAGGAAAAATCCTCCTTGACGGAAGAGATATCCGAAGCATCACTCTTTCAAGCCTTCGCAACAACATCGGCGTTGTTCAGCAGGACGTTTATCTTTTCAGCGGAAGCATTTTTGAAAACATTCTTTACGGAAAACCCGACGCAACAAAAGAGGAAGTTATCGAAGCCGCAAAACTTGCCGGAGCCCATGATTTCATAACCTCCCTTGAGGACGGATATGATACTTATGTCGGCGAACGCGGAGTTAAACTTTCCGGCGGACAGAAGCAGCGAATTTCCATCGCCCGCGTTTTCCTTAAGAATCCTTCCGTGCTCATTCTTGACGAAGCAACTTCCGCCCTTGATAACGAAAGCGAAAGAATGGTCCAGAAGAGCCTTGAACGTCTTTCCGAAGGAAGAACCGTTTTCACCATTGCCCACCGTTTGAGCACCATTCGAAACGCAAAAACAATTCTCGTGCTCAACGATGAAGGAATTGTTGAACAGGGCAACCACGAAGAACTTATGGCAAAGCAGGGAGTTTATTACAACCTCCAGATGATGGCTGAAAGCTGAAAAAACTCAAAAATAAAAAGGCACCTTGCGGTGCCTTTTTTATATTTACTGATTTTTCATCTGTTTTAAAAACAGGATAACGGAGCACGCGGCCACAAGCACCGCATATCCGGAAACAAAAACAATATGCGGGAAAATTTCCGAAAAATTTCCGTTTATCGCGGCTCTTTCAAGTTCCACAGCATGAAGAAACGGCAGAAAATCCGCAGCTTTTTTGAACGCTCCGCCCACAAGTTCAAGGTCAAACCAAACACCCGAAAGCCATGCGGAAAGATTTGTCAACAAAGCTCCGCAAATTCCGCCCACCTGTTTTACGTTCAGCACAGAGCCGCATAAAAGTCCAAGCGCGACATAAAAAACGGCAACCGGTATAATCATAAAAAACGCAAAAATGATGTTTACCGTAATAGGTAATCCTAAAAAGATTGCCGCAAGAAAACAAAATGCGCTTTGCCCAATAGCTATCGGCAAAAGCGGAAGCATATAACCGAGAATAAAATTCGCCGGTTTAAGCGGAGCTGTATATAATCTTTGCAAAAATGAGCTTTCCCGATCTTTTGACACAAGAGTTGCAGAAAAAAGCGTCATAAACGAAAGGCCGAACACAGCGATTCCCGGCGCAAGTCTTTCTATTTCAAAAAGTTTCACCGGAATATTCGCCTGTATTGCGCTTAAAAGAAACAGAAGCACAAGCGGAAAACCAAGCCCCAAAAAAATATTCAAAGGGTCGCGCAAAATCTCTTTTGCACATCTTTTTGAAAAAGCGAGCGTTTTCATTTTTTCTCCCCCTTAACTATTGAAATAAACGCATCTTCGAAGCTTTTTGATGCAGTCATTTTTATAAGTTCCTGCGCTGTTCCAACCGCAAGCAATTTTCCATTTTTCATAATGCCTATGCGGTCAGAAAGTGATTCCGCCTCCTCCATATAATGCGTTGTCAATATAACCGTCGTTCTTCCTTTTAAACCGTTTATAATATCCCAAAGTTCGCTTCTTGCAATAACATCCAGCCCAAGGGTCGGTTCATCAAGAAACAGTACCGAAGGTTCACTTATAAGTGCCATTGCGATACTCAATCTTCGCTGTAAACCGCCGGATAATTTTCCCGCTTTTTTATGTAAAATATTTTCAAGACCGAACTGTTTTGACAGTTCCTCAATTTTTTCTGCATTTTTTTCTTTCGAAAATCCGTGGATTTCACATATAAACTCAAGATTTTCCTTAACTGAAAGATTGGGCGCCACCGCAGTTTCTTGCGGTGAAACTCCTATTATGCCTTTAACTTTCAATCCGTCTTTTATTATGCTGTTTCCTTCGATAAAAGCATCACCGCTGGTTGATTTTATAAGGCATGAAAGCATTTTTATCGTTGTGGTTTTGCCCGCTCCGTTTATTCCCAATAGCGAAAACAATTCTCCATGCCCGACCTCAAGATTCAGATCATCAACGGCAATCAAATCTTTATATTTTTTTGTTAAACCGATTGTTTTTATTGCTTCCATAACAAAACTCCTTGATTTTTAATTGCTGATTTATTTTAGCATTTTATTTTTCAAAAATGGCATTATTCCCTTCATCGGTTGTTTAAAGCGCATAATAGGCACATAAATAACAAAAAAGGCACCTTGCGGTGCCTTTTTTGTTATTCAATTCTTGCTATAACGAATTTGTCGGTCTGGTAATTGATAACTCCAAGCTTCCAAAGTTTCATATAACGGATCCTTTCCTGAAAAAACGGAATCGGATCTCTGAATTCTCCGTCCGTGCCTTCTTCCATAACCCGGAGAAGACATGCTGTATCTTTTACCCTTTCAACGCCTTCATAAAAAGGTTCATAACGGTATTTATAATCGTCGTTCACCCAAAGAAAACCTATGAGAGTTTTATTATAAGATACCTCGTATTTTTCCATTATATGCTCCGATTATCTGAGAATAATATAAGCCATATATGCGGCATAAACAAGAACGCAGACGATTCCTTCCGGACGGCTTGTTTTTTCTTTGGAACGGCAAAGGAAATACATCATAAGAGTTACGCCTATAAGAATTGCGGTATCGATGAAAAGTTCGGAAGCAACGTTGATGCTGGTAAGAGCGGAAGCGGAACCAAGAATGAAGAGCAGATTAAAGATGTTGGAACCTATTACGTTGCCAAGGGCAAGGCCGCTGTCGCCTTTTCTTGCGGCAACAACGGAAGTTACAAGTTCCGGAAGAGAAGTTCCCATTGCAACGATAGTAAGACCTATAAGCGCTTCGCTCATTCCGAAAGCGGCGGCAATATCACAGGCAGAATCAACAACAAGGTCGCCGCCTATTACAATTGCGGCAAGACCGCCGATAATGAAAAGAACGCTTTTAAGCGGAGAAAGAGCTTTTACTTCGTCGCCTTCGTCGCGGTTTTTCTTTGCCGCAAGAATAAGAACGACTATATAAGCGATCATGCCCGCAAGAAGGATAATGCCTTCAATAGTGGAAACCTTCATATCTATCATCATGATAAGGACCGCAACGGTTGCGCCAAGGCTCCACCAGATATCGCGCTGCATAATGACTTTTTCGGTCGTCATAGGGCAGATTATTGCGGAAACGCCAACAACAATAAGCAGGTTAAAAATGTTTGAACCGATTACGTTGCTCAGAGCGATATCGCTGCTTCCGGAAAAACCTGCGGAAATGCTTACCGCGGCTTCCGGTGCGCTTGTTCCCATTGCAACAATTGTAAGGCCTATTATTACCGAGGGAACTTTTAAAAGTTTTGCGACGGAAGAAGCACCGTCAACAAAGAAATCCGCACCCTTGATGAGAAGGATGAATCCGATGATGAGAAGAACATACATCATAATATAAAAAAACCTCCGTTTTTCCGTAACGAAGGCAAAAAAATACAAGGCCTTTCATTACGGTTTTTGTAATAAAAAGTCTTGTCGTTTAATACATTATCCGGCCGTTTCGGCGTGATGACGAATAACATAACGCCCCAAAACCTTTTTGGCGCGCCAACTACTCCCTTATGTTATGATATGTTACCACTTTGGTTTTGGTTTGTCAAGAATAAATTTTGACAGTTAAATATGTATATATAATATAACATATTTAACTATGTTAATATCCGAAGAAAAAAGGCACCCTTCCGGGTGCCTTTTTTCGTTGGGGGTATTTGTGGATTAGAAAAGGGGTTATTGTTCTTTTGATTACTGAATGGTCCAACCGCCGTCAACGATGATTTCGGTACCGGTGAGGAATTCGTTTTCAATAGTGAAAATAATTGCGTGTGCAATTTCTTCCGGAACGCCGGTACGTCCTACAGGAGTATGTTCGCAGTCATATTTATAAGCTTCTTCACCACAGCCTTTGCCGCCGATTGCAGTATCAACATGACCGGGATGAATGGTGTTTGCGCGGATTCCCTGTCTGCCGTAAGCAATAGCAATGGATTTGGTAAGACCTCTGAGACCGAATTTGGTGGTGCTGTAGAAAGGAGTATAGGGGTTGCTGATGATACCCATCATGGAAGAAACGTTTACGATTGCGCCGGGAGTTCCCTGTTTAAGGAATTCGTTGATTGCATATTTGCAGCCCCAGACAACGCCGTCCTGGTTAACACCGATGATATGTCTGTATTCTTCGGTGGTGTATTCATGGAAAAGTTTTGCGGGGCAAATACCTGCATTGTTTACAATGATATCAAGATGTCCGTAAAGTTTAACGGTTTCTTCAACAACGTTTTTAACCTGTTCCTCGTTGGAAACATCAACTTTGAAGAAAGGAACATTAAGTTCTTCAGCGGTTTTTTTACCAAGGTTTTCGTCCCAGTCAGCGATTACGGGAAGACCGCCCTTTGCAAGAATTGCCTCTACGGTTGCTTTGCCGATTCCGCCAGCACCACCGGTTACGATTGCTACTTTGTCTTTGATTTCAAACATTTTCAGTACCATCCTTTCAAAATTCACAAGTTGTGTTCATATTTTAACAACTTTTGTCAATTTGATTATAATCTACTGACTAGGTCCGATGTCAATATTGAATTTTAAACTTTTCTATAACAAAAATCGTCTTAAAATAAACATATTGATATTTTTTATAAGATAATGTAATATTGTCTTAGTCAGATGTTTTGGAGGTGCAACAAATGGAAAACGACTTATTTACCATAAATGAATTTGCGAAAATCTGCCAAACCACCAAAGATACGCTTTTGGTATATGATAAAAAAGGTCTTTTAAAACCTGCAAAAATAGGTGAAAACGGATATCGCTATTATCACATCCGACAGAACTATGATTTTTGCGTTATAAAAGCTTTTCAAATGATTGGTTCTTCCCTGAACGAAATTTCCGAACAGCTTGAGCAAGGCGAAAATAAAAATGTTATCGAGCTTTTAAAATCCAAAAAGAACGATTTTTTTAAACGCCAGCTTGAACTTATTCAAATGCAGATGTTTATTGATGAAGTTATCAAGCAATCCGAAAAAATAAAAGCAAATAAAAATATTCTTCACGTTGAATTTCAGCCGGAAGAATATTTTATTTCCATGCCTGCAGAAAAGGAAACTAACCTTAATGATGATTTTGCGTATTCCTTTGAAGCCCTTAAAAAACTCAACAAATACATTCTTGAACGCGGCTATTCATCTTCCGTACCGCTTGAAATGAATCACACAATAGAGAGAGACTCTTTTTTTAAGCACAATTTCCGTTTTACAAATTATCAATACAAAGTACCGTTTAAAGTTCCGGATCCGTTTTTTAAAATAAAGCCTGCCGGAAAATATGCGTCAAAATATATTACCGGTTCTGCTTCCGTTTTTTCTTCCCAGTGTAAAATATTTATGGAAGATATTATTTCCTGCGGTTATAAAACAACCGGAGATTTTTACGTTTACTATCCGAAATATAATCTTTTCTCCGTTTCCGAATCTGAAAACACCTGTTTGATTTCCGTAAGAATTGAAGAATAAAAAAATGACCTGCTTTTGCAGGTCATTTTTGTTTTTATCATTTCTTAGCCGCAATGGGAAAATCCGCAGTCGCAGATGGTGCAGCCGCCTTCATGGCGAAGAAGTTTTCCGCATTCCGGACAATGGAGTTTGTCGTCGGCTCCAAGGACCGGTTTGTTTGCGGGCTTTTCGCCCTCAGCTTTTTTTGGTGCGGGTTCCTCCTCCGCTTCGGAATTGAAACCGTTGTTGCCGAGCATTTTGCTCATCTTGATAATGGTTCTTGCAATAGCGTCCGGACAGGAAGTGCATTTGAGTCCGGGCTGACGAACGGTGCTGGGGCAGCGGATTCCCTTAAGCTGGGAAAGAATTTCGTCCTGGGAAATTCCCGCGCGAAGAGCTATGGAAACAAGTCTTGCGGTTGCTTCGCTCTGGGAAGGACAGCCGCCGCCTTTTCCGGTGCTGGTGAAAACTTCGCAGATTCCGTGTTCATCGCGGTTAACGGTGATGAAAAGGCTTCCGCAGCCGATCTTCATCTTTTCGGTTGCACCCCAGGTAAGAGTGGGTCTGGGTCTCGGAATAATGGTGTTCATTGCCGGAACTTCCGGTTTTTCTTCCTCTTTTTTCTGGGTTCCGATGGTAAGGACCTGGCTGTCGCGGCTTCCGTCACGATAAACGGTGGTGCCTTTGCAGCCGAGTTTATATGCAAGAACATAAGCTTCCTTAACTTCTTCGCGGGTAGCGCTGTTGGGGAAGTTTATGGTTTTGGAAACGGCGTTGTCGGTATATTTCTGGAAAGCCGCCTGGATTCTGATATGCCATTCGGGGGTGATATCATGTGCGCAGACAAAAACTCTTCTGATATCTTCCGGAATCTCTTCGATATGCGCAAGGGTGCCTTCGTCGGCAATTCTCCGGATAAGTTCTTCGGAATAGATTCCGCGCTCCTTAAGTTTTTCAACAAGAAGGTCGTTGCAGACAAGGAGCTTGTCGCCGTCCATTACGTTTTTGGTGAAGGCATAGGCAAAAAGGGGTTCGCAGCCGCCGGAAGCATCTGCAATAATGGAAATGGTGCCGGTGGGAGCAATGGTGGTGATAGTTGCGTTGCGGATTTCATATCTGTCCGCAAAAACGGAGTCTTTCCATGCCGGGAAAGTTCCGCGCTCAAGAGCAAGTTCGATGGAAGCCTTTGTTCCTTCGCTCTGGATAAGGCTCATAACTTCCTCTGCAACTCTTTCGGCTTCAACGGAATTATAGGGAACGCCGAGCTTGAGGAGAAGATCCGCAAAGCCCATTACGCCAAGACCGATTTTTCTGGTCTTTCTGGTCATTTCATCAATTGCGGGAAGCGGATAATGGTTAACGTCGATTACGTTATCGAGGAAATGAACGGCTTTATGTACAATTTCGGAAAGCTTGTCATAATCTATGGAAAGAATTCCTTCTTCTTCACAGACGCAAAGACCGAGGTTGATTGAACCGAGGTTGCAGGCTTCATAAGGAAGAAGAGGCTGTTCGCCGCAGGGGTTGGTGCTTTCGATCTCGCCGAGAGTCGGGGTCGGGTTATGGCGGTTCATTTCGTCGATAAAGACGATTCCGGGTTCGCCGTTGCGCCATGCTGCATCAACGATTTTTTCAAAAACCTCTTTTGCGTCAAGAGTTCCGGTAACTTCGCCGGTATGGGGTGCAACAAGTTCATATTCGCTTCCGTTTTCAACCGCTTCCATAAATTTATCGGTGATCGCAACGGAGATGTTGAAGTTGTTAATCTCTTTGTTGTCGGCTTTGCAGTCGATGAACTTAAGAATATCCGGGTGATCGATGCGGAGCATTCCCATGTTTGCGCCGCGGCGGGTTCCGCCCTGTTTAACGGCTTCGGTTGCGGCGTTGAAAACTTTCATAAAACTTACCGGGCCGGAAGAAGTTCCGCCGGTGGATTTTACGATCGAACCTTCCGGACGAAGTCGGGAGAAGGAAAAACCGGTGCCGCCGCCGGACTGATGAACAAGAGCCGCATATTTTACGGTATCGAAAATTCCGACCATGCTGTCCTCAACAGGAAGAACAAAGCAGGCGGAAAGCTGACCAAGAGGTCTTCCCGCATTCATAAGGGTCGGCGAGTTCGGCATAAACTCGCAGTTTGTCATCATATCATAAAATTCTTTTTCGGTGTTTCTGATTTCCTCTTCGGTTTTTCCGTAAGCCGCATCCGCACCCGCAACAGTGGAAGCGACCCTTGTGAAGAGTTCCTCAATGGTTTCGACAACCTTGCCGTTTTCTTTGGCAAGATATCTTCTTTCAAGAACGGTTTTTGCGTTCTGAGTAAACTTCATACCTTTTCCCCCTTTTTATATTCCGACGGCTTTTGATTTTTTCGGAGTCTTCAAAAGCCGATAATTTATTAAAAAGTGCCGTAAGGTGACACAAAAATATTATAGCATAGAACCCGGATTTAGTGAACAGTAAAAAGCTGTTAATTCAAAAATTTTTTCTATTGACAAAATGCTTTTGCCGGAGCAAAATATAGTCTGTATCAATTTTCTTAAAAAAGAAGGGTTAATCTTGCCGGGAATCGGAACCATAATAAACGTTATCGCAATAATAATTGGCGGAATTTGCGGAATGCTTTTCGGAAACGCTCTTTCCGAAAGACACCAGGACACCCTTTGCAAATCCTGCGGAATCTGCGTGCTTTTCCTCGGAATTGCGGGCGCGCTTGAAGGAATGTTAACAGTCAGCGGAAATTCCGTAAAAAGCGGCGGAACAATGCTGATAATCGCCTGCCTTGCCCTTGGTGCTCTTGTTGGCGAAACAATAAATCTCGAAGACCGCTTTGAAGCTTTCGGCGAATGGCTTAAAATAAAAAGCGGCAACGCAAAAGATAAAAAATTTGTGGAAGGGTTCGTGACCGCATCGCTTACGGTATGCATAGGCGCAATGGCAATAGTAGGCGCCATTCAGGACGGAATCCTCGGCGATCCTTCCGTTCTTGTTACAAAAGCTATCCTTGACCTTATCATAATAATGGTCATGACCTGCTCCTGGGGAAAAGGCTGCGCTTTTTCCGCAATTCCCGTTGCAGTCCTCCAGGGAAGCGTCACCGCACTTTCCGCTTTCATAAAACCGATTATGACACCGGAAGCCCTTGCAAATCTTTCGATGATAGGTTCGATCCTTATCTTCTGCGTCGGACTTAATCTTGTTTGGGGAAGAAAAATCCGCGTTGCAAACCTTCTTCCGGCAATTGTTTTTGCTGTTGCGGCGGCTTTTCTTCCGTTTGAACTGTAATTATTTTTTAGGAGGACATAGATATGAGAAAAAATTTCGGTGCAAAACCAATGGTTTATCCCATGCCGGTTTTCATTCTTGCGGCTTATGATGAAAACGGCGTTCCCTGCGCAATGAACGCCGCCTGGGGCGGAATTTCCGGTTCCGAACAGATCACCATGTGCATTAGCCCAAACCATAAAACCACCAAAAACATTCTTGCAACCGGCGCTTTCACCGTCAGCATAGCCGATGCCGCTCATGTTGTTGAATGCGACTATGTGGGTGTTGAATCTGGCAACAAAGTTCCGGATAAATTTGAAAAAGCGGGCTTCCACGCAACAAAATCCGAATTTGTCAACGCTCCTCTTATCGACGAACTTCCCATGGCCGTTGAATGCGAACTTGAAAGCTATGATCCCAAAACCCATGCAATGGTCGGAAAAATCATCAACGTCTGCGCGGACGAAAGCGTTCTTAATTCCGAAGGAAAAATTGACGTTTCAAAACTTCGCCCCATCACTTATGATGCCGCAAACCACAAATATGTTGTTCTCGGCGAAGCAGTTGGAAACGCCTTTGAAGACGGAAACAAGCTCAAATAAAAAATCTTTCAAAAAAAAACGGCAAAGCTTGGCTTTGCCGTTTTTCTTTTTTAAACGTTTCTGTTGTAAATCGGGGCAATGTGTTTTTTGTTTCCTCCGATAATGATAAGTGCGGAAACCGCAGAAAAAAGCATGAACACCATAAGCGTCGCGCGCATCGGAATAAATTCCGAAAGAACGCCGGAAAGAAGTTCGCCGGAAAGGGTTCCGACCGTGTTGAGCATAAAGAATGCGCCGTTGAACCTTCCCTTTAAATGGTCGGGAACATGGGACTGGGTCGCAGAAACTCTTATATTATAAGAAGTTACGCCGAGTATTCCGATAATAAAGCTTCCAAGCTGCATAATCGCAAGCGGCGCATAGAGATAGAACGCTTCCACCAAAGCAATGCTGACATAAACAAAAAGTGCGATTCCGAATTTTTTCTGCGCCGGAAGCTGAACTTTGTAATGGATAAGCCCGCCAAGGCTTCTTCCGATAACGCTGAAAATTGAAACAAACATATAAAGATATTCTCCGTTTTCAAAGCTTGCTTTGAACCAGGGAAGAGTTATAACCTGTGAAGCGCCGCCCACAAAGCTTATGACCATAAAATAAACGGTCACGGCAAAAAGGCCTTTTTCGGAAACCAGATATTTTATTCCGTCCTTCATATCGCTGAAATAGGCTTTGGTGTTGTAAGAAGAAACCTGTGAAAGTTTTTTTCCTGCTTCAACGTCGGAAATTTTTGTTTCACAAATCGCAGCAATAAGAAAGAAAACAGAGTTTACAATCAAAAGCGGTGCAAGACCGAATGCATTATACGCAAGCGTTGCCAAAGGAAGCATGAAAAACGTCATGGTCTGAAGCGTTCCGGAAATGGAATAGGCTTTTGAATAGTTGCCTTCGGTAATAAGCATTGGGTAAAAGCTTTCAAAAGCAACCATATAAACGCTGTTTATCGTTCCGATGACAAATGTTGCGGCGGCAAAAACGCCGAAATTAAAAGCATCTAAAAATATAAGCGCGCCAAGGGCAAGATACATAAAGGTGCTGCAGAAATCAAGAGTATATATGGTTCTGCGGCGGGAAAAACGGTCCATCAAAGGCCCGGAAATAACCGGCGCGGCGATTTGCGGAAGAGTGTAAAGAAAAATATAAATTGCGTAAAGAAGAGTGGATTCCATATAATCGAGCACAAAAAGGCTCATGGCAAAACCGGCTATGGAATTTCCCATCATTGAAACAACGCTTCCAAGCGTTATTGTAGTAAAATCCTTTGTCCAAAGTTTATTCTGCATTTTTTACCTCATAAGTTTTAATACCGCACAAGTATATCACACAAAATATCTTGTGGCAACATATTGCGTCAAAAGGAAACTTAACGAAAAAATATGTTGCCCGAATCTTTGTAATATGGTAAACTGTTGTTGAAAAATCAACTGCGGTTGACAATTGCGACAGGATGTGACCCAATGAAAATAAACGCGAAAAAAATGCCTTTTGATGAAGTTCGAAAACTTCCGAAACTTAAACATAAAACCCCCAGAATGCCAAGCAGATTTCTTGCAACGGTGGTGCGCGTTGCGGTGGAACCCACCCTTCGCCAAATAAAATTTTCCTATACTTCCGAAAGAATGGAACTTATCGGAAAAGACGAACCCTGCCTTATCCTTATGAACCATTCCAGCTTTACCGATATGAAGCTTGCTTACGGAATTTTTTACCCGAGAAAATTGGGAATTGTAACTTCCGTTGACGCAATGTCCGGAATTTTGGGCAAACTTATGCGTTTTCTCGGCTGTACCCCGACCCATAAATACATCACCGACGTTTCACTTCTCAAAGATATCGAATATATGCTTCGGGTAAACAAAACAAACGTACTTATGTACCCCGAAGCAGGATATTCCTTTGACGGAAGATCCACCGCTCTTCCGAAAAAAATGGGCGTTCTGATGAAACGCCTTGGTGTTCCGGTTGTAACTGTTATCACCGAGGGCGCTTTTGCCCGGGATCCGCTTTATAATATGCTTCAGATTCGCGACGTAAAGGTCGGCGCCCATGTAAAATGTATTGCGACAGCCGAAGAAATAAAGGAAAAATCCGTTGCGGAGCTGGATGCTCTTCTTGCAAAAGAATTTTCTTTCGATAACTTCGCCTGGCAGCGTGACAATAAAATTGTCATAGATGAACCTTTCCGCGCCGACGGACTTCACAGAATCCTTTACAAATGTCCCCATTGCGGCGCAGAAAACCAAATGGAAGGCAAAGGAACCGCAATTTCCTGCAAAGTCTGCGGCAAAAAATGGGAAATGGACGAATTCGGTCAGCTTTCCGCGGTTTCCGGCGAAACTGAATTTTCTCATATCCCAAGCTGGTACGATTGGGAAAGGGACTGTGTCCGGAAAGAGATTGAAAACGGTGAATATCTTCTTGATACGGAAGTTGATATCGCCGTTCAGGTAAACCTTGACGGAGTCTGCATGATAGGTCCCGGAAGACTTGTTCACAATACCGAAGGTTTCCGCCTTACAAGCGACGACGGACAGCTTGATTACAGCCAGTCGCCCATCGCAAGCTACACCATTTATTCCGACTATTACTGGTACGAAAGAGGCGACATTATCGGAATCGGCGATACGGAATATTCTTATTTCTGTATTGTGAAGGATAACGTTTCCGTAACAAAAGCGCGTCTTGCGGCGGAAGAAATTTATAAAATTGCAAAAGCAAGCCGCAAAAAAACAAAAAAAGAAGAATAAACAAAACGAGCACCGTTTTCGAAAAAACGGTGCTCGTTTTTTATTATAACTGCATGCTCATGCGGTTTTTTGCTTATTTAAGATATTCGCCGATTTCATTTGCTGCAAGGATTGCGGCGTAAACGTCTTCGGGAGTAACTTCAAAAGGCATATTGCCAACGGTATCTCCAGGTGCGCAGACGGTTTCTGCAACTGCCATGATCTCTTCGGGTTTGATTTCGGTTACGTCAAGATCTGCAAGAGTGGTGGGAAGGCCGACTTCCTGGCAAAGAGTTACAACTTCTTCAACTTCTTCCTTGGGTGCGTTTTCAAGAACAAGCTGAACAAGAACACCGAAAGCAACTTTTTCACCGTGATAGAATTTATGGGTTGCTTCGATTGCGGTAAGGCCGTTGTGAACTGCGTGTGCAGCGGCAAGACCGCCGGATTCAAAACCAATACCGGAAAGATAGGTGTTTGCTTCGATAATGTTTTCAACAGCTTTGGTGCAGACTTTGTTCTGAACTGCAAGATATGCCGCAACACCGTCTTCGAGAAGGGTTTCGTAGCAAAGTTTTGCAAGAGCAAGAGCGGTTTTGGTGGGTTTTCCGCCAACGCAGTTGCTTGCCTGGCTCTGTGCGCAGGCTCTTGCTTCAAAATAAGTTGCAAGAGCATCACCGATGCCTGCAGCAAGAAGTCTTGCGGGAGCTTTGGAAACAATGTCGGTATCAACAAGAACGATGTTGGGGTTGCTGGGGAGGAAAAGGTATTTTTCAAAAACGCCTTCGTCGGTATAGATTACGGAAAGTGCGGAACAGGGAGCGTCGGTGGAAGCAATGGTGGGAACGATTACAACGGGTTTTCCGGTGTAGTAACCAACTGCTTTTGCGGTATCGTGGGTTTTGCCGCCGCCGATACCGACAACAACGTCGCCGCCTTTTTCTTTAAGAACTTCGATAACGCGGTTGATTTCGGTCATGGAACATTCGCCGCCGAATTCTTCAACTTCAAATTTTTTGTCGCCCATGCCTGCTTCAACGGAAGGCATTACGATGGGTTTTACAAATTTGTCAACAAGAATGAACATGGAATCGCCGATTGCGCCTGCGTGTTTTGCAAGGTTAACAAGTTCTCCTCTGCCCTGAATATATCTGGTAGGGCTGCCGATAATTTTTGCCATAATGATTTCTCCTTTTTGTATAAAAATTAACATATATATTTATACCACCATGTTAAATTTTTGTCAACAGAAAACATAGTACAGAATAAAAAAATCCTCCCGGAATTCCGGGAGGATTTTTCGGTTTACGAAAACGTAAATTATTTGTTTCTGATTGCTGCCTGTGCTGCTGCAAGTCTTGCGATCGGAACACGGAAAGGAGAGCAGGAAACATAGGTAAGACCAACTCTGTGGCAGAAATCGATGGTTGCGGGGTCGCCGCCGTGTTCTCCGCAGATTCCGAGATGGATGTTGGGGCGGGTGGAACGGCCGAGTTTGCAAGCCATATCTACAAGTTTGCCAACGCCTTCCTGGTCAAGTTTTGCGAAAGGATCGGATTCATAGATCTTTTTGTCATAATAAGAACCGAGGAATGCGCCTGCATCGTCACGGCTGAAGCCGAAGGTCATCTGGGTAAGGTCGTTGGTACCGAAGGAGAAGAATTCTGCTTCTTTTGCGATTTCGTCAGCAAGAAGAGCAGCTCTCGGGATTTCGATCATGGTACCTACTTCATATTTAAGTTCAACGCCGTTTTCTGCAATAACTTTTTCAGCGGTTTCAACAACAATGTTTTTGACGTATTTGAGCTCTTTGAGTTCGCCGATAAGCGGGATCATGATTTCGGGAACGATGTTCCATTCGGGATGAGCTTTGTTTACGTTGATAGCTGCTTCGATAACAGCTCTGGTCTGCATTTCTGCAATTTCAGGATAGGAAACTGCAAGACGGCAGCCACGGTGACCCATCATGGGGTTGAATTCATGGAGACCTGCGATGGTTGCTTTGAGTTCGTCAACGGTGATTCCCATTTCGGAAGCAAGAGCAACGATATCTTCTTCATCGGAAGGAAGGAATTCGTGGAGAGGCGGGTCAAGGAAACGAATGGTTACGGATTTTCCTTCAAGAGCCTCGTAAAGACCTTCGAAGTCGCCTCTCTGCATGGGAAGAAGTTTTGCAAGAGCGGCTCTGCGGTGTTCTTCATCGTGAGAAACGATCATTTCGCGCATTGCAGCGATACGGTCGGGATCGAAGAACATGTGCTCGGTACGGCAAAGACCGATACCTTCTGCGCCGAATTTAACTGCCTGCTGTGCGTCTCTGGGAGTATCTGCGTTGGTGCGGACACCAAGGGTTCTGATTTCATCAGCCCAGCCCATAAGAGTGCCGAAGTAACCGGAAATGGAAGCTTCAACAGTGGGGATTGCTTCGCCGTAGATTTTACCGGTGGAACCGTCGAGGGAGATGTAATCGCCTTCGTGGAAGGTTTTTCCGCCGAGTTCGAAGTATTTTTCTTCTTCATGCATAACGATATCGCCGCAGCCTGCTTCGCAGCAGGTTCCCATACCACGTGCAACAACTGCTGCGTGGGAAGTCATACCACCGCGAACGGTGAGGATACCCTGGGAATGATGCATACCTTCGATGTCTTCGGGAGAAGTTTCAAGACGGCAGAGAACAACTTTTTCGCCGCGGTTTGCCCATTCAACAGCTTCGTCAGCGGTGAATACAACGCGACCGCAAGCTGCACCGGGAGATGCGGGAAGAGCGGAACCGACTGCTTTTGCTGCTTTAAGAGCTGCCGCATCGAACTGGGGATGAAGAAGTGCGTCGAGAGATTTGGGGTCAACGGACATAACAGCTTCTTCTTTGGTGATAAGGCCTTCTTCAACAAGGTCGCAAGCTACTTTGAGAGCAGCGGTTGCGGTACGTTTGCCGTTTCTGGTCTGGAGCATATAGAGTTTGCCGTTTTCAACGGTAAATTCCATATCCTGCATATCATGATAATGGTTTTCGAGTTTCTTTGCAATGGCTGCAAATTCTTCGTAAATACCTTCGCGGATGTCGTTGAGCTGTTCGATGCTCTGAGGAGTACGGATACCTGCAACAACGTCTTCGCCCTGTGCGTTGATAAGGAATTCGCCGAAGAGTTTGTTTTCGCCGGTTGCGGGGTTACGGGTAAATGCAACGCCGGTACCGGAAAGGTTGCCGCTGTTACCGAATACC
>JAFQBH010000037.1 GCA_017399765.1 Oscillospiraceae bacterium | reverse complement strand
TCTTTTATTGAAAGTAAATCCGATATGGAACTTGTCGCTCTGTTCTGTGATAACGGACGAACCGGCACGGACTTCGACCGTCCGCAGTTTGAAAAGATGATGGAGGAAGTGCGAAAAGGTCGTGTAAACTGCATTGTAGTCAAAGACCTTTCACGTTTCGGTCGCAATTACAAAGAGACTGGAAATTACTTGGAGCGTATCTTCCCGTTCCTCGGCGTTCGCTTCATCGCCGTCAACGACAACTTTGATACGCTGACCGCAGAGAGAACCCAGGACGGATATATCGTTCCTCTGAAAAACCTCATAAACGAGGTTTACAGCAAGGATATATCCAAGAAATCCGCATCCGCACTTCATGTTAAGCAACAGCGTGGCGAGTTCATTGGAGCTTGGGCACCCTATGGGTATCGCAAAGACCCCGATGATAAGCACCATCTTATTATCAACGAGGAAACAGCTCCTACGGTTCGGCAAATATTCAAATGGCGTTCCGAGGGTATCAGCGTTGTGCAGATCGGGCGCAGGCTCAACGATGCCGGTATTCTTTCTCCGTCTGCTTATCTTTACGAGACAGGCGAAGTCAAGACGGAAAAGTACAAGGGTGTGCTGTGGCATACACAGATAATCAAAAATATGTTGGCACACCCCGTTTACATAGGTCACATGGTTCAAGGGAGAAAAAAGCAATCCTTCTACGAAGGAAAACGACAGACCTATGTGGACGAAGCCAACTGGATTATTGTCCGTAATACCCATGAGCCAATCATTGACGGCGAGACCTTTGAAAAGGTTCAGCAGATCGCCAAGCAGAAAAAGAATGAGTATCACGAAAAACTCGGCAAGTTTGCTCATTTGGAGCACAGCGAAAATATTCTGCAGGGGCTTGTATGGTGTCCGTACTGCAAGAGACCGTTGGTTCGCTACAAGAACGTGAGCCACGGAAAAAAGTTATGGTACACCTATATCTGCCCCGGTCATGCCGATGATCCTGCCCGTTGTCCGTTCATAAGTATCCGAGAGGATGATCTGAGCGAAGTCATTTTCACGACAATCCAATCGCAGATACAGCTTGCCACGGACTTGGAGGATGTTGTAAAGAGGTTGAACGCACAACCGGAGTTCCGCCGTCAGCGTTCCGATGCAACGGCAAAGCTCGAAGCGGCAAAGCGCACCTTGAAGCGTTGCCAATCTCTGTATGACAGCCTGTATCAGAATTATGTGGAACAGCTTATGACCGAGCAAGAGTACGTTACACTCAAAGCGAGGTACAAGGCAGAAGCGGAAGAAGCAGAACGGCTGATTGCTGTACTGGAACAGGAACAGCGTGAAAGCAAGGTATATACTTCCGAGAACCGTTTTCTCACGGAGTTCCGTTCTTTTATGGGAACGGACACGCTCACAAAAGAAATGGCATCCGCACTTGTGGAACGCATCTATGTGGACGCTGACAAAAACATTGATATTCACCTGCGTTATCGGGATGAATATATAGCACTACTGAAATTTATCGAAGGGAGGGCTGCTGTATGAGAGTGGCGATGTATCTCCGTCTGTCCAGCGAGGACGGCGACTTAAAGGATACCGGCAAAGCCGAATCCGAAAGTATATCCAATCAGCGAGGACTGCTGCAGAGCTTTATCAGCAGTCGTTCCGAGTTCAGCGGTTGGGAAATCTCCGAGTTCTGTGATGACGGTTGGAGTGGTAAGAACTTTGAAAGACCGGATTTTCTCAGAATGATGGAACAGGTAAAGCAAGGGCAGATACATTGTATCGTAGTCAAAGACCTTTCCCGTTTCGGGCGTGATTATCTCGTGGTCGGCAACTACATCAGCCGTGTATTTCCGTTTCTTGGTGTCCGTTTCATTGCCGTCAACGACGGTTTCGACAGTTCCAGACCGCAGGACATCGACAGCCTTGATACCTCGTTCAAAACGCTGATCTATGACCTCTACAGCCGAGAGCTTTCGGGAAAGGTCAAAAATGCAAAGCGTATGCGAGCAGAAAAAGGCTTGTTTCTCAGCCCCTTTGCTCCGTATGGTTATGTGAAAGACCCCGAAGATAAAAACCGCCTTATTATTGATAAGGAAGCGGCAGAAGTTGTTCGGAAGATCTTCGCATTGACGATTGACGGAGTAAGACCTACGGAAATCGCCGCTATGCTCAACCGTGAGGGCGTTCCCACACCGATGCTGCACAAAAGGGCTGCGGGATGCTCCCGTGACCGTTGGCCGAGCATCCATGAGGAAAACTTCTGGACACAGGGCAACATCTTCAAAATTCTTCGTGATGAACGCTACATCGGCAAATGTGTCTATGGTAAGCGTGAGCGTGATATGGTGGGCAACTGGCACACCGTAAAACGAAGCAAGGCGGATTGGATCGTTGTTGACGAGACCCATGAGGGTATTATCTCAAAAGACGATTTTCAGAAAGTGGCAAGCCGTATGAAAGAGTACAAGGAATTTATTCCGAGCGTATCCGAAAGAAATCCGCTTCGCCGTAAAGTGATCTGCGGAACCTGTGGCTACGCTATGGTGCTCTCCAATACGAAAAACGCAAAATACCATTGCCGCACTTCACATCTGGAAACGGATTTTGATTGTACCTCCGAGGGTATCCTGCAAGCGGATATTCACGAAATGGTCGTTACCTTGATTCGCACCTATGCCGCCTATACGGTCAGCTTGGAGCACTTGCTTCTGTTACAGAAAGAGCGAATCCAGGCAGAGAAAAAGCAAGCTCGTCGTGAGCTTGCCGTACTGCAAAGCCGAAAAAATCAGTTTGAAAAATCTCTCCAAGATTTATATGAAAAGCTGATCGACGGAACCATCGACAAGAATACTTACCTTTCCCAAAAGGCAAGCAACCAAACACAGATGCAAGAGCTGAACGAGAAAATGGAACGCCTTGAAAAATCCTCGCAGACCACTACCGAGCAAGGTGGAGCCTTTATTGAGAAATACAAGGAATACTCCGAGCTTGAAACGCTGACTTCGGATATTGCAAACGATGTTGTGAAGCGTGTTACGGTTTACAAGGACGGCGGCATTGAAATCGAGCTTGCCTTGCGTGACGAGTTGGAGAAGCTGCTGACCTGCCTTGAAACGGTGGATACGGCTTCTTAACCCCCGAAATTGTAAACATATTTCAAAATTATTTAGTCCTTACTTGACAGCGGCTGACGATGGTTATTCCGGTGCCAACTTCAACAGACCCGATTGGAAACGAATGATTGAGTTGGTCGAGAACGATAAGGTTGGTGTCATCATCGCCAAGGATATGAGCCGTATCGGCAGAAACTATCTGGAAGTCGGTCTCTACACGGAAATGCTTTTTCCCGAACACGATATCCGTTTCATCGCCGTGAACAGCGGCGTGGACAGCGCCAATCAGCAGGACAACGATTTTACTCCGTTCTTGAATATCATCAATGAGTTCTATGTCAAGGACAGCAGTAAAAAGGTCAAAGCAGTTATGAAGCAGAAAGGCGAATCCGGTGAGTATCTGACCACCAACCCGCCCTACGGCTACATGAAAGATCCCGACAATCCAAAGAGACATTGGATTATGGATGATGAAGCCGCAGCCGTTGTCCGTCAGATCTTCGCATGGTGTATGGAGGGCTTCGGCCCCTCTCAGATTTCAAAGAAGCTGAAGGAAGCAAAGGTAGATTGCCCCACCGTTCATTGGATGAAGATGGGACGAAATGCTCCTGCAAAGACCCCCGATAATCCTTACGATTGGGCACCACGCACCATCACCGGCATACTGGAAAAGCAGGAATACCTTGGTCACATGGTCAACTTCAAAACCCGCAAGCAGTCGTACAGAAGCAAAAAGAAACTCGAAAACCCTCCAGACCAATGGAAGATTTACGAGAACACTCATGAAGCCATTATTGACGAAGAAACCTTTGCCCGTGTGCAGGAACTTCGCAAGAACAAACGCAGACCCGCCAGAACAGGCAAGACCAATATGTTCTCCGGTCTCGTCCGCTGTGCCGATTGCGGTGAGAAACTGTACTACTGTACCAGCAACAGTTTTGAAACCAGACAAGACCACTTCGTTTGCTCCACTTCCCGTAAAAAGGGCAAAGAGGTCTGCGACACCCACTTCATCCGTGCCGTGGTATTGGAAGAAGGCACACTCCAACACATGAGGTTGGTAATCCAATGCGTTGCCGATTATGAGGATGCGTTTCGCAGAGCATTGGGCGCAAAGCGAAGTGAGGAAGCAAAGAAAGAGCTTTCTGCCAAGAAGCGAACCTTGCAGAAGTCCGAAAACCGTTTGGCAGAACTGGACAGATTGTTCAAGCGTATTTACGAGGACATGGTAAACGGAAAGCTGTCCGAAGCTCGCTTTCAGATGTTGTCTGATGATTATGAGCAGGAGCAAGCAGACCTGAGAGCCAAGATTGAAATGCTTGAAAATGAAATACAGAATCAAGAAGATCAAGCGGAGAATGTTGATAGGTTTATCCGACAGGCAAAGAAATACCTGTATTTGGAGAAGCTGACACCCACCATTCTGAACGATATGGTCAACGCCGTATATGTTCATGCACCGGACAAGTCCAGCGGACACCGAGTGCAGGATGTGACGATCAGTTACAATTATATCGGCATACTTCCCGCCAATTTACTCTATGACGTTATGAACGGAAAAGCGGCATGATTATTCATGCCGCTTCCCGAAAACATTATTATACTGTTTTATTGGACCGCACCTCACGGGTGCTTTTTATTTTGTTCAACCTTTTCTGCCGAGCACCGCTTCATAAAGACGGGTATAAGCGTGAGCGCTTCTGCTCCAGCTGAAATCGCAGGAAAGTGCGTTGAGCACAGCTTCTTTCCAGCGTTCGCCCTTGTAATAAAGAGTTTGAGCACGGTGGACAGCGTCGAGCATATCGTCCGCGTTATAAGTCTGGAATGTGAAGCCGTTGCCTTTGATTCCGCCGAGATCCTTGATGGAGTCTTTAAGACCGCCGGTTTCACGGACAATCGGAATTGTACCGTAACGCAGAGCTATCATCTGGGCAAGGCCGCAGGGTTCGCTCTTGCTGGGCATAAGGAAAACGTCGGAACCGGCATAGATCCTTCTTGCAAGGGCGGGAATAAATCCGCAGACAAAGCTTATTCTTCCGGGATATTTATCCTGCATATAGCGGAAGAAACTTTCGAAGGCGGATTCGCCGGAACCGAGAATCGCAATCTGGACGTTGCCTTCCATAATTCTGTCGCAAACGGCGCGGACAAGGTCGAGTCCTTTGTGAGAAACAAGTCTTCCGACCATTCCGATGAGCATTGCGTCCGGTTTAACTTCAAGGCCGAGTTCCTTCTGGAGTTCTTCCTTGCATTTTGCCTTTCCGGAAAGATCGAATTTCGAGAAAGTTGCGGGGATTTCGCCGTCGGTGGAAGGATCATAACTTTCGGTATCGATTCCGTTAAGTATTCCCGCAAGTTTATATTTTCTTTCACGGAGAAGGCGGTCCATTCCCCAGGCAAACCAGGGATCCTGAATTTCTTCCGCATAGGTGGGGCTTACGGTGGAAATTGCGTCGCACTGGTCAATTCCGGCTTTCATATAGTTGCAGCGTCCGTCATATTCGACGAAACCGCGTCTGTTTTCCGGAATTCCGAGAACATCTGCGGCAAAATACATGTCGTAATTTCCCTGGTACTGAATATTGTGAATGCTGAAAACTGTTTTGATTTTCGAAAATTTTTCCTCGCCGGAATAGAAAAGGCGAAGGAAAGTCGGAATAAGTCCGGTTTGCCAATCGTGGCAATGGATAACTTCCGGTTCAAAATCCATATATTTTACCGCTTCGAGAACCGCCATGGAAAAATAGGCAAATCTTTCGCCGTCATCAAACTGTCCGTAAATGGCTTCGCGCTTGAAATAATATTCGTTATCTATAAAATAGAAAGTTACGCCGTTATAAACGGTTTTAAAAAGACCGCAATAAAGGTTTCTCCAGCCGAGCCAAACTTTGAATTCGCCGATTTTTTCCATGTTTTCACGGAATTTTTCCGGAACGGCGGAATAAAGCGGAAGAATTACCCTGCAGTCACAACCGGTTCCCAAAAGGGCTTTCGGCAGCGCTCCGATTACGTCCGCAAGACCGCCGGAAGCAATAAAAGGTCTTGCTTCACTTGCCGCAAAAAGAACATTCATAAAAATTTCCCTCCTTTTATCAAAGGACCGTATCCTTCGGGATATAGAGCGGGTATTTTTCGGAACCGGCAAGATGGGTTCCGGCGGGGATTACAACGTTTTTGTCGGTGATTACGTATTCAAGTTCGCAGCCTTCGCCGACGAAGGTGTTGTGCATAAGAACGCAGCCTTTTACTTTTGCGCCTTCGGCAATGGTTGCTCCGCGGAAGAGAACGGATTCTTCAACTTCGCCGTCAACGTGGCAGCCGTCGGTTACAAGCGCTTTGGAAACTTTTGCCTTTTCGCCGTATTTTGCGGAAACCTGGTCGCGAACGCGGGTATAAATCGGTCTTCCCGCCGGGAAGAGGGATTTTCTTACTTCCGGATCGAGGAGAGCAAGGCTTGAATCCAGATAGTTGCGAAGACCGGTGAGCTTGTTGCAATAACCGTCGAAAAGATAGCCGCGGATGTTGAGCACGCCTTTTTTCGCCATGAGCACGGAATGTACAAAGCTGTGCTCATCTTTTGCGGCACATTCTGCGATAAGTTCATCAAGAAGCGGTTTTTTGATTATTGCGATATCAAGATAGATGTTCTGGGTTCCTTCAAGTTCCGGGTTGAGATAAAGGTCGAGGAGTTTTCCGCATTCATCAAAGAAAAGCGCCGCGCACTGTTTTTTCTCGCGGAAAACTTCGGTGCATTTATAAACAAGGGTGATATCTGCGCCGCTTTCTTCGTGCTGTTCAATTACAGGGCGAAGGTCGATGTTTGCCACAACGTCGCTGTCACAAAGAACAACGTTTTTTGCGTCGCTTGCTTTTATGTATTCACGGATTCCGTAAAGAGCTTCCATTCTGCCGCGGTAAACTCCGCGCTCACCCGCATAGGGAGGAAGAATTGAAAGTCCGCCGTTTTTTCTGGACATATCCCATTCCTGACCATTACCGACATGGTTCATAAGGCTCTGGTAGTTTTTGCTCGGAACAAGACCGACGTCATAGATTCCGGAGTTGGTCATATTGGAAAGGGCAAAGTCGATCATACGGTATCTTCCGCCGAAAGGAATCGAACCAAGGGTTCTGTTGGCGGTAAGCTGGGGAACAAGGTCATCATGCATATTACATACGATTATACCGAGGATATCTCTCATTTTACTGCCTCCTTTCCGAAAATTGCGCCGGCTTCAATTTCTGCGTCATCGGCAACGACCGCTTCCGGACCTATAAGTGTTACTTTTCCGCCGTCGGCACCGACTTTCGCGTTTCCGCCGATAACAGCTTTTTCACCGACTATTGTTTTATAAAGTTTTGCGCCGGCTTTAACGGTTGAACCGGGCATTATGACGCTTTCTTTGATTTCCGCGCCTTTTTCAACGGTTACGCCCGCAAAGAGAACGGAACGTTCAACTTTTCCGCCTACGGTGCAGCCTTCGGTTATCATTGAACCTTTGATTTCTGCGCCTTCCTCAACCATATGAGGCGGCATTACAGGGCTGCGGCTGTAGATCTTCCAGCTGTTGTCATAAAGATCAAGGTCGCTTCCGTCAAGAAGGTCCATATGTGCTTCCCAAAGGGAATCGACGGTACCGACGTCTTTCCAGTAACCTTCGAAAGCATAAACGGCCATTTTTTCGCCTGCTTCGAGCATATTGGGAAGAACGTTTTTGCCGAAGTCGTTTTCGGATTTCGGATCAGCTTCGTCTTCGGTAAGATATTTGCTGAGTTTATCCGCGGAGAAAATATAGATACCCATGGAAGCAAGGTCGCTTCTGGGGTTTGCCGGTTTTTCCTCAAATTCGGTGATATAGCCTTCCTCATCGGCAATAATTACGCCAAAACGGGAAGCTTCCGAAAGCGGAACTTTAAGAGCGGCAACGGTTACGGCCGCGCCTTTTTCGATATGTTTTTCGAGCATTGCGGCATAATCCATTTTGTAAATATGGTCGCCGGAAAGGATTACTACATATTCAGGATCATAGCGCTCGATGAAGCGGAGGTTCTGATAAATAGCGTTTGCGGTTCCTTTATACCAATCGCGTCCGGTGTTGCGCTGATAAGGCGGAAGAACAAAGGCGCCGCCGCCCATGCGGTCAAGGTCCCAAGGCTGTCCGTTTCCGATGTACTGGGCAAGTTCAAACGGTTCATACTGCGTAAGAATACCGACGGTATCCACCCCGGAGTTTACGCAGTTGGAAAGCGGAAAATCGATGATTCGATATTTTCCGCCGAAGGGCACCGCCGGTTTGGCAAGGTCCTTAGTAAGGGCATAAAGTCTGCTGCCCTGGCCTCCGGCCAGAAGCATTGCTAACATTTTTTTACGCAAGATATATCAACCTCCTTGGATTATTTGACGAAACTCAAAAAGCTTTCCGCCGCGGAAAGACTTTATTCGACAAGTTTGAAAACAGCTGCGGAGAAAGGAGCAAGGTCCACTGCGGCAAAGGAGGAATATCCTTCGTGCCAGCTTTCTCTAATTCCGTTTTTATAAAAACCGCTTCCACCGAAGCGTTCTTCATCGGTGGAAAGAATCTCTTCCCATTTGCTGTCTTCGGGAACTTCCACATGGAAGCCTTTATATTCATTGGGGCAGAAGTTGAATGCAAAGAGGAGCTGGCTTCCGTCTTTTGCAATTCTGCGGAAAGCAAGGGCATTTTTTCCTGCTTCGTTGCAGTTTGCCCAATTGAAGCCCTCCCAGTTTTCGTCGTTTTCCCAGCAAGCGGGGTTTTCTTTGTAAAGTTTGTTCAGCTCTTTCGAGAGATTACGGAGATTTCTGTGGCTGTCATATTCGAGCAGGAACCAATCCAGTTCTCTCTTTTCGTCCCATTCAATAAAATGTCCGAATTCTTGACCCATAAAGAGAAGTTTCTTTCCGGGGAAACCGATCATATAAGCGAAAAGCGCACGGAGTCCGGCAAACTTCTGATCATATTCACCGGGCATTTTCCCGATAAGGGAACATTTTCCGTGGACAACTTCGTCATGGGAGAAAGGAAGGATGAAGTTTTCGGAGAAAGCATACATCATTCCGAAGGTGAGCTTGTTGTGGTGGTGCTGGCGGTAAATCGGATCGAGGGACATATAGGCAAGGGTGTCGTTCATCCAGCCCATGTTCCATTTGAAGCTGAAACCAAGACCGCCGTCTGCGGCAGGACGGGAAACCATCGGGAAAGAAGTGGATTCTTCCGCAACCATCATAACGCCGGGATATTCTTTATTAACGGCGGTATTGATATCGCGGAGCATTCCGATTGCTTCGATGTTTTCTCTTCCGCCGAACTGGTTGCGTTCCCATTCGTTGTCATTTTTACCGTAATCGCGGTAAAGCATCGAGGAAACGGCATCGACGCGGATTCCGTCGATGTGATATTTTTCTATCCAGTACATTGCGGAGGAAGCAAGGAAGCAGCGGACTTCGTTTCTTCCGAAGTCGAATACTTTTGTTCCCCAGTCTTCCCTTTCGCCCATCTGGGGGTTTTTATATTCATAACAAGGTTCGCCGTCGAAATTCATAAGACCTATGGAGTCTTTGGGGAAATGCGCCGGGACCCAGTCCATGATAACGCCGATTCCATTTTTATGAAGGGTATCCACAAAATACATAAAGTCTTCCGGAGTTCCGTAACGGCTTGTGGGAGCAAAATATCCGAGGCACTGGTATCCCCAGGAACCGTCGAAGGGATGTTCCGTTACCGGAAGAAGTTCGATATGGGTATAGTTCATTTCTTTTGCATAGGCCGCAAGTTCATCGGCGGATTTTCTGTAATCGAAGAAGTTTCCGTCGTGATACTTTCTCCATGAACCGAGGTGAACTTCATAAATATTCACGGGGCTGTGGTACATATCCCATTTTTTGCGGTTTTCAAGCCATTTTTTGTCGCCCCATTTATATTTCGGGGAGCAGACCATTGAAGCGGTGTTCGGTCTTGTTTCGCAATGGAAGGCATAGGGGTCGGCTTTTTCGATGATTTCGCCCCAGGAAGTTTCGATTGCGAATTTATATCTGGTATAATCTTCGAGATTATCAACGCGGCATTCCCAGACGCTGTCGCTTATTTTATGCATCGGGTCCGCGCCCTTTGACCAATAGTTCCAATCGCCCACTACGGAAATTGATTTTGCGTTGGGCGCCCAGGTTCTGAAAACAACTGCTTTTTTGCGGCTTCCTCTAACTCTATGTGCGCCGAGGAATTCATATGCGCGGTAGTTTGTTCCCTGGTGGAAAAGATATACCGGAAGTTCAAGCGGGTTTTGTTTTTTTGTCATTGAGTTCTCCTTTCGTGGTTAACCGGCTTTTATAAAGCAGATTTTATCACGTACTTATATATATACTATTGTATCACCACCGGCTGTTGTTTTGCAACGCCGAATATGTAGAAATAACAGGCGGTTTTTATGTTAAAATGACGAAAGCGAAGAAAAAATTTTTAAAAACTGTCTTTAAAACAAAAACAACCTGTGCTATACTGTTTTTATATTCCACCACAGGAGGTAATTTTACATTGTACAGCGGAACTAATGTTGATAAATTCAGCTTCCGGAACGATTATTCCGAAAGCGCACATCCCCAGATAATCGAAAAAATCCTTAAACTTGCTTACGAAACAAACACCCCTTACGGCGAGGACAGACATTCCGAAGCTGCCGCAAACAAAATCCGCGAACTTTGCGGAACCCCGGATGCAACCGTTGCCTTCACCGCAGGCGGCACCGCAACCAACGTTCTTGCAATTTCCGCTTTCCTCCGCAACAGTTATGAAGCTGTTATCTGCGCGGACACCGGCCACATCAACGTTCACGAAACCGGTTCCATCGAATATGCCGGAAGAAAAGCCATTACCATTCCCGTCGATGCTTCCGGAAAGCTTTCTCCCGAAATAATCGAACCCGTTTTCAGAGTTTTTGAAAGCGAACACATGGTTGTTCCGAAACTTGTTTATATTTCCCAGTCCACCGAACTCGGAACCATTTACAGCAAGGCTGAAATCACCGCACTTTCCGAATATTGCCACAAAAACGGAATGGGACTTTTCGTTGACGGCGCAAGACTTGCTTCCGCTCTTATGGCTCCGGAAAACGACGTTACCCTTAAAGACCTCGGCGAACTTACCGACGGTTTTTATCTTGGCGGAACCAAAAACGGCCTTCTCTTCGGCGAAGCCCTTGTTCTCACCGATCCCGTTGTTGCGGATCACCTTCGCTGGCTTATCAAACAGCGCGGTTTTATGCTTGCAAAAGGCTTTGTAGTCGGCGCAATGTTTGAGGAAGCTCTTGAAAGCGGACTTTATTTCGAAATGGCAAAATATGCGAACAACTGCGCCGCAAGAATCGTTGAGGCGATCAAACAGGCGGGATTTGAACTTTACTGCGAATTCCAGACCAACCAGATCTTCGTTCTTGTTCCCGGCGAACTCGGTCAGGAACTTTCCGACACTTACGGCTGCTTTATCCAGGCAAGACTTCCCGACGGAAACTGGGCAGTAAGAATCGTAACTTCCTGCGCAACCACCGAAGACGCCATTGCCGACCTTTCCGAATGGTTCATCAAAAAAGCCTGCGCCGGAATTGTCAAAAACTATATCGGCAAATAAAAAATCCGTTCCGAAGGGCTTCTTTTCGTTTTGAAAAGGAGCCCTTTTTCTTAACATTTTATTAATTTTCTGCTGGAAATCTTGCGTGTTTTTCGGCGCTGTGCTAACATAAAATCGTAAAATAAAGAAGGAGGCGTTTTACTATGTTCTGTCCAAAATGCGGAACCCAGATTCCCGAAAATGACCACTATTGCCCCACCTGCGGAGAACCGGTTCTCGGCAAGACCAACGTTCCGGACGAAACCGACCACACCGCAATGTTCGAGGAAGAGGATATCCGAAGAACCAACATTCTTTCGGCTCTTTGCTATCTCAGCTTTCTCTTTGTTATCCTTGGGCTTCTTATTGAACCCAATTCAAAATTCCTTCGCTATCACATCAACCAGAGCATTATCCTTTATATCTTCGGAATTCTCTGCGGTCTTGTTGCAATAATCCCCTTCCTCGGCTGGATCGCCGCAGTGATCGGTTCCGTTGCCTGCGTTGTTTTCATGGTTATGGGAATCGTTCGTGCCTTTAAGGGTCAGGCAAAGGATCTTCCCATCATCGGAAAATATATGATCGTTCATTACGACTGATACATCCGCAAAAAATAAAACCGGACTGCAAATTTGCAGTCCGGCTTTTTTTATTCTTCATTTTTCGGTTTGCGGCTTCCCTTTTCGGATTCCAACAATTTTTCCGCCGCATCGGTCAGTTCGTCCGGCCAGACTTTTCCGCTTTTTATAACGTCTGCCCAGGGACAAAGTTTTTCATAATCATCATCGAAAACAATTGTATAGGGCGGTCCGCAGCGGTCATTCACGGACATATACATGTGTCTTCCTTCGTGCATAATGCTTCCCGCTTCGCTCTCCCGCATTTTTTTATCGAGTTTCTCGAATATTTCTTTTGTTATCTCAAAAAGATGATAATCCTGCATTCCGCCGTATTCGCCGAAATATCTTCCGCTGTCGCTGTTGAAACAGGCTTTCCAGCCCGAACCTTTTTTGAAAAGCATTGTTCGTCCTCCGGGTGATTCAAGTTTGTTTAACCAGCTTTATGTTATCACAACCCGGTCGGATATACAAGAACGTGGATAACCAATTGTCAGGAAGGTCCGTTCAAATATTGCGCGGCGGATATTATCCGCCCGAGTTTTTACCTCCTCGGAGGAGGAGGGGGACCATCGAAGATGGTGGAGGAGGGATTTTTATTGCGGTGGGAGTTGATGTTGGTTTCCACCCTTTCGTCTTTCGCCTTCGGCGAAATCCACCTCCCCTGATAGGGGAGGCTTTTTTATTTGTAGGGGCGGAGATTATACGCCCGTTTTTAATAGAACAGAATTATGCCCCTCATCCGTCATTTGCTTCGCAAATGCCACCTTCCCCCCAAGGGAAGGCTATTTTATTTGTAGGGGCAAATATTATCCGCCTGTTATTCGTGGGACAGGGTTGACAATCCCTCAGTCAGCTTCGCTGCCAGCTCCCTTTGCACAAGGGAGCCTGCCCTCCGGGAAAGAATTTTTTAAAAATTTCCTTATAATATTATAAAAAATATTTGATATCTATATTAAAGGGTGGTAAAATATAAACTGGTATAATTTGCACAGGAGGTGCTTTTTTTAACAATGCCGAATGACAACATAAGAAACTTTTGTATAATCGCACATATCGACCACGGCAAATCTACCCTTGCCGACAGAATCCTTGAAAACACCGAAGCCGTAACCCCCCGCGAAATGGAAGAACAGCTTCTGGATAATATGGATATCGAACGTGAACGCGGAATCACCATCAAATCCCGCGCAGTCCGTCTTGATTACAAAGCCGACGACGGAAACAACTATGTCTTCAATCTTATCGATACCCCCGGACACGTTGACTTCAACTATGAGGTTTCCCGTTCTCTTGCCGCATGTGAAGGCGCGGTTCTCATTGTTGACGCTTCTCAGGGCGTTGAGGCCCAGACTCTTGCGAACACATATCTTGCGGTTGACCACAACCTTGAAATCGTCCCGGTAATCAATAAAATCGATCTTCCTGCGGCAGACCCGGACAGAGTTGCCCACGAAATCGAGGATATCATCGGAATTCCCGCTCTTGATGCACCGCAGATTTCCGCAAAAACCGGCGTTAACATACATTCCGTTCTTGAAGCGATTGTCGCGGGAATTCCCGCTCCGGAAGGAAACGACGAAGCTCCGCTCAAAGCGCTTATCTTCGACTCCATTTATGACAGCTACCGCGGAGTAATCGTTTATGTCCGCGTTGTTGACGGCGAACTCCATTCCGGCGACAGAATCAAGATGATGGCAACCGGCGCGGAATTCGACGTTGTTGAAGTCGGTTATATGGGCGCAACAAGGCTTGTTCCCAGCGGAGTTCTCAAAGCCGGCGAAGTCGGTTATATCACCGCTTCCATCAAAACCGTTGCGGATACCGCCGTCGGCGACACGGTCACCCTTGCGGAAAACCCGGCGGAAGAGGCTCTTCCCGGTTATAAAAAGGTCAACCCGATGGTTTATGCGGGTATCTATCCTCTCGACGGCGCAAAATACGGCGACCTCCGCGATGCTCTTGAAAAACTCACTCTCAACGATGCTTCCCTCCATTTTGAGCCGGAAACTTCCGCCGCTCTCGGTTTTGGTTTCCGCTGCGGATTCCTCGGACTTCTCCATATGGAAGTTATTCTCGAGCGTCTTGAAAGAGAATATAACCTTGACCTTATCACCACCGCGCCCAGCGTTGTTTATAAACTTCATCTCAACGACGGACGCATTCTTGAGCTCGACAACCCCACAAACTATCCCGACCCGGCAACCATTGATTCCACCGAAGAACCTTACGTCAGGGCTTCGATTTTCACTCCCACCCAATATATCGGAAGCATTATGGAGCTTTGTCAGGAACGGCGCGGAATTTATAAGGACACCCATTATCTCGAGGCTGACCGCTGCGAAGTCCATTATGAACTTCCCCTCGGTGAAATTATCTATGACTTTTTCGATGCTCTCAAGAGCCGCACCAGAGGTTACGCTTCCTTTGACTATGAACCCTGCGGTTACAGAGCAAGCAAACTTATAAAACTGGATATTCTTCTCAACGGCGACCCGGTTGACGCCCTTTCCATGATCGTTTTTGCGGATAACGCTTATCCCAGAGCGAGAAAAATTGTTGAAAGGCTCCGCGACAACATCAGCCGCCAGCTTTTCGAAGTTCCGGTACAGGCGGCTATCGGCGGAAAAATCATCGCCCGAGAAACCATCAAGGCGCTCCGCAAGGACGTTCTTGCGAAATGTTACGGCGGCGATATTTCCCGAAAGAAAAAGCTTCTTGAAAAACAGAAGGAAGGTAAAAAGAAAATGCGCCGCATAGGTTCCGTCGAGCTTCCGAAGGAAGCATTCATGGCTGTGCTCAAACTGGACGATGACTAAGCCTTCCCAGAGGGGAAGGTGGCACAGCCGGCGGCTGTGACGAAAGAGGGATTGTAATGCCAAGAAATTACGAAGCAAATAAAAATCTGCGCAGTAATTCTCACGAACTCAGAAAAAATATGACACCGCAAGAACGGCATTTGTGATATGATTTTCTGAATTCATACGAAATTTCCTTCAGACATCAGGTTGTGATTGGAAATTACATCGTTGATTTCTATTGCAGAAAGGCAAAACTTGCCGTTGAAATTGACGGTGCCCAACATTACACTTCCGAATCAATACAATACGATAAAGAACGTACGGAATATCTTGAAAGTTGCGGAATAATGGTTCTTCGTTTTCTGAACAAGGACATTGACCGTAATTTTGAAAATTCCTGCGTTTATATTGACCTGAATGTGAAACAAAGGCTTGGTAAAATCCCTCTTCCGCCTCGTTTCACTTGGCACCTTCCCCTCTGGGAAGGCTGTTTTGCAAATAAATTTTCTTTTTATTAATTAAAAAGAAGGTTTTTTGCAAAATTCGGCGTATATAGTATATGTAAGACAAATTTTTTTAAAAAAGGAGGCGGCAGAAGATGAATATCCGCGAAATTACAGAAAAACTTGAGCGCGAAACCCTTTCGCCAATGGCGACCCTTTCCGCAGAAACAAAAGGCAGACTTTTTCCTCTTGAATCCGACGGGATAAGAACGGATTTTCAGCGGGACAGGGACAGAATTATCCACTGCAAGGCTTTTCGCCGCCTTATGCATAAAACCCAGGTTTTCCTCAGCCCGGAAGGCGACCATTACCGCACCCGCCTTACCCATACTCTTGAAGTTGCCCAGATTGCAAGAACAATGGCGGTTGCTCTCCGCCTTAATGAAAACCTGACCGAGGCAATAGCCCTCGGGCACGACCTTGGGCACACCCCTTTCGGTCACGCAGGCGAAAGAGCTCTTAACGAAGTTGCTCCCGGCGGTTTCCGCCATTACGAACAAAGCCTTCGCGTTGTTGATATCCTTGAAAGGGACGGAAACGGTCTTAACCTTACTTATGAAGTGAGGGACGGAATCGTTTGTCACACCAAAGGAAAAGAAGCGGACACTCCGGAAGGAAAAATCGTAAAGCTGGCGGACCATTTCGCCTATGCTCATCACGATTATGAGGACGCAGTCCGCGCCGGAGTTCTTACCGAAGAAGCCGTTCCGGCGGAAGTTAGGGAAATCCTCGGAAACGGCGCAACCCCGCGCCTTGCAAAAATGATAACCTCCGTTATCGAAAATTCAGACGGCGACATAAAAATGGCTCCGGAAGTTGCCGCAGCAAGTAAGCTTCTTGAAGAATTCATGTTCTCCGCGGTTTACACAAACCCGATTGCAAAATCCCAGGAGCACAAGGCGGAAGCACTTGTTAAAGCGCTTTATGAATTTTTCCTCGAAAACGCAAACGCTCTTCCGGCGGAATATCAGGCGATTGCAATGCGCGACGGACTCGACAGAGCGGTTTGCGATTACATCAGCGGAATGAGCGACCGTTACGCCATTAAACTCTATAACGATTTCTTTGTTCCCAAAGGCTGGAGCAGGGAATAAAAGGAAGCCTCCCTTGCCTAAAGGGAGGTGGCATTTCCGTAAGGAAATGACGGAGGGATTCTTTTTTATGGAAAGGAAACATAATCCGAAATTAACAGAAAATGCAAAAGAACTCCGAAAAAATATGACCAAAGAAGAAAAACATCTTTGGTACGATTTTCTGAAAGGATATCCCGTCCGTTTTCTTCGCCAGAAAATAATTGATAATTACATTGCCGATTTTTATTGCCACAGAGCAAGGCTTGTAATTGAACTTGACGGAAGTCAGCATTATACTAAGGACGGACTTTTGAAAGATAAAATCCGGACCGAACATATTGAAAAACGTGATTTGACCGTTTTGAGAATTCCAAACGGTGAGATAAATCATAATTTTGAGGGAATCTGCAGATTCATCGATGAATTTGTGAAGGAATCCCTCCGTCAGCCTCCGGCTGACACCTCCCTTTAGGCAAGGGAGGCTTATATCTCAGAAAGGAGGCGGGCCCATGATTCCCCAGAGTTTTATTGAAGAATTAAAAATGAACTGCGATATCGAATCCGTTGTTTCGAGCTATGTTCAGCTTCGGAAGCGCGGAAGAATTTCAACCGGGCTCTGCCCTTTCCATTCGGAAAAAACCGGTTCCTTCACCGTTTATCCGGAAAGCCAGTCTTTTTATTGTTTCGGCTGCGGAGCCGGCGGCGACGTTATCGGTTTTATCCGCCGGATCGAAAATCTTGAATATGTCGAAGCGATAAAATTCCTTGCCCAAAGGGCGGGAATGAACGTCCCGGAAGATGCGGCGGAAGATAAAACCGCGGTTTTAAAAACAAAGATCCTTGAAATGAACCGGGAAGCCGCAAGATTTTATTTTTCCGAACTTACAAAACCAAGCGGAAAGGCCGCCCTTGATTATCTTCTCGGGCGCGGACTTGAACCAAAGACCATAAAACATTTCGGCCTCGGCTATGCGCCGAACGATTGGACAAGGCTCACCGATCTTCTTGCATCAAAAGGTTATCGCTATGAGGATATGGTTGCGGCCCAGCTTTCCCGCAAAAGCGAAAAAAGCGGAAGATATTACGACGTTTTCCGCGACAGGGTAATGTTCCCGATAATCGATTTAAGAGGAAACGTAATCGGCTTCGGCGGAAGAAAAATGAGCGGCGACGGTCCGAAATATTATAACTCGCCGGATACTCCGGTTTTCAAGAAAACAAAAAACCTCTTCGCCCTTAATTTTGCAAAGAAGCAAAAGCTCGAGCGGCTTATCCTTTGCGAAGGATATATGGACGTAATCGCCATGCACCAGGCGGGTTTTACCGAAGCGGTCGCTTCCCTCGGAACTTCGCTTACTTCCGACCAATGCAGGCTTGCCTCCTCCTACGTTGAGGAAGCGGTTCTTGCTTATGATTCGGACGAAGCGGGACAGAAAGCGACGAAGAGAGCCATCGGACTTCTTGACGAAGTGGGAATCCGCTCAAAAGTTCTTACCATTCAGGGCGCAAAGGACCCGGACGAATTTATCAAAAAATTCGGCGGAGCAAGATTCAAAAAGCTTATTGAACAAAGCGCAGGCTCGGTTGAATATGAACTTTCGAAAATCGGCGCAAAATATGATACTGAAACTCCGGAAGGAAAAATTTCCGCGCTTAAAGATGCGGTCGGGCTTCTGGCGGATATGAAAAATCCGCTTGAGCGGGAAGTCTGGGCGGCAAAACTTGCCCGGGATTACGGCACAACAAAAGAAGGAATCCTCACCCAGGTTCAGACAAAGATAAAACGCCGGGCAAGGGCCCAGGGAAACAGAACCGTTCTTGGGCAGAACGCCCAGAGCGCAACTTTCGGCGGTGCCGTTCCGGAAAAACTCAAAAATCCGGCTCCCGCTGCGGCGGAAGAAAGGCTTTTGGGCGCAATAATGCGCCACCCGGAAGCTTTGAGCACGCTGAGCACGAAAGTTTCCCCGGAAGATTTTGTCTGCGAGCTTTACGGAAATTTTTACCGGAAGCTTCTCGGAACCTTGAGCACCGGAGCCGAAATATCCCTTACCCTTTTCGGCGAGGATTTTGCTCTTGAGCAGCAGGGCATAATCGCAAAACTTGCCACCCTTGCCCGTGAGCACCAATATTCCGCCGAAGACGCCGCCGAAGCGGCAAAGACCATTCTTCGCCTTAAGGAAAAGAAAACCGATAAAGAAATCGGCGAACTTTCCGGAGAGGAACTTGCGGCTTATATTGATAAAATGAGAAAGGCAAAGAAATAATTTGCCTTCCCAGAGGGGAAGGTGGCACAGCCGGCGGCTGCGACGAAAGAGGGATAACAATGCCAAGGAATTATAAAGCAAATGAAGATCTGCGCAATAATTCCCATGAACTCCGAAAGAATATGACCAAAGAAGAAAAACATCTTTGGTACGATTTTCTGAAAGGATATCCCGTACGTTTTCTTCGCCAGAAAATAATCGATGATTACATTGCCGATTTTTATTGCCACAGAGCAAGGCTTGTAATTGAACTTGATGGAAGTCAGCATTATACAAAGGACGGACTTTTGAAAGATAAAATCCGGACCGAACATATTGAAAAACGTGATTTGACCGTTTTGAGAATTCCGAACAGTGAGATAAATCATAATTTTGAGGGAATCTGCAGATTCATCGATGAATTTGTGAAAGAATCCCTCCGTCAGCCTTCGGCTGACACCTCCCTTTAGGCAAGGGAGGCTTAAAAAGTTACCCACAAACCAACATAGATAATTTTTCAGGGGGAATTTTAAAATGGCAGAAAAGAAAATGACTCTTTCCGAACTTATTGAAAACGGAAAGGCAAAAGGCAAACTTACCACCAAAGAAATAACCGATTTCATCGAAGAGATGGATTTTGAGGTTGAACAGGTCGATAAGCTTTATGACATTCTTGAAAGCAACAACATCGAGATAATCGAGGATTTTTCCGCCGCGGCAGACCTTGATTTTGACCTTTCCGACATTGAAGGGGACAACATTGACGAAGACGGAACCATTATCGAAGGAATCAACATTGATGACCCGGTAAAGGTTTATCTTAAAGAAATCGGCCGCGTTCCGCTTCTTACTCCCGATGAGGAAGTTGAACTTGCGGAACAGATGGCAAGCGGTGAACCCGGAGTTGCCGCAAAAGCAAGAAAACGTCTTTCCGAAGCGAACCTTCGTCTTGTTGTTTCCATTGCAAAACGCTATGTCGGACGCGGAATGCAGTTCCTTGACCTTATCCAGGAAGGCAACCTTGGTCTTATCAAAGCGGTTGAAAAATTTGACCACACCAAAGGCTTTAAATTCTCCACCTATGCAACATGGTGGATCCGCCAGGCAATAACCAGAGCCATTGCCGACCAGGCAAGAACCATCCGTATTCCGGTACACATGGTCGAAACCATCAACAAAGTTAAAAAGGTAAGCTCCCAGCTTCTCCACCAGAACGGCCACGAACCCACCGCGGAAGAAATTGCCGCAGAGCTCGATATGCCCACCGATAAAGTCCGCGAAATCATGAGAGTTGCACAGGAACCGGTTTCTCTTGAAACCCCTATCGGTGAAGAAGAAGACAGCCATCTTGGCGATTTCATTCCCGATGATGACGCACCGGCACCGGCAGACGCAGCTTCCCACACTCTTCTTAAAGAACAGCTTGCTGATGTTCTTAAAACTCTTACTCCCAGAGAAGAAAAAGTTCTCCGTCTTCGTTTTGGTCTTGATGACGGACGCCCCAGAACCCTTGAGGAAGTCGGCAAAGAATTCAACGTAACCCGTGAACGTATCCGCCAGATCGAAGCAAAGGCTCTTCGCAAACTCCGCCACCCCAGCAGAAGCAAAAAACTCAAGGATTTTATTGACTGATAAATCTTTTCGGGTTTTCGGGCGGATGATATCCGCCCCTGCGGTTTTTTGTAAAGACTATGACATAAAATCTTCCAGAAGAGATTCCAGTTCGCTTTCGGAGGAAACCAAAATTCCTTTCGAAAGGCGTTCCCGGTCTTCCGGCGGAAGGTTTCGCACGAAAAAGTCATATACTATATTCGGATAAGGACTTTCGCCCGCGAAAAGCGCAAGTTTTTCCTCGAAAACACCGAGGACAACTTTTTCCGGTTTGCTTTCTTCCGAAACGGAAGTTTTTGTTTCCGCCGGAAGCGGATTTTCCTCCCTATTATGAAAATCTTCAATGGCGAAAAAACCGCTTACGATTGTTCCGACAAGCAAAAGAGCGGCAAGCGTTGCCGCAAAACTGTGTTTCAACAAACAAACCACCTTTCCGAATTTATTCCAATCTGTATTTTTAACAGGTTGTTCACCAAATAATCATTTGGCGAGGTATAATATGTAATATAAGACTTCTCCGATATAAAAACCTCCTCGGAGGAGGAGATGGCATTTCCGAAAGGAAATGACGGAGGAGGGATTATTTTAAAAAAACTAAGCGTATTTAATATTGGTCGAGGGATTATCCCTCCCCAGTCTGCTTTGCAGACAGCCCCTCCTCTGAGGGGCTTATTCCTCACAAAAGGAGGACGGATAAATGCAATTTAAAAAGAAAAATGATCAGCCGAAGGAAACTCCGCTTTGGCTTAAAATCATCAAAGGTTTTTTCCGCTTTTTTGCAAGAGCTTTGGTAACGGTGTTTTCTGTTATCATTATAAGCGGATGTATCATCGGTTGTGTTCTTGCAACAGTAATTTTGGGAATGGTCGATGACGCGGAAGTTGTTGACCTTGACCAGCTTGAACTTAGTTACACAACAATAATCTACACAAAAGATTCCGAAACCGGAGTTTATGTGGAAGATACAAAACTTTACGGCGAAAGCGGAAAGCTTATCTGGGCGGATTACGAACAGTTTCCGGATTATCTTATCGACACCGTTGTGGCAGCGGAAGACAAGCGTTTTTGGCAGCACCAGGGAGTTGACTTTGCCCGTACCATTCAGGCAACTCTCAGCTTCCTTACCGGTGGTGACAGCGGCGGCGGTTCCACCATTACCCAGCAGCTTATCAAAAACGTAACCGGCGCGGACGAAGTTCGAATTGACCGCAAGGTCAAGGAAATTTTCAACGCCCTTGCCCTTGAAAAACAATATTCCAAACAGCAGATCCTTGAAGCATATCTTAACGTAATCGCTCTGGGATATAACACCAAGGGTGTTCAGGCCGCGGCAAACATGTATTTTGACAAGGATATTTCGGAACTTACCCTTCCGGAATGCGCGGGACTTATCGCCATCACCAACAACCCCAGTATTTTTGAGCCTTTCGGCCATCCGGAAAACAACAAGGAACGCCGGGAATATATTTACGGCGAAATGCTTGAAAACAAATATATTTCCGAGGCAGAATACAATACTCTCTGCGACGTTGATATTCTGACATCAAAAGGCCAGGTTACCGGAAAGGAATCCAGCAAATATACTTCCTGGTTCATCGATTACGTTATCGATGACGTTATCAGCGACCTTATGGACGAATACGGCTGGGACAAGGAAACCGCTTCCTATAATCTTTATAACGGAGGTTACAGAATTTACGCCACCGTTGATAACCGCATTCAGAACATTGTTGAAGATTATTACGAAAATCCGGACGGCTTCCCGAAAGTCAGAAACGAAGTTCAGCCCGATTCCGCTTTTGTAATTCTTAATTATGACGGTGAAGTTGTTGCCATTGTCGGCGGCAAGGGCGAAAAAACCGGTTCCCGACTTTTCAACATTGCCGCCAGCGGCAAAAGGCATATCGGTTCCACCATAAAGCCCATTTCTTCCTATGCCCTTGCAATTGAAAACGACCTTATAACCTTCTCCACCGTTATCACCGACGAACCGATCTATAAAGCCGGCGAAACCATAGGAAGCACCACCTTTAAGGCTGACTGGCCCATCAACTATTACGCAGGATATATGGGCGACGTTCCGGTTGATGTTGCTGTTCAGCGTTCAATAAACACCATTCCGGTAAAACTTGTAACCCTTCTTACCCCCAGAACGGTTTTCGATTTTCTTACCCAGAAACTTCACATTTCCACTCTTATCGACAGCGGCCCCAATAATGACGTTGCCGTTGCACCGATGGCTCTCGGTTCCTTTACGGAAGGTGTTACTCCCCTTGAACTTGCGGGAGCTTATCAGATGATAGGCAACGGCGGACTTTATATCGAGCCCCATTCCTATACAAAAGTTCTCGACAGCGAAGGCGCGGTAATCCTTACCGCAAACACCGCTCCGGAACGTGTTATTTCCGCGGAAACCGCGACAATTCTCAACAAGCTTTGCCAAAGGGTTGTTTACGGTCCGAGAGGTACCGCAAGCCCCACCGCCCAGATTCCTGGTTTCACCGTTGCAGGCAAAACCGGTTCCGCTTCCGACAACACCGACCTTTGGTTTGTTGGAATGACCCCCCAATATCTCGGCGTTTGCTGGCTTGGTTATTCCGAAGGAATGAAGGAGATAAAATATAACTCCTACCCTACCCCGGTAATCTGGCAGGCGATTATGAAACAGGTTATGGTCGGCGAAGACCCCAGCGTTAAATTCCCGGAAAGCACGAACGTTGTTTCCGCAACTTACTGCACAGCTTCCGGCGACCTTGCGGGTTCCGCCTGTGCCGAAACAGCCACCGGATGGTACAAGAAAAATCATCTTCCCGGAAACTGCACCAGATGTTACGGAGATTCCAACGGAATCTGGATAAGCGACGGCAGAGATGAAGAATCTTCCGGAATCATAATTGAATAAATTCCTTAAAGGAGCGTTTCGCAAACGAAACGCTCCTTTTTTGGTGCGTTTTTCTCTACACTTTTTTTATTAAATATGTTATTATATTTTATATATTTATCCGAATGAAAGGCGGTGAAAAACAATGCTTCGTTTTATAATCGGAACAAATGAGGAAGCAAGGCGAAAAGCTCTTTATGAACAGATTGCCGCGGAAAAATCCTCTTTTCTTATTGTTCCGGAACAGTTTTCATTTGAAAGCGAAAAACTTCTTGACGAATTTCTTGGCCCGGAAAAATCGAAAAACGTGGAAGTTTTAAGCTTTTCCCGCCTTTGCAACAGTATTTTCCGTAAATTCGGCGGAATTGCCGGAGAATATACCGACGACACGACCAAACTTCTTCTTATGGGCGCCGCCCTTTCCGCCTGTGGCGACAGCCTTCGTTATTTCAGAAAAAACATTCACGGGGCACCTTTTATTAAAAAACTTGTTTCTGCGGATTCCGAATTTAAAAACGCCGGGATTTCTGTTCGGGAACTTGAAAACATTGCCGGAAAAGGCGGTACTCTTGGCGAAAAAGCTTCCGATCTGTCTGTGATTTTTGAACTTTATAATGCGCTTCTTGAAGAAAGCTTTATCGACCCGCTTACCGACATAAAACGCGCTTGCGACATTCTTTCCGAAAACGATTTTTTCAGTGAGAAATCTGTTTTTATTGATAACTTCACCGGCTTTACCGGAAGCGAATATAAAATGCTTGAAAAGATTCTGGAACAATCTTCTTTTGTGGAAGTAAGTCTTTGCTGTGATTCGGTTTATGACCGCACCGGAGGAACCGGTCTTTTTTCAAAAACCCAGCGCACCGCAGGACGCCTTGAAAAACTTGCAAAACAAGCCGGAGCCGCAATAAAAACACCCATTTTGGCCGAAAATGAAAACGATGCCAGACCGGAAGCGATTGTTGATATTGAAGAAAACTTTCTTCGTTTTCCTTCCCCAAAAGGCAAAAACCTTGGCGAAGTGCGCCTTATTAAAGCTTCCGACCCTTATAATGAAGCCAGCTTTGTAGCTGTTATGGCAAGAAATCTTGCGGAAAAATCCGGTTACCGCTGGCGCGACATGGCAATTATCACCCGTGATCTTTCCGTTTATGAACATGCCCTTCCCGCCGCTTTCAAACGCGCCGGAATTCCTCTTTATATGGATAAAACCGCAGAACTTTCCGCACACCCGCTTTCGGCTTTTATTTCCGCGGCTCTTTCGGCGGTTTGCGACAATTTTTCTTCGGCAGACATTCTCAGACTTTTGAAAACAGGAATTCTTCCGTTTTCTCCGGAGGAAGTTGCGGAATTTGAAAATTATTGTTTTGTCTGGAACATCCGCGGAAACCTTTTTCTCGAGCCTTTCACCGGAAGCCCTGAAGGTTTTCGCGAATTGAAACCCGAAGACGGCGAAAAGCTTGAACAGCTTAACGTTTTAAGAGAAAAAATCATTCTTCCGCTTGAAAAACTTCGTCACAGGATTTCCGGAGCAAACGGAAAAGAATTTTCCGAAGCATTTTATGATTTTTTATGTGACTGTGAAGTAACCGAAGGACTTCGCCGGCTTTATGATGAACTTTATGATGCGGGCGAGATTTCTGCGGCAGAAAATCTTGATTCCTTTTGGAATTTTACCGTTTCGGCTCTTGATAAATTTTCTTCCGCCCTTGGAAAAACCTGCCTTGGTACGGAAACCATGAGCAAACTTTTCGAACTTATTGTTTCCGAAGCAAAAATCGGCGTTATTCCCCACACGCTTGACTGCGTTTCGGCCGGAACCGCCGACAGAATGCGTCCTTCGGATATAAAAATTGTTTTTGTTATGGGGCTTTGCGATGGAATTTTTCCTGCTTCACCCAAAAACAACTCTCTTTTTACCGATGAAGAACGAAAAATCATGGCTGACGAAGGTCTTGAACTTGGCGAAGGTGAAAACGACGCCGTTCTTTCCGAAAGAATGTACGCTTACACCGCTTTTACAAGCGCTTCGGAAAAGGTTTTTGCTTCTTATTACAAGTACGATATCTCCTCCGCGGAACAAAGCCCTTCGGTGCTTGTAAGCCGCCTTAAGGATTCGGTGAACGTTCTTCCCGAAGAATCCACAGAGGATTTTCGAGAAGATTTCTGGCTTTGCAGCGAAAGTTTTGCTTTTGAACACCTTGCTTCTTTCGGTAAAATTTCAAACGGAAGTTCCGAGACGCTTAAAAAATATTTTTCCGAAAAAGATTTTTGGGCAGAGCGTGCTCAAAAATTGGGCAAATCTGTGAAGGCGGAAAATTTTGCCCTTGAACGCAAAGAAAACGCCGAAAAAATCTTCGGCGAAAATTTCAGATTTTCGCCTACAAAGCTTGATTCTTTCGGTCAATGTCCTTTTTCCTATTTTCTCAAATCCGGCCTGATGCTCAAAGAAAGGCAGAAAGCCGAACTTTCACCGCTTTCCGCCGGAACGCTTATCCACCATGTGCTCCAGGTGCTTGTTCCAAAGCTTGGCGGGGATAATATTGCGAAACTTTCCGAGGAGGAACTTCGTTTTGAAGTAAACGCCGTGCTCAAAGAATATCTTGACAGCGTTATGGGAAGCACAAAAGGCAAAACCGCACGTTTTATGTATCTTTACCGCCGCACAGCCGGTTTCATAGTGAAACTTTTGAAAAGGCTTGGCGAAGAATTTTTCGATTCGGAATTTGTTCCTTATGCTTTTGAAGAACCGCTTGGCGGCAAACAAATCGGTCTTTACCGGCTTGAAACACCGGATGGACGCGAAATTACCGTTGAGGGAACCATTGACCGCATTGACGTGCTCGACCGCGACGGAAAACGTTACGTAAGGGTCGTTGACTATAAAACCGGTTCAAAAGATTTTGCTCTTTGCGACGTTTATTACGGAATAAACATGCAGATGCTGGTTTATCTTTTTTCGATTCAGGAGAGAGGCAAAGGCGAACTTTCAAAAACGGTGCCTTCCGGAGTGCTTTATATGCCCGCCAAAAACAGCGTGCTCAAAATCGAAAGAAACGACAGCGCCGAAAAGAAAAGCGATTCTCAAAGAAAGAGCTTTTGCATGAATGGACTTCTTCTTGACGATGAAACGGTGCTCAACGCAATGGAACCCGGGCTTTCGGGTTTTTATATTCCGGTAAAACAGCGCCGTGACGGAAGCCTTACTTCCGTTGCTTCTCTTGCTGAATTCGGAATTATAAAAAAACATATAGATTCGCTGCTTGTTAAAATGGCAAATGAACTTTCCGAAGGAAAAATTGCCGCTTTGCCCTATCGCAAAAACGCATCGGTTCCTTGTGAATTTTGCCGGTTCAAAGGCGTTTGCCGAAGAAACGAAGACGCACCTTTTGTTGAGCACGAAACTTTCCGCGATGAAGAATTTTTTGAAAAGGTGAAGGGCGGTGACGAACTTGGCTGAACGTATATGGAACAGCGACCAGCTTTCGGCTATCACTTCCTTTGGGGGCAACATTCTTGTTTCGGCAGCCGCCGGAAGCGGAAAAACCGCTGTTCTTGTTGAAAGAGTTATACGCATGCTTACCGACAGCGAAAACCCCGTTGATGCAGACCGGCTTCTTATCGTTACTTTTACAAAGCTTGCTGCCGCTGAAATGCGTTCGCGCATTAATGCGGAACTTTCACGTCTTTTTGCGGAAAATCCGGAAAACCCGCTTCTTTCAAGACAGCTTTTGCTTATGGAACGTGCCCATATCGGAACCATCCATTCTTTCTGTCTTGAAATTGTGAAAGAAAACACCGCCGTTCTCGGGCTTATGCCCGACCCTTCCATTGCCGATGATGATGAATCTGCCGATCTTTCATTTGCGGCGCTTGAGGAAACACTTGAAAAATATTATTCCGAAGGAAACGAGGTTTTTGCCGAGCTTTCCGAAACTCTTGGCGGCGGAAGAAGCGATTCCGGTCTTTCCGAAGCCGTTCTTACTCTTTATGGTTTCATAAGCGCTCTTCCCCATTACGAGGACTGGCTTTCGGAAAAACTTTGCATGTATGATCCTTCTGTTCCGGTTGGAAATTCCCCCTGGGGAAAAGTTCTTTTTGAAAACGCGGGTTCCGTTATCACGCACTATAAAAAAACGGCTGAATATATGGAAAATTACTGTCGTTTAAAAAACTGTGACGTTTATGCGGACATGTTTTATGATGACGGAATAGTTCTTGAAAGGCTTTTGTCAAGGTGTCTTGAAAAGGATTGGGATTCTTTCGGCAAACTTCTTTTTGAACCCGGTTTTATGAAAAAACCGAGAACAAAAGATCTTGATGAAGACTTTAAAAAATATGTTGACACCGTTCGCAAAGGTTATTACGGTTCCGAGGGTCTTAAAAAGAAACTTTATCCCGATTTTGCTGTTTCGGAATCAGAATTTCGGGAAGATATTGCAGATCTTTACCCGAAAATCGAATGTCTTTTCCGCCTTGCGCTTGATTATGACAGACGCTTCAGGGAAATGAAAAAAGAAAAATGTCTTCTTGATTACACTGATCTTGAGCAATACACTCTTTCGGTTCTTACCGAAAAAAATTCTTCGGGCGAATACGTTCCTTCGCCGCTGGCAAAAGATATTTCTTCGCGCTTTGACCACATTCTTATTGATGAATGTCAGGACGTCAACAAGGTTCAGGATACGATTTTCAGCATGATTTCTTCCGGAAACAATCTTTTTTTTGTCGGCGACGTTAAGCAAAGCATTTACAGATTCCGTCAGGCAATGCCGGCACTTTTCCTTGAAAAAAGGCTTACCTGGCCCGTTTTTGACGAAAAAAAGAATTTTCCCGCCACTATAATCCTTGGGAAAAACTATCGAAGCCGAAAAAACATTGCCGGGGCGGTAAACTTTATTTTTGGAAACATTATGACCGCGGAAAGCGCGGAAATTGAATATGATGAATCTGAAATGCTTATTCCTGCGGCAAGCTTTCCGGAAAACGAAGAAATAAGAAACGAATTTATTTTAATTGAAGGAAAAAAGGATTCTGTTAAAGCAGAAGCAAAAGCCGTTGCCGAGCGCATTAAAAAAATGGTGGAAAACGGTGAAACCGTTTCTGAAAACGGGGTGCTCCGCCCTGTGCGTTACAGTGATGTTTGTATTCTTTTGCGCGCGACAAAAGGAAAAGCCGAAATTTTTCTTTCCGCCTTGCGAAACCTTGGAATAAATTGCCGCAGTGAAAACGACAAGGGATTCCTTTCGCGCCCGGAAATTGCCGCTGTAACAGACGTTCTTAAAGCCGTTGACAATCCGCTTCTTGATATTCCCCTTGCGGGAGCGATGCTTTCCGAAATGTTCCTTTTTACCCCGGATGAACTTGCGGAAATCCGCTTTGAAAACAGAAAGATCCCGCTTTTTTCTTCCGTTAAGAAAGCGGCGGAAAACGGAAACGAAAAAGCAAAAAACTTTATTGAAACCCTTGAAAAACTAAGGAAAACCGCCGCTTATGCCCGAAGCGATGAAGTTATTGAAATGCTTTACGATATAACTTCTTTTCCGCAGGTAATGCAAAGTTCCGGTGAGGGATCTCTTAAACTTGCCAATTTAAGACTTTTGATAAAATATGCTTCCGACCGCGAAAAAGCGGGTGCGCACGGTCTTTCCTCTTTTATACGCTTTTTAAACAGACTTGAAGAAAGGGAAAGCGACCTTAAACCCGCGGGTTCCGCCGGAAACGGAGAAAACTGCGTTCGGATAATGTCCGTTCACGGTTCAAAAGGCCTTGAATTTCCGGTTGTTTTTCTTTGCGGAACCGGAAGACAGTTCCACGGCGAAAAAACGAACCTTCCTCTTCTTCACCCCGAGCTCGGTTTTGCCTGTTCAAGACGCGACCCGGAAACCGGCGGACGTTTTTCCACCGTTCCCCAGTTTGCCCTTAAACGCGAACTTCGCAGATATAATCTTTCCGAGGAGATGAGAATTCTTTACGTTGCTCTTACAAGGGCGAAAGAAAACCTTATTATTACCTGCTGTAAAAAAGAACCGGAAAAATATCTTTCATCTGTTGCGGAAATTGCAAGACTTGGCGAAAAACTTGATTCTTTTGCCGTTTCTTCCGCAAATTCCCTTTCAGACTGGATTTTGGCTGCGCTTTTGCGCCACCCGGATGCCGGTTTGTTCCGGGAAATTTCCGGTCTTGAGGAAGAACGCATTATTCCGGATTCTACAAAATGGAAATTCAGTCTTATCGGTGAAGAATCTTCCGTTTCAAATGAAACCGATATGGAAATTTCTGTTCCCGAAACCCCGGATGAGGAACTTTACCGCACACTTGTTGAAAGGAAAAAATGGAAATATCCTTTTTCCGCTTCTGAAAAAATCCCCGCAAAAGCCGGAGTTTCCTCTCTTACGCACCAGGAAATGCATAAGAAACTTCTCTTTTCCGCAAAACCTTCCGGCGGAAATCTTTCCGGTGCAGATCGAGGAACCGCTCTTCACACTTTCATGCAATTCTGTGATTTTGACCGGGCAAAAGCAAATCCGAAAGCGGAGATCCTTCGCCTTTCTGAAATGCGTTTTATAACCGAAAAACAGGCATCTGCCATTGACCCGCATAAAATCAGAGCTTTCTTTGAAAGCGAACTTTTTCGCCGGATCGAAAACTCCCCGCAGGTTTACAGAGAGCTTCGCTTTTTACGCGGCCTTCCCGCGGCAGAACTTGGTTATGAGGGTGCTTCACCGGAAGATAAAATTACCGTTCAGGGCGTAGCCGACTGCGTTTTTGAAGAAAACGGAAAATTTATTGTCGTTGACTATAAAACCGACTTTGTTGAAGATATTGAAGAACTTCGGGAACGCTATGCCGCCCAGCTGAACATGTACAAACGGCTTCTTTCAGAAAGCCTTGGTAAAGAGGTTGTTTCCGCAATAATCTGGTCTTTCCGGTTCGGCAGAGAGCTGGAAGTTTAATTGAAAATCAACTTTTTGGGAGCACTTTGCGAAAAGTGCTCCTTTTTTTATTGCCGTTCTTATAAACACATGTAAAAACAAAACTTTCTCTTTGCTGCTACCGCAGATTTTTTGCCTTAGCAATTATGAAGCCCGTTTGCATATTCTGAAAAAATCCTGCATAAATTTGGTTGTTTAAAAAATCGGCGTGGGGTTGGAATTTATGGACAAGAGAGTTTTTAGGAGTTTTTCTTTTAAAAAGGCAAAGCAAAATTTGCTTGAAGGCGTGATTTTTCTTTGCAGAACCCTTTTTGGCGTTCTATGCTGTTTTATTGGGTTTTATCTTGCGGTTTCAGCCGCAAAAAACGGTGCAGATATTTTTTATTATGCTTTGGCTTTTGCTTCCCCGGGAAGCGCTATTGAATTTTTGCAAAACCCGCCGGAAAATGAATTTACCGAGGAACCTTTTGTGCCCAAAGATGAAGATCCTTCTTTTGAACAAAAAATCCCCGAAGAATTTTTTGTTCCCGAAGTTCCTGAAATTCCGGCTGAAATTCCCGAAAGCCGGCGGGGAAAAGTTATCGAAACGCAATATTCCGCCGCCGAAGGCGGAACTTATGTTGCTTTTAAAAACACGATTATAAAAAACTGCACCCACCACAGCGCTGAAAAAATAAAATCCATGCTTGAAACAACCCATACTCTCTCTTTAAAAACCGGTTTTGAGAAACCGCAGATCCTGCTTTACCACACCCACGCTACAGAAGGATATGAAAGTTCTGACAGCGGTTTTTTCGATACTTCCGGCACTTGGCGAAGCACCGACCCGGACGAAAATATGATTTCCGTCGGGGACGTTTTGACCTCCGTGCTTTCGGAAAAAGGGATTTTTGTTATCCATGACGGAACCATGCACGACGATCCAAGCTATAAAGGTTCTTACCAGCGAAGCGCCGTTACGATTTTAAAACACCTTGAAGAAAATCCGGAAATCGAAATCTGTCTTGATATCCACCGGGACGCAATCGAACCTTCCGCAACGGAAATCATAAAACCCACCGCTGTTATTAACGGAAAAAAAGCCGCACAAATCATGATAATTTCCGGCTGTGACGACGGAACAATGGATATGCCGGATTATTGGGAAAATCTTCGTTTTGCTGCGGCTTTGGGAAACAAGATAGAAGAGCTTTATCCCGGGCTTTGCCGACCGATTCTTTTCGATTACCGGAAATACAATATGGACCTTTCGCCGGGTTTGCTTCTTGTCGAAATCGGCGCAACGGGAAATACTCTTGACGAGGCGAAGTATTCCGCGGAACTTTTAGGGAACGCCCTTGCGGAACTTCTGATTGAATAAAAAAACAAAAAACGCCCAGAATTTTTTAAAAGGAGGGCGTTTTTTGTTATGAAAAGTTTTAAAAGAGCCTTTGGGACTTCCCTTGCGGTAATTTTGCTTTTGCTTCTGCTTGTTTTTTCTTTTGAACTTGTTAACCGAACCGTTGAAAAAAGCGGTTTTTCTTCCGGAGAAGTTCTTGTTTTGGATTTTGATGAAAACGTTTTTTCCGGGGAAATTCTTGGCCGGAAGTTTTCGGCGGATTTTTCACCATTTGTGAATTTTCTGCCTGAACTTAGGATTTTTTTGATTTTTCTTCCGCCTTTCATAAAACTCGGTATCATTCTTCTTTCATTTCTTTTCTGAAAATTTCCCGAATTCCTATAAAAAGCAAAAGAAGCGCAAAAGCCGCCCGAAGAAGGGTTTTATCCAGGTTTCCCGCAAGAAATGAACCGAGAAAAACCCCCGGAATTCCGAAAAGGACGGCAAAAAGAACGGTTTTCCATTTTACAAAACCGTTCTTAAAATGGAGAAAAAGCGCCGCGGCGGCCGTTGGCAAAAAGAAAATCAGGTTTATTCCCTGGGCGGAAAGCTGTTCGGTTCCGGCAAAAGCCGTGAGATAAAGAAGAAGGATTCCGCCGCCGCCAACGCCAAGACCTCCCGCAAAACCCGCAAGGAAACCGATTATCAGATCCATTCCGCAAAAATCCCCCAAAGCATTCTTCCGGCGGAAAAGGCGACAAATCCGCCGAAAATTTTCCGGAGAATGGCTGGTTTTATCTTTTTGAAGCAAAGCGAAGCCGCAATTCCGCCCAAAATTCCGCCGGGAATATAGCCGAGCGCTTCCGAAAAGGAAAGACGGCCTTCATAAAGATATATTCCGGCGGAAACCGCCGAAAGAAAGAACATCAGAAAAAGCGCGGTTGCCTGGGCTTCTTTTTGGGAAAGTCCGCCTTTTTTAAGAAGAGGAACAGCGATTATTCCGCCGCCGGAACCAAAAAGTCCGTTCAGAATTCCGGAAGCGGCACCGCAAATTGCCGCTTGTTTTTTGTTTTTCATTAAAAACACCCTTTTGTTTTTTTGTTTTTTCGGGAATATTTTTCTCATTTTTCCGAACAATAAACAAAAAAACAAAGGAGATTTTTTGAAAAATGTCCCTTTCTTCAGATGAATATAAAAAAATGGGCGAAGCCGCCGTTCCCAAAACAAAATGTTTTCGAAATCTTTCCGGCGCTTTTTTAATCGGCGGAACAATCTGCCTCATCGGCCAGTTCGTGCTCAATTTTTATCTTGATGCAGGCCTGAGCACGCCAAATGCCTCTGCCGCGTGCTCAATGACTTTGATTGCCTTTTCCGCTGTGCTCACGGGTTTTGGGGTCTATGACAAAATTGCAAAATTCGGCGGCGGAGGCACCCTTGTTCCCATAACCGGTTTTGCAAACGCGGTCGTTTCGCCGGCGATGGAATTTAAGAGCGAAGGCTTCGTGCTCGGATTGGGAGTGAAGATTTTCACCATTGCCGGACCGGTAATCGTCTATGGCGTTCTGGCTTCGGTTGCTTACGGAATTATCTACTGGATTTTAAAAATTATGTAAATTTCCGGGGTTTTAGGATGCAAGTTTTGCTCTGGGATGAGTTTTTTGTTGCCGGACTGAAAAATTTTGCATATTCTGAAAAAAAACGCAAAAACTACCTCCAAAACGGGGTGATTTTTTGGCACACAAAATCGGAAAACAAACGCTTATTATCGACGGTGTTGTGGGAATCCGTTCTTCCGCCGCGGTCGGTTCAAAAAAAGAGGGCGAAGGCCCCCTTGGAAAAGATTTTGATATAATAAACGACGATTCCCGCTTCGGGGAAAAAACATGGGAAAAAGCCGAAAGCAAAATGCAGGAACTTGCCTGCTGGAAGGCGCTTAAAAAAGCGGAAGCGGAGATGAAAGACGTTGATTTCATCTTTGCCGGCGACCTTCTTAACCAATGCATAGCTTCCGCCTTTTCCGCAAGAGGCTCGAAAGTTCCCTACATCGGGCTTTACGGCGCCTGCTCAACTTTTGCCGAAGCGGTTGGACTTTCGGCGGTTTTTGCGGATTCTGCCGCAAAAAACTGCCTTGCCGTTGCTTCTTCACATTTTTGCAGTGCGGAACGGCAATATCGTTTTCCCCTGGAATATGGCGGTCAACGACCGCCTTCCGCCCAATGGACCGCAACTGCCGCAGGCGCGGCGCTTGTTTCGAAAGAGGAAGGTTTTCCCTTCGTCAAAGCCGTTACCTTCGGAACGGTTGAGGATTTCGGCATAAACGACCAGAACAACATGGGTGCGGCAATGGCGCCGGCGGCGGCGGAAACTCTTTCGCAGTTTTTCAAAGATACCTATACAGACCCGGAGGATTATGATCTGATTGTCACCGGGGACCTTGGATTCGTCGGTGCAAATCTTATGAAGGAACTTATGGGGCGGAAAGGTTTTCCCCTTGGGGAAAACTATAGTGACTGCGGGCTCATGCTTTATGACAGGGAAAAACAGCAGGTGGAATCCGGGGCTTCCGGATGCGGATGCTCGGCTTCTGTGCTCAGCGGTCACGTTATTCCAATGCTTCGGGACGGCATGCTCAAAAGCGTGCTTGCCCTTTCCACCGGCGCTCTTATGAGCCCCACAAGCGTTCAGCAGGGCGAAACCATTCCCGGGGTTGCCCATCTTGTTTGTTTTTCTTCCGAAAAAGGAGGTATTTTTTAAATGGAATACCTTAAGGCGTTTATAGTCGGCGGAATTATCTGCGCCATCGGGCAGGTTTTTATTGACAAAACAAAGCTCACTCCTGCGCGGATTCTGGTCGGCTTCGTGGTTTCCGGGGTGATTCTTTCCGCCCTCGGTTTTTATGAACCTCTGGTTGAATTTGCCGGTGCCGGAGCAACCGTTCCTCTTTCCGGATTCGGGCACAGCCTTGCTAAGGGAGTTCGCGCCGCCGTTGCGGACAAAGGTTTTCTCGGGGCATTCACCGGCGGACTTTCCGCAACAGCCGGCGGAATTACCGCGGCTATCGTTTTCGGATTTATCATTGCGGTGTTTTTTAAGCCGAAGGATAAATGATTTTCCCTCCGGGTTACCTGAAAGCCCTCATCCGTCAAAACCTTCGGTTTTGCCACCTTCCCCCGGGGGAAGGCTAAATATAAAAAAAGACGCCTCCACCGTTTCCGGTGAAGGCGTCAATTTATAAAGACTTACAAAAATCAAACATTAGCAGCGTTGAGCTTTTTGGCAAGAGCGGATTTGCGTCTTGCTGCAGTGTTTTTATGAAGGATACCTTTTGCTGCGGCCTGGTCAACTTTTTTAATTGCAAGGCGGATTGCGGCTTCTCTATCCTCAGCACCGTTAGCGCAAGCGATTTCAGCTTTTTTGATGTTGGTTTTAAGGTTGGTTTTAATTGCTTTGTTGCGAGCGGTTTTGGTTGCGATAACCTTAACTCTCTTTTTTGCAGATTTAATGTTCGGCATGTAACTACACCTCCTTCGTTCCATCGGATACATTCACAAATAATCATCTTACACGAAAATATCCGTTCTGTCAAGGGTTTTTGCCTTTATTATCAGAAAAAATATTCCTGAACAGACAAAAATAAGCCGGGTTTGCATTAACACGGTCTGCAAAATACCGGTACTTAGTCATTATAGCAAAGGAGATACCCAAATGTCAACTAAAACCGACCTTGCAAAAGAAATTATTAACAAAATTTCTCCGGATTATACAAAAAAACGGAGTTTTCTTTTCGGGAACACAGAAATCTCCGAAGTTTTTATTGAAACGGCGGCGGAATCCGAACTTTTCGGAAAGCCACCGGGAAAATACGTTACGATCGAAGCGGATTTTCCGCGGCTTCCTTTCGGAAATTTTGACGAAGAAATTTTTGCCGTTTCCGGTGAAATTGGAAAAATGCTTCCGGAAAAAAGTTCCGTCCTTGCTGTCGGAATCGGGAATTCCTTCCTCACTGCGGATTCTCTCGGGCCTTTTGCGGCGGAAAATCTTCTCTGCGGAGAATTTTTCGGGCGAAAACTTTTTTCGCTTGTTCCCGGGGTTTTCGGAAGAACCGGAATCGAACCGGAAATTCTTATAAAATCCGCCGTTGAAAAGCTTTCTCCTTCTGCGGTTATCCTGATAGATTCCCTTGCGGCGGAAAACATCGACTGCGTTTGCAAAACGATTCAGCTTTGCGATTCCGGGCTTTCGCCCGGTTCCGGATTTTATTCCGGAAAAACCGCCCTTTCAGAAGAAACCCTTGGCATTCCGGTAATTGCAATCGGGACCCCGACGGTGACCCGCCTTTCCGAAAAGGATTCGGTTTTTGTTTCGCCGAACGACATTGATATTTTTATCCGTAGAGCGGCAAAGCTTATTGCCGCGGCGGTCAATCTTGCGGTTTTTCCCGAAGCGGAAAGCGATTTAATTAAAGGTATTATATTATAAAGGGAAACTTATCTGCCCGTTTTCAATGGGACAGGGTTTATCCCTCTTCCGTCACCTGCGGTGACACCTTCCCCTCTGGGAAGGCTAAACAGAATCTCTCCGTCTGCTTCACAGACAGCTCCCTTTACACAAGGGAGCCTTGCCCTCCGGGAAGGCAAAAAACAGCATAAATATCGAAAAAATTAAGATTTTCCTATTGACAAAGGCGTTTTGAGCCGTTATAATATTTAGGACAAAGAAGCAGAACGAACAGTTCTCGCCGTCCGGTCAGCGAACCAGGCGCGGCAAAGATTTTGAGAAAAACCGATGGGGGTATAATGCGCCCTTTGGATTTTCTTCGTTCGTGTGCGGTGCTTCTTTTGTGAAAGAAAAAGTAACCGCACTTTTTTATTATTTTGGAGGTGTTTGACAATAGCTAAGCAGGAACTGCTCATCAATGATGAAATCCGCGAAAAAGAAGTCCGCGTGATCGATTCCGACGGCGCACAGCTCGGCATTATCTCTCTTAAAGATGCCCTTGCAATCGCTGCCGAAAAAAACCTTGACCTTGTTGAAATCGCGCCCACCGCGAATCCCCATGTTTGTCGCATTATGGATTACGGCAAATATAAATTCGAACAGATGAAACGCGAAAAAGAGGCCAAGAAAAACCAGAAAGTTATCGAAGTTAAAGAAATTCGTCTTTCCCTCAACATCGATACCAACGACTTTAATACCAAGCTTAAACAGGCAATCAAGTTCCTTAAAGACGGCAACAAGGTCAAAGTTTCTGTCCGCTTCCGCGGAAGAGAAATGGCCCACCCGGAACTCGGTACCGAAATGGTACAGAGATTTGCCGACGGCGCCGCAGAATTCGGTTCCGTTGATAAAATGCCGAAACTTGAAGGCAGAAGCATGGTAATGATCATCAGCTCCAAAACCGGCAAATAAGTTCGTTTAAAAATTGCTTTTTGCAAACCAAATATCAGGAGGAAATCAAAATGAACGCAAAGCTTAAAACCCATTCCGGCGCAAAAAAACGTTTCAAACTCACCAAAAACGGTAAAGTAAAACGCGCAAAAGCATTCAAATCCCACATTCTCAACTCCCAGAGAAAAGACACCAAACGTAAACGTAATCTCCGTCATGCAACTTATGCAGATAAGACCAACATGGAGAAACTCACCAAACTTCTTCCTTACGCATAATTTTTGCTTAGGGAAAACAAAAACAGAAATTATTAACTTTATTTAATATTAACGGAGGTTAAATACTATGGCTCGTGTTAAAGGCGGAGTTATGTCCCATAAAAGAAGAAAAAAAGTTCTGAGACTTGCTAAAGGTTACTATGGCGCAAGACACAGACTGTTCAGAACTGCTAAAGAAGCAGTTATGAAAACCGGCCGCTATGCTTATATCGGCAGAAAACAGAAAAAGAGAGAATTCAGAAGACTTTGGATCACCAGAATTTCCGCTGGCTGCAAAATGAACGATATGAACTATTCTTCCTTCATGAACGGCCTCAAAAAATCCGGTGTAACCCTTAACAGAAAAATGCTTTCCGAAATGGCAATCCACGACGCAGAAGGCTTTGCAGCTCTTTGCGCACAGGCTAAAGCAGCTCTTTAATTTCGACAATAAACGCCCGAGTTATACATTAGCTCGGGCGAATTGCTTTATTTGCAGGTAATTTTATGGGTAGATTTTCCATACAGTTACTTCCAATTTTTCCAAAAAACAGGAGGACTTTATGCTTATTTCAAGCCGCGAAAACCCGATTATAAAGGAAGCCGCAGCCCTTGTTTCCGACAAAAAAGCAAGGCGCCAGAGCGGTCTTTTTGTGGTGGAAGGTGCAAGACTTTGCTCCGAAGCCTGCAAAAGCGGCGCAGAAGTTCTCCGCCTTTTTGTTACGGAAGAGGCAGAAAAAAGATATCCGGAATATCTTAAAAACCTTCTTTCTGAAGCAAAAGAGGTGTATAATATAACTTGTTCCGTCGCGGAAAAGATAAGCGACACAAAAACTCCCCAGGGGGTTTTTGCGGTTTGCAAAATTTCCGAAAAACCGGTTGATTTAACAAAAAACGGCGTTTTTGTTCTTCTTTCAAATCTTCAGGACCCGGGTAACATCGGAACCATTCTTCGTACCTGTGAAGCAATGGACGTAAAAGGAGTTTTCCTTTGCTCCTGCGCCGATTGTTTTTCGCCCAAAGTCCTGCGCGGAACAATGGGCTGTATTTTCCGCCTTCCGATAAAGGTGTTTTCTGAAACGGCCGAGGCTCTTTCGCTTCTTCACGAAGCGGGAGTTTCCACCTATGCTTCTGCCTTAGCAGAAAACGCCCTTCTCCTTCCGGAGGTTAAATTCAGCGAAAAATCCTGCGTGCTCATCGGAAACGAAGGAAACGGACTTGAGCACGAAGTTATCGAAGCTTGTGAGCATGTGGTTATGATTCCCATGCCGGGCAAGGCCGAAAGCCTTAACGCTGCTTCCGCCGCGGCAATTATGATTTATTCGGCGGCAATGCAGAAATAAAAGCCTCCCTTGCCTAAAGAGCAAAGCTTGCGAAGCGCGCCCAGTGGGCGAAACAGCGAGCAAGGTTTGGCGCCGCGGTCAAAATATTTAAGGCGTTATGCCGCAGAATATTTTGGGCACCGCAAGAGTTGGGTGGCATTTCCGCAAGGAAATGACGGAGGGATTCTTTTTTATGGATAGGAAACATAATCCGAAATTAACAGAAAATGCAAAAGAACTCCGGAAAAATATGACCAAAGAAGAAAAACATCTTTGGTACGATTTTCTGAAAGGATATCCCGTCCGTTTTCTTCGCCAGAAAATAATCGATTTACATTGCCGATTTTTATTGCCACAGAGCAAGGCTTGTAATTGAACTTGACGGAAGTCAACATTATACTAAGGACGGACTTTTTAAAGACAAAATTCGGACAGAAAGAATTGAGAAACGTGATTTGACCGTTTTGAGGATTCCGAACGGCGAAATAAATCATAATTTTGAGGGAATCTGCAGATTCATTGATGAATTTATGAAGGAATCCCTCCGTCAGCCTTCGGCTGACACCTCTCTTTAGGCAAGGGAGGCTTTGTTGAATGAAAGGAGGACCCGAAAAATGAGTCTTGAACATTGGGCTTGGCTTGGAATTGCAGCGCAGCCCGGAAATAAAATTGTTGACGATATTCTTCGGGTTTTTCCGGATCCGGAAGAATTTTTCCTTTCCGGAGATTCCGGCATTGAAAAAGTCGGAACCATAAATTCCCGGGACGCTTTGCGAATTCGGGCAACAAGCATTGACGTTGCAAAAAGAGCGGTTGAAACCGCTGAAAATTACGGCGCAAAGGTTCTTACGAAGGAATCGGAATTCTATCCGCAAAACCTTCTTTCAATCGAATCCGCTCCGCCGGTTCTTTACGTTCTCGGAGACGAAACCTGTCTTAACCAGAAACCCGCCGTTGCGGTCGTAGGCACAAGGCGCATAAGCGAATACGGAAACAAAATGGCGAAGATAATCGCCGGGGGTCTTGGCTCCGCCGGCGCACTTGTTGTTTCCGGAATGGCTCTCGGAATAGATTCCGCCGCGCACAAAGCCTGCCTTTCCGCCGGAGGAAAAACCGTTGCGGTCCAGGGCTGCGGAATTTGCAAAACCTTTCCGCCGGAAAATGTTGAGCTTAAGGAACTTATCGCCGCGAACGGCGCTGTTATCAGCGAATTTGTTCCGGACGAGGAAGCCCGCTCCAGCTTTTTCCCCATAAGAAACCGAATCGTTTCCGGAATGAGCCTTGGGGTCTGCGTTGTTGAAGCCGCCGCCAGAAGCGGAACTTCCATTACCGCAAACCTTGCTTTTGACCAGGGAAGAAAGGTTTTCGCCGTTCCTGCGGACGTTAACCGAAGCACTTCCCAGGGAACTTTCCGCCTTCTTCGTTCCGGAGCTATCCCTGTTGCGGACGCGAAGGATATTCTTATGGAATTCGGAGAAGAATATACTTCCCACCTGAGTTTTGAAAAAATTCAGAAGCGTAAAATTGAAAAAAATCCCGAAGCGAAAAACGAAAGACCGGAAAAAGCGCCGAAGCCTGTTAAAAAATCTCCGCCGCCGGGACTTTCCAGAAACGCCGCGGAGATTTACAGTGTTCTTGACAGAACGCCGAAAAGTTCGGACGAAATTTCGGACCTTACAAATCTCGCTTCCTCGGCCGTTGCGGTCGGGCTGACGGAACTTGAGCTTCTCGGGCTTATTGTTCCGGTTTCCGGAAGAAGATTTGTTATTGCATAAATCCACTAACCGTAGGGAACGCTGTCCTCAGCGTTCCGTAAAAACGGACCGTCGGGGACGACGGTCCCTACAGTATTATCTTATATAGGGGGTTATTATTACGGCAGCAGAAACCAAAGTATCAAAACGCTCCGCAAAAACAGCAAAAAACCTTGTTATAGTGGAGTCCCCTGCTAAAGCAAAAACCATTGAAAAATATCTCGGCGAGGATTTTACCGTAGTCGCTTCCATGGGCCACGTTCGCGACCTTCCCAAAACCACCCTTGGAATTGACGTAAAAAACGGTTTTGTCCCCCAATATATCCTTATTTCCGGCAAGGAAAACCTTGTAAGAAGCCTTAAAAAACAGGCCGCCGCCGCGGATTACGTTTATCTCGCAACGGACCCTGACCGCGAAGGCGAAGCAATTTCCTGGCATCTTGCAAAACTTCTCGGTCTTCCTATGGATGCACCGAACCGCGTAACTTTTAACGAAATCACCCATTTCGGCGTTGAACAGGGAATGTCCGCGCCCAGAAGCATTGACACCGACCTTGTTAACGCGCAGCAGGGCCGCCGAATTCTTGACAGAATCGTAGGTTACAAGCTCAGCCCCTTCCTTTGGAAAAACATCCGGGGCGGTTCTTCCCTTTCCGCCGGCCGCGTTCAGTCCGTTGCGGTAAAACTTATTGTTGACCGCGAAAGGGAAATCGAAGCCTTTAACCCGGAAGAATATTGGTCCATTGACGCAAAACTTTGTGAAAAAGGCGAAACCACCGCTTTTTCCGCAAAACTTGCCTCAAAAAACGGCGAAAAAATCGAAATCAAAACCGGCGATGAAGCAAACGCCATTGTTGACGAACTCAAAGGCGTTCCCTTTACCGTTGGCGCAATCAAAAAAAGCGTCCGCAAAAAACAGCCCGCTCCGCCTTTTATCACTTCCACCCTTCAGCAGGAAGCTTCCCTTCGTTTAAGCTTCCAGCCCAGAAGAACCATGAGAATTGCCCAGGAACTTTATGAAGGCGTTGAAGTTCCCGGTCTTGGCGCTGTCGGTCTTATCACCTATATGAGAACCGACTCCCTTCGAATTTCTGCGGAAGCAAAACAGGCCGCCGCGGCTTATATTGAAAAAATCTACGGCAAGGAATATCTTGCAACCGGCGCAAAAGCTTATAAGACAAAAGCGGGCGCCCAGGACGCCCACGAAGCTATCCGCCCCACAATGCCGGAACTTTCTCCGGACAGAGTTAAGGAAAGCCTTACTCCGGAACAGTATAAACTTTATAAACTTGTCTGGGACCGCTTTATTGCAAGCCAAATGGCGGCGGCACTTTACGACACCGTTTCCATTGATATAAACGCCGGCGATTACGGATTTAAAGCAAGCGGATTTTCCGTTCGTTTCGATGGTTTCTCCGTTCTTTATCCTTACGGCGACGAGGAAAAATCCTCCATTCCGAAACACGCAAATTCCGGCGACGTTCTTAAAGTCCGCGAAATCAAACCGAACCAGCACTTCACCGCACCGCCTTCCAGATTTACCGAAGCTTCCCTCATCAAGGCTCTTGAGGAAAACGGAATCGGAAGACCTTCCACCTATGCTCCCATCATCACCACCATCATCAGCAGAAACTACGTTGAAAAAGAGGGCAAGGCTCTTAAGCCAACCGCTCTCGGAACCGTCACCGTTGACCTTATCACCGAACATTTTTCCAACATTGTTGACGTTGATTTCACCGCGAAGATGGAAAAGGACCTTGATAAGGTTGAAAACGGAAAGACCGATTGGGTCCACATGATGAAAAAATTCTATGAGGATTTCCAGAAATCCCTTGAGCTTGCCCAGAAAAACCAGGGCAGCGAGAAAATTCAGGTTCCGGAAGAGGAAACCGACGTAATCTGTGAAAAATGCGGAAGAAAAATGGTTGTTAAAACCGGGCGCTTCGGAAAATTCCTTGCCTGCCCGGGATATCCCGCCTGCCAGAACACAAAACGAATCGTTAAGGAAACCGGCGGAGAATGTCCCCTTTGCGGCGCAAGAATCCTTTCCAAAAAATCCAAAACCGGAAAGACCTATTACGGCTGTGAGCATAACCCCACCTGCGGATTTATGAGCTGGGACGAACCCACCGCCGAAAAATGCCCGAATTGCGGAAAGACCCTTCTTTCCAAAAAAGGCAGAAACGCAAAAATCTATTGCTCCAACCCGGAATGCGATTACGAAAGAGCGGTGTCCGGAAAATGAGCGAAAAAATAACCGTAATCGGCGCCGGACTTGCTGGCTGCGAAGCAGCCCACAAGCTTTCTTCCCTTGGCTTCAAAGTTCGCCTTTGCGAAATGAAGCCGGAAAAATATTCCCCGGCGCATAAAAGCGAAAATTTTGCGGAGCTTGTCTGCTCCAATTCCCTCAAGGCAATGCGCCTTAATTCCGCGGGCGGTCTTCTTAAGGAAGAAATGAGAATGCTCGGTTCCATAACAATGGAAGCGGCGGAAAAAACTTCCGTTGCCGCCGGCGGCGCCCTTGCCGTTGACAGAGAAAAATTTGCGGAATATATCACCGAAAAAACAAAAAGCGACCCCAACATCGAAATAGTTTACGGAGAAGTTACCGAAGTTCCGGAAGAAGGCACCGTTATTTTTGCAACCGGTCCTTTAACTTCCGACATTCTTGCGGAAAATCTTCGCAACCGCTTCGGCGGAACCCTTTCTTTCTATGATGCGGTGGCGCCCATTGTTTCCGCGGATTCCCTCGATTGGGATAAAGTTTTCCTCGGCGCAAGATATGACCGGGGCGAAGCGGATTACGTCAACTGCCCCATGGAAAGGGACGAATATGACGCTTTTTATGAGGCGCTCATAACTGCGGAAAGAGCCCCTCTCCATGAGTTTGAAACCGCCGACCCGAAGGTTTATGAAGGCTGTATGCCTGTTGAAATAATGGCTTCCCGCGGACACGATACTCTCCGTTTCGGGCCTCTCCGTCCGGTTGGTCTGACCGACCCTCACACCGGAAGAAGACCCTGGGCAAATGTTCAGCTCCGCAGAGAAAACGCCGAGGGAACCATGTATAACCTTGTTGGTTTCCAGACCAACCTTAAGTTCGGCGAACAGAAAAGGGTCTTTTCGATGATTCCCGGACTTGAAAACGCAGAATTCCTCCGCTACGGAGTTATGCATAGGGATACCTTTATGGATTCCCCGAGACTTCTTAACAAAAACCTTTCCCTTAAAGCGGAACCGCGCCTTTTCTTCGCCGGACAGTTCACCGGAGTTGAAGGCTACACCGAATCCGCCGCAACGGGAATTCTTGCGGGAATCAACGCCGCAAGATTTGCCGAAGGAAAAGAACCCCTTATTCTTCCGGAGCTCACCATGCTGGGCGCTCTGGTAAACTATATAACTGACGAGAGTGTGGAAAATTTCCAGCCCATGGGCGCAAATATGGGACTTCTTCCCCCTCTTCCAACCAAAATCCGCCATAAGGACGAGCGCTATCAAGCAGTTGCCGAAAGGGCGGTTGCCGCATTGGAGGCGATTTTATGAAAATTATAATTGATATATACGGCGGCGACAACGCTCCTCTTGCTCCTCTCAAAGGCGCAGAAATGGCTGTTAAGGAGCTTGGCGTTGAAATAATCGCTGTCGGAAACGAAGCGGAAATGAAGGAAATCTGCGAAAAGGAGAACATCTCCACCGAGGGATTCACCTTTGTTGATGCTCCGCTCATAATGCCCGTTTGCGCGGAACCCACTTCCGCCCTCAAGGAATATAAGGAAAGCAGCCTTGTAAAAGGTCTTTCCCTTCTTGCCGAAGGCGAAGGCGACGCTTATGTCGGCGCAGGTTCCACCGGCGCAATCGTTGTTGCCGCGACCCTTATTGTCAAACGCATCAAGGGAATCAAAAGAGCGGCTCTTGCTTCGGTTCTTCCGGGGCTTGAAAAAGATTATATGCTCCTCGACCTCGGTGCAAACGTTGAATGCCGTCCGGAAATGCTCAATCAGTTCGGAATGATGGGCAGCGTTTATATGCAGAGTGTTGAAGGTGTTAAAAACCCCACCGTTGGTCTTATAAACATCGGCGTTGAGGAAAGCAAGGGCACCGAACTTCAGAAAGAAGCCTTTGCCCTTATGCAGAAAGCGGATTATAACTTCATCGGAAACGTTGAAGTCCGCGATGTTCCCGCCGGAGCCTGCGACGTTGCCGTTGCGGACGGCTGGACCGGCAACATCGTGCTCAAAACCATTGAAGGTCTTGGAAAAGGCTTTGGTAAAATGCTTAAAGGCATGCTTATGAAAAACTTTTTTACCAAAATGTCCTCTGTTTTCCTTAAAGACGGCATCCGCGAATTCAAAGGCAAAATGGATTCCGCCAAAAGAGGCGGTGCGCCCCTTCTCGGAATTGCAAAACCGGTTATCAAGGCCCACGGAAACAGCAACCCGGTTGCTTTTAAAAACGCCATAAACCAGGCGAAAATCTTTGTTGAAACCGATATCAACGGAACAATTTCCGCCGCCATTGCAAAAGCAAAGGAGGAGAAGGAAGCATGAGCACCAGAGAACTTTCTCTTCTTGAAGAAAAACTCGGTTACAAATTCAAAAACATAAAATTCCTTAAAATCGGCGTTACACATTCTTCCTTTTCCAACGAAACAAAGGAACATGTTCCCTATAACGAACGCCAGGAATTCCTCGGTGACGCCGTTTTGAGCATCATCGTTTCCGATTACATTTTTGAAAACTACACAAAACTTCCGGAAGGCGAACTCACGAAGCTCCGTGCCTCCCTCGTTTGTGAAAAAAGCCTCTGCGGCTTTGCAAACGAGCTTGAACTCGGTTCTTTTCTCCGTCTTGGACACGGAGAAGAACTTATGGGCGGACGTGAAAGACCTTCCATTCTCGCAGATGCTTTTGAGGCCATGCTCGCCGCAATTTATCTTGACGGCGGAATTGAACCGGCAACGGAAGTTGTGCTCAGATTTGTAAAAAAAGCTCTTGAACACGTTGAAAACGCCCCGTTCAAGGATTACAAGACCCTTCTTCAGGAAATCATTCAGAAAAATCCGGAAGAAAGGCTTACTTATGTGCTCGTCGGCGAAAGCGGACCCGACCACGACAAGCGTTTTGAGGTTGACGTAATGCTCAACAGCAACGTTATCGGTCACGGAATCGGAAAAAGCAAAAAAGCCGCCGAACAGCACGCCGCAAAAGAAGCATTGGAGCTGATGGGACAATGAAACACGCGAACGTAGCTTTCTTTGTTCCGATGGTCGGCTGTCCTCATCGGTGCTCATTTTGCGACCAGAATTCCATAACCGGTGAAAGCGGAGTTCCAACTCCGGAGGAAGTTGACAAAACCCTTAAAAAAGCCGCAAGAGAGCTCCACGGCTTTTCCGAAAAGGCGGAAATCGCCTTCTTCGGCGGAAGTTTCACCATGATTCCGAGGGAACTTATGGAAAGCCTTCTTTCCGTCGCGAAAAAATGGATCGACCGGAAAGCTTTTTCCGGAATCCGGATAAGCACCAGACCGGACGCCATTGATGAAGAAGTGCTTGCGGTGCTCAAAGAATACGGGGTCACCTCCATTGAACTCGGCGCCCAGAGCTGTGACAACGAGGTTCTTCTTAAAAACCGCAGAGGACATACCTTTGAGGATACCCAAAAAGCATCGGAACTTATCAAAAACGCCGGTTTTTCCCTTGGGCTCCAGATGATGACCGGAATGCCCGGTTCCACAAAAGAGCTCGATGTGCTCACCGCCGCAAGGTTTGCGGCTTTGAAGCCGGAAACAATGCGGATCTATCCGACCCTTGTGCTCAAAAACACCCTTTTGGCAAAATGGTTTGCGGAAGGCGAATTTGTTCCGCAAACGGTTGAGGAAGCGGCGGCGGAATGTGCCGAGCTTCTTGACGTTTTTGAACTTTATAACATAAAAGTTATACGCCTCGGGCTTCATGCGGAAGAATCTCTTGAAGAAAACCTTGCTGCGGGACCCTATCACCCTGCCTTCCGGGAAATTTGCGAAAGCCTTCGGTTCCGCAAAAAAATTGCGCCGATGCTCACCCGCCTTCCGAAAGGAAGCTATGTGCTCAAGGTTGCTCCTTCCGAAGTTTCAAAATGTTCCGGACAGAAAAAAAGCAACGTTGAACATTGGCTCAGCCTCGGCTATGCCGTTAAAATCACCCCGGATAAGAACCTTAACCCCGGCGATTTTGAGGTTATGATGGCAGGAATATAAGGCTCCTCGGAGGAGGAGCTGTCTGCGAAGCAGACTGAGGAGGGATAATCCCTGACAAACAAAGATATGCGCTCCGCGTTTCCTGTTTATCCCTCTTTCGTCTTTTTTGCAGCAAGCTGCAAAAAATCCACCTTCCCCGACCGGAAGGTATTAACTTTTTTTGATTCTTAAAACAAGGAAGTGAAAACTTGTTCTTAAAATATCTCGAGCTTTCGGGCTTCAAATCCTTTCCGGACAAAACCCGCCTTAACTTCGGCCGCGGAATGACCGCCGTTGTTGGCCCGAACGGAAGCGGAAAAAGTAACATAAGCGACGCAGTCCGCTGGGTTTTGGGCGAAATGTCCACCAAGGCGCTTCGCGGAGGAAAAATGGAGGACGTTATTTTTAACGGAACCCGCCTTCGCCATGCCCACGGTTTTGCGGAAGTCCGCATTTGTTTTGATAACAGCGACCGCGCCCTTCCTCTTGATACCGACGAGGTTATTGTTTCAAGAAAATATTACCGCGACGGAAATTCCGATTACAAAATCGGCGACAAAACCTGCCGCCTTAAGGACGTTAACGAACTTTTTATGGACACCGGTCTTGGAAAAGACGGTTATTCCATAATCGGCCAGGGCAAAATTTCCGAAATCGTTTCCGCAAAACCGACCCAGCGCCGGGAAATTTTTGAGGAAGCTTCCGGAATTTCAAAATTCCGCTACCGCAAGGAAGAAGCGGAAAAAAGCCTTTCCAAAGCGGACGAAAACCTTCTTCGCCTTCGTGATAATCTTTCCGCCCTTGAAGAAAGGGTCGGTCCCCTTCTTGAACAAAGCGAAAAGGCGAAAAAATTCCTTGAACTTGCTGAAGAGAAAAAATCTCTCGAAATTTCCGTCTGGATGCGTTCTCTCCGCCGGCTTAAAAGCCAGCTTGCGGAACAAAACAGCTCCATCGGAATTTATCAGAGCGAATATGACACCCTTGACGCTTATTATAACGAAGCGGAAAACCGCATAAACGCTCTTTATGAACGAATCAGCAGTCTTGATTCAACCGTTGAGGAAAAACGCGAAAAAATAAGCGAAAACGAAAGTGCCCTTGGCGAACTTACCGCAAAAGCGGCGGTTTGCCAAAACGACATTGAACATAATAAAACCGAAGTTTCCAGAATTGAGGAGGAAATTTCCGCCCTTTCAAGCGACAGTTCCGAGGGCGATTCCGCCATTGAACTTAAAAAAGGTGAACTTTCCGCAAAAGAAGCGGAAGCGGAAGAACTCAAAAAGGAAGAAGAACGCCTTAACCTTCTCGGCGGCGAAATTGCGAAAGAAAAACTTTCCGCGGTTTCGGAAAAATCTTCCCTTCTCGGAAAAGTTTCCGAAGCGGAAACGGAACTTGGACACATAAGCGTTGTTCTTGCAACCGCGAAGAACGACAAAACCCAATATTCCGAACGCCTTGAACAGCTTTCCCTTTCCGCAAGCCAAAAACTTTCGCTTATCGAAGGTTATAAAAACGAGCTTGTTGAAGTCAACGACCTTCTTGAGGAAATTGAGGACAAGACCGACAGCATTAATAACACAAAAACCGGAATGCTGATGAAGCGCGACCTTCGGAAAAAGCAGCTTTCTGAACTTGATGAAAAACGCGCGAAAATCCGCCGCGATGCGGATTCCTTTGCCCAGAGGGCAAAGCTTCTTCAGGACCTTGAGCGCAATATGGAAGGCTTTGGCCCTTCCGTAAAATTCGTTCTGGATAAAGGCGCCGCAGGCGCTCTTCGCGGAATTCTTGAACCGGTTTCAAAAATCCTTTCCGTAGATGCGAAATATTCCCTTGCTGTTGAAACAGCCGTTGGCGCGGCTTTGCAGAACATTGTTGTAACTGATGAAGACGCCGCAAAAAAGGCCATTCGCATGCTTAAGGAACAGGGACGCGGAAGGGTAACTTTCCTTCCTCTTACCACCATTAAAGGAAACCGACTTGAGGAACGTGGCCTTTCGGACTGCGAAGGCTTTATCGGAATCGGCAGCGACCTTGTTAAAAACGACCCGAAATTCGACGGAATCGTAAAATCCGTTCTCGGAAGAATCGTTGTCGCAGAAGATCTGGATTCTGCCACCGCGATTGCGAAAAAATTCGGATATAAATTCCGCATTGTCACCCTTGACGGACAGCTTGTTAATGCAGGCGGTTCTTTGACCGGCGGTTCAAGCGTTAAATCCGCCGGAATCCTTTCCAGAAAACAGGAAATCGAAGAGCTTCTTAAAAAAGCCGCCGCCGCGGAAAAACTTCTTTCCGAAGGCGAAGCGGATTATAACAGACTTAAAGAAGAAATTTCCGCAATGGAAGCGGATTCCCTTGCAACCGAAAGCGAACTTCGCACCCTTGCGGAGGATAAGATCCGCGCAGAAGGCGAAAAGAAACGCCTTCTTATGCAGATTTCCGATGCGGAAGCCGCAGGAACCGAAGCGGAAACCCAGAAAAACATTCTCGGAAAAGCAATCAAAGATGCGGAAAACCGCATTGCGGAATATGAAAAACTTCTTTCCGAAAGGAACGAAAAGAAATCCGCACTTCTTTCCGAAGTTTCTGAAATCGAGGAAAAAATCGACGCGATTTCCGAAAAAGAAAACAAAAACGGCGCGGATATTTCTGCCCTTGCCCTTTCCGCCGCAATTATCAAAAAGGATATTGAAGCCGTTCAAAACGCTATCGATCTTCTTCTTGAAAACAAAAACCAGCGCGAGGAAAAGGTTCTTGCTCTTAACGAACGCAAAAAACTTGTTCTTGATAAAAACAGCGCCCTTTCCGAAGAAATCAAGGAAATTGAAGAGGAAAAACTCCGCCTTGTTAACCTTTCCGAAACAAGCAGAACCGAAATTTCCGCGCTTTTTGAAGAGCGCCAGGATTTTGAAAGACGCGCCACCGAAGAACGCACCGCCCAGAAAGATACAGTCAGCAAAAGGGAGGAAGCTTCCGGAAGGCTTATTAAAGCGCGCACCCGCCTTGACGAAATGCAGGTGGATTATGACCGCATAATCGGCCAGCTTTGGGATCAGTATGAAATGACCTATTCCGCCGCGGAAGAAATTGCGGAAGAAATTACTGAACCGCAGAAAGCCACTCGCCGTCTTGGTGAACTCCGCAGCAAGATAAAGGCTCTCGGAAACGTTAACCTTTCCGCCATTGAGGAATTCAAAGAAGTTTCCGAACGTTATGAATTTATGAAAACCCAGATCGAGGATGCGGAAAAATCCCGCGATGAACTCCGCTCGCTTATCCGTAACCTTATGGGACAGATGAGGACGATTTTCCTCGACCGCTTCACCCAGATTGCCGGAAACTTTGCGGTTGTTTTCAAGGAACTTTTCGGCGGCGGCGAAGCAAAACTTTTCCTTACCGATCCGGATAACGTTCTCGATTCCGGAATTGAAATCACCGTTCAGCCTCCGGGCAAAATTATCAACAACCTTGCTTCCCTTTCCGGCGGCGAACAGACCTTTGTTGCAATTGCCATTTATTTTGCAATTCTCAAAGTTCGTCCGTCTCCTTTCTGCATTCTTGACGAAATTGAGGCCGCCCTTGACGAAGCCAACGTTGACCGCTACGCAGATTATCTTCTTCGCCTTACCGAAAACACCCAGTTTATTGCCATTACCCACCGCCGCGGAACAATGGAACACGCGGACAGGCTTTACGGCGTAACCATGCAGGAGGAAGGCGTTTCGAAGCTTCTTGAACTTACCCTTGCGGAAGTTGAAAACATTGAAAAATAAGTATATTTTGTATTAAAAAGGGAAAACTTAAAGCAAAGGCCTCTCCTTGAGGAGAGGCTCCGCCGAAGGCGGTGGTGAGGTGTTAAATTTGCTTTTTGGAAGCAATTACACCTCATCCGTCATTTCCTTCGGAAATGCCACCTTCCCCTCAAGGGGAAGGCTTTAAACGAAAGGCGGTTTTCCCTTCTTGAATATACTTATTATTGACGATTTGCTTTTGCCCGAAAGCGCAAAGGCGGATTCTTCCGAAAAGGCGCTTTTTTGCCGCGCCGCGGAAGAAAATTTAAAACGCAGAATTTGGGCTGCTAAGGAATTTCAAAAGCTTGGTGCAAACGTTTTGCTTATCAGGGCAAAACTTTTGAAAACCGAAGCGCCCCTTTCCTTCGAATTTTCCGAAAGCGAAGGATTAAGCCAGCTTTTTGTAAAAATTCCGGCGAAACAAAGGGGAAGTTTTCTTCGGCTTCCTGAACTTTTTTCCTTCGGAACTTCGCTTTTGGAAAACGCGCCGGGCCTTTCCGGAATTTTTGAACCGGATATCGTTCTTTCCGGCGGGATCCTTCCTTTTTCCTTCCTTGCGGGAGAAAAAATTTCCGAAGGATCAAACGCCGTTTTTGTAACGGAACTTTCCTGCCTTCCGGCGGAAACCCTTAAGCATTTTGGCTTTGCCTTTGGGTTTAACCCGGTGCTCAGATATTTTAAAAAAAGCACCGCCGCGGCTTTTTTAAAAAGCCACGCCGTGCTCGGTTTTTTCCCGGAAGCGGCGAAGAATTTTTCCGGTGCTCATAACCTTTATCCAATGGTTTTTCCAAGCTTTCCAGAAGCGGAGATCCCTTCCGAAAAGGAGGTTTTTCTTAAAGAAAAACTTTCTTCCTTCGGGGAAGGAAAAACCTTTGTTCTCGCTTTTTGCGGTGAAATTGAAGAAGGTTTTTCGATCGAAGAATTAATTCTTTCAGCAGGAACTTTCGGCGATAAATTTGCGCTTGTTTTTATTTCGGAAGGACGAAAAAAGCCCTATTTCAAACGCTTTGTTGCGGAAAGAGGAATAACAAACGTTTTCTTTCCGGAAGATTTTTCAAAAGAGGAAACGTCCTTTGTCCTTTCCGGCGCAGACGGAATTTTTGTTTCCGAATCCGATTTCGGAAAAGGAATTTTTCCGGAGGAAGGTTCTTTTTGGAAAGCGCTTGGTGCTCAAAAACCGGTTATTGCGGCGGCTGAGCATTGGTCGGATTTTTTCCGAAAAGCCGGCGGCGCAATTATTACAAAGCCGCGCAGACGCGACAGCATTACCCTTGGGATAAAAACCCTTATCAATATGTCCGAAACGGACAGAGAAACCCTTGGGCGGGCAAACCGGGAATTTTTTGAAAAAAATTCCGCGGAAAACTTTGTTAAAGAAACTTTTTCGCTTTTCGACAATTTTGTTAAACAAAAGGAGATCAAAAAATGATCCTTGTTATCGACATCGGGAACACCACAATGGAATTCGGACTTTATGAAGGAGATAACCTTACCGGGGTTTTCCGCCTTGGTTCAAAGCGCGACATAACTTCCGACGAAGTCGGGCTTTTTGTCACCCAGTTTTTTGAATACCGGAAGTTTTCCGTTTCCGAAGTTACGGACGTTATCATAAGTTCCGTCGTTCCCCAGGTGAACTATTCTGTCTCCAGCGCCGTAAGAAAATATTTCGGGCTTGAACCTCTTGTTATAGGCGAAAATATTTTCTGCAATATGCCGAACCTTTATGAAAACCCGAAGGAAGTCGGCGCGGACAGAATTGTTGATTCCTATGCGGCTTTTAAAAAATACGGCGGCCCGCTCATCATCGTCGATTTCGGCACAGCGACCACCTGTGAAGCTGTTTCCGAAGCGGGAGAATATCTCGGCGGTATAATCTATCCCGGTATCAAAACTTCCATGGACGCCCTTTATGAAAAGGCGGCGAAGCTTCCGAAAATCGAGATCCTGAGGCCCGAATTTGCACTTGGGAAAAACACCGTTTCCTCAATGCAAAGCGGCGCTTATTACGGATATCTCGGCGCGATAGACATGATGGTGAAAAATCTTAAAGCGATAATCGGCGATTCCGCAAAGGTTGTTGCAACCGGCGGTTTTGCAAGGCTTTTTGCCGAAGAAAAACTTTTTGATTATATCGACCAGCGTCTTCCTCTTGAAGGAATCAAAATGGTTTACGAAGATTCGAAAAAATGAGAAAAAAATTAAACCTCCGGGAAACCGGAGGTTTTTTTGTTATAGAGGCGGATATTATCCGCCCGTTTTTTATTTAAGGAGTTCCTCTCCGTTATAGATAATCGAGGCAATTTCTTCCGGATTTATCGGCTTTTGGAAAATAACTCTTTCCGGTGTGGAACTTACGCAGCTTACTTCTGTTCCGTTTGCAAGGAAAATCTGCATATATTCCATTTCCGGAAGGTTTCCGCTTATACCCATGGAAATTTTTGAACAGCGGATTTCAATATTTTCGTCCGCAGTTTCGAGAATAACATCTTCCATTTTCGGCTCCGCCTTAAAATCAATTTTCCAATCGCCGGAAAGCCAATTTTTCTGAACAATTTCGCCTTTCCTGCAGAAGCAAAGATTTTCTATATCTTCATAATCAACTTCGTAAAGTGCTGAGAAAAAATCGAATCTGTTTTTATCCTTAAAACCGTGTCTGCTGATTAATTCAAGCGTTTCCCCGGTTTTTGTATTCATAAGTTCAAAAGTTCCTCTTCTCTCAACACCATCGCCCCAGGGAGTTCTCGTTACAAGGATAAGCTTTCCGTCCTCATAAACCGCAAGGTCGATATAAGTATCCTCATAGGCAGGGATATCGAGCCATTGGTATTCCGCATAGTATTTATATGGCCATTTTCCGCTGTAATTATAAATCTCATATTCCCCTTCGATATATTCGCTTTGCTCAATGGCGGAAAGTATATCCGTTTCGTAGATTTTTGAGTCCTGCTCAACCGGCGCAGTCACTTCCGAAAAAGAAACGCTTCCGCCTTCCGCCTGCATTTCTCCGTTCCATTCCGCAATCATATAGCCGACTAAGGTTTCTTCATCACGGTTTTCCTCAAGCATTCCGCTGTAATATCCAATTTCCGTATCTATAGAAGCTTCGCCGAAGGATAGCCAGGGCATTATCTGCGCGTCCTTTGGAATTTCGCCGTCGTAATAATCAAACTGCCAGAGAAGATACATAATTCTCTCGTCCGCAAGGGCGGAAATTACGGTGAACTCCGAGCCGGTTTTTTCTTCCGTTTCCGGAACGATTTCTGCTGAGGTGCTTTCTTCGATAATCTGTTTGTCTTCCTCGATAATTTCCGCTTCCTCAAAACCGAAAAGATCCGCGAAGGAAATGTTAAAGCGCATTGCCGCAACGGTTCCCACGGAAAGAAGCATTATAATCGCCGCCGCAAGGATTATGGCGAGGTTTTTTCGGCGGTGCCGCTTCGGCGGGTTTTCCGCCCAGATTACAAGGTCTTCGCCGATTTCGCCGATGGCGTTCCACAAAGTTTCAGCTTTCATTCAAGGAATCCCTCCTTTTTGAGTTCTTCCCGAAGCTTTTTCCGAAGCTTTGCAAGAATGTTTTTCACCCTTGTTTCGCCGATTTTTCCCTTTTCGGCAATATCTGAAAGGCTTTCGCCATACCAGTATCTTCGAAGAAAGACCCAGCGCTTTTCCTCCGGAAGATTCCGGATAAACCCATCGAGATATTCCGCAAGGGCTTTTGCTTCCGTTTCACCCTCGACAGAATCCGTTCCGGCAACACATTCCAAAAGTTCGTCGAAGGGTTCAAAAACCGCGCTTCGCTTTGCGGTGTTTTTCTTCCGGAAAAGGTTGAGGGAGATGTTTCGGGTGATTTTTCCGAGGAAAACCCGCAGGCAGTTCGGAACAGTTGGCGGAATGTTGTTCCAGGCGCAAAGCCATGTGTCGGAAAGACATTCTTCCTCATCAAGGGCGTTATGTAAAATGTTTTTTGCAATTACGGAACAATAGGGCGAATATTTTTCCGAAGTTTCAAAAATCGCCGCTTCGTCCCTTTTAAAATAAAGCTCGATTATTTTAAAATCTTCCAAACAAAAAACCTCCTTTCACCCTTAAAGACACCAAAAAACCGCCGAAGGATACCACCTCCGGCGGATTTTTTATTCTTCGCTGTAATTTTCCTCGAGCATTTCCTGCTCCTTTTCCGTTCCGCTTGAAAGGGTTTTAAAGCGGTTGAAGGAAGGAAGAAGGCGGCTGTTATAGGAACTTACCGCCTTATCAAAAGCGGTTCTTGCGCTCGAAAGAGCGGAATCGATTTTATCAAAATGTCCATAGAAAACTTCGAAGCGTTTTATAAGTTCGCGGCTTTGCTTCGCAATTTCCTTGGCGTTCTGGCTCATGGCGTTTTCCTGCCAGCCGATGGAAACGGATTTAAGGAAGGCATAAAAAGTCATCGGCGAAAGGAGAAGAACATTCTTTTCCATTGCGTAGCTGAAAATTTCGCGGTCGGTTGCAAAAGCGGCGGAAAGTCCGCTTTCATAAGGAACGACCATTGCCACCATTTCAACGCTTCTGTCTTCGCTTTTCCAGTAAGCCTTGCGGAAAAGGGTATCGATATGGCTCCGAAGGGCTTTTACGTGTTCGGAAAGGTGTTTTGCCCTTGCCGTTTCGTCCGTATCGTCAAGATAGGCAAGATAGGAATTCATGGGAGCTTTGCTGTCAACCGGAACGCTTCTTCCGCCGGTGAGGTGGATAACCATATCCGGACGGCTGCCTTCCGCGTTGACTTCCTGTTCCTCAAAATCGATATGCTCCACCATTCCGGCGAGTTCCGCAATTCTGCGGAGCTGTTCTTCGCCCCATTTTCCGCGCTGGGCGTTGTTCTTAAGGGTGGAATTGAGAAGGTCGGTGGCGCTTTTGAGTTCGGTGTTCTGTTTCTGGAGGTTTTCAACCTTTTCGTTAAGTCCGCTGTAGGCGGAAACGCGCTTTTGTTCAAGTTCCTCCACCTTTGCCCGGAGTTCCTTAAGTTCATTGCTGACGGGAGTTACGATTCCGCCGACTTTGTCGTTTGCGGTTTCGAGGAAAACTTTGTTGTTGTTTTCGGTAATGTTTTTGGAAATGCTGGCGAAGGAATCTTTAAGTCCTGTTTCCGCCTTATCGATCCATTCGCGTATATTTTTGTTGCTTTCTTCGGTGGCGGCGGCTTTTGCGGAAATCTGGGAAAGTTTTTCCGAAAGTTCCGTGTTTTTTTCGGAAAGTTCAGAAAGTTTTCTTTCCGCTTCGTTTGCGCGGAAAGTTTCGGTCTTAAGGATTGTTTCCTTAACGGCAATTTCCCTTTCCTTTTCGGAATTTTCGAAAAGGAGCTTTTCGTTTTTTGTTTTGTTTTCGGTGCTTTCCCGGAAAATTCTTTCGTTTTCCGCTTTTAAATTTCCGTTTTCGGTTTTAAGGGCGGAAATTTTTCCGTTTTGTATTAAAAAAGCCGCAAGAAAACCAAGAACAAGAGTTCCGGCGGCAATTATAAGCGCAACTGCAAAACTAATTTCGGTCATTTTTTTGGAACCTCCGTTTATATGGATACATATATTTTATAATAACGGCGGCGTTATGTCAAACGAATGTTGGGACATATTTGCACCGAAGGGCGCATAAAATTCGGGAGAAGATTTTTTATTGGGGGGATTTTATGCAAAAAGGACTTTCGAGCCGGGAAGCGGAAAAACTTTTGGAAAAGCATGGGGAAAACGTCCTTTCCTCCGAAAAGCGGGAAAGCGCGGCGAAAATTTTTGCTTCGCAATTCAAAGACCTTCTCACCCTTATTCTTTTGGGCGCGGCGGCTGTTTCGCTTTTTATCGGGGAATTTATAGATTCCTTCACAATTTTTGCAATTGTTTTTCTCAACGCAATTCTCGGTTTTTCCCAGGAATTTAAAACCGAGAGAACTTTGGAAAACCTTAAAAATCTTGCGGCGCCGAAGGCAAGCGTTCTTCGCGATGGGCGAAAAACCGAAATTCCCGCTTCAAAAATTGTTCCGGGAGATATCTGTTTTCTTTCCGCAGGCAACAAAGTTCCGGCGGACGGAAAAATCCTTTCTTCCATGAGCATGGCATCGGACGAATCCATGCTCACCGGCGAAAGCATTCCGGTTGAAAAGAAAGTTTTTTCCGGCGGGAACACCGAAAACCTCCGTAATGATATGGTCTATATGGGAACTTCAATAACTTCCGGCCACGGCGAGTTTCTTGTTACCGCAACGGGAATGGAAACCCAGATGGGAAAAATCGCCGGAATGCTCAAGGAAAGCAAAAATGAGCAGACTCCCCTTCAGCAAAAGCTTTCTGTCCTCAGCAAATATATTGCCGTAGGCTGTATCCTCATCTGCGTTATAGTTACCCTTACCGGAATTTTGCGCGGCGAACCGGTTTTTGATATGTTCCTCACCGGTCTTTCCCTTTCCGTTGCGGCAATTCCGGAAGGGCTTACCGCGGTTATAACCATTTCTCTTGGTCTTGCCGTTGGAAGAATGCTCAAAAAGAACGCCCTTATCCGAAAGCTCCATTCGGTGGAAACCCTTGGCTGCGCCAACGTTATCTGTTCCGACAAAACCGGAACTCTTACGGAAAACAGAATGACCGTTACGGAAGTTTTTCTCCCCTCCGGGGAGATTTTATATCCGGATTCCTTCGCCGGGGCGAAGGAAAAGCTCCGTTTTCCGTTTATGGCGGCGGGACTTTGTAACAACGCGGAAATTTCCCCTGCTCAAAAAATAAGCGGCGAACCAACCGAAGCCTCACTTTTGAAAACGGTGCTCGAATGCGGCGGATTTTCCGCCGCAGGCTGTGCGGACTTTGTCCGCACAGCGGAAATCCCCTTCGATTCCGCAAGGAAACTTATGTCAGTTGGGGTCAAAAAACGAAACGGGCAGGCTTTTGTTTTTACAAAAGGCGCGCCGGATTTTCTTCTTCCACTTTGCAAAACAAAGCTTGAAAACGGCGAGCACCGTCCTTTAACTTCCGGTGACCTTTCCGCAATCAAAAACCGGCTTTCAAAAATGGCGGCGGGTGCTCTTAGGGTAATTGCGGTGGCTTATAAGGAAGATTCCGGCGGGAAGATAACCGAGGATAACCTTTGTTTCCTCGGGCTTTTCGGAATGATAGATCCGCCGCGAAAAGGCGCGGCAGAATCGGTGCTCAAATGCAAAAAAGCTGGAATAAGAACCGTTATGATAACCGGCGACCATCCGGAAACCGCTTTTGCCATTGCGAAAAATCTCCACATTGCTTCAGAAAAATCAGAAGTTATAACCGGTGCGGAGCTTAACCGCCTTTCCGATTCGGAGTTTTTGAAAACGGTTGAGCACCGGAACGTTTTTGCAAGGGTAACTCCTGCTCACAAGCTCAAAATTGTTCGCGCACTTAAGAAAAACGGAAACATTGTTGCCATGACCGGCGACGGAGTTAACGATGCGCCTGCGGTCAAAGCGGCGGATATCGGCGTTTCCATGGGCAAAAACGGAACCGACGTTACCCGTGAAGCTTCCGGAATCGTTCTTTTGGACGACGATTTTTCCACCCTTGTTTCCGCCGCGGAAGAAGGGCGGATAATTTACGGCAACATCAGAAAATTTATCCGCTATCTTCTTTCCTGCAACATCGGCGAGGTTGTTACGATGTTTTTCGGAATGTTAATGGGAATGCCGGTGGTGCTTCTCCCGATTCAGATTTTAATGGTGAACCTTGTTACGGACGGAATTCCGGCGATAGCCCTTTCTTTTGATCCGCCCCAGGACGATGTTATGCTCGAAAAACCGCGAAAACGGGGCGAATCCGTTTTTTCAAACGGGCTTGGGCTTACCATAATCACCCGCGGAATCCTTATCGGGCTTTCGGTGCTCGGTGCTTTTACAACCGTGCTCGGAATTTCCGGAAACCTTGATTTTGCGAGGACCGCGGCTTTCCTTGCGCTGGTTTTTACCCAGCTTGTGCATGTTTTCGAATGCAAAAGCGAAAGCCGGAGCCTTTTTAAAATCAACATTTTCAATAATATGAAGCTCATTTGGGCGGTTCTTTCTTCCGCGGTCATAGTTTTGAGCACGGTTTATATTCCCGCTCTGAACCCGGTTTTCAAAACCGTTCCGCTGGATTTAAAATCCATGCTCATTGTTTTCGGTTTTGTTCTTGTTGTGCCTTTTGTTTCCGGAATAATCGGGATTTTTAAAACCAAACATTAAAAAAGCGGTGCCTTTGGCACCGCTTTTCCTTTATTTCTATGTAATTTTATTTAAGAAGAACGAAGCAATAGAAAACAACTCCGCCGTTTTTGCCGACGCAATCGATTCCGAGAGTTTTCGAAAGTTTTGCAACTTCGATGCAGTAACCGCTTACGGAATGGATCGCGGTATCCGGATGGCGGCAAGGTTCACCGGTTTTGATTCCGCATTCTTCACAAAGGTGGCAGCCGCCGGCGGCAAGAACTCTTGCGTTTTTGGAATCGTAGCCGATTTTCTGCATGGATTTCCAAAGAAGCTGGCTTCTGCGCTCATGAGCGATCTGCTGTGCAAGATAACCCTCCTGGCAGGTAAGGTCCGCAACCGCATATTCCTTGGTGAAGATGAGCGCGTCTTTGAAGTTATGAAGCTGGGCAATAAGTGCTTCGGCATTTCCCATTGCCGGAGGGCACATATAGCTGGAATGGTACATTCCGCAAAGGTTTTGTTCGCAGAAACGGCGAAGAGAAGAATCGCAGGGGATAAGTCTTGCGGGAATTTCTTTGCAATCTTCAAAACCTATGGTTTCGGCAAGTTTTTTAATTTCCTCATACATCGGGAATCCGCCTCTTTTCGATTATTTTCTGATTTTAGTATAGACCCGAAAAACGGCTTTGTCAAGCGGATTTTTTGCGGTTACTCTTATTTTTTCTGCTTTCCGTTTATCTTTCAATCCGGTAATAATTTATTTTGCAGCTGTCTTCCGCCGGAGTAAAATTAAAAACATGGCGGGATTCAATTTCTCCGGTGGAAACAATATTATATCCTTCTTCCACCGTTTTTCCCATCGCTATAACAGCGGTAACCGTTCCGTCGCCGTTATCTGTGACAGATTCAATGTCATAATAAACTCCGACACTTGGATAAATTCCGATAAATCCCGGGGCTTTGATGTATTTTCCTTCACCGGTATATTCAAAATTGATTCCTATTTCATCGATATTAAGGTTATAATCATAAAAATATTTATCAAGAACATTAAAAATATCTTCTATCGGAATCACAACCTCAAAATCGGAAACATGATAACAATCATAATAATCTTCTTCTGCAGTACAAAAAACGTTATAAAGAATTTTGCTGCTGAAATCTTTTGCGGATTCAAAACCGGAATATTCAGAATGACTTATTCCGGTTACCCCAGGCCAGTTTGTTGAAGAGAGAATTTTATAAAGATATTTTATATGTTCGTCGTTGTCACGGTTCGCAAAACTTTCCGGAGTCATATCAAAAAGCTTTTCCGGCATGGTTATATCCACGTTCTGATATGAAACCTCTTTTTCGGGAAGTTCTTCTTCGGAATTTTCCGGAATTTTTTCTTCGGTTATATTTATTTCATTATCTTCCGGAATTTTTTCTTCGGTTATGTTTATTTCCTTTTCGGGGATTTCTTCCGGCTTTTCAGCAGGTTTTGAGCAGCCTGCAAAAACAAAAACCAAAGCAAATATTATTAAAACAAGTTTTTTCATTTTTGTTTTCTCCCTTTGTTTTTGATAAAAAATATTCCCCAGCAGATAATCCAGCCCGCTCCCGTTCCGATTACCGAACCGACGGCGCCGACCGTCAGATAAACCATAAGCGCAAGAACGCCCCAGTCAATATATTGAGCAAGCGCGCCGGAAACCGGATCCAGCATCAGAAGACCGAGCAAAGCTATTATTCCGAGAGTTATAAAAAGCGGAATAAGCCTTATTATCTTTCTTTCCGATTTTAAACAAAGAACAACCTGCAGCGCCGCAAAGACAAAAGCCACCGGAAGCCCGAAAATCACATAGTACATATCATTCACCTTTTTCCGCAAGAAGCACATCAATCTTTGCGATTATTTCTTCGGCGTTAACAATCTCATAACCGCCTTTTGAAGCATCTTCAAAAAACATGTTTACGTTTCCGAGAGTTATAAAGCGGAATCCTTCTCCGCTGACGTGGGTGCTTATCTCATATTTCATATCGCCCTGCCAGACCGGCGCAAATTTTGTTCTGTAATGTTTTATTTCAATTTCCGAAAGGATTCCGGTAAGTTCAGCCGCTTTCGGATGTTTTGTATATTCCTGAATTTCGGTTTTTTCCTCTTCGGAAACTTTATAAAAATCATAAACATAAAAACTTTTTCCCAAAAACGCATTGGAAGTTCCGGTCAGGAATTCCGTCGCGGCGGCGGAAGCATATAATATCAAAACCGCAGAAAAAAGATAAAGTGCAAACTTTTTCATAAAAACCGCCTCCCTTTTTCTTTATAATATCATATCTTTATGAACAAATAAATGGTTCGCTTTTTGTGGGGAAGATTTTTTCGGTGATTTATGCTAAAATAGCATAAGAAAAGGAGATGAAACTATGGATCAGATCAGAACAGGAAAATTTATTGCTGAACTTCGGCGAGAAAAAGGTTTCACCCAGGAGGAACTGGGCAGAAGGCTCGGCGTTTCGAACAAAACCGTTTCCCGCTGGGAAAACGGAAACTATATGCCGGATATCGAAACTCTGCGCCTTCTTTCAAAGGAATTTTCCGTTTCTATGGAAGAACTTTTGGACGGCGAAAGAACAAAAACCGAAAAGACCGAAAAGCACCCCGACCCTTTTTCCCCGAAGGAAAGGGCGGATTTTTGGCGCAGAAACTGGAAGGAAGAAAACAAAAGCTGGTTATTCTTTTGGGGAATAATCGTTTTTGCAGTCGCCGTTTTCGGTTTTCTCTGGTCTTCCGTTTGCCTTTCGCTTTTTGGTTTTGTGATTTTTGAAGGACTTCTTTTCGGAAACATAATCCTCATTCTTGACGGATTTTTTGCCTTCGGACTTTATATTTATTTCTATAACAAAATGTGCATCTATGTTGATAACAATGCATATAAACTGAGCGAAGATTAAAAACGGGCAAAACGATATATTATCACCTGTGTATGCCCGTTGAGAATGAATCCCTCCGTCCTTTTGTTTGCTTTGCAAACAAAAATCCACCTCCCTTTAGGCAAGGGAGGCTCCCTCTCCGGTAATCCTTTTTTCGGCGGGAGCAAGCCCCCGCCCTACTTTACTTGAATTTGTTTTTATGCTAAAATAATCTTATCCAAAAAGGAGCCTTTCGGCTCTTTATTTTTTCGTTACGAGGTTTTTTATGGCAATAAGTAAAACAGAAATTTTTGAAAGCGCGCCGATTCCAAAAGCGGCTCTTGCCCTTTCCCTTCCGGCGGTGCTTTCCTCTTTGGTTATGATAGTTTATAACCTTGCGGATACCTTCTTTGTCGGAATGCTGAACGACCCGGTCCAGAATTCGGCGGTAACTCTTGCGGCGCCTCTTCTTCTTGCTTTCAACGCGGTAAACAACCTTTTCGGCGTCGGAAGTTCCAGCATGATGAGCCGCGCCCTTGGAAAACAGGATTTTGATTCGGTAAGAAAAAGCTCTGCCTTCGGCTTCTGGTGCGCGGTTTTCTGCGGAATTCTTTTTTCCCTTCTCACCGGAATTTTCAATACCCCGCTTCTCAATCTTCTTGGCGCGGACGAAATCACCTTTTCCGCAACAAAAGATTATGTTTTCTACACTTCCGTCTGCGGCGCCGTTCCGGCAATAACTTCTATGGTGACCGCCTATCTTTTCCGTGCGGAAGGTTCTTCCCTTCATGCTAGCATAGGGCTTACCGGCGGTTGCCTTCTCAACATAATCATTGACCCGTTTTTCATTCTTCCCGCGGAAACAATTCCTTTCGGAATGGGAATGGGCGCTGCCGGAGCAGGTTTTGCAACTCTTCTTGCCAACATTTTTTCCTGCGTTTATTTCCTTGTTCTTGTTTTTATAAAACGCGGAAAAACTTTTGTCTGCGTAAGTCCAAAATATTTCAGCCTTGATAAACAAATTGTTTCCGGCGTTTGCGGAGTCGGCGTTCCGGCTTCGATCCAGAACCTTCTGAACGTTGTGGGAATTACGGTTTTCAACAACCTCACCGCCGCTTCCGGCGAATTTGCCGTTGCCGCAATGGGCATTGCCCAGAAGGTAAACCAGATCCCGTTCTATGTTGCCCTCGGCGTTTCCCAGGGAATAATGCCCCTTATCGGTTACAACTTTGCTTCCGGAAACATAAAGCGAATGAAAAAAGCCCTTGTTTTCACAATGGAAGTAACGGTCGTTTTCCTTGCGGCGGTAACTTTGGGATATTACGTTTTCGCGGAAAACATTATCGGTGCCTTTATGAAAAACGGCGACATAATCGAACTTGGCTCTGTTTTTCTTCGCGGATTCTCCCTTGCAATGGTTTTCCTTGCCGTGGATTTCATCGGTGTCGGCGTTTATCAGGCCTGCGGAATGGGAAAACTTTCCCTTTTCTTTGCAATTGCAAGAAAAATCATTCTGGAAATTCCCTTTATCCTTATTCTTTATCATTTCTTTTCCGTTTTCGGTCTGCCCTATTCCCAATTCCTTGCGGAAATTATTCTTTCCATCGCGGCGGTTATCGTACTCATCCGACTTTTCAAAAAGCTTGAACGCAAAAACGCGGACATTATGGGGCTCTGATTTTTCCGGAGGTAAAAAATGTTTATTGATCACGTTGCAATTTACGTAAACGACCTTGAAGCCGCAAAGGATTTTTTCATAAAATATTTTGCCGCCGTTTCCGGCGAAATTTATCGGAACGAAAAAACCGGTTTTTCCTCATATTTCCTCGGTTTTGAAAACGGCGCAAAGCTCGAAATTATGAACCGACCGGAAATTGAGAAAACCGAAAAACCTTTTTATAAAAGCGGCTACGCCCATCTTGCCTTCAGCCTAGGGAGCAAAAGCGCCGTTGATGAACTTACAAAAAAGCTTGAAAACGACGGATTCGAAATAACAAGCGGTCCGAGAACCACCGGCGACGGATTTTATGAAAGCGCTTTTATCGGAATTGAAGGAAACATTATTGAACTTACGGTATAACAAAAAACCGAGTGTGATTTTTCACACTCGGTTTTTTTATCCAATCAAAAATTCAAGAACCCTTTTGTTAAAATCCGGCGCTTCGTCATAAACCGCATGGCGAAGACCTTTATACATAAAAATCTTTGCGTTCGGAATTTCCTTCGCAAGATTTTCCGAAGCTTCTGCGCCGACTGTTCTGTCTTCGGTTCCGCCGATTATGAGCACCGGCGCTTTTATATCTTTGAGCACGTTTTCGGCATTATGCTCAAGGCAGGCTTTTGCCATAGTCAAAAATCTTGAACAATCCTTCGGCACGGCGATTTTTCCGGTTATGGGCGTAAGCCAGCGGTTCTTTCGGTAATATTCGTCGGAATACATATTCCGAACGTTGCTTTCCATAAGTTTTGCGCCTTCGCCATTTTTCGCCTGTTCTGTCCATTCAAAAATGCAGCTTTCCATAATTTCGTTTCCTTTTGGCGCCGTTACCGCAAGGATAAGCTTTTCCGTCTTTTCAGGAAAATCCGCCGCAAAATGCTGGGCAATCATTCCGCCCATGGAAACCCCGAGAACACTTGCCTTTTCAATTCCCATGCGCTCCATAAAGAGTGCGATATCAGCCGCCATTTCCTTCGTTGAAAAATCCTCCGGAAGCGGTTCTCTCCGGCTCATCACATAAACGGTAAAATACTTCATAAATTCCCGATACATCATCGCCATGGGAATTGCCTTTCCCTTAACGGTGGTAAGACCGTCGCCCAGTCCCGGAAGCATTATAAGGTTTTTCTTTCCCTTTCCAAAAACCGCGCAGGGAATTTTTGCCCCGCCGATATCAACAAGAAGGTTTTTTATACCAAGCATTTCTTTACTCTCCGTAATTTTTAAAGATTATATTAATATCTGTAAACATTTTACCACCGAAAATCCCCTTTGTCCATAGTCCGTCGGTGCGTTTTTGACCTTGTTAAAAACAAAAAATCTGCTATAATAAAGCCACCATAAAGAGTGCGCGAGAGACAGGCTCTTTGACCGCACAGCAACCTGCAGCCGCAAGGTGCTAATGCCTGACCGATGGTTTTATCTCTTTCGAAAAAAATCCCATCGGAAACGATGGGATTTTTCTTTTTATGGAATACATTAAAAAGGAGATTTTTTATGAACATCACCCGGCTTTTAAAACAGAACAAAACCCTTTGCGTCGCTTTTTCCGAAAAGGAAAAGGCGGAATTTTCAAAAAAACTTTTTGCCCTCGGCTTTTTTGTTCCGGAAAATTTTTCTTCGCCGGCAATTATTCATCGGGACAAAACGGTTTCAGCCGTAACCGGTTTCGCCTCCGGAATTTTGTTTTCCCAACCGGCGGAAAAGCTTAAAAAATATGGCGTACTGAAGATAAATTATTCCGAACTTTCGCCGAAAAATTTAAAATCCGGCTGGTATGAATCCCGAAAAAGCTTTCTTGACTAAACCGGATTTTAGATTTATAATAGGCTAAAATCCAAACCGAAAGGGGTCTTTTTTATGTATAGAGCTATCAGAATTTTAAAAAAAGGTGCTGCCCTTCGGTAATTCTTTTCCAAAGGGTTTTGCGCCGCAAAATCTTTATGAAAAGGAATGTTTAAATGGAACAACAAAGAATTCTGGAGATACTCGGCTTATCTCCCAAAACGGAAAAAGCGGTCCTTGCCGTTCTTTCCAGAAAACAAACCGCGGAAATCTGTGAAAAAGCCTATTCCGGTGAGGCTCCGGATTATCCGATTCTTAAAAGAAAACCGCTCACAAGGCTCGCCGTTTTGATAAATCTTCTTTCTGAAAAATACGAAGAATATCTATCTCTCGGCGTTCCCGAAAAAGTTATTGCGGAAACCTTCCGCGACGTTACTTTGCGGGCGGAAATTTTCGAATCCAAAACCGGAAAACCCGGCATCAGCAGGGAAGATGCCCTTTGGTTTCGCCATATTATAAACCGCAAAATTTTCAAAATCGGCGTTTTGCAGTTTCAGCCTTTTGAAATGGTTTATCTTGATGAAGAATTTTTGGGCGAAACCTATATGGTTTTTTCTTCGGAACAAAAGGAAAAGCTTCCAGCCGGTGCTCAAGTGATAAATTGCCACGTTCAGCAGGGCGCAGATTTGAGCACCAAAGAAATCAGCAAAAGTTTTTCCGATGCTCAAGCGCTTTTCGGGAAGATTTATCCAAAAACCGAATTCAAGGCCTTCCTCTGTTACAGCTGGCTTTTATATCCGGATATGACAAAACTCCTTCCGGAAAATTCAAGAATAAAAGCCTTTGCGGAAAATTTTGAAATAATCGGAAAAGTTCAGGATAATGAACAGGCTTTTGAAAACCTTTTCGGAAAAAGCCTTAAGCGTCCGCCAAAATTAAAAAATGCCACGGTACTTCAAAGCCTTGCGGCAAAAAATCCAAAGGCTTTTGGCTTTGCCTGCGGAATAAGATATATAAAATAATGTATAAAAGGGAGCTCCGTTTTTCAGCGGAGCTCCTTTTGTTCCATTCTTTTTCTGAGTTTTGCGTAAGCCCTGAAAAGTTTTGAACCAACCGTTCCCTGAGGTTTTCCGATTATCCCGGAAATTTCCTTCCGGGTGTAGCCATAAATTACAGAAAGAATAACTATTGTTCTTTCTTCCGGATCAAGTTCGCTCAAAGCCGCTGCAAGGGCAACTTCCTCCGCAATATCCTCCTCAAAATTTTCCGAACCCGGCGAGGGAATTTCCACAAGCTCATCAAAACAGAAAATTTTCCTGCGTTCCATCTTGCCGGAAATTTCCTTTTTGCAGCGGATTTCCAAAATTCTGAAAGCCCAGGTTGAAAAAGCTTCCGGGTTTCTCAATTTTCCGATGTTGCGCCAAATTTCCACAAAAGCATCCGCTACAACGTCCGCGGCATCTTCCGGATTTCCCAAAGAATAAAGCGCAAAATTATAAAAATCCTTATAAAAACAATAATAAAGCTTTGCAAAAGCGTCTTTGTCTCCTTTTGAAGCTTTTATAACCGTTTCCTTTTCGGCTTTCATAATTTCACCACCCCCAAACCGGATAAAACAAAAGAAAAATCAAATAATATATTCACATTATAGACATTTTCTGTCTATCAGTCAATAGACAGTTTCTTTCTATAGTATTATTATTTGGGTGATTAAATATGGGTTTAACTCTTGGCGAAAAAATCAAAGCCTTCCGGGAAGATTTGGATATGAACCAAACTACCCTTGGAAAAATGGTGAACATGACACAGCGCAAAATTTCATACATCGAATGCGGAAAATATGAACCGAGCATAGAGGATATAAAGGCTTTTTGCAGCTTTTTCAATGTTTCCGCAGATTATCTTCTTGGATTAAAAAAGGGTCTTGATTATCCGGAACGGTAAAAAAAAGAAGCTCTGACATTTGTCAGAGCTTTTTTGCTGCGGCATCGACCTATTTTTCCGGGAGGCTGCCCTCCAAGTATCTTCGGCACAAACGAGCTTAACTACTGTGTTCGGAATGGGAACAGGTGGACCCTCGCTGTAATAAACACCGCATATTAAATTAAGAGAAAAAGTTCCGAGGTGAAAACCTCGGAACTTTTGGCTCCCCCTGTCGGGCTCGAACCAACGGCATCATGATTAACAGTCATGCGCTCTACCTACTGAGCTAAGGAGGAATAAAGAAAACAGCACAGATAAACTGTGCTGTGTCGGCATCGACCTATTTTTCCGGGAGGCTGCCCTCCAAGTATCTTCGGCACAAACGAGCTTAACTACTGTGTTCGGAATGGGAACAGGTGGATCCTCGCTGTAATAAACACCG
>JAFQBH010000036.1 GCA_017399765.1 Oscillospiraceae bacterium | reverse complement strand
TGCAGGGTTGATCTTTACGCCGGGGCCCATGGTTGCGGAAACAACGCAGGATTTAACGTACTGACCTTTTGCTGCTGCCGGTTTTGCTTTAACAATTGCACCCATAAGAGTGTCAAAGTTTTCCTGGAGTTTTTCAACGCCAAAGGAAGCTTTACCGATCGGGCAGTGGATGATGTTGGTTTTATCAAGACGGTACTCGATTTTACCAGCTTTAGCTTCTTTAACAGCTTTAGCAACATCGGGGGTTACGGTACCTGCTTTGGGGTTAGGCATAAGGCCTCTCGGGCCAAGGATTTTACCAAGTCTACCAACAACGCCCATCATATCGGGAGAAGCGATAACTACGTCAAAATCCATCCAACCTTCGGACATGATTTTCTGCATGTATTCTTCTGCACCGGCATATTCAGCGCCTGCATCAAGAGCAGCCTGAACTTTGTCGCCTTTTGCGAAAACAAGAACTTTAACTTCTTTACCGGTTCCGTTAGGAAGAACTACTGCACCACGAACCTGCTGGTCAGCGTGACGGGAGTCAACACCGAGACGAACGTGGCATTCAACGGTTTCGTCAAATTTTGCAGTTGCAGTTTTGCAAGCAAGCTCAAGAGCTTCGTTTGCTTCATAGAGTTTAGCATGTTCTACAAGCTTAGTGCTTTCAACATATTTTTTACCGTGTTTCATTAATGCTAACCTCCTTCACTTAGTCTTCAACGGTAACGCCCATGGAACGAGCGGTACCAGCTACCATGCTCATTGCTGCTTCAACAGATGCTGCGTTAAGGTCAGGCATCTTGGTTTCAGCAATTTTGCGGCACTGTTCGGAAGTGATGGATGCTACTTTGGTTTTGTTCGGAACACCGGAAGCCTTGGTAATGTTAGCAGCTTTTTTGATAAGAACTGCTGCAGGCGGGGTTTTGGTGATGAACGAGAAGCTGTGGTCAGCATATACAGTGATAACGACAGGAATTACCATGCCGATATCGTTTTTGGTGCGTTCGTTGAATTCTTTGGTGAACGCCATGATGTTTACACCGTGCTGGCCAAGTGCAGGACCAACAGGCGGTGCGGGAGTGGCTTTGCCACCCGGAATTTGCAGCTTAATCAAGCCAATAACTTTCTGTGCCATTGTTTTTACAAACCTCCAACCATTACGTGGTCAAACGGAACCGATTGAACAAATTTTCGATCCCTCCCACACGCAGAATACCTATATTCTGCGTTCGCCGGCCATTTTGGCCGACTACCTCAAAAAGTAATCAATCTTTGCGGGCAACCTGTTCGAGCTCAAGCTCTGCAGGTGTATCGCGTCCGAACATGGACACGATTACGCGAACTTTGTTATCGGGAACGTCGATGGATTCGACCCTTCCCTCAAAGCCCTCAAGCGGACCACCTACAATGGATACGATGTCGCCTACGGCATATTTTACTTCAACCGACCTGGATCCGATTCCGAGTTTTGCAACCTCTTCATCGCTGAGCGGTACGGGTTTGGAAGCAGGACCTACAAAGCCGGTTACGCCGCGGGTATTTCTGACAACGTACCAGGATTCGTCCGTAAGAATCATCTTAACAAGGACATAGCCCGGAAAAATTTTGCGTTCCACTTCACGCTTTTTGTTGTCGGTAACCTCAACGATAGTTTCGGTCGGGACGCTTACGTCGAAAATAAGATCTTTAAAACGCTTATTTTCAATTACCTTTTCGATATTCTCGAATACTTTATTTTCATATCCGGAATAAGTGTGGACAACATACCATTTAGGAGTTTCAGACATAACTTAGTTCCTTTCGCGCATTAAGAGCCGAAGAACAGCCTAATGATAAGACCGAAGAAATAGTCTATAAGGCTGATACCGATCGAAGAGATAATAACGACTACAATAACAACGGTGGTGTTATTGATGACCTGTTTTTTGCTGGGCCATGCAATTTTTTTAAGCTCACCGGCGATGTCTTTGAAGAAACGTTTTACTCTCGAGAAAAGGGACGGCTTTTTCGCAGTATTTTCATTAGCCACGGTTAATACCTCTTCCTTTCCTTACTTCGTCTCTTTGTGGAGCGTGTGTTTACGGCAGAACCTGCAATATTTTTTCATTTCAAGTCTGTCCGGATCGTTCTTTTTGTTTTTCATGGTAGTGTAGTTGCGTTGTTTGCACTCAGTGCATGCCAACACTATTTTGACTCGCATTGCGGCACCTCCTGATTCTTGGAATTTTTGCCTCCCTCATAAAAAAGGACACGGGTTTTTTTGCGCAAAAAAATAAACCCTTTTAGAGGTACATATACTATACCATAAAGTATATATCCGCGTCAAGAGTTTTTATAAAATTTTCTTTAAAAATATTAAATATATTTTATATACAATATTATATGTCTTTTTTGGGCATTAATCAAGCAAAACATTGGCGATAATATAAAAAAAGTTTTGAGGAATTATAATTTTGAAGGAGGTGAATTTTTGTTTTACAGATTTTATCGAAAACTTACAGCCGTTTCAATTATCTTTTTGTCGCTGTTAATGACTGTTGTTTTTATTTTTCAATGCTGTTTACCTGATAATTTTTATATTTCGGAAAACAAACTTGTTTTTTCTTCATCTTTCGGTAAATTCATAACGTTTGACGAAAATTGCAGCCCAACAAAAGAAGTCTTAAGCAGACAAAACCCGTCTTTCACTGTAAAGGCAAAACTTATGGGAATTTTGCCGATCAAAGAAGTTTCCGTAAAAGTTTCCGACGAAAAAATTGTTACCGTTTGCGGAACCCCTTTTGGTGTAAAAATGTTTACAGACGGCGTTCTTGTGGTGAATTTTTCACAAATTGAAACCGAAAACGGAAATTGCTGCCCCGCTGCAGAATCCGGTCTTTCCAAAGGTGATTTAATAAAATCAATAGACGGAACAGCCGTTTTCAGAAATGAAGATGTTGCAAAAATCATTGAAAACAGCGCCGGAAAAAGTCTTACTGTTTCAGTTTTACGCGAAGGCATCCAGACCGATATCTCTGTAATTCCCAAAATGCTTAAAGATAAAAGCGGATACAAAGCCGGTTTCTGGGTTCGTGACAGTTCTGCAGGAATAGGTACTCTTACTTTCTATAATCCGGAAACTTTTTCTTTTGCCGGGCTTGGACATGCTGTCTGTGACGTCGATACCGGAACTGTACTTCCCTTTTCAAGCGGTGAAATAGTGACAGCCGCCATAACGAAAATCAAAAAAGGGATTTCCGGCGCTCCCGGTGAACTCAGCGGCACATTTACCGGAACCGACAAACTCGGAACAGTTAAAATAAACAACGAAACCGGGCTTTACGGAACTCTTGATTACGACATCAAAGGCATTGATATGCCTATTGCTCACAAACAGAATATTTATGAGGGTTCCGCCGTTATCCTTTCCACCGTTGAAGGCACCGAAACGGAAGAATATGACATTTTAATAGAAAAAATTGCTCTTTCCGATGACAGCCTTACAAAAAACATGGTGATAAAAGTAATTGATGAAGAACTTATTGAAGCAACGGGCGGAATAGTTCAGGGAATGAGCGGCAGTCCCATTATCCAGGACGGAAAACTGGTTGGTGCTGTTACCCACGTTTTCGTTAATGACCCAACAAAAGGTTACGGTATCTTTGCGGAAAACATGCTTGAAATGTCTGAAAAATGTCAATGACAGGGGCTTTTGCCTCTGTCATTTTTATTATACGCGTGCTATAATTAACTCAATAAATTCCCATGCGAAAAAGAGGAAAACATTATGAAAAATTACGTTGATTACATTACCGACACAACCTGTAAACTCCTTGCAATAGACAGCCCCACCGGATATACCAAACAAGCGGCCGAATTTGTTATGGAGGAATACAGAAAGCTTGGATATAACCCGAAAATGACCGTCAAGGGCTGTGTTCTTGTTGATATCGGCGGCAAAAACGCCGAAAACGGAATTGTTCTTGCGGCGCATACTGATACTCTCGGCGCAATGGTTTCTGAAATAAAAAGTAACGGCAACCTTAAGGTTTCTCCCCTTGGCGGAATGAACCCCAACAATGCCGAAGCAGAAAATTGCCGCATTATAACCCGTTTTGACGGCACTTTTGAAGGAACTTTCCAGCTCAATAACGCTTCCGTCCATGTAAACGGAAATTATAACGATACCAAACGCAAATATGCGGATATGGAAGTTGTTCTTGATGAAGTTGTAAATTCCAAGGAAGATACCGAAAAACTCGGAATCATGGTCGGCGACATTGTCTGCTTCGACCCCAGAACCACCGTAACTTCCAAAGGCTACATAAAAAGCCGCTTCCTTGATGACAAACTCAGCGTAGGAATCCTTCTTGGATATGCAAAATATCTTAAAGATAACAACATAGAACTTGAAAACCGCCAGTATCATTATATTACTGTTTATGAAGAAGTCGGTCACGGCGGTGCAGCTTCTATTCCGAAAGGCGTTACAGAGATGATTTCAGTTGATATGGGCTGCGTTGGCGAAGGGCTGACCTGCGACGAACATATGGTATCAATCTGCGCAAAAGATTCCTGCGGACCTTATAACTATGACGTAGTTACCGGTCTTATCAAAGCCGCAAAAGAGAACGATATTAAATTCGCCGTGGATATTTATCCTTTTTATGGTTCCGATGTTGACTCAACTCTTAATGCCGGTTATGACATCCGCCACGGCCTTATCGGTTCCGGAGTTTATGCTTCTCACGGTTACGAAAGAAGCCATAAAGACGGCGTTGAAAATACTTTAAAACTTCTTGCCGCTTACTGCAAATAAATATAAACAAATAAAATAAAAAGCGTGGTTTTATCCATGCTTTTTATTTTATCTTTTTTTCTTATTAAAAATCGCGTTAAGAATAACACTTATAAAGATTGCCGCAATTGCGAACCAAAACCAACAGAATCCCTCGGAATAAAGAGGAAGTTTATGAAGAAATCCTCCGAAAAATCCCAAAGGAAAGCCTGCGGTTTCCAAAGAATAAAGAATGCTTACAAAGCCGGTCGATGCAATAGTCAAAGGATATATACAGCGGTTATTTTCCCAAAGTTTATGTGATAGTCCGAGTATTATAAGTACAATTGAAATCGGATAAATAGCATTAAGTATCGGAACGGAAATGCTGAGAATAGCGTTTAATCCGAGGTTGCATATCAGGAAGGAAAACACCACAATCACATATACCCATTGACGGTACGTAAGTTTTTTGAATCGAGTGGAAAAATATTGGGAAATGGAGTTTATAAGGCCCAGACAAGTTGTAAGGCAAGCCAAAGTAAAAATTGCAGCAAGAAGGATCGCACCAAAATTACCGAAAAGCTGATAGACAATCGCCCTCAAAGTCCATGCGCCGTTTTCGTGGATAGAATAAACTCCGGAGCTGCACATTCCCATATAAGTAAGCATAACGTAAACAGCTGACAAAATGCTTCCCGCAAAAATTCCCGCCAACACTGTGTGACGTATGATGCTTTTTTTATCATTCAAACCAAACGAACCGAGTGTCGTTGCAATCACAAGTCCGAAATTCAGCGCCGCAATGGTATCCATTGTCTGATATCCGTCGGAAAAGCCCTGCAAAAAAGGAGAATATACATAAGCGGTCTGCGGAGGTGCAACCTGTGTCTGTCCATTAAAAAGAAAAGTTATGAAAAGAAAGCACAGCAGAATCAAAAGACTCGGAGTAAGAAAGGTTCCTATACGCGACACAAGTTTTCCCGGGTTAAGGCAAAGCCAGAGAGCAACTAGAAAAAACACCAGTGAATATGCAAACATCCATATTGTTAAATTCGTTTTCTCCGGAAGATAAGGCGCTACTGCCATTTCAAACGGAACCGATGCAGCACGCGGAATACCAAGTCCCGGACCTATTGAAAGATAGATAAGCAAAGTAAAAATCATTGAAAAACGTTTGCCGACTTTCTCCGCAAGGCGGTTGAGACCGTCAAACTTTGCAACAACCACAACACCCAGAATAGGAAGAATGACCGCTGTTATCAGAAATCCTATCATAGCCGGAACTGTATGGTTTCCCGCATTCTGTCCGAGAAAAGGCGGAAAAATCAAGTTTCCCGCTCCGAAAAACAACGAAAAAAGCATAAAACTGATTATCAGCATTTTGCTTTTATTCAATTTCATAAAACGATCCTCCGTTTTTATAATTAAAACAACCACAAAATTATATCATTTTTCCAAAGATTTTGTCAACGAATTCAAATTTCCGATAAAAGTTTATAGTTTTCATCAAAATCCATCAAAACTTACCTTTTATCCTAATAAAAAGGTATTTCTGTTAAATCTTTTTCCGTCTTTTTTGTTGACAGATTTGCGAAATTATTTTATTATACTAAACGGCATTCAGCGACTTTTTATATATAAATATACTTTTTTGACAAGAGGTGTTTTTTTATGTGGTTTATTTTCACCCTTGCAACAACCTTGCTTTGGGGTATTGCAGAACTTTTTTATAAAAAAGGTTCTCACGAAAACGAAAAATACGATCATTTAAGGGTTTGTATTTTGGTCGGAGCAGTAATGGGTATCCACGCGGTTTTCACTCTTCTGACTTCCGACATAACCTATAACCCGATGAACCTTATCGTTTATCTTCCCGTTTCCCTTTGCTACATACTTTCTATGGCCTGTTCCTTCTTCGGGATCAGATTTATCGAAGAATCTCTTTCGGACCCCATTGAAAACACTTCCGGAGCAATGTGCTCGCTTCTTTGCGTAATTTTCCTTAATGAAACCATTGAACCCGCTGTATGGATTGCAATCGCAATAATCATAATCGGTATTATCGGTGTAAGCTATGCGGAACGCAGTTCCGGAGAAATCCGAAAACAGCGTCTTGGAAAAAAACTCGCAATTATTGCTTTTGCAATGCCGTTCTGCTACGCAATTATCGACGCTCTCGGAAGTTTTCTTGATATCTTTTTCCTTGAAATGGAAACCAGCCCCCTTGTCGGAATAGACGAAGAAAGCATCGAACTTATTGCAAACGTTTCTTATGAACTCACTTTCGCAATATGCGGCATTATTCTTTTCGCTTTTATGATGTTTAAAGGCGTTAAGTTTGAACTTCCTAAACAAAAAGACAAAGCCATTGCAGCAGTTTGTGAAACCGCAGGTCAGCTCACTTATGTTTATGCAATGAGCGGAAACGGAGCTATTGCCGCTCCGATCATTTCCTGCGTCTGCGTAGTTTCTCTTCTTCTTTCCAGAATTTTCCTTAAAGAAAAGCTCACAAAGAAACAGTACATATTCATTATCACAATTATCATCGGTATTGTAATGCTCGGCATTCTGGAAGGCGAGTAAAATATAATTGTATATTTAAAAAAGGCAGAGCGATTTGCTCTGTCTTTTTTTGTTAAGATGTGATAATATAAATTTATCAAACAACGGGAGAAAAAAATGGAAGTCACGATAAAAAATCTTGAATCTTATCTTGCAAAAACCTATGGCTGTTTTGCGGAGAAAAACGGCGTTGCCCTTACTGAAAACAATCTTTTTATGAAACTTGTTGAAGAAATGGGCGAAGTCGCTGAAGTTATCAACAAGAAAACCGGAAGAAAAGCCGACGACGGCACCGACCTTAACGCCGAACTCGGAAACGAACTTTGTGACGTTATACACTATGCGGTTGCCATTGCCGCCGTAAACGGACTTGATTTGAACAATATAATAATTGAAAAAGACCGCATGGCGGCAATTAAATATAACCACCAAATAAATCTTGAAGAGTTTATCAGGAATTCGGAGAAGGAAAATGTTTAATAAAACAACCGAACATATCTGCATATATCCCGCGGAGCATTATACCGACCGTCCGAACATCGGACTTATTGTCGGAGAGGAAAAATCTCTTCTTTTCGATGCTGGGAATTCGGAAAAACATGTTAAAAAAATGAAAAAGGAACTTTTGGAACAAGCTCTTCCCCTTCCCGATTACATTTTGCTTTCCCATTGGCATTGGGACCATTCCTTCGGTGCAAAATTCTGGAAAGCTCCGATAATTTCCGGAAGAAAAACCGATGAAAAACTCCGTGAAGTAATGAACTGGAAATGGGACGATTCTTCCATGGAAAACCGGATAAAATCCGGCGAAGATATCGTTTTCTGCACAGAAATGATAAAACGCGAATATCCCGAAAGGGATAAAATAGAAGTCGTCCCTTCCGATGTTGTTTTTGATGAAGCAATGTCAATTGATCTGGGTGGAATATCCTGCGAACTTATCCATGCAAAAGGTCCCCATTCGGAAGATTCCGTTATCTGCTACATTCCCTCGGAAAAATTCATATTCCTCGGCGATGCAAACTGCAAGGATCTTTACGGAAAACCCTGGGATTTTGATATCGAACATGAGGAAGATTTTTTGGAAAACGTCGCAAAAATTCCTTACGATGAAAAACTCGTTGATGATTTTATTGCTCTTCTTGATACCCTTGATTTTGAATTTTGCGTAAGCGGACATTCGGAAATTATGAAAAAAGAAGAACTTTATGAATCTCTCGGAAAATAAAGGAGAATTTATGGAAAAAGAAGAACTTTCTTACGCAGTTGAGCGAATTGAACATATGGAAAAAATGTTCGATGAAGTTAAGAATGCTTTTGAAAATGACCCGAATTTTAATAAAAACGGAACTATGCAAAAGAAAGTTTCGCTTTTAACTCAATATATGGAAAGCGGACAATGGCTTAGGGATTTTGAGCTTGACGAAAAAGGCGAACTTCCAGATAACCTAAAACGCGGTGTTCTTTCGGAAGACGGACTTTATAATCTTATCTGTGATATTGAGCAAAGCAAAAAATCCGATCCGCTTAAAAAGCTTTTTGATAAAAATGAAATCCTTTTTGCGATAATATGGATAGCGGTTTATGTCCTCGGCTTCGGAAACGCAGATATGCTTTCGGAAAGCCTCGGATTTCCTAAGCTCCTCACCGTAATTTTCGGTATTCTTATTTCGGTTATCCTTCTGTTTTTTATTAAAACAAACGGCCTTTTCGAATACTTCGGACTTTGCGGACCCAAAAAGAAACCGAAGGATTTTTTATTCTATATTCCCCTTCTTCTTGTTTCAACCGCAAGTATCTGGAGCGGAATTTCCTTTGAAATAAAACCTCTCACAGCTGTTTTATCCGTTTTAAGCATGTGTATTGTCGGGTTTCTCGAAGAACTTATTTTCCGCGGAATGCTTTTCACCGGAATGGCAAAAAACGGGATAAAATCGGCAATAATAGTTTCTTCCCTAACATTCGGGGTCGGTCATATAGTCAACCTTTTGATGGGTGCTCCGGTTTTTGAAACTCTCCTCCAGCTTGTTTATGCTTCTGCCGCAGGATTTTGCTACACCGCAATTTTCTATTACGGAAAAAGTATCATTCCCTGCGTTCTTTCACATGCGCTGATAAATTCCTTAAGCGTTTTTGGCGCGGAAGCGACAACGGCGGAAATGATTATAATTTCCGCAATACAAACGGCAATAAACATCGGATACGGAATTTATATTTTGAAAAAGAAAAAAGCGTGTGCATAATGCATACGCTTCTTTTTTTATTTTCTTCTCAACTCCCAAAAAGCAACCGCACTTGCGGCGGCAACATTCAGCGAATCCACACCGTTTGCCATTGGAATTTTTACGGTGTAATCGCAATTCGCAATGGTCTTTACGGAAAGTCCGTCCCCTTCCGTTCCGAGAACTATCGCAAGTTTTTCTTCTTTTGCAAGGCGTTCGTCATCTATTCTCAAAGTATCATCGCAAAGAGCCATTGCCGCAGTTTTAAAACCGAGTTTTTTTAGTTCTTCCTGCCAGTTTTCGTCTGCAAAAGTCCATGGTACCTGAAAAACCGTTCCCATGCTCACGCGTATCGCTCTGCGGTAAAGCGGGTTGCTGCATCCGCCGGTCAAAAGCACCGCTTCAATATTAAGTGCGGCGGCGCTGCGGATTATGGCGCCGACATTAGTCGGATTCATAACGTCTTCGAGCACCGCAATTCTTTGAGCACCGCGGCAGATTTCTTCCGTGCTCAAAAGCGGTTTTCGGCGCATTGCGCAAAGAAGTCCTCTGGTCAGCGGAAAACCGGTAAGTTCCTTCAGAACGTCAAATTCCGCGGTAAAAACCGGAATTTCGCCGCATCTTGCAATAACTTCCTTTGCCTCGCCGTCAATATGCTTTTTTTCAACAAGGATCGAAACCGGTTCATAACCCGCGTCAAGCGCCCTGTCAATCACTTTTGGGCTTTCTGCAATAAAAATCCCTTTTTCCGGAAATTCGCGGTTAAGAAGCTGAACTTCCGTAAAACGCGCATAGATATCAAGTTCCGGTGCGTTAAAATCTGTTATCTCAATGATATTCGGCATAATATCTCCTTGAATTCAATATATGTAAGTATTATAATATTCTCATTCTTAAGTGTCAAACAAAGAAGGTGCATTTTGATGAAACTTTTATTCAAACAAAGATTTTTCAGCTGGTTCGACAGTTATGATATATATGACGAAAACGGAAATACCGTTTATACTGTTGAAGGACAGCTTTCCTGGGGACATTGCCTTAAAATTTTTGACACCGCCGGAAACGAAGTGGGAACAGTTAAAGAACGCGTTCTTACCTTTCTTCCGAAGTTTGAAATATATCTCGGAAACGATTATATCGGCTGCATCAGCAAGGAATTCAGCTTTTTCAAGCCGGCTTTTAATATTGACTGCAACGGCTGGCACGTTGACGGAGATTTTTTCGAATGGGATTACAGTATAATCGGTCCAAGAGGTGAAAATATCGCCTCCGTTTCAAAAGAACTTTTCAACTGGACCGATACATATGTTATCGATATAAACGACCCCAGAGATGCAATTTGTTCTTTGATGCTCGTACTTGCCATAGATGCAGAAAAATGTTCAAGAAATTAAAAGATAAAAAAACTCCCGCCATAAGGCGGGAATTTTTTTATCTGTCCACAGGAAATTTGTCGATCATTTTTATAACAAATTTTCTGATAATGTTTGCATCTATGGCGGTTATCTTTACGTCACCGTCAACATCTCCAAGGGCTATCTGCTCTTCTGTTGTTTCGATAAGTTTTGCCGCAACAAGGCGCGCATAGAAAACATCCATTACGTTTACTTTTTCATCTTTATTGATATCTCCCATCGGATATCCCTTTGCCGGAACCACGCGGGTTTCAACAAATTCACAATTTTCGCAATGTCTTTGCTCTTCGCCGTTTTCCGTTACTGTCGGTTCAACGGTAACCTGCCATTCGCCAAAAACATGTTCGATTACCGGAACAACTTCCTGCGCAATAATAACGACGCTGCAGACGGAACAATGTTTGCCTTCTGTAAGTCCGGTTTCTGTACAAGTCGCTTCTACTTCTTCATCAACGACTTCAACATGTCCCTTTGCCTTAACCACATATTGTTCCACAAGAACTGTGCTACATACAGAACAGTGTTTACCCTCGGTCAAGCCGGTTTCGGTACATGTCGGTGCTACCGCTTTATCGATAACCTCGGTGTGTCCGGTCGCAGAAACAACGGTCTGTTTTACAAGAATTGTGTTGCACACGGAACAATGTTTGCCTTCGGTCAAACCCGTTTTGGTACATGTCGGTGCAACCGCTTTATCGATTACTTCGGTGTGACCTTTGGCTTTTACGACAGTCTGTGCAACAAGAATTGCGTTACATACAGAACAATGCTTACCTTCGGTCAAACCTGTTTCAGTACATGTAGGTGCTACCGCTTTATCGATGACTTCGGTGTGGCCTTTGGCCGAAACAACATTCTGTTTTACAAGAATCGTGTTACATACAGAACAGTGTTTACCTTCTGTAAGTCCGGTTTCTGTACATGTAGGAGCTACCGCTTTGTCAATAACTTCTGTGTGTCCTTTCGCAGAAACAACAGTCTGTTTTACAAGAATTGTGTTACATACAGAGCAATGCTTGCCTTCGGTAAGTCCGGTTTCCGTACAGGTAGGTGCTACCGCTTTGTCGATTACTTCGGTGTGACCCTTTGCTTTTACTACGGTCTGTGACACAAGAACTGTGTTACATACAGAGCAATGTTTACCTTCTGTCAAACCTGTTTCCGTACAGGTGGGTGCTACCGCTTTATCGATTACTTCGGTGTGTCCGGTCGCAGGAACAACAGTCTGTTTTATAAGAATTGTGTTACATACGGAGCAATGTTTACCTTCCGTTAAACCGGTTTCCGTACATGTCGGTGCCACCGCTTTGTCGATAACCTCGGTATGACCTTTAGCAGAAACAACAGTCTGTTTTACAAGAATTGTGTTACATACGGAGCAATGTTTACCTTCGGTCAAACCGGTTTCCGTACAAGTAGGTGCCACCGCTTTGTCGATGACTTCGGTGTGACCTTTAGCTTCGACTACGGTCTGGGCAACCAAAACTGCATTACATACAGAGCAATGCTTACCTTCGGTAAGGCCCGTTTCCGTACATGTAGGTGCTACTGCTTTGTCGATAACCTCGGTGTGGCCTTTAGCCTCGACTACCGTCTGTGCAACAAGAATTGCGTTACATACAGAACAGTGTTTACCCTCGGTCAAGCCTGTTTCGGTACATGTCGGTGCCACCGCTTTGTCAATTACTTCGGTGTGTCCTTTTGCTTTGACTACGGTCTGTGCAACAAGAACCGCATTACATACAGAGCAATGCTTACCTTCGGTCAAGCCGGTTTCCGTGCAGGTTGCCTCAACCGCAGGGTCGATTACTTCGGTGTGACCTTTTGCAGAAACAACATTCTGTTTTACAAGAATCGTGTTACATACAGAGCAGTGTTTACCTTCGGTCAAACCGGTTTCTGTACATGTCGGTGCCACCGCTTTGTCAATAACTTCGGTGTGGCCTTTGGCAGAAACAACATTCTGTTTTACAAGAATCGTGTTACATACAGAGCAATGCTTACCTTCGGTCAAACCGGTTTCTGTACATGTCGGTGCCACCGCTTTGTCGATGACCTCAGTGTGACCTTTCGCAGAAACAACATTCTGTTTTACAAGAATT
>JAFQBH010000035.1 GCA_017399765.1 Oscillospiraceae bacterium | reverse complement strand
CGACCGAAGGCACCATTTGCGGGTTTAGCTCATCTGGTAGAGCGCGACCTTGCCAAGGTCGAGGTAGCGAGTTCGAGCCTCGTAACCCGCTCCAGATTTTAAGCCCCATAATTTTTGTGGGGCTTAAAATATATGGCGACATAGCCAAGTGGTAAGGCAGAGGTCTGCAAAACCTCGATTCACCAGTCCGAATCTGGTTGTCGCCTCCAAAAAAGCACTGTTTCTTCTTTCAGAAACGGTGCTTTTCTTTTTATAAAAAAGAAAGGGAATTGATATGATAACAAAAGTTACAAAAGAAAATATAAACGATGCCGCAAATGTTTATATGGATTCTTGGAAAGAATCTCACAAAGATATCTGTTCTTCGGAATTCATCGAAAAGCACGATTTGAACTATATGATCGATTTCCTTTCTGAAAAATTAAAAAACGGTTATCTTATTTTTATAAGCTATGATAATGGCCCGGAGGGAATTGTTGCAATAAATCCATCCGACGAAGAAATCTGTCTGCTTTATGTTTCTCCTGAAAAACAGGGGAAAGGCGTCGGAACAAAACTTCTCAAGTTTGCTCTTTCAAAATGTGTTTCTCCATATATCACCGTTCTCGATTCCAACAAAAAAGCTATAGATTTTTACAAAAAACGCGGCTTTGTTCCTGCAGAAAACCAAGCAAAAAACAACAGTGAAAAACGGATTTTTGAACGTAAATATGTTTACCAAAATAAAAATATGTGATAATATAAATGTATCAAAATCTGCGGAGGAAAAAATGAAGCGCATTTGTATTATATATACCGGCGGAACCATTGGTATGGAACGCGGTGAAAACGGTTATGAACCCGGAAAAGAACCTTTTTCAAATATAATGGCAAGAATAAGCGATTTTTCTTCGCCTGAACTTCCGGAATATGATGTAATCGAATTTTCTCCTCTTCTGGATTCTTCTGACATCACTGTAAGCGAATGGAACCTTATCGGAAGAACAATCCGCGATAATATGGATAAATATGACGGTTTTGTTGTTCTTCACGGAACAGATACAATGGCATACACCGCTTCCGCACTTTCCTTTATTCTCCGCAATCTTCCCAAACCGGTAATTATAACCGGTTCCCAGATTCCTCTTTGCGAAATCCGAAGCGACGGAAAAGATAACATTCTTGCTTCAATGATGATCGCCGCTTCCGGAAAAGTTTTCGAAGTCTGCATTTTCTTTGCCGGAAAGCTTCTTCGCGGAAACAGGGCAATAAAAATGTCTGCGGACAGCCTTATCGCTTTTGATTCGCCTAATTATCCGAAACTTGCGGACGCCGGAATCGGAATCCGTTACCGCGATAATGTTTTGATGAAAAAGAGCGAAGCACCTTTTGAAATGCAGGAATTTGTTGAAGAACCTATCGGCGTAATCAAAATTTTTCCCGGAATTCGAATTGATCTTTTTGAACCTATTATAACCCAAAAACTCCGTGGCGTTGTCCTTGAAACTTTCGGAGCCGGAAACGTTCCTAATTATTGCACCGAACTCAGCGGCATTATCAAAAAAGCCTATGAGCACGGAAACATTGTTGTTGTTTGCTCCCAATGTCCGACAGGAACCGTTAGTCTTGGGCATTATGCCGCAAGCAGTCCGCTTAAAAAAGCCGGTGCAGTAAGCGGAAAAAATATGACCACCGAAGCCGCCGTTGCAAAGCTTTATTATCTCCTGAGCTGCGGTTACCCAAAAGACAAAATTGAAGAGCTTATGGAAAAAGACCTTTGCGGCGAACTTGATGAATAAAACTTTTATATAAAAAAGGAGAACTGTTATGAAAAAACTTCTTGTTGTTGTTGACTATCAGAACGATTTTGTTTCCGGAAGCCTTGGTTTTGAAGGCGCTGAACTTCTTGACGAGCGTATTGCCGCAAAAGTTGAAGCTTACAGAGCCGAAGGTCACGATATAATCTATACCATGGATACCCACGGTCCTGCATACCTTGAAATGCAGGAAGGAAAAAAACTTCCGGTCGTTCATTGCCAGAACGGCACCGAAGGCTGGAAACTTTACGGAAAAACCGGTGAAGTTTGCAAAGATGCAATGACCATTGGAAAACACACTTTTGGAAGCTTTGATCTTGCGATGCTTGTTCTTCACAAAGATTATAACTATGATGAAATTGAAATCTGCGGCGTTGTTACCAATATCTGCGTTATGGCAAATGCTGTTTTGCTTAAAACTGCTCAGCCGGAAGCCGAAATCATAATTGATGCTCTCTGTGTCGGAAGCAACGACAAAACTCTTAACGATAAAGCTCTCGACGTTCTTGAAAGCATGCAGTTCACCGTTATCAACAGATAAAATATTTACCGAAAGGCACGGTTTTCCGTGCCTTTTTTATTTATTTATAACCTAAAAAGTGATATAATATTTTTATAAATTTGCCTTCCGGAGGATTTTATGGATAAATTAGCCGCCGAAAAAAGAATAAACGAACTGCGCGATCTTGTTCGATATCACAGCAGACTTTATTATGAACTTGATGCGCCGGAACTTGATGACTATGAATATGACTTGCTTTATCATGAGCTTCTTGACCTTGAAGAAGAATTTCCGGAACTTATAACTTCTGATTCTCCTACCAGAAAAGTCGGCGGAGCAGCTTCGATGAAGTTTGAACCGGTTCAGCACGCTGTTCAGATGGGAAGTCTTCAGGACGTTTTCAGTTATGAGGAACTTTATGAATTTGATAACCGCGTCCGTTCCGTTATTGATGATCCGGAATATGTTGTTGAAACAAAAATCGACGGTCTTTCCGTTTCTCTTGAATATCGCAACGGCGTTTTTGTGCGCGGTTCAACAAGGGGAGACGGTTTTGTCGGAGAAGACGTTACTCATAATCTTTTAACGATCGCTTCCATTCCTAAAAAAATAAACTGCCCGGAAGTTTCTTATCTTGAACTTCGCGGCGAAGTTTATATTTCAAAGGAAACTTTTAAAAAACTTGTTGAAGCACAGGAACTTTCCGGTGAAAAACCTTTTAAAAATCCAAGAAACGCCGCCGCAGGTTCTCTTCGTCAGAAAGACCCTAAAATAAGCGCAAAACGCGGACTTGATATTTTTATATTCAACATTCAGCAATGCGAAGGTAAGACTTTTGAAAGCCATAGTGAAAGCCTTGACTTTGTAAAAAGCCTCGGTTTTCCTGTTTCTGTTCTTTATAACCGCTATACCGATATACACAAAGCTGTCGAAAACATAAAATATATCGGCGAAAACCGCGATAATTTCAGTTTTGATATTGACGGCGCAGTTATTAAAGTCAATAATCTTGCAGACAGAGAGCTTCTCGGTTCCACCGCAAAATATCCAAAATGGGCCGTTGCATTCAAATATCCGCCGGAAGAAAAGATCACAAAACTTCTTGATATTGAAGTTCAGGTCGGAAGAACCGGCGCGCTTACCCCGACTGCTGTTTTTGAACCCATACAGCTCGCCGGTACAAGCGTATCGCGCGCTGTTCTTCACAATCAGGATTTTATTGATTCCAAAAACATCAATATTGGCGACAGCATAATCGTTCGAAAAGCAGGGGAGATTATTCCGGAAGTCGTCGCTCTTGCGGCAAAAGGCCCGCAGGAAGGCACTTTCAAATTGCCCGAATTCTGTCCCGCCTGCGGAACAAAAGCTGTCAGGGAAGCCGATGAGGCCGTTTTACGCTGCCCGAATCCGGATTGTCCGGCACAGCTTCTCAGAAACCTTATACATTTTGCCAGCCGCGACGCAATGGATATCGACGGAATGGGACCTGCTGTGCTTACCGCACTTGTTGAAAACGGAATTATAAAATCCCAGCCGGATATTTACGGAATTATCGCAACCGATATTTCTTCCATTGAACGTATGGGAGAAAAATCCGCAAGCAACCTTATTTCCGCCATCGAAAAATCAAAATCCGCAGGCCTTTCAAGAGTTATCTACGCTCTCGGAATCCGCAATATCGGACAGAAAACCGCCGATATTCTTGCGGAAAAATTCGGAAATATTGATTCTCTTATGGAAGCAAACATGGAAGAACTTTGTTCCATTGATGGTTTCGGAGAGATAATGGCAAAATCCCTTCTGGATTATTTTTCCCTTGAACAATCCAAAAACCTTATATCAAGGCTCAAAGAATACGGCGTTGATATGACTGCTGAGAAAAAAGAAAGATCCGATATTTTCGCCGGTTTTACTTTTGTTCTTACCGGAACACTTCCCACCATGACAAGAAACGAAGCTTCCGATATAATTACCGCAAACGGCGGAAAGGTTTCTTCCTCCGTTTCCAAAAAAACAAGCTTTGTTCTTGCCGGAGAAGAAGCCGGAAGCAAACTTACAAAAGCTCAGAGCCTTGGAATTAAAATTATAGACGAAAAAGAATTCCTCGAAATGATAAAATAAATAAATCCTCAATAAAAAGCTTCGGAAAACCGAAGCTTTTTTATTTTGCATATTTCTGGACTTGCTTTCATAGAATTGCCTAAAAGAAGGTGAAAATTTGCAAAATTGTTTTGAAAAGCTTTTTAAATGCCTTGGAAAAAATATTTCTGGAGGCGTTTTGTCGAGTGGAATAGATTTAAATAAAATTTGTGAAATCAGAGTAACAGTAAATAAAAAACCGTTTATCGTTACTGACAACAAAATTTTTGAAATAAAAACAGGTTGCGTTTCCCTGCAGGAAATTCAAAACATTTTTGCTTCTTTATGTGAATTTTCTGTACATGCCTTTAGAAACGAAATATGTGAAGGTTTTGTCACTTCTGAAGGAGGAATTAGAACAGGCATTTGCGGAACAGCTGTCTATGAAAATGAAAAAATAATAGGAATAAAAGACATTTCTGCTTTGAATATAAGAATTCCGCATGAGATAAACGGTTGTTCAAAAAAACTTTGGGAATATCCAAACTGCAGTTTTCTTATAATAGGACCTCCGTGTTCCGGAAAAACAACTCTTTTAAGAGATTATTCAAAATACGCAAGTTTAAAAAAACGTGTTTGCATTGTGGACGAGCGTATGGAAATTGCAGGAACCTTTCGCGGAATTCCTTCTTTTGACATTGGGTCAAGCGTTATATTAAACGGATTCATTAAAAAAGACGGAATTAAAATAGCCGTTCGGTCAATGGCTCCGGATATAATCATATGCGATGAATTCGGCGATGAAAAAGACATATCTTCGGCGTTATTCGCAATGAAAAGCGGAACTGAAATTGTCGCAAGCATGCACGCTTTGAATGAAAAAGACTTTGTCACAAAGCCGCTTACCCAAGAGATCATAAAATATAGCATATTTAATAATTTTGTTTTCATAAACAAAAAACATGAAATATATAAAATTGTCACTGCAAAGGAGCTTGCAATATGAAAATTCTCGGAATTATTCTCTTGTTTTTTTCTGTATCTTCCTTTGGATTTCTTGTTTCTGAAAATTATGTTTCTTTACTTAAAGACGTTAAAAGAGTGGATTCATTTATTAAAAATATTCTTTTGGGAATTGAAAGTGAAAATATGACAATAAATGAAATTTTTGATTTTACCGAAAATTCATGTGATGACAAAACAAAAAATTTTTTGAGTTCTGTAATTCCTGAAAACTTTAAAAACATATCTGAAGTTGCATATATTACAAATTTTTGCAAAGACAGAACAGTCAATTCAATTCTTGAAGAAGTGTTTTTTGTATTGGGAAAATATTCTGCTGCAGAACAAATCAGAGAAATTAATTTTTGCAGAAATAAAATAAATACATATTATCAAAAAATTGAAGCTCCCTTTTTACAAAAAATCAAATTATTAAGATATTCAGGTGTTCTTGCCGGAATGTTTGCGGCAATTATTTTTATTTGAATTTCGGAGGATGATATGGAAGTAGATATGATTTTTAAAATTGCAGCGATTGGAATTATAGTTTCCGTGCTCAACCAGGTGCTCATACGTTCCGGAAGGGAAGAACAAGCTATGATGACAACCCTTGCGGGACTTATCGTCGTGCTCATGATGTTGATTGGCGAAATAAGCAATCTTTTTGAAACTGTAAAATCGGTTTTTGGATTATGAATACAATTTTTACAATTGCCGGAATAGGAATAATATCCACGGGGTTTGTAATTGTTTTAAAACAATACAAACCGGAATTTGCTTTTGGAGCCACCCTTGCGGCCGGAACCATCCTTTTGTTTTTTTCTGTTTTAAATTTTGCGGAAATAATCGAATATATCAATGAACTGATATCTGTTGCAGGAACAGAAAAAGAAAAATACAAAATTTTAATAAAATGTCTTGGAATTTGCATGATAACGAAAATTGCTTCGGAAACATGTAAAGACTGCGGAGAAAATTCGGTTGCTTCAAAAATAGACCTTGCAGGAAAAGCGGTAATTCTTACTTCCGCAATGCCTCTTTTTTCCGAAATAATAACAATAATAAAAGAACTTATGGAATTATGAAAAAAATATTTGTTATATTAATTCTTATCTTTTCATTTTTTCTTTCAGGATCATCATACGAACAGATTTTTGAAAAACAACTTGAATCGGCTGGAAAAAGCGGTTTTACAGAATATATCCCTGATGAAGTGAAAAAATTTTTAAATTCTTCCGGAATAGACGGTATCGATTCTGATGCACTTTTTAATCTTTCCTTTTCTGATTTTATTGATCTGCTTTACGAAAGCTTTATAAATAATTTCAGAAAACCGTTTAAATCCATGCTTATGATAATTTCCTCAGTTCTTGTCTGTTCGATAGTTCAAAGCTTTTCTGATGATTATCAAAACACCGGAACGGTTGCAAACGCCGTTATTACTTTAATTTCAGCTTCGGTATTTCTTGTTCCTATAAAAGAGGTTATTACATATTCGGCAAATGTTATCAGCGAATGTTCTGATTTTATGCTTTCTTTCATTCCTGTATATTCATCATCCGTCGCCGCTTCCGGATATATATCATCTGCCGCAGGTTTCCGTTCTCTTATGCTTGCGGCAGTTACAGTAATTTCTGAAATTTCAGCAGAAATCATTCTTCCTCTTGTTTCAATTTATCTTGCTCTTTGCATATCCGGAGCAGTTTCAGCTTTTAATATTGACGAAATCGCAAAAACAGTAAAAAACTTTTCCGTCTGGCTGCTTTCTGTTTTGATGACCGCTTTTTCCGGAATAATGGGACTTGGAACTCTTATTTCTTCAACCGTTGATGTTAACGTATCCAAAACCGCAAAGTTTCTTATCGGAAGCACAATACCAATTGTAGGAAGCACCGTTTCAGATGCCATGTCAACCGTAAAAAGCTGTATAACAGTAACAAAAAATATATTGGGTATATATGCAATAATAGTTATTGCCGTAATTTTTGTTCCGCCGATTATCAATCTTATATTATGGAAAACCTGTCTTTCATTTTCATGTGGAATTGGTTCCGTTCTTGAAAACAAAACATTATCTAAACTTCTTTCATCGGTATCTTCTGTTATAGGAATTCTTCTTGCGCTTGTAACAGTAACGGCAATAATGTTTATTTTCGCTGTTTCAATAATGCTTATGATCGGAGGAGGAAATTAAAATGGATTTTTTCAGGGAATGGGCCTTTTCATTATGCTTTGCGAGTGTTATCGGCGGTATTTTGAACATGATGCTTCCTTCCGGAAGCAACCAGAAAATATTCAAAACGATTTTATGTATGTTTTTTCTTTGTGTTATTGCCGGACCAATTTATGAAAATAATTTAACGGAAAATATTTTTGATTTTATAAAAAATAATAATTTAATAACAGAAGATTCAGAAAACGAATTCAATAAAAACTCTTTGGAGTATATTGAGCAAAGAATCAAAGAAGATACAACAGAAATTATAAAAAACGAAGGACTTGAAATAAAAGATATTTTAATAAAAATTAATATTTTGGAGAACGGAAGCATAGATATTGATAAATTCGTTTTAAAACTGAATCACGCAGAAAACGCCGACAAACTCGCAGAAACTATAAAAGCAAAGACTGGCTTATTACCGGAAATTATAATTTCGGAGGATAACTGAAATGGAAATTATAAAAAAACTTGATTTAAAAATAAAAAATTTTTTTGGAGGAAATGACAGCAAAAAATCAAAACTTATTCTTGTGTGCGGCTGTGTCGGTATTTTACTGATTTTTCTGTCTGAATTGTTGCCGGAAAACAAAGCAGAACATTATTATAAAAATCATTCTGTCAGCGAAACCATTGATGAAGAAAATGAACTTGAAAAACGAATAGAAAAAGCTGTTTCACAAATAAAAGGAGCAGGAAGGACCGAAGTTACAATAACTTTAGATTCTTCGGATGAATATTTTTATGCAAAAAACTCATCTGAAAATTATGATGAAAGCGAGGAAAATACAGAATATGAACTTGTTATCATTGAAGGTCAAAACGGCGAAGAACCGCTTTTGATAAAAACATATAAAGCAAAAATAAGAGGAGTTTTAATAGTTTGCGATGGCGGAAACAACCCTTTGGTTTGTGAAAAAATAATCGATGCTGTTTGTGCACTGTTAAATGTACCATCCAACAAAGTCAGCGTTGCCGAAATGGCATAATGTATATTATAGGAGGATAAACCGCAATGACAAGTATAACCAATTATGAAAGTGTTGAACTTCCGGTTGAGCCGGAAAAAGAAAAAAAGAAAATTTTTGATTTCATAAAAAATCTTAAAACAAAAAAATTTAATTTTTCTCTTAAAAAGAAACATATCGCCGTTGCTTCAATGGTATTGATGCTTTCCTGCGCTGTTTATATCAATTATCTTTATGCCTCGGGCAATATAGAAGATTTTGTTGATACCGGAAAAAATTACGGTGATTCCATTCTTGTTGAAGGAAATGCAAATGAAGAAATAACGGATGTGTCCGCATATTTCAGCGAAGCACGTGTTTCACGACAAAAATCAAGAGATGAAGCTGTTGCAACAATTGAAAATCTTTATGGCGTTGCAGAAGACGATTCAGAACAGGTCTCGGTTCTTGCTGAAAAGGCCGGCGAAATTGCCGAAAACATGGAACTTGAAAATAAAATTGAAACAATTATAAAAGCTAAAGGATTTGAAGATTGTATAGTTTATATTTCAGGAGATTATGCAGATGTAATGGTTCAGACCGAAGGCCTTCTTCCGACAGAAGCCGCGGTAATAAAAGAAGCAATTATTCAGGAAACTTCTGTTCCGGTAGAAAATATTTCAATTGTTGAAGTAACCCAATAACATAGATCAAAAAGGACCGCGGTGCGGTCCTTTTTAAAATGTATATTCATAAAAATTCTGTATAAATTTCATGTTTTCTATTGTAAATATAATAAATGGTGGTATAATTAATTTATAAATTTATGTTGTTTGAAAATTTAAAGCGAGTTTTCCCTCCTCGGTAAAAATCGGGGAGGTTTTTTATTGGAGGATTGTTAAAATGACCAGAAAAGAAGCCAGAGAAATCGCATTTGCAATTGTTTTTGAAAGCAGTTTTCACAGCGAAGGATTGGATTATATCCTTGAAAATGCTGCCGAGGGAAGAGATCTTTCTCTTCCGGACGGTTCGTTCGCAAAGGAACTTGCAAGAATCACCATTGAAAAACGCGATGAAATCGATCAGATTATTGCTTCATGCTCAAACCACTGGAAACCGGGAAGAATGGCAAAAGCTACTCTTGCCATTCTTAGAATTTCTGTTTGCGAAATTTATTATTTTACTGAAGAAGTTCCCGCAAGCGTTTCTATCAACGAAGCGGTTGAACTTGCCAAAGTTTATTGCGGCGATGATGACCCCGGTTTTGTAAACGGAATTCTCGGTGCCGTTTATAAAAACAAAGTTGAAGGCGAAAAAGAATAATGTTTCTTGGAATTGACACAAGCAACTACACCACTTCTGCGGCCCTTTATAACCCCGAAAAAAATGAAATAATCCAACGCAAAAAACTTCTTCCGGTAAGAGAAGGAGAATTGGGTCTTCGCCAATCCGATGCGGTTTTTGCCCATGTAAAACAGCTTGGAGAAATTGTCGAAATCCTTATTGACGGAAACAGATATGAAATTGAAGCAATCGGAGTTTCAACAAGACCAAGGGATATCGAGGGTTCATATATGCCTTGTTTCCTCGTTGGCGATATGGTTACAAAAACTCTTTCTTCTGTGCTCAAAACTCCGAGATATGAATTTTCTCATCAGCAGGGTCATATTGCCGCCGCGCTTTTTTCCGCAGGAAGACTTGACCTCATAAATGAAAAATTTATTGCGTTCCATCTTTCCGGCGGAACAACCGAAGCGCTTTTGGTAACTCCGGACGAAAACCGCATAATAAAATGCGAAAAAGTTGCCGGTTCCGCCGATTTAAAAGCGGGACAGGCCGTTGACCGAGTAGGAGTAATGCTCGGGCTTCCTTTTCCCGCAGGAAAATATCTTGAAGAACTTGCTCTTTTGAGCACTGCAAGTTTTAAAATCAAGCCGACTATGAAAGGTAACGAATGCTGTCTTTCCGGCATTGAAAACAAATGCAGAAAAATGCTTGATTCCGGTGAAAAAAGGGAAAATATCGCATTATTTTGCCTTAAATCAATAGAAGCGGCTCTTTGCGGAATGACCGATGCTTTGATTGCAGAATACGGAAAACTTCCGCTTATCTATGCCGGCGGAGTTATGTCAAACAAAATAATCCGAAAAACAATCGAAGAAAAATACGGCGGAATATTCGCGATGCCGGAGTTTTCTTCCGACAATGCGGCCGGAATAGCTGTGCTTGCTTCTATTGCCGCAGAAAAATGATTTTAATTGGAGGTGGTACTGTGGCAGGATTCAATATTTTGACCGTAACGCAGATAACCGCCTATTTGAAATCATATATTGATGAAAACAAAAAACTTTCCGGAATATATATCAAAGGTGAAATAACCGATTTTAAAGCAAACTTTTATTCCGGACACTATTATTTTTCTCTTAAAGATTCAGGTGCAGAAATAAACTGCGTTATGTTCCGCAGTTATGCCGAAAGAATTCGTTTTGTGCCTGAAAACGGAATGTCCGTTATTGTACGCTGTGATCTTTCCGTTTATCAAAAAGCGTGCTCATGCCAGCTCTATGTTTATGATATCCAGCCGGAAGGTCTTGGAGCAAAACACCTTGCTTTTGAACAGCTTAAAGCTAAACTTGAAGCAGAAGGCCTTTTTGATGAAAAATATAAAAAAAACATTCCTCAATTTCCTGAAAAAATCGGCGTTATTACTTCCGGAAGCGGCGCCGCAATTCAGGATATCACAAACGTGCTCACAAGAAGATGGCCCGTTGCAAAAATCGTGCTCACTCCGGTTTCGGTCCAAGGTGAAGATTCGCCAAAGCAGCTCATTTCCGCGCTCGTTAAACAGGACAAAGTTATAAAACCCGACGTAATAATTATCGGAAGAGGAGGAGGAAGTTCCGAAGACCTTTCCGCTTTTAACGATGAAACCCTTGCAAGAGAAATTTTTGCCTGCAAAACACCTGTAATTTCGGCAGTCGGGCATGAAACCGATTTTTCAATATGCGATTTTGTTTCAGATTTAAGAGCGCCAACTCCTTCAGCAGCTGCCGAACTTTCAAGTCCAGATATAAATGCGCTCCGGCAGTCATTCGATGATAATATTGAATGGATGCGTGATTATATCGAAAGAAAATGTGATAAATATGCGGATTTGCTCTCAAAATTCACAAATGTTAAGTCAAAGAACTTTACAGATAATTTTCTTTCAAAACACCAAAACAAGCTCGATTTTATCTCTGAAAAAAGAGAATTCTTATATAAAAATCTGCTTTTAAACAAGGAAGCGAGATTTTCTCTTGCTCTTGCAAAACTTGATTGCAATAATCCCGCAAAAATTCTTGCAAAATCTGGTTGCCGAATTGAAAAAGATAATAAGCAGATTACTTCTGTTTCGGAAGTTTTTACCGGCGACACATTAAAAATCCATTTTCTCGACGGCGTGCTCAAAGCAACCGTTACTGAAAAAGAAGAAGGAGGACCTTCGTTTTGAAAAAAGAAATTAAGTTTGAAGAAGCTCTCGAAAGACTTGCCGAAATCAACGAAAAACTTGAATCCAAAGAAATTTCTCTTGATGATTCAATAAAATTATTCAAGGAAGGTCTTGAACTCAGTAAACTTTGTCAAAAAAAGCTTGACGAAGCTAAACTTGAGATTGAAAAAGTTGAAATTGACTGAAGCGGAGGATATAATGTCTTTTCTTATCGATGATAAAAATTTAATAGATTCCGCAATGAGCACGGAACTTTTTTCCGAATCTTCTGATTATAAATTGATAGTCGAAGCCATGCGTTATTCCGCTCTTGGCGGAAAACGCCTTCGCGGAATTCTCACCCTTGAATTTGCAAAAATGTTCGGATGCGATTTCGATGAAACAATGCCATATGCCGTTGCTGTTGAATGTATCCAGGCATACTCGCTTATACATGATGATCTTCCGTGCATGGATGATGATGATATCAGAAGAGGAAAACCTTCCTGTCATATCGCTTTCGGCGAAGCAAACGCGCTTCTTGCCGGAGATGCGCTTCTGACCCATGCTTTCTGTGCAATTTCCAAAAGCTCATCCGCAAAAAATCACCCCGAAAGAGCTATAAAAGCGATAAATGTCCTTTCTGATCTTGCCGGTTTCCGCGGAATGGTCGGCGGACAGGTTCTTGACCTTGAAGCCGCAGAAAAAGAAGTTGACGGAAAAACCCTTGGTCTTATCCATAAATTAAAAACCGTCGCTCTTATAAAAGCTGCCGTGCTCATGGGATGTTTTGCCTCGGGAGCAGATGAAAAACTTTGTGAACTTGCAGAAAATTATGCCGAAAACTTTGGTTTTGCTTTCCAGATAATCGACGATATCCTCGATTTTGACGGAAATTATGAAACCTGTGAACTCAATTCCTATGTTAAAGTTCACGGTCTTGAAAAAGCAAGAAAAGACGCAATGGTTTACATCGATTCGGCAAATAAAAATCTTTTGGAACTTTCCGAAAATGGTTTTGAAACCTCGAACTTTAACGAACTTCTTGATTTTCTTATCAAGAGAATGAAATAAGCGGAGATTTTTAATGGAACACGATATTCTTAACAAAATCAAATGCGTAAGCGATATCAAAAAACTGAATATTGAACAGCTTTGCGGACTTTGTGATGAACTTCGTGATGAAATCATTGAAAAAGTTTCCGAAACCGGCGGACATCTTGCTTCCAATCTCGGAGCCGTTGAACTCACCGTTGCGCTTCACTATGTTTTTGATTCTCCTGATGAACCTATAATTTGGGACGTTGGACACCAGTGCTATGCTCACAAAATTCTTACCGGAAGAGATATAACAGGAATCCGCACCGAAGGCGGTCTTTCCGGATTTCCAAAATCTTCAGAAAGCGAACACGATCTTTTTGTTGCGGGACACGCGAGCACTTCAATTTCCGCCGCTTTGGGTATTGCCGAAGCCAAAAAAATTTCCGGAAGTGAAAAGTCTGTTGTTGCGGTAGTCGGCGACGGAGCCTGTTCCGGCGGAATGATTTTTGAAGCAATGAACAATGCCGGAAGAAGCAGGACTAACCTTGTCGTTGTACTCAACGATAATGAAATGAGCATTTCTCCGAATGTCGGAGCTATGGCAAAATATCTTGCAGACATTCGTTCAAGAGAAGGATATTTTCATTTTAAAGATGCTCTTGAACATACTTTGCTTAAAATTCCTTTCATCGGCAAAAGTATTTTCGGAATCCTTCGCTCAATAAAAACTTTTTTTAAAGATGTTTTTTATTCCAGCAACACTTTTGAGCATTTTGGTTTCACATATCTGGGTCCCGCAGACGGACACGATATTGCCGTGCTCATAAGAACTTTCCGCCGCGCTAAACAGATAAAAAAACCTGTTCTTGTTCACATAAATACAGTAAAGGGCAGGGGGTATGATCCTGCGGAAAAAAATCCTTCAAAATTCCATGGTGTCGCTCCTTTTTATAAAGAAAGCGGTGAGCTGAAGAATGAAAGCAAATATTCTTTTTCTTCCGCTTTCGGCAATATACTCTGCGAACTTGCGGAAAAAGATGACAAAATCTGTGCAATTACAGCAGCAATGACCGACGGAACCGGTTTAAAAGAGTTTTCCAAAAAATATCCCGAACGCTTTTTTGATGTCGGAATTGCTGAAGAACATGCAATGACTTTTGCAGCCGGACTTGCAGCGGGCGGAATGAAACCGGTTTTTTCGGTCTATTCAACTTTTCTTCAGCGCGCTTATGACCAGATTCTTCATGATGCTTCAATCGAACCGAAACATGTTGTTTTGGGTATAGACCGTGCCGGAATTGTCGGCGGTGACGGTGAAACACATCAGGGAACTTTCGATGTTCCGATCCTTACAACAATCCCCGGAGTTACAATTTATTCACCTGCAGATTACAAAGAACTCGAAAAAGATATGAAAAATGCTTTTTCTGCCAAAGGAGTTCAGGCTGTAAGGTATCCTCGGGATTTTGAAAAAACAATTCCTGAAAAGTTCTTTAAAAATTACGAAGATTTTGATTTTTTTGAAGGCAAAAACGATTGTATCATTATCGCATACGGCAGACTTTTTGTCGAAGCATCTTTTGCCGCAGAAGAAACCGAATCTTCCGTGCTCAAAATCGGAAAGATCTTTCCTCTTGAGCATGAAATGATCGAAATCGTAAAAAAATATAAAAACGTTTTCTTCTTCGAAGAATCTGTTGAAAACGGAAGCATTGCCGAACATTTCGGAAATTTGCTTTTAAAATCCGGTTATGATGGAAATTACAAAATCCACTGTGTCTCTGGATTTGTTCCGCATATGGAAGTTAAAAATGCAATGAAGCTTCATGGTCTTGACCGTGAAGCTATGATAAATGCCGTTAAGGAGGCTTTGAAATGAGCGAAAAACAGCGTCTTGACGCAGAACTTGTTGCAAGAGGAATAATTCAGAGCCGCGAACAGGCCAAAGCGGCAATTATGGCAGGACAGGTTTACGTCAACAACCAGAAAGCCGATAAAGCAGGTGAATCCGTTACATCTGAAGATAAAATCGAATTTCGCGGCGAAAAACTTGCTTACGTAAGCCGCGGCGGACTTAAACTTGAAAAAGCAATGGAACTTTACGGTTTCAAACTTGATAATAAAATCTGTATGGATGTCGGCGCTTCCACCGGCGGATTTACCGACTGTATGCTCCAAAAAGGCGCAACAAAAGTTTATTCCATTGACGTCGGCTACGGTCAGCTTGCATGGAAGCTCCGCCAGGACGAAAGAGTTGTTAACCTTGAACGCACTAACGTCCGTTATATCACAAACGAACAGGTTCCAGATATCGTTGATTTTGTAAGCGTTGATGTTTCTTTTATTTCTCTCGGACTTGTAATTCCTGTTCTTGTTCCGTTCCTTTCCGACGAAGCAATGATGGTTTGTCTTGTAAAACCTCAGTTTGAAGCTGGAAAAGACAAAGTCGGAAAACACGGCGTTGTCCGTGACCCGGCAACTCATATGGAAGTTCTCGAAAGAGCCGTCGGTTTTGCAAAAAACGCAGGTTTCGGCATTGTAGGTCTTGAGTTTTCTCCTATCAAAGGACCTCAGGGAAACATAGAATATCTTATGGTTCTGACAAGAAAAGAACCGGAACTTTCCGTTTCTTCCGAAGAAATAAAAGCTCTCGTAGAATCTTCTCATAACGAGCTCGATTAAACCGAAAGGAGGTTTTCCGGATTGAAAAAAGAAGAAAAAATCAAGCTTCGGAAAGGTAAATCAAAAGCATTTGTTTTTGCAAACCTTACCAGAGAAAACGTTTTTCCCTGCGCCAAAAAGCTTGTTGAATTGCTTTTGAAAAATAAAATCGAAACTTATATGGTTCCGAAAGCACAGGAATGTATTTCTGTTTCCGGCGTAAATTTTTCCGATCCGGAAAATGTGCTTCGGGATGTTGATATCGTTTTCATCGTCGGCGGTGACGGAACCATTCTTCGTGCAGCCAAGCACGCAATCAAATACGATAAACCTATAATCGGAATAAATGCCGGAAGACTCGGTTTCCTTTCTGACATTGAAGCAGAAAGTCTTTCCGAAATTGAAAAGCTTTTCAAAACCGGATGCCCGGTCGAAAAAAGAACTGTTCTTGAAATTGAAAACGGAGAGAACAAAACACTTGCAATAAACGATGTTTTTGTAAGCAAATCCGTTCCCGGAAAAATCGCCGAACTTTTTGTTGAATGCAACGGACACGAAGTTTGCCGTTACAGAGCCGACGGAATCGTTCTTTCCACACCTGACGGTTCAACGGCATATTCCATGTCTGCCGGCGGTCCTGTGCTTGATACAAACCTTAATGCAATAATAATGACACCTGTTTGTCCGCATTCTTTGATTTCCTGTTCGGTTGTTTTTTCCCCGGAAAAAATTATCACCGTCGGTTCTTCTCTTGTTTGCGGCGAAAAGGAACTTGATGTTGTTGTTGACGGAGAAAGAGTCTTTGCCCTTAATAAAGATGAAAAGCTTACAGTAAAATGCTCTGAAAAATCTGTAAAGTTTATTAACTTGTCAGGACGTGGATTTTACGAAATCCTTAACCAGAAAATTATAGAAAGAAGATAAAAAGGGGACAGAACAATGAAAACAAAACGCCATTCCAAAATTCTTGAACTTATTTCCGAAAAAGACATTGCAACCCAGGAAGATCTTCTTGTTTATCTTCGTAAAAGCGGTTTTGATGTTACACAGGCCACCGTTTCCCGCGATATAAAAGAACTTCGCCTTGTTAAAACAATGGTAAGTGACGGAAAATACCGCTATTCTCCTGCAACTTCTGACAGTAATTCCGATGTAAGCACAAAATATGCTGTTTTCAATCAGTCAGCAAAAAGTGTTGACTATGCAAACAACATGATTGTAATCAAATGCTATACCGGTATGGCAAATGCAGCCTGCGCTGTTCTTGATGCAATGAACCACGAAGGAGTTGTAGGAACTCTTGCCGGCGACGACACGATTTTTGTCCTTATGCGTGACGAAAAAGTTACCGTTGCCCTTGTTGAAAACATAAAAAAACTTATTGGATAATTTGATTATAGTTGAAAGGAGGGAACCTGCCTGATGCTTTCTCAGCTTTTTATAAAAAACGTTGCGGTTATTGAAAGTGCCGCTATAGATTTTGAAAACGGATTTAACGTTTTCACAGGTGAAACCGGCGCAGGTAAATCCATCCTTATTGATTCAATCAATGCTGTTCTTGGCGGAAGAACAAGCCGTGATCTTGTAAGAACCGGAGAGGGAAAAGCAGTTGTTTCTGCTGTTTTCACCGATATTTCCAAAGAAGCGGAAAAACTTCTTGAAGAACTCGGATATGATATTGAAGACGAACTCATGATTTCCAGGGAAATTTCCACGGAAGGAAAAAGCGTCTGCAAGGTAAATATGCGTCCTGCGACAGCCGGCGTGCTCAAACAACTTTCTTATGTGCTCATTGACGTTCATGGTCAACATGACAGCGCCGTTTTGCAAAACCCTGATCTTCATATAGGTTATATAGATTCCTTCGGAAATACCGAAAATGAACTTTTGGAATACCGTGAATCTTATAAAAAACTTCGCACTATCGAACGCGAAATCAAAAAAATCATTAATGATGATTCCGACAAAACCGCCAGAATCGATATGCTAAAATTTCAGATCGGTGAAATCGAAGCAGCCGCAATCGAAGAAGGCGAGGAAGAAGAGCTTCTTGCTCTCAGCAAACGCATAAAGAGTGCTGAAAACATAATGGAGCTTATTTCCGAAACCGTTTCTGCTCTTGACGGAAACGGCGAAAACGAAGGCGCTCTTGAAGGACTTTCTTCCGCAATTGAAAATTGCGCAAGACTTGCTGAATTTTTCCCGCAGTACGAAGGTCTTTCCGAAAAATTCAAGGAAATGTATTATGAATTTGAGGAATTTGCAAATGATGTAAAAGATAACGCGGACGAACTTGATTTTGATCCCGCTCTCCAGAACAGAACTGAACATAGACTTGATCAGATTTTCCGCCTTAAACGGAAATACGGCGGCAGCGTTGAGGAAATGTTTAAATATTATAACAAAGCTGTTTTGGAACTCGAAAATATTGAATTTTCCGAAGAGCGTCTTGAAAAGCTTAAAAAAGAGCGTGAACAGCTTTTTTCCGAAACCGCAAAACTTGCCGGTGCTCTGACCAAAAAACGTTCTGAAGCCGCTGAGGCTTTTGAAAGGGCTGTTTCCGAAGAACTTTCCTATCTTAATATGCCGAATGTTCGCTTCAAAGTTAATTTTGAGGAAACGGATTTTACCGAATCCGGAAAAGATAATCTTGAATTTTATATCGCAACAAATGCAGGCGAACCGCTTAAACCCCTTACAAAAATTGCTTCCGGCGGCGAACTTTCAAGAATTATGCTCAGCATAAAGAACGTTCTTGCGGATAATGATAATGTTGATACCCTTATTTTCGACGAAGTCGATACCGGTATTTCCGGTTCTGCCGCGCAAAAAGTCGGTCAGAAACTTAAACAGGTTTCAAAAGGCCGCCAGATAATCTGCGTAACTCACCTTGCCCAGGTTGCTGCATATGCAGACAACCACCTTCTTATTTCAAAAAGTACCGAAGGCGGAAGAACTTTCACTTCCGTTGAAAGTCTTGAAAAAGAGGGCAGGGTTAACGAACTTGCAAGAATCATGGGCGGAAACCTTACCGATGCCCTTAAAAAGAGCGCCGAAGAACTTTTGGAGCTTTCAAAATAAGGTTGACAAAGCCGCTTTGTTGCGGTATAATCCAAACATATTGCAAAAAGCTATGAAGGAAAAAATTAGCCTTGTTCCATGCGGCAAAGAGAGCTTTCGGTCGGTGTAAGAAAGCGGGCAGAACAAGAGCGAATACATTCCCGAGCCATAATTCCGAAATAACAGTAGGTTTTATCCGGTGCGCCGGTTACAGCGCTTTAAAGGTCAGTTTTTTCTGACGAACCAGAGGTGGTACCGCGCTAATTCGCCCTCTGTCGGTTTTTGCCGACGGAGGGCTTTTTGTTTTTTGCAAAAGATAAGATTTATATAAAACGGAGGAAAATTAAAATGACAATTTATGAAGATCTTGAGCGCCGCGGCTTAATTGCCCAGATGACTCACCCGGAAGAAATCAAAAGAAAACTTGAAAATGAAAAAGTAGTTTTCTACATCGGCTTCGATGCTACCGCAGACAGCCTTCATGTAGGACACTTCCTTCAGCTTATGGTCATCAACAGAATGATCAAGGCCGGCCACACCCCGATTCTTCTTCTCGGAACCGGTACCACCATGGTAGGTGACCCAACCGGCAAAACCGATATGAGAAAAATGCTCACCGTTGATGAGATCAACTACAATGCAGACAGATTCCTTGAACAGATGAACCAGATCGTTGACGTTTCCAAATGCATTGTTGCAAGAAACGGCGATTGGCTCCTTAAACTCGGATATGTTGAACTTCTTCGCGACGTCGGCGCACATTTCTCCGTTAACAAAATGCTCACCGCAGAATGCGTAAAAAGCCGTTTTGAACGCGGACTCACTTTCCTTGAATTCAACTACATGATTATGCAGAGCTATGACTTCCTTAAACTCTTCCGTGATTATAACTGCACCATGGAACTCGGCGGCGATGACCAGTGGTCCAACATAATCGGCGGTATCGAACTTGTCCGCCGTCTTGAACAGAAAGAAGTTCAGGGCATGACCTTCCAGCTTCTCACCACCAAAGAGGGCAAGAAAATGGGTAAAACCGAAGGCGGCGCAGTCTGGCTCAACCCGACTAAAACCACTCCTTATGATTTCTTCCAGTATTGGAGAAACGTCGGTGACGATGACGTTATCAAATGCCTTAAATTCCTCACTTTTATTCCTGTTGAAGAAATTGAAGAAATGGAAAAAACTTTTGAAGGCGCAAATATCAACGCCTGCAAAGAACGTCTTGCATTTGAAGTAACAAAAATCGTTCACGGCGAAGAAGAAGCAAACAAAGCTCTTGAAGCAGCAAGAGCAATTTTTGCAGGAAAAGGTTCCAGCGAAAATATGCCCACCGTTTCTTTCACCGAAGCAGATTTTGCTGACGGAAAACTTTCCGTAACCGAAGCTCTTATCAGAGCGGAAATCGCAAAATCCAAAGGCGAAGGCAAACGCCTTATCGAACAGGGCGGAATCACCGTCAACGATGAAAAAATCTCCGACGTTTTCGCAACCATCGACAGAAGCGCATTCGACGGCGAAGTTATTCTTAAAAAAGGCAAAAAAATCTTCAAAAAACTTATTATCGAATAATTGAATAATGGTTTCAAAAAGGCGTGCTCATTTGAGCACGCCTTTGTTTTTTTGTTCCGAATTTGCTGAAAAAATCTTTGTGTGGAAATTATATTTGAAATATGATACAATGTCATTGATCATTTTTTATTTCTTTTATTATTTTTAAAAAATAATTTTGATTGGAAGTGAATTTTTTTGAACGAAAGAATCGAAAAAGCCATATCTTCCGTTAAACCCGCAGACAAAGAAGTTATGACCGCAGCAAAGGAGCGTCAGGCACAGCTTGCAAAACCTCCCGGAAGCCTCGGTGTTCTTGAAGAATTATCCATTCGCGTTGCCGGTATGACCGGAAAAATCCATAATAAAGCGGAAAAATGCCGCATTGTTGTTCTTTGCGCCGATAACGGCGTTTGTGATGAAGGCGTTTCCTGCACTCCGCAATCCGTTACCCTTGCACAAACGATCAACCTCACAAGGGGAATGACCGGTGCTTCCTCTCTTGCAAAACATTTCGGCGATGAAATCGTTGTTGTTGATGTCGGCGTTATGACCGATTATAATTGCCCCGCGGTTATCAACAGAAAAATTGCCTACGGCACAAAAAATCTTTATCTTGAACCTGCAATGACCAGGGAAGAGGCTGAAAAAGCAATCTGCGTCGGACTCGAAATGGCGGATAAATGTGTCGAAGACGGCGTTGACGCGATCGGAGTCGGCGAAATGGGAATTGGAAACACAACAACTTCTTCCGCTATTCTTTCCGCTTTTACCGGAACACCCGCAAAAATAACCGCAGGAAAAGGCGGCGGACTTCTTGATGAAGCATATCTTCATAAAATTGAAGTTATCGACGGAGCAATTGCAAAACATAAACCCGATATAAATGATCCCATCGACGTTATTTCAAAAGTCGGCGGACTTGATATTGCCGCAATGTGCGGAGTTTTCCTCGGTGCCGCAGAACACAGAATTCCGGTCGTTATCGACGGTTTTATTTCGATCGTCGCGGCTCTTTGCGCGGCAAGACTTTGCCCGAACGTAAAAGACTATCTTATAGCTTCCCATGCTTCCTTTGAACCCGGTTACGTTCTTGCAATGAAAGAACTCAGTCTTGAAGCGCCTCTTCTTATGAAAATGCGCCTTGGAGAGGGAAGCGGCTGTCCGATTATGTTCCGGGTTCTCGATGCCGCTTATGCCATTATGAACGAAATGGCAACCTTTGATGAAGCGAGCATTGACGACAGCTATCTTGATGAAATTCGCGAAGGCGATCATTTTACGGTGGAAAGATGAAGATTTATATATCCGGCGGAGCAAAAAACGGAAAATCCATGTTTGCCCAGGAAATTGCAAAAAAACTTTCTTCCGAAGGTCATCTCTGGTATCTTGCAACAATGGAGCCGAGAGATAACGAGGACGATGCAAGAGTTCTCCGCCATAGAAAAGAAAGAGCGGGCTGGGGCTTCAAAACTGCCGAATGGGGCAGAAATATCGCATTGCACAGCGAAGAATTCGACTGTAAAGGAACATACCTTGTCGATAGCGTAACGGCGCTTTTATCCAACGAAATGTTCGGCGGAATGAGCGGTGAAATCAACAAACCGGCCGCAGAAAAAGTTGCGAATGAACTTCTTGCTTTTTCAGATGCGGTTGAAAACGTTGTTTTCGTTTCGGATAATATTTTCTGCGATGCGGCTTTTTATGACGAATGGACCGATTCTTACAGAGAAGGTCTTGCGAAAGTTGACCGCGCTGTTGCGGAAAAATGCGACGTTGTCGCGGAATTTTCCTGTAATCAGATTATTTTTTACAAAGGAGCTGAACTTGTTTGAAAAAACTTCTTAAAGCGTTTTGCATGAGTTTCAGCATGTTCTGTGCAATTCCGACACCTTTTTCCCACGTATGGGAAGATTCCGTACGCTCGCTTATGCTTGTTGTTTTTCCTTTTGTCGGAACAATAATCGGCGGAATCTGGGCGCTTGCTGCTTTTTTACTTGATAAAATAAACTGTCCGCAGATGTTCGGTGCGGCAATTCTTGCTCTTTTGCCTTATCTCCTTACCGGCGGAATCCATCTTGACGGATATATGGATTGCTGCGACGCGATTTTTTCCCGCAGACCTCTTGAAAAGAAAAGAGAGATTCTTAAGGATTCCCACGTCGGTTCTTTTGCGGTAATCGCTCTTGCGATGCTTTTTATGCTTAGTTTCGCTTCCTTTGCAAGCAGAACCGGAGAAGCATGGCCGCTTATAATAATCTGCACCGTTTCCCGTGCATGCAGTGCGATCGGCGTTTCAACTCTTCGTCCCATGAGCCACAGCGAATATGCCGGAAACTTCCATCAGGGAATCAGCAAAGGAAACGTAATTGCTCTTTGCGCTATTCTTATTGTATCGTTTGCGCTTTCCGCTTATCTTTTCAGTGTTTGGGGAGCGATTATCTCTCTTGCAACAATTTTGGGATACGTAATTTCCACAGCTTACGCTTTCAAAAATCTCGATGGTTTTTCCGGTGACGTTACCGGATTCGGACATACTATTGCCGAACTTTGCGGAGTTTTTGCTTTAACTCTTATGTAAGGAGAATTTTATGGAACTTATAATCGGCGGCGCTTTTCAGGGTAAAACCGCTTTTGCAAAAGAAAATTTTGGAATATCCGATGAAGAAATCTTTGTTTGCGGTAAAGATTCCGCTCCGGAATTTGATAAAAAATGTATAACCCATATCGAACGCTTCAGTTTCTGGTGTGTTGAGCATGGTTTTGAACCGGCTGATTATTTCTTTGAGCACGCAAAAAATATTGAAGATAAAATCATAATTTCCGACGATATTTCCTGCGGAGTTGTTCCTATCGATAAAACCGAAAGAGCCTGGCGCGAAGCAAACGGAAGGCTTCTCATAAAACTTTCCAAAGAAGCCGAGCACGTTACAAGAATTTTTTGCGGACTTTCCCAGAGGTTGAAATAAAATGAGCACCATATATCTTTTCCGCCACGGAATTACCGAAGGCAACAAGCGCAGACTTTATTACGGAAGCAGCGATATTCCTTTAATCGAAGAGGGAATCGAAGCTATTAAAACCCGCAGGAAAGCAGGAATTTATCCGGATTTAAGCGGTTTTGAAGTAATTACAACTGATTTGAAACGCACAGAACAGACCCTTTTTGAAATGTACGGAAGGGAAGTTCCCCACGAAACCGACCCAAGAATGAGGGAATTCAGTTTCGGCGATTTTGAAATGAAAAGCTATGAACAGCTTAAAGACAGGGAAGACTATCAGGCTTGGATAACCGGGGATAACTGGCGAAACGTTTGCCCAAACGGCGAAAGCGGCGAAATAATGCTGGAGCGTTCTCTCGCCGCAATGGAAGATTACATCGGTAAGGACTGCATTATCGTTTGCCACGGCGGCGTTATTGCCGGCTTGATGCTCACATGGTTCCCGGGTGATGAAACTGCCGAGCATTTTTATGCATGGCAGCCAAAGCCTTCCGAAGGCTACAGAATCGATTTTGACGATGAATTAAAACCGGTTTCCTATAAAAAAATAGCGCTTGAATAAACGGAAAAAGACCCGCTCTGCGGGTCTTTTTTTAGTATATATTCTTAATATCAAAAGTAACGGACCAGTTTCCTTCAATATATTCCGTATGACTGCTGAATTCTCCGAAAAGCCGGCAATTTTTAAGTTCTTCTGGAGAAATTTCAAAAACCTGTTCCTCATAATTGTCACAATATTGAATATATTCTTTTCCAAAAAGATTTTTCTGAATTTCAGATTTGCCGTTTTCGTTCCAAAAAGAAACAGAACAAAAACTTCGGATTTTTTTACCTTCCTTATTAACCAGCCGGACAGAACCATGACAATCCGTTTCACCGATGTTTTCATAAAGTGACTGTATATGAAGCTTTCCGTCAACATATCCGATTGCGGTAATGGTTACTCCCGGAAAAGGCGAAGCCAATTCTCCTTGCGGAACAAGACTTTCAAGATTATCTACGAATATTTTCATTTCTTCTGTTCCGTCATAGCCGGCGCCTCTTCGGTTTGTTATCTGTTTTGTTTCGGAAGAAAGCACAAATTTTTTCAAATCAATTTCATCAATATAATCGTTAAAATTCTTTTTTCCGCCGAGAGATTCTTTTACCGAAAATGTTATTTTACCGTTTTTGATGTTTTTTCCGTCATTGCTTCCAACAGTAACAAGGAAAGTTATAATTCCGGTTTCTTTATCAAAATCCACCTTTTCACAAGTTCCGTAACCGTCAAAACTTCTGCTTATACTATAGCTATCATATAAATCAAAAGAATCATCAATTCGGTTTCCTTCCAAGTCCTGCATAGAAATATAGATATAAGCTTCGCTTCCAGCAACGTTTGCTGAAACCACTTTCATTTCAATTCCTTCACTTATGCAGGAAACATTTACCGGTTTAAGCATTTCCACAAACTGTTTTGTATCCTTGAAGAGATTTCTGATAAAAGGTTTTACCGCATTGGACGTAACTGCAAAAGCAAAAATTATAATCAAAGCCGCCACCAAAGCAAGAACCTTTTTTGCTCCAAAACGCTTCTTTACCGGCTTTTTTGCTTCCGCAATAATTTCATCGTCAATCATTCCGATTGCTTCAATAATTTTATCACCGTTCACCAAGAACACCTTCTTTCTCAAGATGCGACAAAATCTTTTTTCTTGTTCTGTGAAGCATCGAGGCAACTTTGCTCTGGCTGAAACCGAACTGCTTTGAAATATCCGAAAGGGAATCCAGATAATAATACCTGCAGACAAAAATTTTTCTTTCAGTTTCCGGAAGTTTTTTCAGATAATCCGAAATCATTTTTGCAAGTTCCTTTGCTTCGATTTCATCGTAAATGTCGCTTTTATCCGGAACACATTCTTCAATTTCCTCAAAAGCAGCATCAATTTCTCCGCCGCCGCGTTCTTCCGCTTTTCCGGATCTATATCTGTTAAGACTTATATACCTTGTAATTTTGCTGAGAAAAGCAGAAAAAATATTCGGTTTTTCCGGCGGAATTGTGTTCCAGGCGCTCATATATGTATCGTTTACGCTTTCTTCCGAATCTTCGTTATCCGAAAGAATATTGAAAGCGATTTTATAAAGATAATTACCGTATTTTTCGGCAGTTTCCGAAATTGCCGATTCGTTTCTTTCAAAATAAAGTTCAATTATCTTTTCGTCTTCCAAAATTATTGTCACCACCTTTGAAAAATTTTTAAAGGCCTTCAACTATATAGTAACATTTTTTCAGTAAATTTTGCATAAAAAAACAAAAAAACCGGAAAGGGAAGTCCTTTCCGGTTTTTTCTTTAAATTTTCCCAAGCGCCTTCATCTGAACAAGCACTTTTTCAAGTTTTTCTTCCCTTGTTTTTGCCGAAATTTCGTGGGTGACATATTCCGGTTCAACAAGTTCAAGAATTTCCCGAACTCTCGGGTTTTCAAAAGGCTGATGTTTATCAATATTAAGGATAATATCATAACCCTGGGCCCAGCGCTCATAAAACTCTTCTTTTGGTTCAATAAAGGTCGCTTTATGTTTTTGAATATATTCTCCGGTGGTTGATTTGTGAAGGTGAAGCGCCTTGAAATATTTCGAAAGTTCGCCGTGATTTCTTACCGTTTCAAGAACAAAATCAATTCCTTGTTCCTCATCGGTAATATTCTGCGGAGCGCACATCAAATGGCCCGTATCCATAAGAATACCTTTGTTTTCGTAATCAGTAAGCTCCAGCATAAGAGCCGTTTCTGAGGGTTTTAAGAGCATCATACCGGGGGTGAAAAGATTTTCGAACAGGAGCTTGAAATGATAATTTTTGCCCCTTGTAAGCTCGTTTACTATCTCTGCGACAGCTCTGATAACTTCTTCATCGGAATGTTCCCATTTATAACTTATAACTTCTTCGTTGGAAACATCGTTTACATGGAAAACAACATATTCCGCGCCGATTGCTTCTGCATATTCCATATCAGCACGATAGGGAAGAAGAAATTCCTCACGGTTTTTCGCACGATAATAACCTTCCCAGATTTCCTGTGTTCCGAAATGGAGTTTAAGTTTTTCAATATCGTTGTTCCAGAAATCCAGCCATGCGGGATAGAAGAAAAGATGAACCCCGATTACGTTATCTTTATCGTAAATTCCAGTCGTATCTTCGCCGCCGCGAATTACTTCGCAGCCGTCGCAAAGGCAATCTGAAATGAACTTGTTCATATCCGCCTTATCTTTATATTGTTCAAGCCAAAAGTTTTCGCTTACTGTATTTACAATATGTTTCATATAATCACCCGAAGATATTATACTATAAAATCAATATAATAAAAAGAGCCGTTTTTGCTGAAAAACAGAAAAACGGCAGGGAAGCGGATTTTCAGATAAAAAAAGAACCGCAACCAAAGTTGCGGTTTTGTTTGGTGGGGACAATAGGACTCGAACCTATGACCCCCTGCTTGTAAGGCAGGTGCTCTAACCAGCTGAGCTATGCCCCCGAACGACTTGTTTATTATAACTCAGTAAGAATAAAAAGTCAAGTCTTTTTTTGAAAAAATTTCAAAATTTTTTATTATTTTTTTACCGCTGCAATTACAGCTCTCTGACTGTCTTTTCTGAGCGGGAGGAAACTGTCCTCATCAAAAACGGCTTTTACTTCAAAACCGGCTTCATCAAGCCAATTTTTCAAATCGTCGATTTCGTAAGCCTTTTCGGAAAAATCGCTGCTATAACGGCAATAAAGACCATCGTTTTCGGTTTTATCGAAGAAATCGAGGGAGATATCAACAGTAACACCGTCTTTATCGAGGCTGTTCTGCCAGGCGCAGAAAGTATTATTGTTTTCATAAACAAAACAGTTGTTTCCAAGAACTTCTTTGTGTTTATAAACGGTGTTCACGTCAAAAGCAAAAACTGCTCCGCGGTTTGAAAAAAGGGAAACCTTTTTGAAAATATCTTTTACTTCCTCTTCATCAATGATATGGTTAATGCTGTCCAAAGCGCATACCGTTGCATCAATGGTTCCGAAAAGATCAAGTTCGCTCATTTCCTGACAAAGGAAAAGGACGTTGCTTTCAAGCATTTCCTTTTTCTCCATTGCAACAGAAAGCATTTCGTAGGAATTATCTACCGCAACGATATCATATCCGAAAGGTTCAAGCTCAAAGCTGAGGGAACCGGTTCCGCAGGCCAAATCGAGCATAAGCTGTGCATCCGGATTATATTTCTGTATCAGAGCATCAAAATATCTTGCCCTTGCGGGATAATCAACGTTTGAAGTAAACTTGTCATAAAACCTGGCAAAATCACCGTAATCGCTCATTTTTTCTCCTCAAGTCGATTGAATACAAGGATATATCCTCCGCAGGAATCGTAATCTTCGGAAAGGGAACGGTTAACGCGGCTTATGGTAGCGGTGGAAGCACCGGTTTCTTCAACAATATCGCTGTAAACTCTTTTATCCACAAGCATTTTTGCAACGTGGAAACGCTGGGAAAGAGTTTTAAGTTCCGGAACAGTGCAAAGATCGCGGAAAAAGCTGTAGCATTCTTCCTTATTTTCAAGAGTGAGAATGGCTTCAAACAGTTCATCAAGACTTTCATCTTTAAGACGATTGTTCATAAAAATAAATTCTCCTTCACACTTTAATACGCTGAAATCTTCCAGCTTTTTAATTTTAACACTTTAGCATATGAAAGTCAATGATGTAAATAAAAATATTTTATTAATTATTATACAAATTTAGTTTATTATTTTTGGATATACAAACAAATGTTTTTGTGATAAAATATCCGGTATAGAGCAAAACTTTTTCGCGTATTATTAAAAAGCGAAAGGGGAGTGTTCTGTTTTGAAATATATCTTTGCAAAAGCTTTTTTAATGACAGTTTCTGCTTTTTTTATAATTGCGGCACCGTTTTTATATTTTCCGGAAGGCGAAATCGTTTCCGCCTCTTCACAAAACATTACGGAAAACAACATTATCCTTCTGGACGCCGGTCACGGCGGCGAAGACGGAGGCGCAATCGGCGTTGGCGGAATAATTGAAAAAGATATAAATCTTTCTATAACGCTTAAAACTGCGGAATTTCTGGAATTTTTGGGATATGATGTTGAATTCACCCGAAAAACAGACAAAATGACCTGCGACGAAGGACTTAAAACGCAGCGCGAAAAGAAAGTTTCCGATATAAAAAACCGCCTTGAACAAATTGAAAATTCGCCTTGCCTTTGTTCAATTTCGATTCACCAGAATATTTTCGGAGGAAATGCGCTTGGCGCACAAGTTTTTTATGGCGGTAATAACCCGGAAAGCAAATTGCTTGCGGAATCTATTCAAAGCGGAATATCCTCAATGCTCCAACCGGAAAACAAACGAGTTATAAAGCAGGCGGGAAAAGATATTTATATACTTTATCATTCCGAAAAACCTTCTGTTCTCGTTGAATGCGGTTTTATTTCCAACAACGAAGAAGCTGCTTTGCTTACCAATGACAAATACCAAAACAAAATGGCTTTTGCCATCGCGTTATCATCAGTAAAACATCTTACCGAAAGGGAAGTTTAAAAATAATGGAAAAACTTAAAAAAATTTTTGTTTGCTCCGAATGTGGATATGAAACACCGAAATGGATGGGAAAATGCCCCGAATGCGGCGAATGGAACACTTTTATTGAAGATGTCCGCGCGGAAGAAGGAAATTCAAAGCAAAAAACCGCCGGTCTTATAATCGGAGAACCGGAAGCCGAAACTATTTCCAGCATTGCGGACGTTGACGTTAACGATGAATTCCGATATGTAACCGGAATCGATGAACTCGACAGAGTTCTCGGCGGCGGAATTGTAAAAGGTTCCGTAACACTTCTCGGCGGCGATCCGGGAATCGGAAAATCCACAATGCTTCTGCAAATCTGCGGAAAACTTTCCGAAAAAATGAAAATTCTTTATATTTCCGGAGAGGAAAGCAAATCCCAGCTTAAACTCCGGGCAAGAAGAATCGGCGTCGATAACAAAAATCTGCTGATTGCGCCTTACACAGATATCGGCCAGGTCGTTAACGCAATAAACAGCGAAAAACCCGATATGGTAATGGTGGATTCCATCCAGACCATGAGTTTTTCCGGAATTGCGTCTTCCGCCGGAAGCGTTACCCAGGTCAAAGAATGTACTTCGATCCTTACAAAAGTTGCAAAAAAGGCCGACATACCCGTTATAATCGTCGGTCACGTCAATAAAGACGGCGCCATTGCCGGACCGAAAGTTATGGAACATATTGTTGACACTGTTCTTCATCTTGAAGGGGAACGTACCATGAGCTACCGTATTCTTCGTTCCATTAAAAACCGCTTCGGTTCCACTAACGAAATCGGTATTTTTGAAATGAACGAAAACGGACTCCACGAAGTGGAAAACCCTTCAGTTGCACTTCTTTCCGAACGTCCTACCAACGTTTCCGGAACCTGTGTAAGCTGTATCATTGAGGGAACAAGACCGATTTTTGCGGAAGTTCAGGCTCTTGTTTCAAAAACCGGTTTCGGCGTTCCGCGAAGAACTTCCACCGGTTTCGATTTCAACAGGACCGCTTTGCTGATTGCTGTTCTTGAAAAAAGAGCGGGTTATTATTTCGGAAGTATGGATACTTATATCAACGTAATCGGCGGTATTAAGTTGGACGAACCTGCGGCAGATCTTCCGGTTGCAATTGCGCTTATTTCAAGTCTTACCGATACTGTTGTTGACAGCAGCATCGTCGCTTTCGGCGAAATAGGTCTTGGCGGAGAACTCCGAAGCGTTTCCAATGCAGAAAACCGCATTAAAGAGGCCGAAAAACTCGGTTTTACCGAAGTCATTCTGCCTATGCAATGCCTTAAAAAACTCCGTAAAGAGGATTATAAAATCAAACTTACCGGAGTTACAAACGTAGGAGAAGCTTTTTCTGCCATTCGTAAAAAAGAAGGTAAAAGTGAATGAATTTTGTTAAGAATCCGAATTTTCCAGACGGAAACGTAACCGTTGCGGCTGTTTCTTCCGAAGCGGAAGACGTTATTTCTGCATTGCAATCTGCAAAAATAGCCGTTGTTTCTGTTGAACCTAATGAAAATCTTCCGACCGGAATTGCATCTCACGCCGATTTACAGATTCTTCATCTTGGCGGAAATTCCGTGCTCACAGCTTCGTGCTCAAAAAAGAGCACATATATGCTTCAGATGCTCGGTTTTGATATAAAAAATACCGAAAATGAACTTGATTTCAGTTATCCGGACGATTGTCTTATAAATGCAGAAATCATAGGCAGAAACATCATTGTAAATCCGGATATAATTGATAAAAAACTGCTGGAGTTTGCAGAAGAAAATAATTATAACATAATCGGAGTAAAACAAGGCTATGCAAAATGTTCGGTTCTTGCCGTTGCCGAAGATGCCGTTATAACAGCTGATCCGGGAATTGCCAGAATTTTACAGCAAAAGGAAATTGAAGTTCTTAAAATAAAGGAAGGCGGAATTTACCTCAAAGGTTACGATACCGGATTTATAGGCGGCTGCGGGGGAATGGTTGAAGAAAAAATCCTCGGAACTTCCGGAAACTTAAAATCGCTCAAGGATTATGACAATATAAAAGATTTTCTTCGTAACAGAAATATTTATTCGGAAAATCTTGGAGGAAGAACTTTGCGTGATATCGGCGGAATTTTGCCGCTTTGCGAAGAAGAATAAATCAAAGGAAAAGCCTGATAAAATCAGGCTTTTTTTCTTTACAAATAGTTGACGGGAGAGGGCCTTTTGTGCTATAATTTCCATAGAGCCAACTTCGCTAAATAGAAATTTAGCGAAGTTAAGGGAAGCGAAAAAGGAGGATTTTATAATGAACAAAGATAATCTAAACGATTGCCCTGATTTTCTCCAGGATTTCTTATTTTATATGGAAACCATTAAAGGACGTTCTCCGAGGACTGTTGACGGATATTATATTGATTTAAGATCTTTTATAAGATTTTTAATGATCGATAACGGTCTTGTTTCCGATGATGTTGATTATAAAGAAATCAAAATTCACAACGCAGGTTTTGATTTAATTAAAAATGCAACCAGAACCGATGCAATGAGATTTCTTTCGGAATTCCAGCGAAACCATGATAATGAAGCAAAAGCTCGTTCAAGAAAAGTTTCGGCAATAAGATCTTTTTATAAATATCTTACGGTTTCCAGCGGCAAACTTTCAGAAAACCCCATGCTTAATCTCGAAACTCCGAAACTTCGGAAAACGCTTCCCAAATATCTTACTCTTGAACAAGCCCTTGAACTTCTTACACACGTTGAAACCAATTTTACCGAACGCGATTTTTGCATAATTACGCTGTTTTTAAACTGCGGAATGCGTGTTTCAGAACTTTGCGGAATAAATCTTCAAGATATCCGTGATAACCAGCTTAAATTACTCGGTAAAGGCAACAAAGAACGAATTGTTTATCTCAACGGATCCTGCCTTACCGCAATTGAAAATTATCTTCGTGTACTCAATTCCGGCGAAATTATAAAAAGGGTTGATAAAAATGCTCTTTTTCTCAACAGATTCGGCAAAAGAATCAGTACTCGCGGCGTGGAACAAATCGTGGAACATTGCCTGAAAGAGGCCGGTCTTGACGGACTTGGAATTTCGCCGCATAAACTCCGCCATACCGCAGCAACTCTGCTTTATCAGGACGCAGGAGTTGATATCAGGGTTTTGAAAGAACTTTTGGGTCATGAAAGCCTTTCCACAACCGAAATTTATACTCATGTAAGCAACAAGCAGATTGAAGACGCTTCAAACAAATCGCCCCTTAAAAACGTTAAACAATCCAAGAAGAAACCTAAAGAACAGACTGAATAAAAAGCGAAAAACCGGCTGAAATTAAAGAAATCAGCGCTGTAAATATTGTAAATGTCAGAAACTTTACACTTAAATTTTTCGCATTATAATGCGATTTTTCCGGATTTTTGTTGCTGACGATATTATGTAATTGTTTTGATGAAAAAATTGAATTTTCAGCCATTACAATAATCATAAAATTCATAAAAACAGCCGATGTAAAATAGAGCACAAGAGAATTTATTACATAATCCATACCCGAAAACTTATAATTGATAGAATTTTCAAATCCAAAGAAAAAACCGCTTATAAAAACCGCTGCCAAAGCGGAAAACATTCCCAAAAGGCTTGTTCCCGAAAAATAAAGAAACAAAAGAATTATAAAAGGAAAAGAAAATCTGTTTATAAAAACGTTAAATAGATCCGAAGATTGTTTTGATACAAAACCATAAAAATTTTCGCATATTTCTTCCGGAATAATTTTGAGCATGCTCGTCCCGAAAATTGTTCCGAAAACGAGCACAACGCAGCTTATTATAAGAAATCTGTTTTTATAAATGTTTTCATATATTACTTTTTTGTCCAATTTTTAATACCTTCTTCCCTTTTCCACTTCCCTACCATTTATATAACAAAAAAGCTCCGGATATTCCGGAGCTTTTCATTTTTTTAAAATTATTTATCCGCCATTGCAACTTTTATCATAATTGCACATTCAACACGTTTTCTTTCCATTTCACAGGAAAGCTTTACGGGTTTGTTAATATCTTTATTGAAGCTGTAGTTGTTTGCGTTACAGCCGCCGGAACAATAGAATTTGCACCAGCAATCCTTGCATCCTTCTTTGGTATAGATATTGGAGCAGGCAAATTTATCCTTCATTTCGGTATCGAGTGTACCATCGTCAAGATTGCCCATTTTCCATTCATCGTTACCTACAAACTGGTGACAAGGATAAATATCACCATCGGGAGTTACAGAAACATATTCGTTTCCGCAGCCACATCCGCGGAGACGTTTTATTGCGCAGGGACCCTGATCAAGGTCGATCATGAAATGGAAGAAGTTAAAGCATCTTCCCTCTTTTTTTCTGCGGATCATTTCAACTGCAAGTTTTTCATATTCCGCAAAAATTGTAGGAAGATCTTCTTCTGTAATTGCATAAGGTTCGCTCGGATCTGCAATTACAGGTTCAACGCTGAGCTGATCAAAACCAAGATCATCGGCAATATGATAAACGTCCTGTGCAAAATCGAGATTATTTTTTGTAAAAGTTCCGCGTGCATAATATTCCTTGTTTTCGCCTTCAATACGTTTTTCAACAAGTTTCTGGAACTTTGGAACAATTACGTCATAGCTTCCTTTTCCGTTGATTGCAAGACGCATATTATCGTTTACGCATTTTCTTCCGTCGAGGGAAAGAACAACGTTTTTCATCTCTTTATTGATGTAATCAATGTTATCATCGTTAAGAAGAACACCGTTGGTGGTTACGGTAAAACGGAATTTTTTGTTATATTCTTCTTCCTTGCTTCTGGCATAGTCAACGATTTCTTTAACCGCATCCCAGTTCATAAGAGGTTCGCCGCCGAAGAAATCCAATTCAAGGTTGTGGCGGTTTCCGGAATGAGTGAGAAGGAAATCGATTGCTTTTTTGCCGGTTTCAACAGGCATGAGTTTTCTGCCTTTCCCAAAGTCGCCGGTTGAAGCAAAGCAATATTTACAGCGAAGGTTACAGTCATGTGAAATGTGAAGGCACATGGATTTTATGGGTGCGCCTTTCATCATATCAGTAAAACGTTCATAATCATCTTCGCTGAAAAGCTGTCCGGCTTTTTGGAGTTCAAGAAGTTCGGAATAAACTTCAAGAAGTTCTTCTCTGGAATATTCTTTGGAAAGTTCATCAAGAATTTCTTTCGGAAATTCTTCCGGAAGCTTGTCCTCAAATTTATTGAGAAGATCGAAACAAAGTTTATCAAGAACATGAACGGCACCGGAGTTTACGTCAAGAGCTATATAATAACCGTTAAGATAAAAAGTATGTACCATTTAAAAATCTCCAAAAAAACGGCAGGCGTACCTGGCATTGGCACGCCTGCAATTTTCAATAATCAAAAATTATTTGTTGCCTTTGCGGGATTCGTTTTCGCATTCCTGGTTTGCAACAGTGCAGGAAGTTTTGCATGCAGACTGGCAGGAAGCCTGGCATTCGCCGCAGCCGCCTTTTGCACAGGATTCTTTAAGATTTGCGTTGTTAACAGTTTTAATATGTTCCATTATATTGTCCTCCTGAAAAACACATATTTTAACGTAAATAATATATCACATTATTGCAGATGTTGCAACTATTTTCTCTTAATATAGTTAACTCCGATTATTCCGCCAAGTGAACTTGCAATAATTATCATAAGTGCTTTAAACACAGCCGCTGTTCCTAAACCAAAATTTTCAAAAAATGCACCCGAACACCAAACCGTTATAAAAAATATGATTCCGGAAAAAGCTCCGCAAAGAAATCCTTTTTCTTTGGCAAATCTTGCAGATGCAAATCCCCCGACAAATCCACCGAAAGCAAGAAAAATTACTGTTATCGGTGATATTACCATTGCCGGAATATTTCCAACCACTATTGCTGCGGCCATTAAAAACACAAGAACTGCAGAAGAAATAACTCCTATTCCGGCACCAAAAGCTGTACTTATAAAATATTTTTTAAAAAACTTCTGCGGCATTAAAAAACGCTCCTTTCTGATATCCTTTTAAAGAATATTCAAAAAGAAGCGTTTTTATTCGGTTAACGATTATTTTTCAGAAGCTTTTTCTTTTGCGGAAATATTCTGTGCAACTGCGCTTTTAAGGATTCTGATCTTGCTTCTGTCGCTTCCGGTTTCGATAACAACAGTGTCTTCTTTAATAGAAACAACAAGACCTACAATTCCGCCGATGGTTACGATTTCATCGCCGATTTCAAGGTTTTCTCTCATTGCTCTGTCTTCTTTATCTTTTTTCTGCTGGGGACGGATAAGAAGAAAATAGAAAACGACAAGAACGATAACAATCGGAGCAAAACTGATGATGGTATCCATAATGGATCCTTCAGTTTCTGCGCCGGACATGGTAAGAAGATAATGCATATTGGTCATTTTGTACCTCCGAAAATATAATAAAATAATTAAAAACTTTTAAAAAACTTTAAATTCTCTTTCCGAGAATATCGCGGTATTTCTGATAAAACTCCTCAAAAGTTCCGTTATCAAGAGCTTCACGGATTCTTTCCATAAGGGTGTTATAGAAATAAAGGTTATGCTGAACGGTGAGCCTGTGTGCAAGAAGTTCGTTTGCGCGAAGAAGATGACGAACATAAGCTCTGCTGTGAAGACGGCAGGTCGGGCAATTGCATTCAGGATCTACCGGTCCCTGGTCATAGATATATTTTTCATTATTAAGGTTGCGTATTCCCTGCCAAGTGAAAAGCGTTCCGTGGCGGGCGTTACGGCTTGGCATTACGCAGTCGAAAAGGTCAACACCGCGGTGAACTGCTTCAAGAATATTTACGGGAGTTCCTACGCCCATAAGATAACGGGGTTTGTCTTTCGGCATATAAGGTTCAACAGCATCGATAATACGATACATTTCAAGGGTGGGTTCGCCAACAGCAAGACCGCCGATTGCGTAACCGTCAAGATCGAGTTTTGCAATTTCTTTCATATGCTCAATGCGAAGGTCCTCAAAAGTGCATCCCTGGTTGATTCCGAAAAGCATCTGGTGCGGGTTAATTGTATCCGGAAGAGAATTAAGTCTTTCCATTTCCGCCTTGCAGCGATGAAGCCATCTTACGGTACGCGCACAAGACTGTGCCGCATAGGATTTCGGAGCAGGGTTTTCAACGCATTCATCAAAAGCCATTGCAATGGTGCTTCCGAGATGGGACTGAATCTGCATAGATTCTTCCGGACCCATAAAAATTCTGTGTCCATCAAGGTGGCTTCTGAAATAAACACCTTCTTCTTTTATTTTACGGAGTTTTGAAAGGCTGAAAACCTGAAAACCGCCGCTGTCGGTAAGAATCGGTCTGTCCCAGTTCATAAATTTATGAAGACCGCCGAGTTCCTTTACAACCAAATCGCCGGGACGGAGCGAAAGATGATAGGTGTTGCAAAGAGCAACCTGGCAATGGAGCTCTTTAAGATCTTCTGCGGCAACGCCGCCTTTTATCGCGCCGCAGGTTGCAACGTTCATAAATGCCGGAGTCTGAACAGTTCCGTGAACAGTTTCAAATTCAGCCCTGCGGGCTTTTCCTTCAGTTTTTAAAACAGTAAACATTAAATCTCCTCTTTTTATAAGGCATAATATAACTAATATAGTATAACTTAATAAACAAATCTTTTCAAGTGGAATTTATAAAATATTGCTTTTCAACAATGTTTCCGTTTGTATAATAAATCTTGACAATCGTATAATTTTTATGCTAAACTTATAATACTTTTTGTATAAACAATTTGTTGGAGATAAAAACATGGCTGAAATCAAAGATTTTGGAAGAAAAGTTAAGAAAATAATGAAACAACGCGGAATAACCCAAAGCTGGCTTGCTCAAAAAATAGGAGCAACCGAGGCAACCCTTTCCCGCTATGTAAACAACAGCAGAAAACCCCAGGCAGATATTGCCGCCGAAATCGCAGAAGCTCTTGATGTTTCGTTAGATTACTTAATGGGAATAAGCGGCTTCCCTGCCCCTATAAAAACCTTGAGCACGGAAGAATCTCTTATGCTCAGCGCTTTCGGAAGAGCGAATGCCCGCGACAGAAAAATCATATTCGGTGTGCTCGAAGATCACATGACCGCCGAAGAACTTGAAAACTATAAAAATCTTAAAAAAGATTAAAATATTTTTAATAATGTGATTAAGTTACAGAAAAATGGAATATATTAGTGTATAATACAGACAAATCAAAGAAACACTTTGATAAAATAATTAAAATGAAAAGGAGATAATCTTATGAAATATACCTGCATGATTTGTGGCTACACCTATGACGAAGAAAAAGGCATTCCCGAAAAAGGAATTGCTCCCGGAACCAAATTCGAAGATCTTCCCGCAGATTTCCGCTGCCCGCTTTGCAAAATGCCCAAAGAAAAATTCAGAAACGTCGCACAGGACGTTCAGGGATAAAAATTAAAAAACAAGCTGTTAGAAAATATCTCGGAAATTAATAATCCAAGCTAAAAAAGCGACCGCAACGCGGTCGCTTTTTTGTTTAATCAGATAATCGCCATAGAATCGCCAAAGGAGAAAAATCTGTATCTTTCGTCAATCGCCTGCTGATAAGCGTTCATAACGTTTTCGTACCCGGCAAAGGCTGAAACAAGCATTATAAGAGTGCTCTCCGGAAGATGGAAGTTAGTTATAAGTCCATCAAGAACCTTGAATTTAAATCCCGGATAAATAAAAATGCTGGTATCATCGTCATCGGGACGAATTTCGCCATATTTTGCCGCAACGGATTCAAGAGTACGGCAGGAAGTTGTTCCTACCGCAATAACGCGGTGACCTGCGGCTTTTGTTTCATTTATAAGCTTTGCAGTTTCTTCCGGAAGCATGTAATGCTCGGTATGCATTATATGGTGTTCAAAATCTTCAACTTTTACCGGGCGGAAAGTTCCGAGACCCACATGAAGAGTTACAAAAGCGGTGTTTACGCCTTTTGCTCTTATTTTATCAAGAAGTTCTTCGGTAAAATGAAGTCCGGCAGTGGGAGCAGCCGCAGAACCGATTGGATCGGAATAAACTGTCTGGTAGCGCTCTTTATCAGCAAGTTTTTCGGTAATATAAGGCGGAAGGGGCATTTGGCCGATTTCATCAAGGACATTATAGATGTTGCCTTCATGTTCAAATTTTACAATTCGGTTGCCGTCTTCAACAATATCGATAACTTCCGCTTTAAGAAGTCCGCCGCCGAAAACAAACCGTTTTCCGACTTTTGCGTGTTTTCCGGGACGAACAAGAATTTCCCAGACGTCAAGATCTTTTTGTTTAAGAAGAAGAAACTCGATTGGAGAATGGGTGTCTTCCCTTTCGCCGATAAGTCTTGCCGGAATAACTCTTGAATTATTGAGTACAAGAAGATCCCCCGGTTCAAGAAGATCGATTATTTCATAAAAATGTTTGTGTTCAACCTCGCCCGTTTCTCTGTTAAGATGCATAAGGCGGGAATGGTCGCGTTTATCCGCAGGATGCTGAGCAATAAGCTCCTCCGGAAGATCAAAATAAAAATCGCTTGTTTTCATCAAATCACCGTTTATCTAAAATTTTACAAAAATATTGACAGAAAAATTATGTAATGATAAAATCAGAAACATATTCAATATAACTTATATATTATATTGCAACAACGCTTTTATTGCAAGCAAATTATTTTTTAAGGAGGCCCCGTTCATGAAAAATTATAAAGTAGGCGTAATAGGCGCCACAGGAATGGTTGGCCAGCGCCTTGTAACGCTGCTTTCGAACCACCCGTGGTTCCATATCGAAGTTCTTGCCGCTTCTGGAAAAAGCGCCGGAAAGACCTATGAAAATGCCGTTTCCGGCCGTTGGGCAATGGAAACCGAAATTCCCGAAAACGTAAGGGAAATGGTCGTTCTCGATGCGGAAAAAGATGCGGAAGGAATCACTTCTGTTGTGGATTTTGTTTTCTGCGCTGTAAATATGGATAAAGCCGCAACAAAGGCCCTTGAAGAAAAATATGCGAAGCTTGAATGTCCGGTAATGTCCAACAACAGCGCAAACCGCGGAGTTTCCGATGTTCCGATGATAATTCCGGAAATCAACCCGGAACATATCGAAGCCGTTGCAGCGCAGAAAAAACGTCTTGGAACAAAACGCGGATTCATTTCCGCAAAATCCAACTGCTCTATCCAAAGTTATGTTCCCGCGCTCCATCCTCTTATGAAATTTGGCATCACCAAAGTTCTTGCCTGCACCTATCAGGCAATTTCCGGCGCAGGAAAAAACTTTGAACGCTGGCCCGAAATGGTCGATAACCTTATTCCGTATATAGGCGGCGAAGAAGAAAAAAGTGAAAAAGAACCGCTTAAAATCTGGGGAAAAGTCGAAAACGGCGAAATAATCAACGCCGTTTCCCCTGCTATCACAACTCAATGTCTTCGTGTTCCTGTTTCAGACGGTCATACCGCCGCCGTTTTCGTAAGCTTTGAAAACAAACCTTCCGTTGAAGAAATTAAAAAATGCTGGGCAGAATACAAAGGAGAACCACAGCTTCTCAATCTTCCTTCCGCTCCGGAACATTTCCTCACCTATTTTGAAGAACCCGACAGACCCCAGGCAAAACTTGACCGCAACCTTGAAAAAGGAATGGGAGTTTCTATCGGAAGACTCCGTCCCGACAGCCAATATGACTATAAATTTGTAAGTCTTTCTCATAACACCCTTCGCGGTGCCGCAGGCGGAAACGTTCTTATGGCGGAACTTTATGCCGCAAAAGGCTATTTTGACTGAATATCATAATAAAAAAATCCTCCGCATAAATTGGTGTATCCATATTTGCGGAGGTTTTTTATTATGAAAAATACAATTTTTACCGGCTGCGGAGTTGCAACTGTTACGCCAATGCGACCGGACGGAACTGTTGATTTGAAAAAATACGCCGAATTTATTGATGAACTTATTCAGAATGGCGTTGATGCAATTATTGTCAACGGAACCACCGGAGAATCCGCAACTCTTTCCGAAGAGGAACAATATAATATTATCTGCTGTGCAAAAGACGTTATAAAACGCCGTGTACCGCTTATTGCGGGTGCCGGAAGCAACAACACCCACCATGCCGCAAAACTTGCCCTGAACGCAAGAAATGCCGGTGCGGACGCCGTTCTTTCCGTTACACCGTATTATAATAAAGCAAACGAAAACGGCCTGGTCGAACATTATAATTTTATTACAAAATGGTGCCAGCTTCCGACCATTGTTTATAACGTTCCTTCAAGAACAGGGGTTGACATTAAGCCCGAAACGTATCTAAAACTTTCCGAAAATCCGTTTATCTGCGCTGTTAAGGAAGCTTCAGGAAATGTTGCAAAAGCGGAACGCATTATTTCTCTCTGCGGTGATAAAATCGACGTATATTCCGGAAACGATGAACTGACTCTTCCGCTTTTGAGCATCGGCGCAAAAGGCGTTATTTCAGTTGCGGCGAATATTGTTCCGAAAGAAATGCATGAACTTTGTTCCATCTATTTTGAAGGGAAATATATTGAAGCCGCAAAAAAACAAATTGGGCTTATTCCGCTTGTTGATGCGCTTTTTTCGGACGTAAATCCCATTTCCGTCAAAGAAGCTCTCAACATGCTCGGAAAAGGATTCGGTCCTCTGCGGCTTCCTCTTTGTGAAATGGATTTTGATAAAAAAGAAAAACTCCGTAACATTCTTGAAAGCTATGAAATCCTTTGAGCACCGTTTTGCTCTGCAAATTGGGCTGTTGAGCATCAAAATCAAAGAGCAAAAATTATTCTCCGTGCTCAAATTTCTGCATAAGATTTTTCCGCATAAAAAATGGTTTGTTAAAATGAAATGAGCGAAAAGCAAAAGCTTTTCGCTCATTTTTTCAGCTTATTCCAACGTATCCTGTTTTTTCAATTATCTCCTGTCCTTCTTCTGAAAGAATCCATTCAAGAAGTTTTTCAACGTTTTCGTTGCTGTTTCCTTCCCAGGTTACTGCATAAAGCGGCCCGGTTATGGGATATGTTCCGTTCTTTATATTTTCAACAGTCGGAGCAACCCCATCTATGCTCAAAAGTTTTATATCCGGATTCTGAATTATGCCCTCAACATAATATCTGAAAGAAAAACCTATGGAATTGGATTTGCTTCTGTAATCCGAAACTTTTTCAATAATTCCAACCATAAGGTCATTAACCAGTTCCGTAGGCGCTTCCATAATTTCCTTATCACCCATAAAGCGTTTCAGCATACTTTGGCTTCCGCTTCCTTCGTTGCGCTGATAAGCTGCAATTTTTTCGTTCTTGCCGCCAACTTCGCTCCAATTCGTTATTTCTCCTGCATAAATCGCCCTGACCTGTTCGGAAGTAAGGTTATCTATCGGGTTATCTTTATGGACAAAGAAAACAAAGGCTTCCTGAGCAATTGGAGTGTAAACAAATTCCGTTCCGTGATATTTTGCTTCCTCAATTTGTTCTTCCGAAGGATATCCGCCGAAGAAAATGTCCGTTTGTCTTTCTCCAAGCAGTTTATATCCGCCGACGGTGTTATTATATTCAAAAACTCCGTCCCAAAGTTTTGTGGTTTCCGGATAAACCGCATTTACAAAAGCGGAATAAACCGGAAAAACAGCCGCCGCCCCGTCAATTCTCGGAAGATTTCCGGAAAGTTCAAGGCTTGCTTCCTGATCAAGTTTTATAATTTTTGAATCTTCTTCAAAAGGAAGATATTCATGAACATTGATGTTCGGAGTCGGGTTTACGGTTATGCTTTTGTCATAAGCTTCGATTCCGTACTTTACTCCGCAGATAACCGCAGTTACTGCAAAGAAAATTCCCCAGTAAACAAGCACTTTTTTCCTGTTTTTGAACCATATCATAGGAACAAAAAACGCTGCCAGAACGGCTATTAAAGCATAAGCAATGAACTCATCATAAACTATAAGTCCAATGAAAAGCGAAGCAAAAAATATGAGCGGCAAAATTACCGCGGTAAGAACAATTTTACAAACCAGATTAACCGCCTTGGATTTATCCATAAACTCATCTCCTTTTGAGTTTAATTATAACGGTTTTTATTTTCTTTACAATGAAAGACGCATAAATTTAATAAAATATTAAGAAAAGCCGCTGAAAAGCGGCTTTTATAATGAATAAATCCATTCTTTAACTTCATCAATGATTTTTTCTTCAATTTCCGTTCTGATTGTAAGAACTTCCGGCAAGTTAAAAATGTCTTTTTTAAGAAATTCCGGATAAAAATACTCCTCCGCAAGTTTTTCAAAAGGAAGCCATTCAAACCTATGTTTTTCCCCGTTTTCAGATAAAACAAACTTATCTCCTCTTGAAAGAATATCGGTTTTCGAAATATCCATAAGGAAATAAACACAAATTTCATGAAAACGAACTTTTTCGACGTCTTCTGTAAAAAAAGCTTGATTGAACCAAAGCGGACGGATTATTTCCGGTTTTGCCTCAAGTTCTTCTTCACATTCACGCAAAACGGCATATTCCGCCGTTTCTCCGATTTTAACTCTTCCTCCCGGAAGATAATAATAAGGCGAACGTTCGTCTTTCATCGCAAGAATTCTGCCGCTATCAATCATAATTGCGCAAACGCGATAATTGAATTTTTCGTTTCCGTTTTTAAAAGAAATATCCATAAAATTCACCCGACTGTTAAAAAAGGCGTTTCTATCCGAAACGCCTTTTTTTGCTGTTTATTCTTCGAATTCCTCTTCTTCCTCAAATTCATAATCTTCGGAAGAAAGTTCTTCAAAAATCTCTTTAAGATCGTTAATTCCTTCAAAAGTCGTTGTGCTTGTCCAAACAGAAGTTATCTGATCAAAACAAGGGATTTCGGTAAGGAAAGCCTCTTCCCTTTTTTTGCGTTCTGTTTTATTAAGCTTATCGCATTTTGTAAGAGCAATTATAAACGGAACTTCGTTGTCGATCATAAAATCGATCATCTGAACGTCATCTTTTGTCGGAGCATGGCGGCTGTCAACAAGCTGAACGATAAGACGGATATCTCTGTCGCTCATAAGATAACCTTCAACAAGATCTGCCCAGCGTTTTTTATCGCTTTGGGAAACTTTTGCGTAACCGTAACCCGGAAGGTCAACAAATTTTATTCCGTCGACGTCATAAAAGTTTACGGTAACGGTTTTACCCGGCTGGCTTGAAACCCTTGCAAGAGCTTTTCTTCCGAAAATTGCATTCATAAGGGAAGATTTTCCGACGTTTGAATGTCCGGCAAAGGCAAATTCGATATGTTCAGCTTTCGGAAGCTGTTTTGATGTGCCGTATGCGGCTTCAAATACTGCGTGATTATAATTCATTTTTATCCTCGCTTACTGAATATTAACGGTTTTTGGCTCATGCTCGATTTTAAGCATCGAAATCTCCTCTATAAAGCTGTTTTCCTTTACAGATTCGGCTGGTCTTACAAGCGCAGTTTCAAGAACGGTTTCAACTTCTTTTGCCGGAACAAAGGTAATTGCATTCTTTACAACAGGATCCACTTCCTCAAGATCCGGAAGGTTTTCTTCCGGAATAAGAACTGTTTTAACTCCCGCTCTGTATGCAGCCATTGTTTTTTCGCGAAGTCCACCAATTGCAAGAACTCTTCCGCGAAGAGTTACTTCGCCGGTCATCGCAACGTCCCTTCTTACCGGAATTCCGGAAAGTGCGGAAACGATTGCAGTTGTAAGAGTTACGCCGGCGGAAGGACCGTCTTTAGGAACTGCGCCTTCCGGAACATGAATGTGGATATCCTTTGTTTTATAAAAATCCTTTTCAATTCCGTATTTTTCAGCGCAGGAACGGACATAGCTTATTGCCGTTCTTGCGGATTCCTTCATTACGTCGCCAAGATTGCCTGTAAGCTCGATTTTGCCGCTTCCTTCAAGAATTGCAACTTCAACCTGGAGCATATCTCCTCCGACAGAAGTCCATGCAAGGCCGTTTACAAGACCTACGGCGTCGTTTTCTTCAATTGTTTCCGGACGGAATTTTTTAACTCCGAGGAAATCGGTTATGTTCCCTTCGTTAATTGTAACTTTAGATGCTTCTTCGCCGACAATTTTCTTTGCCGCTTTTCTGCAAAGACTGCCGATAGTTCTTTCAAGACTGCGGACTCCAGCTTCTCTTGTATAGGAATCTATTATTGCATAAATCGCATCATCGGTAATTCTGAGCATTTTTGAATCAAGACCGTGGCGCTTCATTTCCTTTTTAACAAGGTGCTTTTTGGCGATTTGGAATTTCTCTTCTCTTGTATAGGAACCAAGTTCGATTATTTCCATTCTGTCATAAAGCGGACCGGGAATTGTGCTCGGGTCATTTGCGGTTGTAATAAAAAGAATATCAGAAAGATCGAAAGGAAGTTCGATATAATGGTCGCGGAAAGCAACGTTCTGTTCCGGGTCAAGAACTTCAAGCATTGCGGAAGCAGGGTCACCGCGGAAATCGCTTCCCATTTTATCGATCTCATCAAGAAGGATCAGGGAGTTTTTGCTTCCGGCAAGTTTAACCGCGTTCATAATACGTCCGGGCATTGCACCGATATAGGTTTTTCTGTGGCCGCGGATATCGGATTCATCTTTCATTCCGCCAAGAGAAATTCTTGTATATTTTCTGCCCATTGCCGCGGCGATATCTTTAGCAATTGAGGTTTTTCCGACGCCGGGAGGACCCACAAGGCAAAGAATCTGACCTTTGATATCCGGCTGGAGTTTCCTTACGGCAAGAAGTTCAAGAATGCGTTCCTTTACTTTTTCAAGACTGTAGTGATTTTTATCAAGCTGTTTTTTTGCTTTGGTAATATCTATCTTCTCTTCAGTTTTTACGTTCCAGGGAAGCGCAATGCAGGTATCAAGATATCCGCGGATAACGCTTGCTTCCTGGCTGTTGAAAGGCATTTTATAAAGTCTTGCAACTTCTTCAAGAAGTTTTTCCTTAACTTCGCCTTCAACTCCGAGAGCTTCGATTTTCTTTTTATACGCATCAGCTTCGTCCTGAACGTTTTCGCCCTCGCCGAGTTCCTCGGTGATTGCCTTAAGCTGTTCGCGAAGGTAATATTCACGCTGGTTCTGGTCAACCTGCTCCTTTACCTTTTCATAAATATCTTTTTCAACACCGAGAATGTTGTTTTCGTTTTCGAGAACACCCGCAAGCATTTCAAGGCGTTTTACATAGTTTGATTCCTCGAGGATTCGCTGTTTGTCCTCAATGTCGATATTGAGATTTCCTGCAAGGAATTCTCCGAACTGGGCCGGATCTTCCATTCCGAAAGCTTTTATTGCAAGTTCCTTCGGCATTTTTGGAACAAGATATGTATATTCGTTGAAAAGATCCTTTACGGTGCGCATAAGAGCATCGCAGAGAATCGAACGTTCCGGACGGAGTTTTTTAAGCGGAAATTCCTGGGTATCCGCAACAAGAAAAGGTTCTTCCGCAACTATATCAACAAGCTTTGCGCGGTATTTTCCCTCAACAAGAATTCTTGTTGTTCCGCCGTTGTTTTTAAGCACCTGGCGGATTTCCGCAACAACGCCGACCTTGTTTACGTTATCGAGTTTTATATCGTCTTCTTCAATGTTGATTTGTGAAGCGAGAAAAACTTCTCTGTTGCCTTTCATCGCTTCATCAAGGGCGGCAATTGATTTTTTTCTGCCAACGTCAAAATGAAGAATCATGTTCGGAAAAAGGACGATTCCTCTCATGGCGATCATCGGCATTGTGATAATTTCCGCCGGCTGTTTCTTTTCAGGCATATTTTTCACCTCCGGTATAAAAATATCGGAAGCGGCAGTCTTTTTCAAATGGCTGCCGCTTTTCTATAATTTTTTATGCTTTTGCCGCAATTTCAAGCGGCACGTTCTTTTTAAGCGGGTTACGTTCAATAACAGGATCCGCGCCTTCTGTTACGCAGGCTTCGCCGATAACAACCGCTTCGGCGGTTTCATCGGAAGGAAGTTCGAACATAAGCTTTCCGAGGGTTTCTTCCATGATTGAACGAAGTCCTCTTGCGCCGGTTTTTCTGTCAATAGCTTTTTGTGCAATGGCTTCAAGAGCGCCTTCGGTAAACTGAAGGTTTACGCCGTCAAGGCTGAAAAGCTTCTGATACTGTTTTACAAGGCTGTTTTTCGGCTCGGTAAGAATTTTTACCAAAGCAGGTTTATCAAGGCTTTCAAGCGCAGTAATAACCGGAAGACGGCCCACCATTTCCGGAATAATTCCGAATTTTACAAGGTCATGAGGAGTTACCTTTTTAAGAAGGTCTTTTGCTTCCTTTGATTTCTGGCTGATTACGTTAGCGCCGAAGCCCATTGCAGAACTTGCGATGCGTTTTTCGATAATCGGTTCAATTCCGTCGAAAGAACCGCCGCAGATAAACAGAATATTGGTAGTATCAATCTGGATAAATTCCTGCTGAGGATGTTTTCTGCCGCCCTGGGGAGGAACGTTGGAAACTGTTCCTTCAAGCATTTTGAGAAGAGCCTGCTGAACGCCTTCGCCGCCTACATCTCTTGTTATGGAAGGATTCTCGGATTTTCTGGTTATCTTATCGATTTCATCAACGTAGATAATTCCGCGCTGCGCAGCTTCAACGTCAAAATCCGCCGCCTGGATAAGGCGAAGAAGAACGTTTTCCGCATCTTCACCGACATATCCCGCTTCGGTAATGGTTGTTGCGTCGGCAATTGCGAACGGAACACCGAGAACTCTTGCAAGAGTTTGGGCAAGAAGAGTTTTACCGGTACCGGTCGGTCCGAGAAGGAGAACGTTGCTCTTTTGGAGTTCAACGTCTTCGGTATCAAGCTTGCTCAAAATACGTTTATAATGGTTATATACGGCAACGCAAAGGGTAGTTTTTGCTTCGTCCTGTCCGATAACGTATTTATCAAGAACCGCTTTAAGTTCCGCGGGTTTGAGCAAAGTTTTCGGATCGATTACCGGTTTGTTTTTTTCCTGTTTTTTGCGTTTTGTCTTTTCAATCGGGTCAAGTTCATCTTCATCATAAAGAATAGAATTGCAAAGTTCAACGCATTCATCACAAATGCAAACACCGGGTCCGGTTATAAGTTTATAAACCATGTCCTGCGGTTTTCCGCAAAACGAACAGCGCATTTTGTGATCATCTTTATTGGGCATAGTTAAAAGCCTCCGAATTTATGCTGAATTATTCTCTGTGGTCAAGTACTTTATCAACAAGGCCATATTCCATAGCCTGCTGTGCGGTCATAAAATTATCTCTGTCAGTATCTTTGGTGATAACTTCAAGGGGCTGGCCGGTCTGTTCGGAAAGGATTTTGTTAAGTCTTTCCTTGATTGCGATGATTCTGTCTGCGTGAATTTTGATATCGGAAGCCTGACCCTGCATTCCGCCGAGAGGCTGGTGGATCATAATTTCGCTGTTCGGAAGAGCATAGCGTTTTCCCTTTGCTCCGGAACTGAGAAGAAAAGCTCCCATGGAAGCGGCCATTCCCACGCAAATGGTGGAAACATCGCATTTAATATAATTCATGGTGTCATAAATAGCCATTCCCGCGGTTATGGAACCGCCGGGGCTGTTGATATAAAGGCTGATATCCTTATCAGGATCCTGTCCTTCAAGATAAAGAAGCTGGGCAACAACAAGGCTTGCCGTGGTGTCGTTAACTTCGTCGCAAAGCATGATGATTCTGTCATTGAGAAGGCGGGAAAAAATATCATAGGAACGCTCGCCTCTGTTGGTCTGTTCAACGACCATAGGTACCAAACTCATTGTGGTATCACTCCTTTCGGATTTTAACGAATCATGTAAAAATTTGTCATTATTGATATAAAGGACCTCCGGAATATAATTCCGGAGATCCTCCCCTACAAAGATATTTATAGTGCAGTTTCTCTGGAAACTGTTCCGCTTAATCAGTCAACGGAAGGATCGATTTCTTCGGTTTTCTTTTTGCGGGGTGCT
>JAFQBH010000034.1 GCA_017399765.1 Oscillospiraceae bacterium | reverse complement strand
TTGTATTATAATTTATATTCTTCTGGATTTTATTAAAGCGTAAATTGCAGAAAATTACAGGGAGGTGCATTCATATGAGTTTAGTCGAAACCGTAAAGAATGCCGGTATAGTCGGTGCGGGCGGCGCAGGTTTTCCTACCCATGTAAAACTGAACGCTAAATCCGAGTACTTCATTGTTAACGCAGCAGAGTGTGAGCCTCTTATCGAAACCGATAAGTTCCTTATGCGTACCAGAGCTGCAGACCTTGTAAAAGGTGTTGACATGATCGCAAAAGAACTCGGCGCTGACAAAAAGTACATAGCTCTCAAAGCAGCATACAAAACCGAAATTGCTGCTCTCGAAGCTGCTATTGCTGAAGCCGGAAGCGACATTAAACTCCACAAAATGGGCTATTTCTACCCGGCTGGTGACGAGCAGGTTATCGTTTGCGAAATCACCGGTAAATCCGTTCCCGAAAGAGGAATTCCGCTTATGGTAGGCGCTGTTGTTGACAACGTCGGTACTGTTCTCAACATCGTAGATGCTTTTGAGGGCAAACCTGTTACCGATAAATTCCTCAGCGTTGTCGGTGAAGTAAAACATCCTGTTATGCTTTCCGTACCGCTCGGAACTTCTGTTCGCGCATGCGTTGAAGCAGCAAACCCCACCATTTCCAACTATGCAGTAATCATGGGCGGACCTATGATGGGCGGTGTTCACGATCAGGAAGAAGATATCGATAAACTTGTTATCACCAAAACCGATGGTAACATCATCGTTCTTCCCAAAGATCATCACCTTGTAAGATGGGCTCACCTCAAATCCGAGTCCATGAAGAACAGAGCAAAATCCAGCTGCATCCAGTGCCGTATGTGCACTGATAACTGTCCCAGATATCAGATTGGTCATGATATTGAACCTCATAAGATTATGAGAAACCTTTACAGAGTTAACATGATCAACGATAATGACGAATTCCTTCGCGTATTCGGACATGCAATGAACTGCTGCGAATGCGGTGCTTGCGAACTCTTCTCCTGCCCGATGCACCTTGCTCCCAGAAAAGCAAACGTTTATATCAAGAACGAGCTTCGCGCAAGAGGAATCGATGTTCCCAAGAACATGGAACCCGTTGAAAGACCTGAACGCGAGGTCAGAAAGATTCCGACCAACCGCCTTGCTGCACGTCTTGACCTTAGCAAATACTATGGCAAACATCTTCTTACCGATGAACCCATCGTTCTTACTCCCGAAACTGTTGAGATTCCTCTTAAACAGCATATCGGCGCTCCTTCCACCGCTGTTGTTGCCGTTGGCGACAAAGTTAAGAAAGGCGACGTAATCGGCCAGATGGACGAAGGCAGACTTGGTGCAAATGTTTATGCAAGCTTTGACGGCGAAGTTGTCGCTGTTACTGACAGAGTAGTATTAAGGAGGGAGAGCAAATGATCCAGACTATCGGAATGCTTGAATTTAACAGCATTGCAAAAGGTATCGAAACCTGCGATGTAATGCTCAAAGCAGCGGACGTTTCTCTTATCAGAACTTCCACTGTATGCCCCGGCAAATATATCATCATCATCACCGGCGACACCGGTTCCGTTAAAGCCTCCATTCTTGCCGGCGAAATGAACGGTGCAAACTGCGTTGTTGATAAGATGATTATCCAGAACGTACACCCCCAGCTTATTCCCGCACTCAGCGGCACCGCCCAGATTGTCAAAGGCGATGCAATCGGCGCAATGGAATTCTACAGCATCACTTCTGCTATCAAAGCAGCTGATGTTGCTGCAAAAGCTGCACAGATCAGCCTCGTTGGTATCACCATGGGTTATGCTGTCGGCGGTAAAGGTATTGTAACCCTTACCGGTGATGTTGGTGCTGTAAGAGCCGCAGTTGCTGCTGGTATTGAAGAAGCAGCAAGAATGGACCTCTATATCGGTTCCACCGTTATCCCGAAATATGCACCCGAACTTTTCGATTCTCTTCTGTAATCACTGTACACTGCGTAAAATTAACACCCTGCCGATCGGCAGGGTGTTTTTTTGTATAAAAAAAGCCTTTCGTAAAAACGAAAGGCTTTTTGATAAGGCTTAAATCTGAAGGCCAAGACCGGAAATCTTCTGGTCAAGCATTTTTTTGGCAAGTTCCGCAATATGCGCGCCTGCTTCAACCGGAGGAGTTCCTCCTTTGTGGATATTTGAAATAACGGTTCTTCCCGCTTCCGGCATTCCGACATAGCCTTTATAGGTTATGTACGCGCTCATGGATTCACCGGTTGCAAGTCCGGGACGTTCGCCGATAAGGTTTACTGTTACATCTGCGCCGAGAAGCTCTGTAACCTGATCCATAATTCCGACCCTCGCATAGCGTACAAAGAAAGGCGTTCCGGCATCAAGGCCATAGACCTTGAGACCCTGCATGATTGCAGGAAGAATGGTTTCGATATTCGCAGTAACCGCGGTGGAAGAAAGACCGTCGGAAACGATTATCTGAACGGTGGGTTTATTTTTGCATTCGGATTTTATTTTTGCAGCGGTTTCATCATCAAAAAGTCTGCCGAGATCCGGGCGCTGGAGATATTCCGCCTTGCTGTGGCATTGGCTTCGGAAAGAGGGCATTCCCATATCCTTAATAAATTCTTCCGGAACTTCGGTAAAAACAGCATCGACCGCAACAGCATGGTCCGCACGGAAACGAAGGAAAGTATCGGTTTTAAGGCGGGTTCCCGCTCTCCAAACGCCGATTCTTGCGGGAGTTCTTGCTTTCATTCTCATATATTCCGGTTCGTTTACCGCATCGGGAACATGAAAATCGTCCTGATGTCTTACGGCGGTAATATCCGGAATCTGCTCATCACAGCAGCATTTGCATTCGCATTTTTCTTCCGATTCAGTTTTATTAACTATTTCGGAAACGATTTTTGCAACAAGATTTTCTATTTCTTTCTGGTTAGCCATTATAATTCCTCCTTTTCATCAATGATTATTTTTATTAGTTACGGAGGAAGAAAGAAGCATCGCCCGCCGCTTTTGTAAGGGAGGCATCTTCTCTCATAAGTCCAAGTTTCATCATCCACTGGTGGAATTCAACAACAGGTTTGCGTCCGGTAAGAAGGCGCATTGTTGCGTTGTCGTGATAGCTGTTATCCTGATAGCTGAGCATTACGTCATCGCCGAGAGGAAGACCCGCAACGTAATTTGTTCCGACAAAGCACATGAGCATATCAATGATTTCAAGATCGTTCTGATCGCAGTGCATATGGTTGGTATAAGCACAGCCGCTTCCCATAGGAAGTCCGCTCATTTTGCCCATAAACTGGTCTTCAAGATGTGCACGGAGGGCTTCTCTGCCGTCATAAATGGTTTCCGGACCGATAAATCCGCTTACGTTATTTACACAGAACGGAGCATAGCGGCGTCCGAATCCATAGGTCCTTGCTTCAAGAGTCATTTCGTCAACACCGCAGTCCGCATCAATGGACATTTCGGAACCTTGTCCGGTTTCAAAATACATAAGGTTCGGGCCGTAGGCAATACCCATGTGGTGGATCTGATCGTTTGCTTCATCAAGCATTTCGGTTGTAACGCCGAAAGCTTTGAGAGCAGGCTCGCTTCCCGCGATGCTCTGGAAGAAAAGAGAAAGGGGAGCGCCTTCCTCAACAGCTTTCATCTGGGTGGTAATATGGGAAAGAACGGAAGACTGGGTCGGGCATTCCCATTTTTCCATAAAGTCATAAAGTGCGTAAGCAATACGGCTGGTGTTGTCAACGTTATCTTCAACCGGGTTAACTCCGATCATTGCATCACCGCAGCCATAGGCAATACCTTCGAGAACGGAAATCATGATTCCGTCGATATCATCTGTGGGGTGGTTCGGCTGGCTTCTGAACGGAAGAATTTCCGGACGGCCGACTTCGGTATTTGCCCTTGTGGTAACAATAAGCTTTTTGCTAGTACAGGCAAGATCCATATTGCTCATCAGTTTTGCAAGTCCGGCAATAACTTCGGAAGAAAAACCGGAAGCGATTATTCTGATGTCGTTTCCTGCGGTTTCCCAGTCGATAAGATATTCACGAAGATCACCGAGAGTCCAGTTCTTGAATTTGTTGTAATAGTAGGTGTTGAGTCCGTCAAGAATTACTCTTGTGCAAAAATCGCTTTCATAAGGAATAGCGGGGTTTTCCGTAAGATCGCCGACGGTCAGATGTGAAAGAACAACTTTTGCCGCAACTCTTTCAAGGGCGGTTTCTGCCGCAATTCCCTGAAAAACGTCGCCGGATTTCGGTTCGTTGGCTTTTGCAAGAACTTCCTTTACGTCTTTGAATTCATAGGTCTTTCCGTAAAGGGACGTTTTAAGTATCATTTTTCAAGCCTCCTTGATAAAAAATTTACAATAATACAATTAAATTATATATAAAGACAAAAATATTATCAATAAAAAATGCATAAAAAAACGTTGTGATAAATTGAGAAAAAAATATAAATAAAATGTATAAAACCACCTACAAATTTTATCATTTTTAATCTTTACATCTGTTCTTTATTATAGTAAAATAATATAGAATAGGGAGAGGAATAAGCTTCTTCCTGCTATGACGATTGGAGCGATATGATATGGGACTTAAATACAAAAGGGTGCTTATTAAAATAAGCGGAGAAGCCCTTGCAGGACCCAAAGGCGTTGGCCTTGATTTCAGCATCATCACCCCCATTTGCGAAAGCATTAAAAAATGTGTCGAACTCGGCGCGGAAGTAGCAATTGTTGTTGGCGGCGGAAACTTCTGGCGCGGACGCTCAAGCGGAAACATGGACAGAACCAGAGCCGACCACATGGGAATGCTCGCAACAATTATCAACGCCATTGCGGTGGGCGATACCCTTGAACAGATGGGCGTTGATTCAAGAGTTCAGACCGCTATCTCCATGCCGGAAATTGCGGAACTTTTCATCAAAGGAAGAGCCATAAGACACCTTAACAAAGGCCGTGTTGTTGTTTTCGGCGGCGGAATCGGCAGACCTTGTTTCTCCACCGATACCGCAAGTGCACTTCGCGCAGTTGAAATCAACGCTGATATATTCTTCAAGGCAACAATGGTTGACGGCGTTTATGACAAAGACCCGCATAAATTCGAAGATGCAAAACGCTATGATACCCTTACCTTCAAGGAAGTTCTTGATAAGGAACTTGCAGTTATGGACGCAACTTCCGCAGCTCTTTGCCGCGACAACAATATGCCCGTTCTGGTTTTCAACCTTGATGATCCGGAAAATATCGTAAGAGCTATCCAGGGTGAAAACATCGGTACCGTCGTTACCGGCTGATTTTTTAAAGTTAATTTTGCCGTCGGAAGATCCGGTGAATTTTCCGCAAACCGGCTTTTATAATTCCCATTCACCGAGAAAAAGGAGGACGTTATGAGAGAACAACTTATTCCCTATAATGAAAAAATGGAGAAAACCCTTTCCGTACTTGCAAGCGACTTTGCTTCGATCCGTGCAGGACGCGCAAACCCCGGCGTTCTTGACAGAGTAAGCGTTGAATATTACGGTTCCATGACCCCCATCAACCAGGTTGCAGCCGTTTCTGTTTCCGAAGCAAGAATCCTTGTTATCCAGCCCTGGGACAGAAGCTGCCTTAAACTTATCGAAAAAGCTATCAACGCTTCCGATATTGGTATCCCGCCCCAGAATGACGGTGTTTGCATCCGCCTTGTTTTCCCGCCTCTTACCGAGGAACGCCGTAAAGACCTTTGCAAAACCATTGCAAAACATTCCGAAGAAGCAAAAGTAAACGTTCGCAATCACAGACGCGACGCAAACGATTTTTGCAAAAAGCAGCTTAAAGATAAGCTCATCACCGAAGATGACCTTAAGGATCTTGAAAAAGATATCCAGAAACTCACCGATGATTTCGTAGCAAGAATTGAAAAAATGGCTAACGAAAAAGAAAAAGAGATCATGGAGATCTGATGATCTGATATTTTGAATGGAGGTGCCGATATGTCCGATAAATTGATTTTGCCGGAACATATCGGCATTATTATGGACGGAAACGGCCGCTGGGCAAAAAAACGCGGTCTTCCGCGAAACGCCGGCCATAAAAAAGGTGCTGAAGTTTTTGAAAACATCTCACGCTGCTGCCGTGATTTGGGAATAAAATATCTTACGGTCTATGCCTTTTCAACCGAAAACTGGAAACGTCCGAAGGACGAAGTTGAAGGCATTATGAACCTTATGCGAAGCTATCTTAAAAGCATGGCAAATGCAAAGAACGAACATATCGCTGTTCGTTTTATCGGCGACAGAACGCCATTTGACGAAGATTTGCTCGAACTTATGGAAGAAGCGGAAAATGCGGACGTCGGCGAAGTTATAACGACCGTCCAGATTGCTCTTAACTATGGCGGAAGGGACGAAATCGTCCATTCCGTTCGTGAAATTGCAAAGAAAATTGCCTCCGGCGAAATTTCTCCGGAAGAAATTTCAGAAGATACAATTTCCGAAAATCTTTATTCCGGAACTCCGGAATGCGACCTTATAATTCGCCCAAGCGGGGAAGAAAGGCTTTCCAACTTTTTGCTTTGGGAAAGCGCATATTCTGAATTTGTTTTTATGGATGTGCTCTGGCCGGATTTTACAAAATCCGACCTTGAAAAAGCTTTGGAGGAATACTCCAAAAGAAACCGTCGTTTCGGCGGGGTTTAAAATGTTTATTATCAGGCAAAAGAGGTAAAACAGATTTGAAAACAAGAATTGTTTCTGCCCTGGCGGGACTTGTTCTGCTCGGTGCGGTTTTATTCCTTTTTGAAACTGCGGTTTTGGATATAGCCGTTGCCGCTCTTTCTGTTATGGCAGTTTATGAAATGTTAAACGCTGTCGGAATTTCAGAAAACAAAATATTCACAGGAGTTTGCGCGGTTTTTGCCGCATTGTTTTCAACAAGCTTTTATCAGATGATAGGTTCTGTTTCCGGATATGTTGAATTTTCTTTCGGAATCGTGGTTCTTCTTTTTGTGATGAATCACCACAAAGATTTAAAAGCAACAGATGCGGCGTTTGCGTTTTTCTTTACCGTTTTTCTTCCTAAAGCATTTTCGACAATTCTTCTTTTCAGGAACTATGGCGAACCTGTTTCTTATTTTCTTGTGCTTATGAGCCTTGCTGTTGCCTGGCTTAACGATACTTGCGCGTATTTCAGCGGCTATTTCTTTGGAAAACGCAAGCTTTGCCCGGAATTAAGCCCCAAAAAAACAGTTGAAGGCGCCATTGGCGGCGTTTTCGGAGATCTTATTGTTTGCTGTGCCATTGCTTTTGTTTTTGCAAAAGTTACCGGCGTAACCGTAAATTGGCCCAGTTTCGCAATTTTCCTTCCAATCGGTGCAATAATTGCAATTTTCGGCGACCTTGCCGCTTCCGCGATAAAACGCCAGTATGGTGTTAAGGATTACGGAAAAATAATGCCCGGTCACGGCGGAATTATGGACCGTTTCGACAGCTGGGTTTTTGTTGCACCAATTCTTTATATGTGGAATCTTTATTTCCCGTTCATAGTTTGATTATAAATTTATGATAATGTTTTATTGCCGCTTTGTGCGGCAATAATTTTATAGAAAAAGTGAGGCTTTGAAATAAAAATGAAACGCCTTTCAATTTTGGGTTCAACCGGTTCAATCGGAACCCAGGCTCTTGATGTTTGCAGAAATCTCGGCTATTCCGTTGTTGCCCTTGCGGCAGGAAACAATGCCGAACTTCTTGAAAAACAGGCGCGCGAATTTAAACCGAAGATGGTTGCTCTTTATGATGAAAAAGCGGCAAAGGGCTTGAGCATCGCACTTTCCGACACGGATATAACCGTGCTCGGCGGGGAAGAAGGCGTGCTCAAAGCGGCGGAAATCGAATGCGATATCGTGCTCAACGCGGTAACAGGAATCGCAGGACTTCGCCCGACTATAACCGCAATAGAAGCCGGAAACGAAGTTGCTCTTGCTAACAAGGAAACCCTTGTTGCCGGTGGCAAAAGGGTTATGGATTATGCAAAAGAACATAATGTAAAAATCCTTCCGGTGGACAGCGAACATTCCGCAATTTTTCAATGTCTTCAGGCGAAAGGCGATTACGCAAGAATACAAAAACTTATTCTTACAGCTTCCGGCGGTCCTTTTTTCGGTAAAAACGCTGCGGAACTTGAAAAAATGAAACCGGAAGACGCTCTTAACCACCCGACCTGGAATATGGGCAGAAAAGTCACCATAGATTCTGCTACAATGGCAAACAAAGGTCTTGAAATTATCGAAGCCGCGCATCTTTTCGGTGTCCCGCAGAATAATATTGAAGTGTTGATCCACAGGGAAAGCATTGTTCATTCCCTTGTTGAATTCACCGATAATTCCGTTCTCGCTCAGTTCGGCGTTCCGGATATGAGAACCCCGATCCAGTATGCGCTCACCGTTCCGGAAAGATGTGAAAGCATTGTTGAACACCTTGACCTTGCAAAAATCGGAACTCTTCATTTCTATGAACAGGATAACGTTGCTTTCCCGGCAACGGATATTGCAAGGCGGGCTCTTTCAATCGGAAAAACAGCAACCGCCGCTTTCAACGCCGCAGACGAAATTGCCGTGGCGGCTTTTCTTGAAGGAAAAATAGGGTTTACCGATATCCCGAAAATTCTTGAACAGACTGTTGAAAAGAATTTTTCAAACGGCGACAGCTTTGAAGAAGTTTTTGAAACAGATAAAGAAGCGCGCAAATTTGCCGCATCACTTATTATGTAAGGAGATAAAATCTTGAGTATTGTTATTGCAATTTTACTTTTCGGTTTTATGATTTTTTTCCATGAACTCGGTCATTTTGCAACGGCAAAATGGGCGGGAGTTCGTGTAAACGAATTTTCCATAGGAATGGGCCCGAAAATTTTTTCATTTACAAAAGGTGAAACAGATTATTCCCTTCGCCTTCTTCCGATAGGCGGCTTTGTCGCGATGGAGGGGGAAGATGAAGAAAGTGAAGACGAACATCGTTTCATGGCCTGCCCGGTCTGGAAAAGAATCATCATAACTTCCGCCGGTGCAATCATGAACCTTATCCTCGGTTTTGCGGTAATTTTTATCCTGACCTGCGGTCAAACGCTTTTGGGAACAACAACAGTTGCTTCCTTCCTCGAAAATTCGTCTTCTTCCGAATATCTTGAGGCCGGGGACGAAATTCTTGCTGTAAACGGCGAAAAGGCCGGCTGTGATTATGATATTGTCTATTCTCTTATCCGCGATACGGACGGAACTGTTTCAATGGATGTTCTCCGCGGCGGAGAAAAAATTCATCTTGATAAAGTTGTTTTCGATACCCGGGAAACAAACGGAATGCAGGCAATCATCCTCGATTTCAGCATTCTTGGTGAAGAACCGACATTTTTCGGAAGAATCGGTTATTCCTTCCGCTGGACCTGGTCTTTGGTAAAACTTGTCTGGCGTTCTCTTGGCGATATAATAAGCGGCGAATTCGGAATAAGCCAGCTTTCCGGCCCGATAGGAGTTACCGAAACAATTTCCGATGCTGTAAAAACAACTAACTATAAAGGTTTGCTTCTTATTCTTGCGATAATCACCGTTAACCTCGGCGTTTTTAACCTTCTTCCTTTGCCGGCTCTTGATGGCGGAAGAATTTTCTTCATGGTTATCGAACTTTTCCGTGGAAAACCGATTGACCAGAAAGTGGAAGGAATAATCCACACCGTAGGCATGGGCCTTTTGCTTTTACTTATGGTTGTGGTTGCTTATAACGATATCGTAAGACTTGTAACAGGAGGCTGATTTTTTGGCGAAGGAAGTTAAAATCGGAAAAATCGCCATAGGCGGCGATAATCCCGTTGCGATACAGTCAATGATAAGCGTTCCTTCAACAGATATTGAAGGAAGTGTTGAGCAGGCGGTTTTGCTCGAAAAAGCAGGCTGCGAAATAATCCGCGCGGCAATTCCGGATATGGCGGCGGTGGAACTTATTCCCGCAATAAAAGATAAAATTTCAATTCCGCTTGTTGCGGATATCCATTTTGATTACCGCCTTGCTCTTGCGGCGGTTGAAAACGGAATCGATAAGATCCGCATCAATCCCGGCAACATCGGTTCGGAAGAACGCACCCGCCAGGTTGTTGAAGCCTGCGGAAACGCCGGAGTTGCAATCCGCATCGGAGTAAACGGCGGAAGCCTTGATAAGCGCCTTTTGGAAAAATACGGCGCACCGACGGCGGAAGCTCTTGCGGAAAGCGCCATGGATCACGTTGCTATCCTTGAAAAATACGGCTTTACCGATACGGTAATTTCCATAAAATCCAGCAACGTAAAAACAATGATAAATGCCTGCCGCCTTGTTGCGGAAAGATGCGATTATCCGCTCCATCTTGGTGTTACCGAAGCAGGAACCGAGCATATGGGAATCATCAAAAATGCCATTGGAATCGGCGGACTTCTTGTTGACGGAATCGGTTCAACAATCCGCGTAACCCTTACGGCGGATCCGGTTCGCGAAATTTATGCCGCAAAGGATATTCTTAAAGCGGCGGGTGTCCGTAATTTTGGCGTAAACATCGTTTCCTGCCCGACCTGCGGAAGAACAAGAATTGACCTTATAAAACTTGCAAACGAGGTTGAAGAGGCTCTCAGAGGCTGTGAAAAGCCCCTTACCGTCGCGGTAATGGGTTGCGCGGTAAATGGACCCGGCGAAGCAAGGGAAGCGGATATCGGCGTTGCCGGCGGCGATAAATGCGGCCTTATATTTAAAAAAGGTGAAATTTTGAGAAAAGTTCCGGAAAACGAAATTCTTCCGGCGCTTCTTGAAGAAATCGGACGGATGTAAAAAATGGGAAAAACTTTTTCCGAAATATTCGGAAGCGGTTTTGCTGAAGAACTTTCTCTTTCCGAAATTATCGGCATGAATATCGATATGGATAAAAGGGAAGTTGCGGCAAAAATCGCGCCGGAAAAAACAGTACATAAAAAAGATTTATATTCCGCGCAAAAGGAAATTTGTGAAAAGCTGGGCGTAAAAAGCGTCCGGCTTATTCCTGTTTATAAACCTTCCATGCTCACCGCGGAATATTTTGATGATATCGCATTTGAAGCAAATATGCGTGGAGTTCCGATAAACGGATTTTTCAGCGACAGCAAAGTTGTTTTCGAAAACGGCGTTTTCAAAGTTGAACTTGCCCATGGCGGCGCGGAAATGCTTCTTAAAAACCGCTGTGATACCGTTATGAAAAACATCGTCCGGGAAGAATTCGGAAGAGAAATTGAAGTTGAATTTTCCGGAACCACCGAAGTTACGGAAATAAGCGAAAGAAAAACCGCCGCCGTTTCCTATTCCGAAGCAAAAGCGGGAAGTTCCGCTTCCGTTCCGAAGCCGAAAGCACCGAAAGCTGTTCCTTTCGGAAACGGAGGATTTGATGCAACCGGCCTTCCGATAGATATTTCAAAAATGGAAGTTGTAATGGGAAGACCCATTAAACAGCGCCCGATGAAACTTTGCGACGTTGATATGCAAAGCGGAAGGGTCGTTATTTGGGGAGATATTTTCTCCACCGAAAGCAGGGAAACAAGGGACGGAGAAAGCGTTATCATAACCATAATGCTCACCGACCTTACAAGTTCCAATATCCTTAAAATAATTGCGAAGAAAAAGGAAGCGGAAGGCGTTCTTGCGCTGAAAAGCGGCGATACCGTTGTTGTTGCCGGCGAAGCTTCCTTTGATAAATATGAGCACGACGTCACCATTCGCCCAAGGGATATATGTAAAGTTAAAAGACTTCACAGAACTGACGACGAGGAAGAAAAGCGTTTTGAGCTCCATTGTCATACAAATATGTCCCAGATGGACGCCGTTTCTTCTCCGGAAAGCCTTGTAAAACGCGCCCATGAATGGGGACACCGTGGAATTGCCATTACCGACCACGGTAACGTTCAGGGATTCCCGGAAGCTGCCGAAACAGTAAAAGCACTTAAAGACCCGAATTTTAAAGTAGTTTACGGCGTTGAGGCATATTTTGTTGACGATACCGTAAAAGCAGTTTTCGGCGATCCGGATGTTTCTTTCGAGGACGAAATAATCGTCTTCGACCTTGAAACAACGGGTCTTTCTGCCGCAACGGAAAGAATGACCGAAATCGGTGCTGTAAGAGTTGTGAACGGCGTGCTCAAGGAAGAATTCAACACCTTTGTCAATCCGGAAAAACATATTCCGGAACGCATCACCGAACTCACCGGAATCGACGATTCAATGGTTGCGGATGCGCCTTCTGAAGAAAAGGCGCTTCGTATGTTCTATGAATTCTGCGGAAACTGCAGATTCCTTGTTGCGCATAACGCCGGTTTCGATACCGGATTTTTGCGTGCGGCAGGGGAAAGATGCAAAATGCCCTTTAACTGTGCCTATGCGGATACCGTCGCAATGGCCCGTTCAATGTATCCTAATATCAAAAACCATAAGCTCGATACCGTTGCAAACCATCTGAAACTTGCTCCGTTCAATCACCACAGAGCCTGCGACGATGCAAGGGAGCTTGCGCTCATTTTGGTCAAGATGATGGAACAGCTCCGTGAAACCGAGCATATCGATAACTTTGCGGAAGTCAACGGAATTCTCCGCGGTGCAGACCCGAAAAAACTTCCGACCTATCACCAGATCATAATCGCAAAGACCCAGCGCGGCCTTAAAAACCTTTATGAACTTGTTTCCCAGGCACACGTTACTTATTATAAAAAGCGTCCGCGCGTTCCGAAAAGCCTTCTTATAAAGCACCGCGAAGGATTGATTGTCGGTTCCGCCTGTGAAGCCGGAGAACTTTACAGAGCTATAACCGGCGCGAAATCCCACGAAGAAATTGTCGAAATCGCAAAATTCTATGATTTCCTCGAAATTCAGCCCGTCGGAAACAACGAATTTATGGTCCGCGACGGAAAGGTCGAAAGCGAAGACCAGATCCGCGAATGGAACAAACAGATTGTTGCTCTCGGCGAAGAACTGGGAATTCCCGTTGCCGCAACCGGCGACGTACATTTCCTCGATCCGGAAGATGCGGATTACCGAAAGATAATCCAGGCTTCCCAGGGTTTTGCCGATGCGGTCAACCAGGCTCCGCTTTATCTTAAAACGACCCGCGAGATGCTCGATGAATTTTCCTATCTCGGCGAAGAAAAGGCAAGGGAAGTTGTTATAACCGTTCCGAACCGAATCGCAGATATGTGCGAAGTTATAAAACCGATTCTCGACGGAACCTATACTCCGTATATCGAAGGCGCGGAAGAAGACCTTAAAAACCGCTGCTGGAAAAAGGCTTACGAAGTCTATGGGGAGGAAACTCCCGAAGGAAGAAAAATCCCCGAGCTTGTTGAAAAACGCCTTGCAAGGGAACTGGATTCCATTATCAAGCACGGTTATGCGGTTCTTTACGTAATCGCTCAGAAGCTCGTTACAAAATCCAACGAGGACGGTTACCAGGTCGGTTCCCGTGGTTCCGTAGGTTCTTCCTTTGTTGCGACCATGAGCGGAATTTCCGAAGTTAACCCCCTTGTTCCGCATTATGTCTGCCCAAATTGTCACCACAGCGAATTTTTCGAAAAAGGCGAAGTCGGTTCCGGTTTCGACCTTCCTCCGAAGAACTGTCCCGTTTGCGGAACGAAATATAAACAGGACGGCCACGATATTCCTTTCGAAACCTTCCTTGGTTTCCATGGCGACAAAGCGCCCGATATCGACCTTAACTTTTCCGGTGAATATCAGTTCTGGGCCCACCGCTATACCGAAGAACTTTTCGGAAAGGACCATGTTTTCAAGGCCGGAACAATCGGCACCGTTGCGGATAAGACCGCTTTCGGCTACGTCAAAAAATATTGCGAGGAAAAAGGTATAATTTATCATAAGGCGGAGGAAACCCGCCTTGCCCTCGGCTGTACCGGAGTTAAAAGAACAACCGGTCAGCACCCGGGCGGAATGGTCGTTATCCCGACAGGATATGATATTACCGATTTCTGCCCGATGCAGCACCCTGCGGACGATGCGGAATCGGATATGCTCACGACCCATTTCGACTTCCATAAACTCCACGATACCATTCTTAAGCTCGATGAGCTCGGACACGATGTTCCGACCCTCTGTAAGCACCTTGAAGATATGACCGGGCTTCTTGTAACGGACGTTCCCATGAGCGATGAAAAGGTTTACAGCCTCTTCACTTCGCCGAAGGCTCTCGGAGTTGAGCCGGAAGATATCGATTGCCAGACCGGAAGCCTTGCTCTTCCGGAACTGGGAACCGGATTTGTTCGCGGAATGCTCCTTGAAACCCAGCCGAAAAACTTCTCTGCTCTTATACAGATTGCGGGTCTTTCTCACGGAACGGACGTTTGGCTCGGAAACGCCCAGGAACTTATCAAAAACGGCACCTGCACCATCGAAAACGTAATCGGTACCCGTGACAGCATTATGACCGACCTTATCCGCTATGGACTTGACCCCAGTATGGCGTTCAAAATTATGGAGATAACCCGTAAGGGTAAAGCAAAAAAGCTTCTTACGGACGAACATAAGGCCGCAATGCGTGAATGCGGTGTTCCGGAATGGTATATCGACAGCTGCCTGAAAATCAAATATATGTTCCCGAAAGCCCACGCTGCGGCTTATCAGATAGGCGCTATAAGGCTTGCTTATTTTAAAGTTTATCATCCGGTTGAATTCTATGCGGCGATTTTTACCGTCCGCGGAGATGACCTTGACGGCGGAATCGTTATGAAGGGTCACGAAGCGGTAAAACGCAGGATAAAGGAAATGCGCGCCATGGAAAGCCTTAATAAAGGCGAGGAAGACCAGCTCACAATGCTTGAAGTTGCGAACGAGATGCTCGCAAGGGGAGTGGAGGTCCTTCCGGTTGACCTTTATAAATCCAGCGCAACAAAATATGTTCCGGAAGACGGAAAACTCCGTCTGCCGTTTGTTTCTCTGAAAGGTCTTGGCGAAAACGCGGCAAAACCTTTGGCGGAAGCGGGCAAGAAAGGCGATTATCTTTCCGTTGATGACGTTGCGACAAGAGCGGGAATAGGTTCCGGAGTAATGGATATCCTTCGTACAAACGGCGTGCTCAAAGGACTTCCGGAAAGCCGCCAGATGAGTTTTTTTGATATGTGAGGTAATTTGATGATATATCTTGACGGAAGCAGATTTTTCTTCGATATCGAAGGCTGTTTTTCAAACCTTTGCGAAAAAGCAAGGGAAGAAAACAAAGATGCCAAACCGGATAAAAATGCGGAAGAACTTTGCAAAGGTTTTGTAAAGTTCTTCGAAACAAAACCGGAATTTGTAAGAGCGGGAAAAGATTATAAAACCGTTCTTAAAGGAATTTTTGGCGAAGAAGCAAAAGCCGTTGTTCCGGAATTTGATATTTCCGGTGAAAACTTTTCTTCCGCTTTTGGAAAAGAACCGCATTTTGTCAAAAAATCTTCGGATATGAAGATAAAGGCGGAAAACCTTGCCGCGGCGGCAGGCGAAAACGGCGCGGAAGCGGTTTTTCTTTCGAATCCATGCTGCCCGACCGGACTTGAGATTTCTCCGGAAGAGATAAAAAAACTTTGTTCGCTAACAAATGCAAAAATCGTCGTTGACGAAAGTTTTTGCGTTGATGAAAGCGTTTCGGTGCTTGGGCTTGTTCCGGAAACGGAAAATCTCATCGTGCTCAAAAAAATGCGCTTCGGCGGGGAACCGGTTTTTGCCTGCGGAAAAAATCTTCCGGAGTTCGACTGTGAAATTTCCGCTTCCGAACAGGCGGTTGGAAAAGTTATTTTCGATAAAAATTCCGCGCTTAAAACCGCACAGCGGAAACTTCTGGACAGCCGCGACAGCCTTTATATCCGTATCAAAAAACTTGCGATAAAATATGATGCGCTTGAACGCCTTTACCGCGCAAAAGGAAACTGTGTTTTCTTTAAAGTAAAAGACGCGGAGGATAGAGCGAAAAAACTCCTTGATATGGGAATTTCCGTGCTTTGCAAAAACGGATATTTCTGCGTCTTTGCCGGCGAAAAAGACGAAAACGAAGCGGCGCTGAAAGCGCTTGAAGAAATACTGAAATAACGGTAGGGCGGGGGCTTGCTCCCGCCGTAAAAAAACTCCCCGAAAAAAATTCGGGGAGTTTTTTTATAGTTTTATTCAAAACAGTTTATTAAAGAGAGCAGAGAATCGTCAAAATTAAAAACATCGCTGTTCTTAACGGTTTCAAGATAAAGCGCAAGTATTTTATCTTTTGCAAAGCGCATTTCTTCAAAAGATAAATCCTTCGGATAGGTTTCATTCAATTTTTTAATAAAATCTTCTGAAAGAGTATTGTAAGCTTTGAACTGGTGCAGTTTTTTGCCTTCAACAGCTGTTTCAACGGAAAGCAAAAAACGTCTTGCGTTTCCGAGTGCAATTTCCGCAAAGATATAATTTTTACGGAGCAGAGCGATTTCTGCATATCGCAATTCGTTTATAAAACGATAGTGTACGGAATCATCTATGCCGTATGATTTTGGCTGTTGCTCAAATTTTTCAATACGGCCGTTTATTACGGCAGTAAAGTTTTCGGTTTTTGAAAAAATAATTTTATACAAGGAAGAACGTATCGGAATTTCTTCTGTGGGCATAAAAGAAATATCAGTACTTAACCCATTTTCAAAATAGGCGGATATTCCAAAAACGGAATTTGTCCAACGGCGTTTTTCAATATGCGTTGCTCCAATGGATTTAAAAAAATCCGTAAGAGCGTTATCGGCGTTTTTTACGCATTCAAAATCATAACAACCGACCATCAAATCAATATCGGAATAAATGTCGGAAAAACCTATAACGCCGGAACCGATTCGTATAAGTCCTTCGAAAAACGGACAGCTCTGAAAAAATGAAATTATGCTGTTCAAAAATTTTTCTCTGTCAGAAAAGTTATACATAATTTCACCTCGTTTATATATTGCTTAAAACATAAAAATATTGTAGAATATTTTTATAAAAGCTCCTTCGGGAACTTAAAACCGAGCTTATCGATGAACCACGCTTCCTTTACCGCAAATGTCTTTCCGTCAAGATAGCCAAGATGTTCCGCATCTTCCTCAAAACGGAAGGTGAGTTTATAGGAGCAAAGCGCCTGCCAGTTAAAACCTCTTCCGTCCTTCGCTTTTCCATATTTTGTGTCACCGATAAGCGGGTGACCTATTGCGGAAAACTGCGCACGGATCTGGTGGGTGCGTCCGGTCAAAAGTTCCGCTTCGCAAAGGCTCATTCCGTCGTTTTCGGAAAGAACGCGGTATTTTGTTCTTGCGGTTTTTGCGCCGGGTTTCGGTTCTTTATGCGCCTCAACGGTGTTTGTTTTTTCGTTTTTTATGAGAAAATGTTCAAGAAGTCCGCTTTGCTTTTTTGGAGTTCCTTTTACTACGCAAAGATATTTTTTCTCAAGTTCCCGGTCTTTTATTTTATCGTTGAGAACCCGGAGGGTTGCGGCGTTTTTTGCCGCAATAACGATTCCGCAGGTGTTGCGGTCAATTCTGTTGCAAAGGGCGGGAACAAAGGAATTTTCCTTTTTCGGGTCATATTCGCCTTTTTTATAAAGATAATGCTGAATCCTTGCGATAAGGGTATCTGCGCACCATTGGTCGCCTTCGTGAACAAGAAGTCCGGCGGGTTTGTTTACCAGGATTATGTTTTCGTCCTCATAAACAACGGAAATTTCCGAAGGCGCAAGCATGAATTCCGGACGCTTTTCCTCTGCTTCAAAAAATTCGTCGGAAACATAGCACTGAACAAGGTCGCCGACGGAAAGGCGGGTCGAAATTTCACAGCGTTTTCCGTTGAGCTTGATTCGTTTAAGGCGGATATATTTATAAAGCAGGGAAGAGGGCAGTTTCGGAATTGCCTTGGTTATGAATTTATCCATTCTCTGTCCTGCGTCATTTTTTGAAATTGTGAATTCTTTCATTAAAATACCTCGAAGAAATGATATAGCTAAAGTATAATATCTTCTTTCGGATTTATCAAGAGAAAAGGAGTGAAAAAGCCTTGCCTTGTGAACATGACGGACACAGAAAAAGACTTAAAGCCCGTTTTATAAAAAGCGGACTTGATGATTTTGAACCGCATAACGTTCTGGAACTTCTGCTTTTTTACAGCGTTCCGAGAAAAGATACCAACCCTCTTGCGCACAGACTTATAAACCGTTTCGGAAGTCTTTCCGGCGTTTTTGACGCAAAGCCGGAAGAGCTTATGAAAGTTGACGGCGTGACCGAAAATACTGCCGTTCTTATTTCGATGATTCCGCAGGCTGCAAGAAAATATCTTGAAGATAAAGCGGAAGCTTCAAACGTTATAGGAAGCTTTTTTGACATAGGAACATACCTTATGCCGAAATTTGTCGGAAGGACCGTCGAAACAATAATGCTTGCTTCTCTTGACAACAAAAACAAAATTATTTCCTGCAGCATTGTTGCAGAAGGTGATTCCGACCGTGCGAAAATTTCCAAAAGAAAAATTATGGAAGAAGCAATCAGGGTAAATGCTACAAGAGTTGTTCTTGCCCATAACCACCCGCGCGGTTTTGCGGTTCCTTCCGCAGAAGACATTTATCTTACCGAAGAAATCTTTTCGCTTCTTAAATCGGTTGGAATAGAACTTGTTGACCACCTTATTTTTGCAGAGGACGATTTTGTTTCCTTTGCAGCAAGCGGAATTGATTTCAGAAAAAATATATAAAAATTTTTTATAAAAATGTTTGCATTTTTCTTAAAGCTGTGATAGAATTCTAATGTTATGATTTTATGCGAAAAATTGCCAAAAAACGGCCAAAACCGCTTGACAAAAGCATATTATCAAGATATAATAATTTCCGTGGCGTTGCGAGGGATTACTATGATTATTGATATTAAAGAATTGTTCGATGCGCCAGGCACAGAGATTCCGCTTTCTGCCGAAATTGATTTGTCGGAAACGGATATTTGGGGACAGAAAATTTTTTGTTCCCCTGTGCGGATAAGCGGCGTTTTCAAAAACCGCTCCGGCTTGGTTACATTGAAGTACAGGGCTACCGCTGTGCTTGAATATAACTGTGACAGATGCGGCAAGGAAACATCCAAAGAAAATGAATATGAATTTGAGCACTGGCTCGCTCGCGAGCTTGAATCCGGTGATGAAAACGATGACTATATCCTTGTGCCGACGGGTATGATTGATATGGACGAGCTTGTTATGACCGATGTTACGCTTGAAATTCCGTTCCAGCTTCTTTGCCGCGAAGACTGCAAAGGGCTCTGTCCCGTGTGCGGATCGGATTTAAATGAAAAGACCTGCAATTGTAATCAAAAGCAGATCGACCCCCGCCTTGAAAAATTAAAAATGCTGCTCGACAGCTAAGAACTAATTCTGTTAAGGAGGTGCTCATCATGGCGGTACCGAAGAGAAAGGTTTCTAAAGCAAGAAAAAATACAAGACGTTCCAATGTTTGGAAGCTCTCTGCCCCGGCATTCTGCAAATGCCCCCAGTGCGGCGAACTTAAAACTCCCCACGTAGTATGCCAGAATTGCGGATACTACAAAGGCAGAGAAGTCGTCAAAGTCGAAGAAGCATAATCTTTGCAAAACAGGAGAGGGTCGAAAGATCCTCTCTTTTTTGTTGCAACCTTATAAGCCTTCCCCTTGAGGTGAAGGTGGCTTTTTTGACCGTTTTCGGTCAAAAAGCCGGATGAGGTGTATATACTGGAGGTGCTATTTTGTCCGATATTCTTTTCAGAAAAGACGGTTTTGTTTTTTCATATCGCGTTGCGGGAATTGCCGTTCAGAGAGGCAAAGTTCTTTTGCAAAAGCCGACCAATGAAGATTTCTATGCCTTTCCGGGCGGTCACGTTGAATTCGGCGAAACCAATGCGGAAACCCTTATCCGCGAATTTAAGGAAGAAATCGGCGCGGATATCTCTGTGGGAGAACTTGAATGGGTTGCGGAAGCCTTTTTTCCTTGGGGAGAAAGCCCCTGTCACCAAATCTGCCTTTATTATTTAATAGAAATTACCGATGATGATATTCCTAAGGACGGAACATTCATGGCAAAAGAACATATTGAAGGAAGAAATTTTGAACTCGGGTTCCATTGGGTTCCGATTGAAAAAACCGCGGAACTTGAAATTTATCCTTCCGATTCCGCAAAACTTCTTTCCGAACTCGGAAAAGGAACAAAACACTTTGTTTATAAAGAATAATTGCAAATAAAACTATGGAAAAAACAAATTTAATTTGTTATAATATAATGTAAACATTTTATTCCGAAAGGAGGATGCGCGTTGCCGGTTCTTATCTCATCTGTTGAAAAAAACTCCCCGGCGGAAAAAGCGGGAATTATTTCCGGCGAAAGCCTTGTTTCAATAAACGGAAATCATATAAAAGACGTTCTTGATTACCGCTTTTATATGACCGATAAAAAGCTTGAAATCGAGCTTTTGAAAAACGGCGAAACCCGTTTTGTAAAGGTTGAAAAACAGGAATATGAAGACCTTGGTCTTGATTTTGAAAACTATCTTATGGATAAGGAACATTCCTGCAAAAACAAATGCATTTTCTGCTTCATCGACCAGATGCCTCCGGGAATGAGAAAGACTCTTTATTTTAAAGATGACGATTCCAGACTTGGCTTCCTTTTCGGAAACTATGTAACTCTTACAAACCTTGAGGAAGAGGACATTGACCGAATCATAAAAATGCGCCTTTCTCCGATAAACGTTTCCGTCCATACAATGAACCCGAAACTCAGGGTCGAGATGATGAAAAATCCCCATGCGGCGGATTCCCTTGATTATCTCAAAAAAATGGCGGAAGCCGGAATAACCCTTCATCTCCAGTTTGTTCTCTGCCCGGGAATAAACGATGGGGAAGAACTTCGCTACAGCTTCAGCGAAGTTGAAAAACTTGGTCCTTCCGTTGAAAGCGCCGTTTGCGTTCCCGTCGGGCTCACAAAATGCAGAGCCGGTCTTCCGAAGCTTACTCCTTTTGATAAGGAAGGCTCTCTTGAGGTTATAAAAATCGTTGATGAATTCCGTGCGGAATGTATGGAAAAATATGGCGAACCGGTTTTCTATGCCGCGGATGAATTTTTCATTAAAGCGGAACTTCCGTTCCCGGAATATGAATATTACGGCGAATTTACCCAGCTTGAGGACGGCGTAGGCCTTTGCGCTTTGCTGAAACACGATTTTTACGAAGCGCTTGATTATTTTCCCGAAGGGGAATATGACCGCCATGTGACCATTCCCACAGGCAAAGCCGCTTTTTCCACCATAAGAGAACTTGCGGATGCGGCGGAAAAGCGCTATAAGGGCCTTAAAATCGACGTTCTGCCGATGGAAAACGAATTCTTCGGCGAAAAAATAACCGTTACCGGACTTCTCACCGGCGGCGATATTGCAAAACAGCTTAAAGGAAGAGAAAACGGCGATGCTGTGCTCATTTGTGAAAGCACCCTTCGCTATGAGCATGACAAATTCATCGACGATACCACTCCCGAATGGGTTGAGCACGAACTTGAAACACCCGTGCTCATGGTTCCGAACGATGGATATAAACTTCTCTGCGCAATGCTCGGGGAAGATGATGAAGACGAATGTGATGTAATTTACGGATAAAATTCCGTTTGGAGGAATATAAAAATGGCAAAACCGATTATTGCAATAGTGGGTCGCCCCAACGTGGGAAAATCCACCCTTTTCAATAAGCTTACCGGAAAACGCCTTGCAATTGTTGAAGATACCCCCGGCGTAACAAGGGACAGAATCTACTGCGAATGTGAATGGCTCAACAAAACGGTAATGCTTGTCGATACCGGCGGTATCGAACCCAAAACCGATGACGGCATACTTTCCAAAATGAGAGCGCAGGCAAACGTTGCCATCGAAAGCGCCGATGTTATAATTCTTGTAACCGACCTTCATTCCGGCGTCACCGCGAACGATGCTGATATTGCCGCAATGCTTCTTAAAAGCGGAAAACCCGTTGTCCTTTGCGTAAACAAATGCGACAGAATCGGCGAACCGCCGCCTGAATTCTATGAATTCTATAACCTCGGTCTCGGCGATCCGTTCCCGGTTTCTTCCGTTCACGGTAACGGAACCGGCGATCTTCTTGACGAATGTTTCAAATATATCGATTTCGACAAAGAAGACGATGAAGACGATGATACAATAAAAGTAGCCATCATCGGAAAACCGAACGTCGGAAAAAGCAGCCTTGTCAATAAAATTGCCGGCGAAGAAAGGGTTATCGTTGCGGATATGGCGGGAACAACCCGCGACGCAACCGATACCGAAGTTGAAAACGAATTCGGAAAATTCGTTCTCATCGATACCGCAGGTATCCGCCGCAAAAGCAGGGTTGATAACGAGATTGAAAAATACAGCGTTCTCCGTTCCTATATGGCGGTTGACCGCAGCGACGTCTGCGTAATTATGATCGATGCAACCGAAGGATTCACCGAACAGGACAGCAAAGTTGCCGGTTATGCCCACGAACAGGGAAAAGCCTGCGTAATCGCAATCAATAAATGGGACGCAATTGAAAAAGAAACCAACACCATGAGCGAATTCACCAAAAAGCTCCAGACGGATTTCAGCTTCATGTCCTATGCTCCTTTTGTTTTCATTTCCGCAAAAACCGGTCAGAGAATAAACAAACTCTTCGAACTTATTGTTTCCACAAGGGAACAGAACTGCAGAAGAATTTCCACCGGTATGCTCAACGATATGCTTGCTTACGCAACCGCAAAAGTCCAGCCGCCTTCCGATAAAGGCAAACGCCTGAAGATTTACTATATGACCCAGGCTTCCACCAACCCGCCGACTTTTGTAACTTTCTGCAACCGCGCGGATCTTTTCCATTTCTCTTACCAGCGTTATCTTGAAAACCAGATAAGAGAAACCTTCGGTCTTACCGGAACGCCCATCAAAATGGTAATCCGCGAACGCGGAAACGACAAAGGCTGATTCTTTTTATTCATTCGGAGGATAAAACCTTGAACGAATTTCCAAATATGATTTTTGTTTATGTTGCCACAGCGGTTATTTCCTATCTTATAGGAAGCCTTAATATGGCAATCCTTATTTCAAAATTTCATAAATCAAAAGATATCCGCGATTACGGAAGCGGAAATGCCGGAATGACGAATATGCTTCGCACTTTCGGAAAAAGAGCTGCGACCTGGACTTTTGTCGGAGACTTTTTAAAAGGCGCAATTGTTGTTTTTGCTGCGCGCGAAATCGGAAAAAGCCTTCAGATGAACCTTGACCTTGCATATATTGCGGCGCTTTTTGTAATGCTCGGTCATATCTATCCGCTTTATTTCGGATTCAAAGGCGGAAAGGGAATTGCAACCGCCCTCGGCGCAATGTTTGTTCTAAACTGGATAGCTTTTGTAACAATCGCAATCGGAATTGCGCCAATGGTTTTTATTATAAAAATCGTTTCGGCGGTTTGCCTTTGCGGTGCTTCGCTCTATCCGGTACTCAACTTTGTGGTTCTTTTCCTTCAGGGAAGAAGCTTTTTCGGAGAAGTTGTTCCATATACCGTAATGTCGCTTTTAATGGCGCTTTTGGTTTTCTATGCCCATAGGGATAACATAAAACGTTTAAGAAGCGGAACAGAACCTTCTTTCGGGAGAAAAAACAAATGATCAAAGAAAAATTTCCTGAAATCAAAAAAATAATGCTTTCAAAAAAAGCAAAAAGAATAACCGCAACGGCGGTTATAACCTTTATTGTTTTTGCTTTTTTCATTTGGCTCGGGGTTGGAATGTATGTTTCCGTGCCTGCGGAAAAAAGGGGAGAACTTTGGCCGGTTTTCGGAATGTATGTTGTTTTCCCTGCGCTTATTTTCTTCTTCGGCGCAAAAAGAGTTCACGGAATTCTTAACGGAGAAGATTCCGGAGAAGACGAAGACGAAAGCGAAGAATAAAACAAAAAAGGCGGTCAATGACCGCCTTTTTATATTGAAAAGCAAAAAAAGAGCAGTCGTTTCCGACTGCTCTTTTTTTGTTAACATGTTAAAATATTGTGTTCGAACACTGAAAATACTCCCGAAAAGCGCTCTTCCGGGAGAAAGAAGCTACTTTAGATTAAAAAATCAGATAGCGCGGGTAACTTTACCGGAACGCAGGCAGCGAGTGCATGCATATACGTGGCAAGGTTTGCCATCAACAAGAGCTTTTACGCGACGAACGTTAGCTTTCCAGGTTCTGTTGGAACGTCTGTGGGAGTGGG
>JAFQBH010000033.1 GCA_017399765.1 Oscillospiraceae bacterium | reverse complement strand
TTCGGTTGTGCGCCAAGTAGATAAAACCGCAAAAGGTATCACCGTCATAAAAGCTTAAAAAATCCGTATTCCAAAGCTTTGACATTGCCACCATCATAGAAAACGGCATTCTCTCTTTTTTCGGGAAAGTATCGAAATAAACTTGCTTTACATCCGAGCTTCTAAACTTTACTTTTTTGATAATCATATGTCACCTCCAAATTCAAGTTTGTCTAATTGTTTTATCCATTTTATCACATTACTGAAAATTGGACAAGAACAGGCCGCTTTGATAAAAGATTCCGGCCTTTGTTTTGAAAAATATCTTGCACAATAATTTTTAACGCAAAAAAACACCTGCCTGCGGCGGGTGTTTTTTTATTCAAGCAAAAATATCTGTTTCAAAAATCCGAAAGCCTCTTTATTTTTTGTAAAAAGGTAAATAAGAAATGCTCCGCCGACGTTTAAAATCAGATCGTCGATATCACAGCTTCCGGAAAGGGTCGCAAACTGGAGAATTTCCACCGCAGAAACGATGAGAACGCAGGTGAGCAGAAAATTTCCGGTTCTTCGCTGTTTTTCAAAATTAAGCGGAAGAAGAATTCCGAGCGGCATCAGACAGACCAGATTTCCGATGATATTTACCGCAAACTGGCTTGGCGTACCTTTTGAAAGATATTGCAGAATCGTTCTGAACGGAACGAGATTAAGGCTGTTTTGAACGTAAGTCGCAAAAAGCTCACTGTTCCAGTTCACAAATCCGCCGTTTCTTCCCCAAAGGGGATCAAAAAGAGTTAACGTTACAAAAAGCAGAAGATAAAGCGCCAGGAATATGCGAAGATTTATCTTCATCGGGCGGTTGTTTCCGCTTTGTTTTGTAAGGAGGAAACCACCAAGCCATAAAAAACCGCAGCTTCCGCAAAGGAGAACAAGCCTTCCGGCAGTTGAAAGAAAAAACCTTGGAATTATTTCCGCGGCAAAATAGATAAGGAGCAAAGCCGCGGCAAAAATATATGAAATTACCGAAGCGGATTTAGAAAGTTTCTGCAATTTCAAGTCCCTCTTTTATTGCAGAAGTAATTTCCTCTTCGATTTTTTCCGCGGGAAGATAGTCAAAATTGCTTCTTGCAACCGTTTCAAAGCCTTTTATTCCCCAAAGCCAGAAAAGAGCTTTGAGATAGGGAGTTGCCTGCTCAAGGGGTTCGCCGGTTTCGATTTTCATTCCGCGGGTGGTTATAAACATTACGTTTTCCGCCTTGCAAAGTCCGAAGCAGGTTTTGTCGTCGCTGTCGAAAGTCACACCAAAAAGGGAGCAAAGTTCAAAAAAGGTTTTAAGCGCCGCGGGAATCGACATATCCCAGAAAGGCGCGGCAATTACGATTCTGTCGGCATTTTTGATTTTGTTTGCCCAGCAAATAGCTTCTTCGGAAACGGTTCCGCCGGCTCTGCGGCGGTTTTCGTCATACTGAACCGGGTCAAGTTCAAATTCGTTTATAACTATTGTTTCGACTTCATAGCGTTCTTTGAGCTTTTCAACGATTGGAGTTGCGATACGTTTTGTGCGTGAAAGTTCATTGCGGATGCAGGAATCGATATAGAGAAGTTTTTTCATCGGTATCATCTCCATTTAATAAAATTAAATACATTATTCCAAAATCAGAACGGAATTATACTTTTTTTGCAAAGTACCCCCACTCCCTCAACGTGGGCGGTTTTCGGGAACATATCGACGGGCTGGACTTTTTCCGGTTCATAGCCGAGGGACTGCATAATTTTGAAATCCCTTGCCATGGTGGCGGTGTTGCAGGAAACATAAACGACCCGCTTCGGCGCCATTTTCGCGACTGCTTCAAGGGTATCTTCGCTGCAGCCTTTTCTCGGCGGGTCGAGGATTATAACGTCCGGAGCCGTTCCGCGTTTTTCAAGTTCCGCGGCGGCCGTTCCCGCATCCCCGCAGATAAATTCCGCGTTTTTGACGCCCATTCGCTCTGCGTTGATTTTCGCGTTTTCAACAGCTTCCGGAACGATTTCGACTCCGATGAGCTTTCCGGCTTTTTCCGCCATAGAAAGGCCGATGGTTCCCGCTCCGCAATAAAGATCAAGAACAAGTTCGCCGCCGGAAAGAGAAGCAAAATCCGCGGCGGTTTTATAAAGGATTTCCGCGCCGGAATGGTTGACCTGATAAAAAGCGGCGGGAGAAATATCGACCGTTACTCCGCAAAGAACGTCGGTGATTCCGTCTTTTCCGAAAATTGTTCTGGATTTTCTTCCGAGCACCACGTTGGTACGTTCTTTGTTGGTGTTGAGCACGATGCTTACAATATTTTTAAACTGCGTGCTCAAAAGCGAAACAAGAAGTTTTTCGCCGGGAAGTTTATCTCCGTTGAGCACAAGGCAGATTCCGATTTCGCCGGTGACCTCGCCTTTTCGGATATAAACGGCACGCAGAAGTCCGCTGTGGGATTTTTCATCATATACGGAAATTTTGTTTTGTTTTACAAAAAAGCCGACTGCATCAAGGATATCCGAAAACTCCTTCGGCTGTAATCTGCAGTTTTTGCAGTCCATTACGTCGTGGCTTTTTTTGCGGTAAAATCCGAAAACCGGTTCGCCTTTTTCGCCTTTTCCGACCTGATAAATGGCTTTGTTGCGGTATTCTTCGGTTTTCGGGGAACCTATCGCCGGAAAAGGTTCAAGGTCAAATCCGCCGATGCGCTGAACGTGGTCGCGCACCCAGCTTGTTTTTTCCCGGAGCTCCGCTTCATATTTCATATGGCGGAGAGAGCATCCGCCGCATTCGCCGAAAACTTCGCATTCCGGGTCTGTGCGGTCTTTTGAAGGTTTGAGCACGGAATCGAGCTCACCGTAGATACAGCTTTTTCCGACCTTTGCAACTTTGACTTTTGCAAGGTCTCCGGGAGCGGTAAGCGGAGTGAAAACCACCATTCCCTCATAACGCGAAACACCGCTGCCCTCATTGGTGACAGCGGTTATTTCGGTTTCGATAAAACTTTTTTCTTTTATCAAAAGCTTTTTCTCCATTTTTAATCCTCCGGATATGCTATTGCGCCGGAATAGCTTTGGGTAAGAAGGCTTTCGATGTTCGCGATGTGGAAGTTGGTGTTTGCGGCGGCGCAGTTGTTGATTATGAGAATGTCGGTGATTCCGCGGCTTTCAACAAATTCAGCAAGGTTTCCGTCATAGTAACGTTCGTCAACGACATAGGTTTCTTCAAAGCCGGAAGCGATATAGGTTGCCGGGGCGTTTCCATAGGATTCCTTGATTATAACAAGTTTTCTTCCGTTGTTCACGTCGGTTTTGATTATGGTAAGCGGATAGTCACCGCCGAGGAAAACGCCGTAGGAATAAGGTCCGCTGGCGTAACCATGCATTACGGAAGAGGCGAAATAATTCTGAAGGTCGCCTTTGTTATACTGATAAGTTTTGTTTCCGACCGGGAATTCGCACCACTCGACATAGTCCGGATTTTCCTCAAGTGCCTTTGCCATATTGGTTCCGGAATAAAGGGTTCCGAGGAAGCCCTCGATAGTATGCTTCGTATAGGAAGAATAATCGTAATAATCAAGTCCCGCGGCATCCATAAACGCTGTATAGGCGTAATAGGCGCCGAGGCCGGTCCAATGGTGGTCGGTGTTGAAGTAAAGATATTCATCTTTGTGCGCCTCAAGAACGCTGTAGGCATCAACGGGAATAACGTCGCTGTCATACATGGAATAGATGTAATCTATGCTGTCCTTTTCGGAATTGGAAATGTTCTGATATCTTCTCGGGAAAGGATAGAATTCGGCGTGTTTCGGAATAACCATGTTGTAAACATTAACATCGCTTCCGAAAGCATCGCCGTATTTATTGACAACGGAAGCATAGTATTCCGCGGCGGATTTGCTTCCGCCGAAAAGTTCGAATGCAATGCCTTTATAAACGAAGATTCCCGCAACGGTTTCGCCTTCGGTTCCGTCATCAACAACGGGCTGCTCCGGTTCGGAACCGGTTTCCGGTGCGGAACTGCTTTCGGAAGAAGCGGGATTTTCCGGCTGGCTTTCGGTTCCGGAAGAGGTGTTTACGGAAGGTTCGCTCTGAGTTTCAGAAGAACTGCTTTCGGAAGAAGCTGGCGGAATTTCGTCGCCGGTTGTTCCCGGAACAGGACCATAGATTTGTGCGCCGTCGATATGGATTCCGCGCATATCCTCCATTAAAGACTGGAGTTTTACAAAACTTTCGCGGAATGTGAAGGTATCAGCATAGGCGAGCTCGATTCCGAGGGTATATTCGCCTTTCATAAGAGATTCAAAGCTGAATTCGGGCATCTGGTTAAGGTCGCGCTTTTCATATTCGGAATAGGTCGGCTGGGGAAGCGCCCAGGCGAGGATTCCTATCACAAAGATAAGAAGAAGGCAGACCGCAACGCTTGCGATTTTTACGATTTTATCATTGCGCTCTTTGTTATAATCTTCGCCGTAGGCGGATTTATCAATTTTCATAAAAGCCTTCTCCTTTCTTTAGAATTTGTAGTAGAGGAACGGGTTATAGCTCATACCGACAAGAAGCGCGGTGTTCACAATAAGCATAACTGCGTTCGAAGGAATCATAAGGATTTTTGCGGGCATCTGGAGTTTCGGGCGGTCGGCAATAAACTTTTTGACCGCCGGAACAATCGGCATACAGAAAGCGACCGCAAGGATTATCCAGAAGATGTTGTTAAGAAGGGTGATTTCGAGGGAGATATCCCAGAATCCGGTGCCCTTTGCTCCGAACATAACCGCGAAGCAATCAAACATCTGTCCCATATCCTCAAAATAGAACATTACCCAGCCCATAACGGCGATGAAAAGAAGATAGATGTTCGAAATAACCGGGAGCTTTTTGAGCCATTTGAGAAGGAAGAGTTTTTCGATGATGATAAGAACACCGAACCAAAGACCCCATATTATAAAGTTCCAGCTTGCGCCATGCCAGAAACCGGTAAGGAACCAGACGATAAAGAGGTTGAGGATCTGGTGTTTTCTGTTTCCGCCAAGGGGGATATAGACATAGTCGCGGAAGAATCCACCGAGGGACATATGCCACCTGCGCCAGAATTCCGTTGCGGAACGGGCAATATAGGGATAGTTGAAGTTTTCGAGGAAATGGAAACCGAAAACTTTTCCGAGACCGATTGCCATATCGGAATAACCGGAAAAATCATAATAAATCTGGATCGAGAACATAAGAACGCCGAACCAGACCGCGGCGGTGCTTCTTGTTGTAAGGTCGCCGGAAAGATAGGTTTCCGCAAACTGGCCTGCAACGTTGGCGATAAAGACTTTTTTTGTAAGACCCACAAGGAATCTTGCAGTTCCGCTCCAGATATCCTCGAGGTTTTCACGGCGGTTGTTAACTTCCACCGCAACGTCGGCATATCTTACGATAGGACCCGCAACAAGCTGGGTATAGAGCGAAACATACATGAAGAATTTCATATAGTTATGCTGGGGTTCGACGTTGCCTTTATAAACGTCAATAGTATAGCTTAAGGTCTGGAAGGTATAGAAACTTATACCGATAGGAAGCGCAAATTCCGGAACCGGAAGATCAAGTCCGGTGAGGAAATTGATATTTTCTACGAAAAATCCGCTGTATTTAAAAATTCCCAAAAGTCCGAGGTTGAGAACAAGCGAAGAGATAAGCGCAAGTTTTGCGCCGATTTTTCCGCGGTTTTTTTCAATAATACGGCCATGAAAATAGTCGATGGTCGCGCTGAAAATAAGAAGTGTTACCCAAACAGGTTCACCCCAGGCATAAAAAAAGAGCGAAAAGAAAATCAGAACCGCGTTTCTGAACACTCTGTTTTTGGTAGAAAAATAGAGCAGGATATTAACCGGCAGGAAAAGATAGAGGAAAAATAAGTTTGCAAATACCATATTTTTGTCGTCCGTCCTTGTTTGTTTATTTATCTATCTGATGTCGTTTTTTAAGCGAACTTTTTTGTTAAGACAGTAAAAATATAATAACCTATTTTTATATTCTTTTCAACAAATATTGAATTTTTTAACAATTTCCTAACAAAATTATTCCGGAAATGATTATTTCAGACGGAAAAGAAGTTTTGCAAAACCTTTTGCCGAAAAAGGAATTATCGGCGAAAAATATCCGCCTTTTCCGTGGATTTTTGTTGAAAGAAGAAGCCAGAGTGTAAGAGCTATTCCCGCAAGGAAACCCCAGATTCCGAAAAGCGCCGTTCCTACGAGAAGGAACATTCTCATAAATTTTATTGCATAGCCGAGTTCATAACCGGGCTGGCTGTAGTTCGCCATTGCTACAAAAGCCATATAGAGCATTGTTTCCGAAGCGAACCAGCCGCTTTTTACCGCAAAATCGCTGACGATTATTCCGGCGATTATCGAAAAGGTTGAAGAAAGCATTCCCGGAGTGTTGAGTGACGAAAGTTTCAGACCGTCTATCACAAATTCGAGGATAAGGAGCTGCCAGATTATCGGGATATTCTGGTTTTCCGTAACAAGAACGAAGCGGAAAACTTCCGGAACTTTTTCCGGATATTCCAGCGCAAGAAGCCAGACCGGAGTTACAAAAAGGGTAACTATCATCGTAAGGATTCGGGTTATCCGAAGATATGCACCGGTAAGCGGTGGAAAATAATAATCGTTCGCGTCCTCGGCGATATCAAAAATCGTCGCCGGCATTATCATTGCCGTCGGGGTGTTATCCACAAGAACAATCAGGTCGCCCTGCATAATCTGTGCCGCAGCAACGTCCGGCCTTTCCGTAAATTTATATTTTGGAAACGGATTCCAGCGCTGCTTTCCGTTTATGACATTTGCCATATCCTCCTGACTCATGGTCAGAGCCTCGATTTTTGAATTTTTTATTTTGTTTCTGACATCTTCAAGCATTGTCTTATCGACTTTTTTGCTGAGATAGCAAAGGGCAACGTCCGTTTTTGAAACCGTTCCGATGGACTGATATTCAATGCTTAAATCACAGTCGCGTATTCTTCGGCGGATAAGCGCCGCATTAAAGAGCATTGTTTCCGTAAAACCGTCGCGCGAACCCCGGAGGACCTTGTCCCTGTCCGGTTCCGCATTATCACGCTGGGGATAATTCCGCAGTTCGAAAACAAAGGCATTTTCGAAACCGTCCACCATGAGCACAGTTCTTCCGCTGAGCACCGCCGTTGTTATCATTTCGTCGTCATTTTCCAAATCCACCCCGGCGAATGGAATTCCGTGCTCAAAAAACTCTTTTTCCGAATCCGCATCTCCTTCTTTGAGAAACGAAAATTCCGCCATAATCCTTTCAAGAACGTCGCTTCGGAGAAAACCGTCTATCATATAGAGCACGGCTGGTTTTCCCGCAATTATCAGTTCCCTTTTCTTCAGATCGAAATTGCGCTTTGTGCAAAAAAGCGCATCAAAATGCAGTTTATTGACTTCTATATCCGTTGAAATATTCATTTAAAAACGCCGCCTTTCCAAAGGATATTTTTCCATAAAAAGCAGCAATTATTCGCAGACAAAAAAACGAGCACGGATAAATTCTTCCGTGCTCATTTTTTATTTTTCGATTCCTGCTATTATAATTCTGTCATCGTCCGAATCGCCGAAACATGTTGAAAGAGTAAGTATCTGCCTTCCGAATGTGGTTTCCGTTCCGGTTTCATAAAGAGATTTTTCCTTTATATAAGTAACAAACTCCTCAAAAATTTCTTCATTTTCTGAATAATTGAAATAATACCAGCCGTCATTGCTTTTGAGCATTGCCGAAGCAAATATCTCGTATGTTTTAAGTCCTTCCGCTGTTTCAAATTCAATCAGGCGGTGCTCATCAAAATATGTCTTTTCAGCATATTTTGTAATATCCGAAAACATTGTTCCGTTTTTCATGTTATGTCCGTAAATGATTATATGACCGTCCGAAAGTTCTCTTGTTCCTTCAAGGAACGGAACTCCGGACATTGCGTATTCACCTTCAAAATTCATTCTGAGGTATTTTTGAGGGTCATCCGGTGTATACATTACCGGATAATCAACATTTGTTCCCGGAATATTTATCCAACCGGCAAAATCCTGATTAGCCTCATAAAGAGGTCCCAGATTGCGTTTATGAACGGCGTCCTCTTCAATTTCTTCCTCTTCCGGTTTGATTTCAATTGGTTTTGCAGCAATTTCAGAAAGATTTTCAAAATCTTCCTTTTCTTTTTCTTTTTGTGAAAGTTCGCTGAAAATCATGAAACAGGAAAAGGCGATTATGATAAGTAAAACTGTTGTCAGAATATAAAAAAGTTTTTTGCTCAATTTCCTGAACCTCCTTCAGTTTTACGTTTTAAAACGGCGGCAGATATCCGCCGCCGTTTTTTGGTAAATTTCCTTGTTATTCGATAATAAAATAATAATTCGCTTCAGAAACCGCAACAAGCTCTTCGAACAGCGTTATCCTTATGCAATAACTTGCCGGCTCACTGCTTGGGAGAGTAATATCAAATCTCTGATAACCTTTTTCTCTGCTGTTTTCAGAAATATTTATTTCATTATCCATATTCCATTTGAAACCGGTATCTACAAATTCCGATGCACCGGTATCTCTTATAACTTTTTTCATCAGCGCAATTTTAATTTTATTAGCCGGAACAAGATTTTCCCACTCAACATATGCGCTGAAAGAAAGATTATCACCAATTTTGAAAAGACGCTTGTTCTCTATTTCTGTTATTTTTATGGAGGGAGATATCGATGTCCTTCCTTCAAGGGTAACAGTTTTTTTATCGTTCAAATTTCCGTTTGTTGGTGAAGTTTCCGCAATGGATTCTGCAGTTTTCCACATTACGTCGAATGTATATTTTTCGCCGTTAATAAGGTTTGATACAAGATATATCTCGACTTCTCCGCTTTCCGGACCTTCTGTCGGGAAAATAAATTCTTCGTTTGCATTAGGATAAGTTTCGGTTCTATAACCGTCTTTTACGAAAACGATATGTGCGTCCGCAGGAAGTTCTTTTTCTTCATATTCATTCTTTTTAATCACGATTGCAGTATCTCTGTTATCCCAAATGGAAGCTTCTCCGTCGGAATCATCGTAATTATATTTTATGACATTAGAAAGACCGCTTTCGCTAATTTCAAGACCGAATTTGGCTTCCTCATAAAGTTTTGCATAAATATCAGTTCTGCTTGTTACTTCAACAGGACCAACCTGCGGAGCATCTTCCGCCTGAGGTTCGGACTCAGGTTCGGGTTCACCCTCTGCCTGGATTTCAGGTTCCTCTGCCGTGGGAACTGCTTCCGGATCAACTTCTGCCGTGAGGACAGGATTAATTACTGTTTCGGCAGCAAGTTTGTTTTCTGCTTCGGAAAAATCTACAACAACGTTCAGAAGCATATTGCCATCATAAAGTGCAAATTTATGGTCCGAATTGTCAGGATTTGCTTCTTTTACACCCATTCTTCCGAAAACAGAAAGATCAAATTCAGATTTTCCTTCTTCATAAACAATTGCAGAATAATATCCGAAATGTTCCGGTTCCCTGTTCTGAAGAATGATTTTAGTGCCTTTGGGAAGTTTAACAGCTTCTCCCTCTGCGTCCTTAAAATCCAGAACAAGTCCGGAATAATCTCTTGTGTTGAAGTTATGTACATCAAAATTTACAGTAAAGGCAGAATCGCGGCTGATAATTGCATCACTATCCTCGAATGCTTCAAAAACCTGTTTTTCGGTGATATTTGCCTCTATAGTCGGGATCTTTACTGCGTCAGGGAATGTTACAACCATATAGCATTCTTGAGGAATGCTTGAAATATTATATTGCTTATAAGGTATGGTTGCAGTAAAAGGTGGAGCATCTCCATCTTCAGTTTCAAACGTTTTATCAGTACGTATGATAGTAACATTATACTCCTTAGGGAAATAGTAACCTTCCTCAAGCGAAATATCTATTCGTATTCCGTTTACTACACCATTAACCTTATTTGCAACTTCCTGGATATATTTTATTCCCTCGCCTGCAATTATTTTAAGACCCACATTTCCGGCATAGAAATATTCTCCGTCTGCCTTTGTTGCCGGCGAAGCTTTATAGTTTTTTCCTTCGCTGTATCTTGCATAAACAGAATAGTTTGTAAGTGCATACTCCAGATCAAAGGTCCAGGCATCTGCCCCGACAGCAATGCTGTCTTCAACACTTTTCCATTCTATGGTTTGTTCAATTCCGTTCACATCATAGTAAACAAGCATATACTGCCGTACAGAATCGTAAGTTTCGTCATATTCCGGATTTTTGCTGTCCTTTATCGGAGAAACCTGAACCTGTTTTACTGTAAGAGATTTTGTATCATTTCCAATTGCAAAATTCGGTTTCGGCGGCGCCGGCTGTTCTGCTTTTTCAATGGTATAAACTATGCTTGCAGTTTTACCACCGGCCGTTATGCTTGCTTTATATGTTCCGGCATTTTTCGGAATTATACTTGCCGGCAGTGGTACATATTCGCCTTCGGAATTCTGTTCGCTGTATTCGATTGCAGGGTTAAGCTTCGGCTCTATACCGGAATCGGTAGTGGAACGTTTTAACTCTGCGGGCTGTTCTTCTCTGTTATAAACTGTATCTTTTGCAGAAAGGATCACTGTTTCGGAATATCCGCCGCAGGAACATTCAAGTTTAATTCCTTTTCCGTTTTCAATCAAGGTATAGATATATTTTTCAGGGTTTTCGTGGGCACATTTTTCCCACTGAGCATAAAGAGTTACAAGATTGCTTCCTGTTGTGAGGTTTTCAACCAATTCTTTATCTTCAAAAGGTTCTCCCGTTCCTTCCGGCTCCGTGTTCCAGCCGATAAACTCATAACCGGATCTTGAATATGTATTTGCAGGAAGATTTTCAGGCTGGTTAAAAGTAAGGTTAACATCGGCCATTGTGCCGTAAACGGTTTCCCCAACCGGTACGTTGGCATCAAATGTTACTGTATAGCCGTTCGCTTTCCAGATCGCATAAATAACAAGGTCGCCGCGGCAATAACCATTGAACTCATATTTTGAACCAACCTCGTACCAACCCTGGGCATCATTCTCTTTAGTGTAACCAGATTCATCGTCCAGTTTTGCTTTTAAAGTATTATCATAATCTTTGGGTTTAGTGTTCCAGCCTTGGATAGTATAACCCGGGTGAACATAAATGTTACCAAGGATTTCTTCTGCCTCGTCCTTTAAAACCCTTACTTCCTTATACTGACCGGTTGTCTGGCCCGTTTTTGGGTCTTCAAAGTTTTCGTAATAAAGAAGTTTATAATATACTATTTCAGCATCGGAATCGTTTATACGGTTATCGTCAAACTCATCTGTTTCCGGGTTTACGATATCAACGGTGATTGTTTCATCAATATCCGGGTTAATCATTTTTCCCCAGATATCGAAGTCACCGCCGGTTACATATATCGTACTCTTAATTGAAATATTTCCATTATAGTCATTCTGAGATGTCTTATCATCTTCATCCATCGTTTTAGAAGTTGTGACAAGAACACGGCCGCCTTCAACTTTCATAAAATTGCTTTGTCCGTTTTCACTTTCGGCGCTGTTAGCTTCTTCTTCGATAAGACAATAGACATTAAGGGTTGTCTTTTGATTGTTACCGGTTACAAAAAATGCACCGCCCTTTTGGCCTGCATGGTTTGCATCCGTTTGTGGACAATCCTCAATAAATTCGCTTTCATCAATATAATTTCCGCCGTGGTGACATTTAACATTATTATGTAAACCATCTACACCTATTGTAACTGTAATTTCATATTCGCTTTCTTTATCACCGACAACCGCAAGAGCACCGCCGTTTTCCGCAGCTTTATTATTGGAAACAGAACCGCTGAGAACATCTACAACAACATTTGCGTCATTTGCAGAAACATAAATTCCGCCGCCGCTTCCGGTTTTTGCTTCGTTTTTATTAACAGAACCTCCGGTCATGCCGAAACTTCCGTTATTGATGTCAAAACCGCCGCCGTTTATTTCTGCAGTGTTGTTTTCAATGTTACCGCTGAAAACAAGAACCTGGCCGCCCTCCACAAAGGCACCGCCGCCGTTTTTCGCAGAGTTTGAAGAAACTGTACCGCCATCAACGGTAAGAATACCGCCACCGAGATATGCACCGCCGCCGTTTTCCGCTGCAGTATTTCCGGAAATTTCACCGCCTTTAATCGTTACGGTACCGCCGCCGAGATAGATTGCACCGCCGCTTTTGGTTGCGGTATTTCCGGAAACAGATCCGGTTCCGGAAAGTTCAAAACTTCCCGCAGTCATATAGATTGCGCCGCCGTTTTCCGCAGAGCAGTCTTTTATTGTACCACCGGAAATTGTTACAGTTCCGCTGGGGTCGTCCATATAAACAGCCGCACCATCAAGTTTTGCATAGCTATATTCAGAAGCGTCCGCGGTATTTACTCCGTGGAGCGTTCCGCCCGTCATTTTAAAATAACAGGGGTCTGTACCGCCGGCCATGAGCAGGAATTGGCCGGAAATATCGCCGCCGGAAATATCTGCAGTTGCATAACCGATTTTTCCGTCTGTTTTATTTAGTGTATCACCGCCGCCGATAGAACCCGTTGTGATAGTACCGCCGGAAATGATAATTTCGGCTGCGCCGCCGTCACCGCTTTCACCGCCGGTACCGCCGCCTATGGATTTGGAAGTAAGGATACCGCCGCTGACGTTAATCGTTGCGGTACCACCGTTACCTGTTCCGCCGCCGTTACCGCCGCCGATTACGTCGCCGCAATTGATAGTACCGCCGGTTACTGTTATAGTCGCTTTTCCGCCGTTGCCCGAATCACTTGAACCGCCGCCGATTCCGTTGATAAGAGTTACATCTGCTTCATCGCTGATCATTACGGTCGCTTCACCGCCGGTTTTATTTTTGCTGTTACCGCCGCCGATAGAACTTGCCTTAACGATGGCCTTTCCATTGATATCAATTGTTGCCTGGCCGCCGGCAGAAGAAGAACTGTTGCCTCCTCCGATTCCGTTTCCGTATGCACCGTATGCTTCAACATTACCGCCGGTAATTTTAACCGTGCCTGTTGAGCCGCCGCTTTTTACGGAACTTCCCGAACCGATTGCAACACCGCCGATTATTTCGTTATAACCATACGGATCGTCTTTATCCACTATTGTGGTTCCGCTTATACTTCCGTCAGCATTATAAGTCGCTCTAACATATATTTTACCATGGTTTTCTGCATAAACATCACCGCCGGTAATTGTAATATCGGAAGTACCGCCGCCGCTGTGCCAACCGATTCCGCCGCCGATTGCGGCGCCGGTTCCGCTGCAATGGGCAACAATTTTTCCTCCGGAAATCTTCATCTTGCAATAGCCGTTACCGCCGGCACCGATTGCAGTACAGTTGTCTGCATAACTTGTAAGAACCTGGACATATCCGCCCGCGATTTCAAGATTTTCGACCTTATCACCGGAACTGTCATCTCCGCCTATTCCGGAGTTCCAATGGTTATAAGCAAGTTTAGAGTTTACATAACTTTCAATTTCATCTTTGCCTTCCGCTTTTATCGGAACATAAAGTTTTCCTTCGCTTGCTCCGTCACCGTTTATATCAGTGATTTTCAGAGAAGAATTTGAAGCAGAACCATTGGTATAATAATGGACGGCTTTTACAATATTTTCGCCTTTCAGGCGGAGGACAACGCTTTTAGTTCCTACCCCTGCTTGAATATCAATTACGCCATTAGCATAAGAACCTATACCGCTTGCGTCAGGTGTTTTACCTGAAACTGCCGTACTTCCAAGATGGATATCTGAAATTGTTACATCAAAAGGAATATCAACCGTTCCGGTAAAGCTTATTTTGTTTGTCGAATAAGCTTCATTTTCGCTTTGAGTTACGATATAAATATTCGAAGCTTCATGCGTTCCACTCGTAACACCGCCGCCCGAATAAGTTGCACCAAAAGTTACGCTTCCTTTGGAAAGATCAAAAACAACAACATTTCCTATTGCAACCGGTGCGCTTGATTCCGTTCCTCCGGCAACAACTTTTATGTATTTATTGGAATCCTCTGCGGTAAGGTCGTAATATTTTTCTGTTGCATCTGCAATATTTTCGTATGCTCCATCAGCAGTATCCGCACGCATCCACTGAACACCTTCATCGTCTTCAGCATTTACAACAAGTCTTGAACCGTTTTGTGTAATTGTAATGCCTTCCGCAAAAACGCCGCCGAAAACCGCGTTTGCGATAATTACAGCCGCAACCAAAAGGAACGATGCGATTACATATTTAATTTTGCTGTTTGTTTTTCCCATCGTTTTTCACTCCTTTTGCTTATTTTTTAAACATTATTTATTTAGGAACAGCCTCTTCTGCAACGTAACTTCCATTATCATTATTCAAAGTTACTTTAAACTGTTCGACATCAAAATCCGATTTTTCATCAATAAAAAATCTGTATGTATGGGAACTGTAATTCTTAGCGAAACTACCGTTATCAACAAAATCGTCGGCTAAATATTTTCCTTCATCATAGTTTTTGCAATCGATCATGGCAATATCCGTATAGTCAGGCACAAGTCCCGCGGGGATATCTATGCGCACATTTCCGGCAACGTTTTCTGTCCAGACAGTGAGCAGGATATACTGTTCGCTTACATTTTTATCAAGATATTTGAAAACATTTTCTTCATTTTCGGAAATTTCAAAAGTTGCAGAAAGCTTTTCAGAATATCCCGATTCTCCTGTTGCTTCAACAAAATATTTTTTGCCTTTTTCAAGGCCCGTTAACGTTACTGCTGCTTTTCCTTCTCCATCAGAAGGTGCTCCGGAAATCTCTCCGGAAGAAGAAGGAGCCAGCTGCGGTGTTCCTTCTTTTTCTTCAAGGACTTCAACTGTTACAACATATTTAATTTTATCTTTAGTATAACGCAGGTTATCCGCATGGTTTCTTAATTCAAAGCTTACTTCCGTTGCGGTGGAGTTGAGCACGACAACGGCATTTTCTTCAGGATCTTTCAGAAGGTCACTTTCAAAATAAAATTCCTTTGCAACTATTGTTTTTTTGTCTTCGCTCTGGCGGGCATATTTTGCCATTGTTCCGCTTATGGAAACCGTGAGCACAGAGGTTATTATCACCGCAAGACCAGCAAGATAAAAAAGCCCTCTGCCCTTATTCAGTTCAAATTTAAACATAGGCTTTCTTCCTTTCATCAGTCTTTCTGCACCGCTTTAAGGGTGATATCGATAAGATCCACCATGCCCATGAATTCATCGGCATTTTCAGGATCCCAATAAATTCTCAATACAAAAATGCTTTCCGAATTTGATGCCATTACAAATTCTTTTTCAAAAGAATCCAAAACAGCAGTTCCTTCTGCAGCTCTATTCGGGCGAACTTCAAACTGAAGAGGAATGTTCTTTGTTCTGTTGCTTACGGTAATTGTGTAACCGACGGCAACTTCACTTTTGTTGCTAACGGAAATTTCATATTCATGTGGGCCCGGTTCAAGTTCAAAAAGAAGCTCTGTGCTCAGACTTCCAATATTTTCAGTAACGTTGAACTGGGCAACGCGGGAATCGTCGCTGCCTTCGCCTTTAGAAACATATCTTGCATAAAGGCCGCTTGTTAAATGTATAGAAAATAAAGTGAGGCAGAGAAGAACGCATGCAACAGCCATTGGAAAGTTGATTTTTACCTTTTTACGTGAAGCCATTTGTTCTTTTCCACCTCTTTTCGTGTTTTTTTAATTTAAACTTCGTCTTTAAGACGTTTAATCTCGTCGATGATCGCCTGCATTTCCTCATCGTCTTTACGGACTTCTTTCATATGAGGTATCTCAACAAGAAGGATTGCCGCCGCAACAAGAAGAATTGTTCCGACGGGGGTTTTTATAAAATTTACCACGTTCCCGACGAAAGGAATATGAAAAAGCACCCTTCCGAGAACGTCGGAACTTTTTATCGGGTCATCTGCAACGTTGTTTGCGTCGCCTTTGGTAACAATTTCTTCTCCGCCCATTCCGACAACTCTGTGGACAACAAGGCTGTTCCCACTTTCAAAAACAACAATATCGTTAAGGCTGAAATCTTCGGTTTCTTTTACAACAATAAGGTCGCCTTTTGAAAATTCCGGTTCCATGCTTCCGGAAAGAACAACCGCCGCACCATAGCCGAATGGCATTGGAAGATTGTTTCCAACAAGATTTTTTGCGTTGAGCATATAGGCGTTCACTCCTATTGCCGTTCCGCAAACTATGAGAAGAAAAATTCTCAGAATATCTTTAATTATTTTCTTTTTGTCTTTCAATTTTCAGAAGCCTCCGTTTTGGAACGCTTTTCATCACGAATTCTGTAAATAATAATGATTATAAGGAAAATTGCCGCGCCGACCGCAAGCGAGATCCAAAGGGAAAGAATGCTGTTGTCGCCGGTATCCGGAGGAACAAGGCCTTCCTCCATTTCCGGTTCTCCGTCAATATGTGAAACTGCGGTTGTCGAAATTACTATCGTAATGGTGATATCTTCTTCCTCCGCAAGGTTGCCGAGATATGTATCAAGTTCATCGTTTCCCTCAAAAGGCCAGCACCAGTCAAGGGTATAATAGGTGTATCTGCCCGGAGAAAGAGCACCTTCGTCCGCGGCTGTATCAAGGGTCGGAACATCGACCCAACTGTCCTCGCCGCCGACTATCCATTTTCCGTCATAACGGGAAATTCTGCTTTCGATAGGGATCATTTCATCGCCGGGGGTTATGAAAGCATCTACATTAAGGGTATAAGTGATATAAGAACCACTGTTATTTTTAAGCTTGAAGGTATAGGAATTTTCCGTTCCGGGTGCAACGATTTTTTCTCCGTTGAAGCTTTCGGCTGTAACAACGCCTTCGCCGTTTTCATAGGCCACTTTAAAAATATCGACCCGGGTTTCGGTACCCCAGACGGTTTTATCGTCGCTTACGATAAATCCGAATTTATCCGGAACCTTTTCCGAACCAAGGGTTATAGGTGAATTTTCGCCGGCCAAAGGTTTTTCAGAAAGCATATTTTCTGCTGCATTTTCTGTTTCCGGTTTGTTTCCTTCTTCCGGGAAAAGCACGGTCTGGTCATACCAGCTTTCCGGAGCTATTGAGATTGCTCCTTTGTCGTTTTGGTTATATTGATTAAGCACACTTGCAAGGGCAATTGAAGTTGCCGAAGAAGCAACAAGCAGAAAAACCGCCAACGAAAGGAGCCATTTTGTTATTTTATTTTTCAAATTTTTTCGCTCCTTTATACAAAATTTTTTTGCTTTTCCGTCATTCTTGGCAAGGCGAAAAATTTTTTTGCGGATTACAACGGGCTTCGCCCTCGCAATGACAGGGTTTTCTGTCATTCTGAGCAAAGCGAAGAATCCGTTTGCGGATTACCATGGATTACGGATTGCCACGCTTTTTGCGAAAGCTCACAATGACGGGGAGTATCCTGAATTTTTTCGGGTTTTAAAAAACGCAAAAGATTTTTCACGCTTTTTGAAAACCGAAAAAAAGCCCCGGCTCCGGTCCTCTGCCACGTTGGGGCGAAACCGGGGCTTTTTATTATTTCAGCAATCTTTTTTCAATGAAAAAAATTAGTCAACCTGGGTTACAGTGATTGCAATTTTAACATCCATTTCGGTATGTGCATTAGCGTCAGTATGTTTTCCGGATGCAACCTGACCAAGATAAGTATCTTCTTTATCATAGGTGCCTGCGCCAGCGTCATCGAAATCCCAAACCCAAGTAAGAGTATAAGTACCATCAGTTTTTTTAGAAGGATCTACCAAACTTTTACCAATTTTAGCAAGATCAGTATTGGTATCATAGATATTGTTGAGACCTTCAAGATAATTTTTGATAGCAGTAAGATTTCCTTCTACGAGTATATCATCTGCTCCGTTTCTAAGGGTGAAAACTACAGGATAATAAGGATCACCAGTAACATCGAAAGTATCATATACAGGTTTATCCAATGCTTTATCATAATCAAGAGCTTTGGTAAAATCTACATAATCATCGCCAACCGGAAGAACGATTTCATCATTAATAGTAAATTCGAACTCTACATTGGTTTCGACCTCAGGAGTACCTCTAAGAATAAAAGTAATGCCAGTAGTATTCTGAGTGCCAGGAGCAACTACGTCATCATCTTTACTATCAGCCTGAACGGTAATATTAAGACCAGTTTCATTAGCAGTCCATGTTGTGGGTTCTTCTTTGTAAGAGTCATTGAACAAATTGCCAGTTACACCTACTTCAACGCCCCATTTTGCAACTCTTGCGGAATCTTCTGCTTCTGCAGTGGTTACATATTTTGCGAAGGTGCCGCTGATGGTGCTGGTGGTAAGAAGAACTGCTACCAAAAGAGCGGAAGCTGCTCTCATCATTTTGTTTTTACGCATATCGTAAAATCTCCTTTCCATTTGTCCGTTTTGCGGACAAAAGTTATTTAATTCTTCCCCTTCCGGGGAAATATATCTTTCCGAAGTTTCCTTCGGAAAGTCTTTTTATCATCCCCGGGTTACGTGGCTTCCGAGGGAAGAATAAATCGACAAATTTATTTGTTTTCGCCGTTTTCGGCGGTTGCGGCGGTTTTTGCTTTTTCTGCACGGAGTGCTTCAAGTTCCGCAAGAAGAGCATCGGTATCCGCCTTTTTGTTCTTTTCGTAAACGCTGCGTCTGATAACATCATAAGCAACAAGAAGAACTATCGGAAGAACAACACAGACGATAAGTCCGGTTGTGGTCTGCATGAACATTGCAACGTTGCCGGCTTTGGGAATCCTGCTTTGATAAATTCCGACAACATCTTCGCCGGGAACGGCAAGTTTATCTTCGGTGTTGTTGTAATCACCCTTTGTTCTGAAAGCAATTCCGCCGTTTTCGGAAACAATATCGATTACTCTATGGGTTACGATTGTGGTTCCGTTTCCAGCTGGATCAAAAAAAGAAATAACGTCCCCAACTTTTACGTCTTCCGGTTCGATGGTTTTGTTGATGATAAGGTCGCCGCTTTCAATTTCCGGATACATAGAGTCGGTAAGAACGATAAGCGGGAAAACTCCGCCTACGCTCGGAACTTCGTCTGCATTCGTAAAACTCTTCACAATCAAAATAAGATTGATGATGAGGATAGGAAGAAGTATCACACACATAACCGTACCGACAACAGTGAGTATATTATGGGTAAGCGACGCTTTTTCCTTTGTTTTTTCTTTCTGCATGGTAATTCCCTCGCTTTCATGAACTGAAAAATTTTCCGACAGAAGAGATTATTGCCCTCAAAGAGGGCAATGCAAAAGGCGCCTTTTGCCGAAAAACCAAATTGCTTTTTATAATTATATAATATACACTTTACTTTGATAAAGTCAATATTTTTTACAAAAATGGTCATTTTTTCATAATTTTCCCCAGAAAATTTCTTCTATATTATAAATGATTAAATTGTCTTTGTCAGAAATCCGGCGCGAAATGATTAAAAACTGGCGTGAAATGTAGGAAAATAATTTTGTTTTGTGATATACTGTTATAAAAGGCGGTGATAACCTTGCTTAAAATCGCAGTTTGTGATGATTCAATTGAATTTCTTTCTACAATAAAAGAAGACATTCGAAACTGGGAAGGCCTTCCCGAAGATGCGCTTATCCAGACTTTTGAAAACGGTGACAGTCTTGTTTCCGCACATTCTTCGGAAAATTTTGATTTTATTTTTCTCGATGTGGTAATGCCCTTTGTCAACGGCATCGAAACCGCAAAGGAGATTCGTTCCTTTGATAAAAAAGTTAAAATCGTTTTTCTGACTTCCTCTCCGGAATTTGCTTTGGATTCCTATTCCGTAAAAGCAAGCAACTATCTTTTGAAACCTATCAGCAAAAATGCGCTTTTTGAATGTCTTGAAGAACTTTATTCCGATTATGAAGAGGATTTTTCCGGAATTGTCGTAAAAAGTTTTTCCTCGGTTTATAACGTTCCTTTTCACAATATCGAATTTATCGAGGCGATGAACAAAAAGGTGATTGTACATCTTTGCGATGAACGATCCATCGAATCTTCCGAACAATTTTACATTTTTGAAGAAAAACTTCTTTCCTTTTCCGATTTTTACAAATGCCACAGAAGCTATATTGTGAATATCCACAAAATAGCTTCTTTCAACGCAAAGGATATCATAATGCGCTCCGGAAAAATTGTTCCGCTTTCAAGAAGCTGCAAAAAGGATTTTGAGGAATTTTATTTTGAAACTCTTTTCGGAAAGGCCGGCGATATTAAATGACACCTTTATTTTTTATTCGTTACGTTGCACTTCTTGTTTTCGGAATTGCAATATCCTTCGCCTTTGCCGGAATCAGATTCTCCAAAAAAGCTTTTTGTTCGGAATTTTCGGTTTTCCTTCTGAGCACGGTTTTACAGCTTGTGTTTTTCTTTATTTTCGGCGACAGGATCGTCTGGATGCTTTATCCTCTGCTTGCCCATCTTCCTATTGCGCTTGTTTTTTTGATCATATACAAGAAACGACTTTCAACAATTTTTGCTTCGATTTCCGCGGCATATCTCTGCTGTCAGCCGGCAAAATGGATCGAGCTTTTTTATATTGAACTTTTCGGCAAAAGCGATTTTGCTGTTTGGCTTTACATAATTTCGCTTGTTCTTTCGTTCATCATTTTCATTAAAACGGTAACCCCGTATGCTTCGAAAATTTATAACAAAAACGACAGCCTTGTTTATCTTTTCGGCGTTATTCCGATGATTTATTATATCTATGATTACACAATGTCGGTTTACACGGATTTTTGGCGCAACAATATCCCGGTTGTTGTGGAATTTCTGCCTCTTTTTTTCTGTTTTATCTATTTTTCTTTCTGTATCGTATATTATCGGGAATACGAACAGAAACGCGAAGCGCTTCATAAAGAACAGATAATCAGAATAACTTCCGAACAAAGAGCAAAAGAAATTGAAACGGTAAAAGCAAAAGAACAGGAAATGAAACTTCTCCGCCACGATATGCGCCATTTTTTCACAAATCTTCAGCTTTGCATTTCAGACGGAAACACCGAAAAAGCTCTTGAAATGATTTCCTCTTTTTCGGAAATTATAGAAAACACAGCAATAATGCGTTTTTGTAAAAACAGCACCATAAACTATGTTGTTTCTGCTTTTGCAGAAAAATTCAGAGAAAACGGAATCCGATTCAATTGTTCGATAAAAATCGAAAACCTTGATGTTGACGAAATCAGTTTTGCTTCCATTGTTTCAAACGCACTCGAAAACGCATATAATGCACAGCTTGATTTACCGGTATCCAAACGAAAAATCGACCTTATGCTTTGCAACAAGGACGAAAAAATCCTTTTTTCCATTAGGAACCCCTATTTTTCAAAACCGGTTTTTGTTGACGGAATTCCGGTTTCAAGAAAAGAAGGACACGGATTCGGAACTCAAAGCATTCTTTATCTTACCGAATCCCTTGGAGGAAACTGTCAGTTTTCCGTCACCGATGAAGATTTCATAATAAGAGTTGTTATCTGAGTTTTAAAAAGCCCCTGCACCTTTGTGCAGGGGCTTTTGTTGACTGAAGGCAGAATTTGTGTTATAATTGTTGCGTAAGCAACAGTTGCATTTGCAACATTTTCAGGAAAGGAGTGTTTTTTATGCCGAAATTTATGAAGAGCCTCAATATAATAAGCCGGTGCCAAAGTTCTTTCAGAAACGCAAAACTCGGAAGCGAACTTTGTTCCGCGCACCATTCACTTGTTCTTGCTATATGCCGGGAACCGGGCAGAAGCCAGGACGATCTTGCAAAGGATATCTGCATCGATAAAAGCGGCGTTGCAAGGGCTCTTGCTTCCCTTGAAGCAAAAGGTTTTGTTGAAAGAAAACCCGACCCCAACAACAAAAGAAAACTTTTGGTTTTTCCAACCGAAAAACTTCTTGAACTCATTCCTTCCGTCCGCTCCGTCACTGCGGAATGGAACAGAATGGTTTCCGAAGGAATTTCGGAAGAAGAATTTGCTGTTTTTCAGTCCGTTCTTTTCCGGATCGAAAAAAACGCCAGAAAAATCGTTGATAATCAGGAGGTGACGCCGGAAAAATGAAATTTTTTATAAAATATCTTGCGCCTTTCAAAAACCGCATGGCTCTCGGCTTTTCGATAAAAGTTGCGGGAACCGTTGCGGAGCTTTTTCTTCCATATATCCTCACCCATATCCTCGACAATGTAATCGGAACCTTGCGGGTTGAAAAAGTTGTTTTCTGGGGCGTTGTTATGATAATCTGTGCCGGAGCAGCCTGCGCCGGAAACATTGTTGCAAACCGCATGGCGGCAAAAACTTCGAAAGATTTTTCGAAAAAAATGCGGAAAGATCTTTTCGAAAAAACACTTTATCTTTCTGCCGCCGATACCGACCGCTTTTCGATTCCCTCCCTTGAATCACGCATAACAACGGATACTTACAATGTCCATAACTTTGTCAGCATGATGCAGAGAATGGGCGTTCGCGCGCCAATCCTTCTCATCGGCGGACTTGCAATAAGCTTTTTTATGGACCCGAGCCTTGCGCTTATAATGCTTGCAACCCTTCCGTTTATTTTCATAACCGTTTATTCGATTTCGAAAAACGGCGTTCCGCTTTATACAAAAGTTCAGAAATCCGTTGATAATATGGTCCGGGTCGTCCGGGAAGATACCCAGGGAATCCGCGTTATAAAAGCGCTTTCCAAAAACGATTACGAAAACCGCCGCTATGATGAAGTAAACCTTGCTCTTTCAAAAGAGGAAAGGAAAGCCGGAACGATAATGGGCTCCGTTAATCCGATAATGACTCTTCTGATGAACCTCGGAATAACTGCGGTAGTTGCGGTAAGCGCTTTTACAGTTGCAAAAGGAATTTCCACACCCGCAACCGTTATCGCTTTTGTGCAGTATTTCACCCTTATTTCCATGGCGATGATGGTAATTTCGAGAATTTTCGTTATGTACACAAAATGCGCCGCTTCCGCAAACCGCATTGCGGAAGTTCTCGAAACTCCGGACAGATTTTTTGTTACGGAGGACAGTTCCCTTCCGGATAACGAAAATTTTATATCTTTTGAAAACGTTTCTTTTTCCTATCTCGGAAAGAAAAACAACCTTGATAATATTTCCGTTTCCGTTCCGAAAGGCGGAACTCTTGGAATAATCGGTGCAACCGGAAGCGGAAAATCCACTTTTATAAAACTTCTTATGCGTTCATACGAAGCAAATTCCGGAAAAATAAAAATCGGCGGAAGGGATATAACTTCATACAGCCGAAAAGAACTTACCTCAATGTTCGGAACCGCCCTTCAAAACGATTTTCTCTATGCGGATACCATTAAAGAAAACATTGATTTCGGACGCGGACTTTCTTTTGAAGAAATAAAGCGCGCGGCAAAAATTGCCCAGGCGGACGAATTTATTGAAGAACTTCCGGAAAAATATAACCGCATTATTGCCCCGAAAGGAACAAATCTTTCCGGCGGCCAGCGCCAAAGACTTCTTATTGCAAGGGCTGTTGCCGCAAGACCGGATATAATAATTCTTGATGACTCCTCCTCAGCCCTCGACTATAAAACGGATTCGGCACTTCGGAAAGCACTTGAAACCGAACTTTCCGGTTCCACCGTTATAACCGTTGCACAAAGGGTAAGTTCCGTTAAAAACTGCGGAGAAATTCTTGTTCTTGAAAACGGAAAAATAATCGGAAGGGGCACCCATGATGAACTTCTCGAAAATTGCCCCGAATATAAAGAAATCAGCGATTCGCAGATGGGAGGCGCTTTTGTTGACTGATAATAAAACAAAAAACACAAAAGGCATACTCATCCGGCTTGGAAAATACGTTTTTAAAGAATGGCCGCTTTTTATTTCCGCTGTCATTTTCACCCTTCTTTCAAACCAGCTTTCCCTCCTCGGTCCGAAATATTCCGGCGCCGCCATTGACGCAATAAGTCTTTCCGGCGGAACGGATTTTGATGCTGTTTTTGAAAATGTTGTCCGCATGGCTGTCTGCTACGCAGTTTCTGCGATCCTTGCTTATTTCCTTGCGGTCATCATGGTGCATCTGAGCCAAAGAATCGTTTACACCATGAGAAAACAGCTTTTTGAAAAACTGAACACTCTTCCGGTCGGATATTTCGATACCCACCCCACCGGCGATATCATAAGCAGGATATCCTATGACATCGACACCATCAACTCTTCTCTTTCCCATGACCTTGTCCAGGTTATGACAAGCGTTTATACCGTTCTCGGTTCCCTTGTTTTTATGTGGAATATTTCGAAGCCGATGATATTGATTTTTGTTTTCACCGTTCCCGCTTCTATCCTTTTCACCCGTTACCGTTCGAAAAAAGTTCGCCCGCTTTTCAGCGAACGTTCAAGAAAACTCGGTGAGCTCAACGGCTTTGCGGAAGAAATGCTTTCTGGAACAAGAAGTATTGAAGCTTACGGAAAACAGGACGTTATTTCCGGAAGGTTCAACGAAAGAAACGAAACCGCAATGGAAGCATATTACAGAGCCGAATACTACGGCGCGACCCTTGGTCCCTCCGTAAACTTTATCAACAATCTTTCCATGTCACTTGTTGCAATGCTCGGCGGAATTCTTTATATGCTTTCCTTCGGCGGAAAATTTGAAGAAACTTCGATTTTCTTCATAACTCTCGGCGGCGTTGCCCAATTTGTTCAGTACTCGAGAAAATTCGCCGGCCCGATAAACGAATTTGCAAATATTCTTCACGAATTCCAATCCGCCTTTTCCGCAGCGGAAAGGGTTTTCAGAATAATCGACGAAGAACCGGAACCGGAAGACTCACCGGATGCCCAAAGCCTTAATGACGTAAAGGGTTTCGTTGAAGTTGACGATATTTCCTTCGGATACGTTCCGGAAAAACCGATCCTTAAAAACGTTTCCGTTAAGGCAGAACCCGGAAAGACCATTGCAATAGTCGGTCCCACCGGCGCAGGAAAAACAACGATAATCAATCTTCTTATGCGTTTTTACGATGTGGATTCCGGTGAAATTCGCCTTGACGGCATTCCGGCAAAAGAAATAAAACGAAAAGACCTTCGCAAAGCTTTTACAATGGTCCTTCAGGACACCTGGCTTTTCCACGGAACGATTTTTGAAAACATTGTTTACGGAAGAGAAAACGCAACTCTTGATGAAGTTAAAGCAGCCGCAAAAGCGGCAAGGATCGATAAATATATCGAAAGCCTTCCGGAAGGATATGACACCGTTCTTTCCGATGACGGAGTTAATATTTCGAAAGGCCAGCGCCAGCTTATCACCATTGCAAGAGCTTTTCTTTCCGATGCTCCGATGCTTATTCTTGATGAAGCAACCAGCAACGTTGACTCCAGGACGGAAATAAAAATCCAGGAAGCCATGGGTGAACTTATGAAAGGAAGGACCTGTTTTGTAATTGCTCACCGCCTTTCAACCATTCAGAATGCAGACAACATTCTGGTGGTTCTTGACGGGGCCATTGCCGAACATGGCACCCACGAAGAGCTTCTTTCTCTTGGCGGATTTTACAGCACCCTTTACAATTCTCAGTTTACATAAATTTTGAGCACGTTATCAAAAAATGCTGATGCTCATGCCATTTTTAAAAGTAAAAAAGGACGGCAAAGCCGTCCTTTTTTTGTTTTATAAAGTTTTATATTTAGGAATTATATCGCCGCGGATAAGGCTTCCGAGCACCGATTCCAGCATAACGCCATGGCGCGGATCGCTTCCGTAGCTGAATGTGGTTTTCACACAAAGTTCCGCAAAATCCGTTGCCTTTCCAATGGCTATCGGAAGGCTCGCTCCGCCAAGCATTGCGCCGATGAGCACCGAAGCAAAGATATCTCCGCAGCCCGGATAATGTACCGGAATATATTCACATGGCGAATACCAGAACGAACCCTGTTCGCTGTCATAACCGATGTTTGCAAGGATTCCGGAAGCAAGTTCCACACCGGTAACAACTATCATTTTCGGACCAAGGTTATGGAGCTTCAGCAAAAGGCTTCTTGCTTCTGTAACCGTTATAGGTTCTGCGTTATAGCTTTCTCCGAGGAGCATAGAAGCTTCCGTAAGGTTCGGAGTAATTACATCCGCAACGGCAACAAGCTCTCTCATTCTGTTCTGCAGACTTTTTGTGCAGGTTTTATAGGCTTTTCCGTTATCTCCCATCACCGGATCGACAATTTTCAAAGCGTTCGGATAGCTTTTGAAAAATTCCAGGCAGGAATCCACCTGCTCTTCGCTTCCGAGAAAGCCGGAATATACCGCTTCAAAATCTATTCCGAGATTTTTATAGTGTTCAAGAGCCGGTTTTATATAATCCGTAAGATCGCGGAAAACAACTTCACCGAATCCGCCGGTATGGGTCGAAAGAACCGCGGTAAGCACCGGGCAAACCTGGTTCCCCATTGCGGAAAGAACCGGAAGTATTACGGAAACGGAACATCTTCCGAAGCCGGAAAGATCATGTATTGCGGCAACTCTTGCCGGTCTTTTTTCCATAGGTACACCTCAAATTTTAAAATTTTCTCCATTTTAATCGCCGAAAAATTCCGCGTATCTGGTTTTTAAAATTGCGGAAAATATTTTTACAAAACAAAGAATGGAGGGATTTTTTAATGAACAGAACAGTTTCCGCCATAATGGGCGGAGCAGCGGCTGCTGCAGCGGTCGGAACAGCGGTTTATATGATGAACAACCGCCGGGGAAGCAATGTACGCAAAATGCGTAAAAGCGCCGCAAAAACCGTTAAAGCAGTCGGCAGCATTGCCAACGGAATTTCAAGCATAATGCATTAATTAAGTTCGTCAATAGTAAGTCCGTAGCTTGGAAGAAATTCTTCCACAAAGGTTTTTGCTTCCGGAATTCCCATTTTTTCAATGGATTCCATTATGCTGATTTTTGCTTTTGAAAATTCGCGGTTTCCGGAATTTTCCTCCTCAACACATTTTATAAGGGCGGAAATTTTATCCGCCGCTTTGAGCAATTTAAGAAGTTCCGGGTCTTCGCCCGAATGATCAAAAAACGGTTCATAATCCGGGCGAAGATCTTCCGGAAGCATTCCGAGAAGTTTTTTGTTTGCAACGGCTTCAACTTCCTTATATGCTTCCTTTATTTCCGGATTATAATATTTTATCGGCGTCGGCATATCTCCGGTTAAAATCTCGCTGCAATCGTGATACATAGCAAGCATTACAAGGCGTTCGACGTTGCAGTTTCCGCCGAAGCGGCGGTTTCTTAAAAGTCCAAGGCAATGGGCGATAACCGCGGTATCAAGAGTATGGACCGAAAGAGATTCCGGCTGGCTGTTTTTCATAAGCGACCAGCGGAAAATATGCTTCATTCTTGAAATATATGCGTAAAATCTGCTTTCTTTCAAAATTTTCTTCCTCCAAATGCAACAAAAATAAAAATTTTCAGCACTATTATTGTGGAACGTGCGTTCCGAATCTTAAATAACCCGCAAAGTCCACCACCAAGCGGACCATACATAAATTATATTATAAGACATTTTGTTTCAAAATAACAGTCTTTTTTTGTATGTTCCGACCCTTTGCGGGTTATTTTTCTTTTAAACCCCTTTAAAAATATGTAAAAAAGGGATATACTGTATTATGGAATTTTATATATGGCGGAAAATTTCCGCCGATTAATATACAGAGATATCGAGGATTTATTATGATTAAAGATTTAAACCAAGCCAATAAAAATATGCACTGGCTGGTGCTTTTTCTTGCGGCAATCTGCGGCGTTCTTACCGTTGGGCTTATAGTATATCAGAACGGCGGAATTTTTACTTATTACGGAGATTACAACTGCCAGCAGATAGCATTTTATATGCATGCCCATGAACTTGTTACAAGCGGACAGATCGGTTGGGACTGGAACACCGACCTTGGCGTAAACTTTATCGGTTCCTATTCTTTCTATCTTCTTTTCAGTCCGTTTTTCTGGCTTACTCTTCCTTTCGATACTTCAATGGTGCCCTATCTTATGGCTCCGCTTTTTGTGCTTAAATTTATGACCTGTGCCGTAACCGCTTATTTTTACGTTGCAAGGTTTGTAAAAGACAGGCGTTTTGCCGTAATCGGCGGACTTCTTTATGCTTTCAGCGGTTACTGCATTTACAATGTATTTTTTAACCATTTTCTTGACGTTGTGGCATTTTTCCCGCTTATCCTTATTGGACTTGAAATGCTTATCACCGAAGACAAGCACGGCCCATTTGCAATTGCCGTTGCCCTTAACGCAATTGTCAACTATTGGTTTTTCATCGGCGAAGTTGTTTTCACCGTTCTTTATTTTTTCATTCGTATAACAGACAAAAACATTTCCCGCAAATTCCGCGCTTTCCTTTATGTTGCGTTGGAATCCGTTATAGGACTTTGCGTTGCCGCCATTGCCGTTCTTCCTTCTGTTCTTGCGATTCTTGATAACCCAAGAACCGGAGCAGATAATTTCATCAACGGCTGGAATTTGTGGCTTTATTACAGCGAACAGCGCGTTCCCGCAATTATTGCAAGCTTTTTCTTCCCGCCAGATATGCCCGCAAAACAAAATATGTTTACCGGTCAGGGCGCACAGTGGGCTTCCATGGCGGGCTGGCTTCCGCTTTTCGGAATGTGCGGCGTTATCGCATATATGCGCTGTGTTAAAAATGACTGGCTTAAAAAAATGATAGCGGCCTGCTGCATTTTTGCTCTTGTTCCGGTGCTGAATTCACTTTTCATTCTTTTTAACCATTCTTTCTATGCCCGCTGGTATTATATGTTTATTCTTATGCTTGTTCTTGCAACAGTAAAAGCTTTTGAAGCTTCTGCCGACGGCGAAGAAACAATGGATCTTCGTAAGGGAATTTTCCCTTCCATTTGCGTTACCGTTGGGCTTATTATTATTCTTTTCCTTACTCCGGTACATTATAACGACGGAAACTGGGAACTTGGCCTTCTTTATAACGATTCCTGGTTTTTCCTAAGCGCAGGATTTGCCGTTGCCTGTCTTATTCTTATTACCGTTCTCTGGTTCCTTCAGAAAAAAAAGTATTACCGCAGACTTCTTTTGGGAATTACTGCCTGTCTTTGCGCCGTTTACGGTTTTGCTTATGTAAATCTCGGTTACACTTTTGCCGGTGACCACGAAGAAATAATAAACGATGCCGTCGGTCTTTCGGAAGAAATGTACCTTCCTCACGAAAGAAACGATTATGTAAGAGCCGATTTCTATGAATGCTTTGAAAACATGGGACTTTATTGGAATATTCCTTCCATTCGCTGTTTCCACAGCGTTGTAACGCCTTCCATTATGGAATTTTACCCAACTGTTGACGTTAAGCGCGACGTTTCAAGCAAGCCGGATTACCAATATTTTGAACTTCGTTCGCTTCTTTCCGTCAGATACCTTTATGCCGACGCAGACGAAGCTTCTGAAGATTCGGTTCTTTGCAAAGGGTTTGAATATTTTGCAACAGAAAACGGATATCATATTTACAAAAATGAAAACTATATCCCCATGGGCTTCACTTTTGATGAATATATTACGGAAGAACAATATTACAACATAAACGAAACCCAACGTGCGGAAGCTTTGGTTTATTATCTTGTTCTCAACGAAAGTCAGGAAAAACTTTACGGTCAGTACCTTGACCATGAAACTTCTCCGGAAGTCGGGCTTTCGTATGATGATTTCTGTGATGAAGTTTCTGACAGAAGTTCTTCTTCCTCCTACGGTTTTTTATCAGACCACAAAGGCTTTTCCACCAATATATATCTTACTTCCGATAATCTTGTTTTCTTTTCCGTTCCTTTTGAAGACGGCTGGACCGCTTATGTCAACGGAAAGGAAACCGTTATCGAAAAGGTTGATGTCGGATTTATGGCCGTTTTCGCCGAACGCGGACTTAACGAAATCGTTTTCGTATATAACACCCCCGGTCTTAAACTTGGTGCGGTTATAACAGCGGTTGCCTTCGGAGCCCTTGTTGCATATATGGTTCTTTACCGACTTTATCAGAAGCGCAGAGCCGACGATTATGCACTTATGACAGAATATCTTGGGGAAAAGGAAAATGATATTTCCGAACAGGAACTTTCGCCCGAAGAGGACCTTACCATTGTACGAAACCCCGAAGATGTTCCGCCTTACCATGAATATAAAGGTCCCGAAGAAAAAATTTATCCGGAACTTTAAAAAACAATGCAACAAAATCGGAAAATTTTTACACTATTATAGTGAAAAGGAGGTTTGTTATCATGAAAAAACTCAGAATTTTAACCCTTATCCTTGCGGTTGCCCTGATTTTTGGCGGCTGCGGTGCAAGCAATCTTTCTTTGGATTCAAAAAACGAAGCTTTTGATGCCGGCGGCTGGACAGAGGAAATGAAGCCTGTTGAACCGGAAGCACCGATGGAAATGCCGGAAATGGAATATGTTACCGAGGATTCCGCTTTCGACAACAGCACTTCCGCAAGCATTTCGGAAAACACGGCGCCGACAAACCGCAAGCTTATCCGAACTTTCAACCTTGACGTTGAAACTCTTGAGTTCGAAACTTTTATATCAGACCTCAAGAGCGAAGTTTCTTCCCTTGGCGGATATATTGAAAATTCCAGTGTAAGCGGAAATTCCTACAATTATTCTTCGAACAGAAACGCAAGCTTCACCTGCAGAATCCCTTCGGAAAAGCTTGATGAATTTATAAACACTATCGGCGGTCTTGGAAACATTATTTATTCCTATGAAGACACCACCGACGTAACTTTGCAATACGTTGACACCGAAGCAAGAATAAAATCTCTTCAGACCGAATATGACCAGCTTCTTGAACTTCTTGCCGAAGCGGAAAATATTGATACCATAATTCTTCTTCAGCAGCGTCTTACCGAAGTTCGCTATCAGCTTGAAAGTTATCAAAGCCAGCTCCGCACTTATGATAACCTTGTTGATTACAGCACCGTTCATCTTAATGTAAACGAAGTAAAACGCGTTACCGCAGCTGAACCGAAAACCATTTGGGAAAGAATTTCTGCAGATTTCGGTAACAATATTTATGATATCTGGGTCGGAGCGCAGGATTTCTTCGTATGGTTCGTTGCTAACATTCCCTATTTCATCATCTGGGCAATAATCATTGCAACCATTGTTTTTGCGGTAAGATTTTTCCTCGGCAAAAATCCTAAATGGCAGGAACGCAAAGCCGCAAGAAAGGCCAGAAAAGAATATAAAAAAGCTCAGAAACTTGCCGAAAAAACAGAAAATACCGAAAACAAAGAATAATTAAAACAAAAATGCCGTGCTCATTTTGAGCACGGCATTTTTTATTATAATTCTTTTCCCATATAGATAATGCCGCGGCTTCGGCGGAAACCGCGTTTTTTATAAAACTCTTCGTCTTCAAGGTTAGTCATAAGCACAGTTTCGCGGATACCCATTCCTTTAAGGCTGCGTTCAAATTCCGCAAGAAGTTCCGTTCCGATTCCTTTTCCGCGGAGTTCGTTTTTAACGCAGAATTCTTTTATGTTGAAAATTACGCCGTCGAAATACTGTTCTTCTTCGCCGAGGATCATTCCGGTTATTCCCTCTTCATTATAAGAAACAATTCCGAAAAAGCCGCCGTTGTTTATCATTTGAGAAAGGCGTTTTTCTGCGGTTTTTTGCGTCCATTTATCATACCAAGGGTCGGAATTGAAAGTTTCGGCATAAATTTTTGCAAGTTCCGGCGCATCTTCGATAGTTATTTTTCTGTAATCCATTTTGTTCCTCTTTTTTCTTTTGATGAAAACATTTTAGCCCATATTTTTCCCGCCGTCAATAGGTCTTTGCCAGCCTTCGGTGTGCGAAGCAACGTCCGCTGCAATTATTTTTTCTTCAAAAACATAAAGGGTTACAAAAGTTTCCGTTTCTTCCTCAAGGGGATAAACGTATTTCTTCACCGTTTTCCCGAAATAAGGCGAAAGATCGAATCCGGAGTTTTTCTGAAGTTCATTATATTCCGAAAGGATTTCGTCAGGTTCTTCCGGAAGAAGGACTTCTTCAACAGAGAAAGGCTCTCCGGCCGTTTTAAAGCCTTTTGAAGCGATATATTCCATTCTCTCTTCGTTATTCGTGACACGGAGAGAAATGGATTCTGCGGCATTTTTGGCACTTTCTCCGCCAAGGAAAAGAATCGCCGCAATTATAAGCGCAAGGATAACGCAGATTGTTCCGAGAATTTTTGTTTTTGTCGTTTTAACAGATGCGGTAAGCAAAAAATCATCTCCAATACAAAATAAAAAAGCCCCGTCAATATTATGACGGGGCTTTTTTTGTTATTCGGAAAAATTATTCTTTTTCTTCGGTCATCCACTGTTTTGCTTCTTCGATTACAGCCTGTTTAAGGGTTTCATCACGAAGTTCTTCATAGTGGTCAAATTCAAAGGTGAAGGAACCTCTGCCCTGGGTGGAAGAACGGAGAGAAGTGGTGAAGTCGTGCATTTCGCTCATAGGAACTTCTGCTTCAACTTCGGAGTAGCCGTCTTCGCCTTCAACAGGGTTCATACCGAGAACACGGCCGCGGCGTTTGTTTACGTCGCCGATGATATCACCGGTGTTGGAATCCGGAACAACAACTTTAAGAGAACCGATAGGTTCAAGGATTGCGGGACCTGCCTGAGGAATACCTGCTTTGTAAGCAAGTCTTGCAGCCATCTGGAAGGACATATCGTTGGAGTCAACGGGATGGTAGGAACCGTCAACAAGTCTTCCGAGAACGCCGACCATCGGGTAACCTGCGAGCATACCGGTTTTGCAAGCTTCGCGGAGACCTTTTTCTACTGCGGGGAAGAAGTTTCTCGGAACAGAACCGCCGAATACTGCTTCTTCGAATACCATTTCTTCGGATTCGGTAGGCTCGAATTCGATCCAAACGTCACCATACTGACCGTGGCCGCCGGACTGTTTCTTATGTTTACCCTGAACTTTGACCTTTTTGCGGATGGTTTCACGATAAGGTACGCGGGGTTTTTCAAGACCAAGCTCTACGCCGAATTTGGATTTGAGTTTGGAGCAGATTACGTCAAGATGCTGTTCGCCGAGACCTGCAAGGATCTGCTGTTTGGTTTCTGCGTTGTTTTCATAAGCAACGGTTGCATCTTCTTCCATGATTCTTGCGATTGCGCCTGCAATTTTGGAGTCATCGGTTTTGCCCTTGGGATACATTGCCATTCTGAGGCAAGCATAGGGGAATTCGGTTTTTTTGCAGGAAACAACGCGTTTGGGATCGCAAAGGGTATCGCCGGTTTCTGCTTCAGCAAGTTTGGTGATTGCGCAGATATCGCCGGCGCCTACGGATTCGGTAGGTTCCTGGGTTTTTCCGTGCATGATAACAAGTTTACCGAGTCTTTCGGGGTTGCCGGTTCTTGCGTTGGTAACAGCGGAAGTTGCGGTGAGAACACCGGAAACAACTTTTACGAAGGAAAGTTTTCCGACGAAGGGGTCTGCAACGGTTTTGAAAACGTATGCTGCAAGAGGTTCGTCATCGGTGCAGGTAAGTTTAACTTCTTTTCCGTCAGCACTGGTTGCAACTTCGGAAGCAACTTCTTCTGCGGAGGGGAAGATTTTTTTGAATTCGTGAAGGAGCATTTCAATTCCGCGAAGGGTTACGGAGTCACCGCAATATACGGGAGCAATGATACCGGCAGCAACGCCTTCTTCAAATCCGCGGAAACGTTCTTCTTCGGTAAATTCTTCGCCTTCGAAGAATTTTTCCATAAGTTCGTCATCGGCTTCTGCAATAGCTTCTGCGATAGCGTCTTCAAGTTCTTCGATAATCGGGTCATCGGGAAGATCAACTTTGGTGCTCTTGCCTTTTGCGTCAAAGGTGAATGCTTTTTTGGTGATAAGGTCAACGTAAACGTCGCCGATCGGAATTACTGCAGGGCAAACTGCGCTTCCGAATTTTTCTTTAAGAGCAGCAAGAACTTTGTTGAAGTCTGCGTTCTCAAGATCCATTTTGGAAATGTAGAATGCTTTTGCTTTTTTCTGTGCGGTTGCAAGTTTCCAGGCTTTTTCGGTACCAACGAGAACGCCGGATTTTGCGGAAAGAGTGATGATGACTGCGTCTGCTGCGCGAACACCTTCATGGAAGCCGCCTGCAAAGTCGAAAAGTCCGGGAGTATCGATGATGTTTACTTTAACACCGTCATACTCAAAAGGAGCAACTGCGGAGCTTACGGAAATTTTACGTTTGATTTCTTCGGGGTCGAAGTCACAAACGGTGTTTCCTTCGGTTACGGAACCAAGTCTGTCGGTAGCGCCGGACATATAAAGAAGAGCCTCAGCAAGGCTGGTTTTGCCGTCGCCGCCGTGACCGGCAAGTGCGATATTTCTGATATCTTTTGCTTTGTACTGTTTCAAAGTTGTTAATCCCCTTTCACAATGTGTCGTACAACGCTATTATAACAAAATATTATTATGTTTTGCAACAAAAACGGCAAAAAAAGTTACTATTAATATAGAACTTTATTTAAAAAACCACAAAAAAGGCAAAATTTTGCAAAAAGCCTTGCAAAACTTACCTGTATTTTTATCAATCTGTATATTATATAATATTTTCGAGGTGAAAAAATTTGCTTACCATGCTTAAAAAATTGAGAAAACAGAACAAAATTACCCAGCGCGACCTTGCCGCAGCTTTACATATTTCACAAACTTCCGTCAGCAAATATGAAAGAGGAGAATCCGAACCCGACCTTGAAATGGTTATAAAAATGGCGGATTTTTTCGGCGTTACAGTCGATGAATTTGTGAGAGGAAAATAATTTTTAAAGATATTTTTGCCAGCCTTTTTCACAAAAATCGCAAGGCGGAATTTCCGGCATAAAATACGCTCCCGGTTTTTGAAGAAAAGCTGCCCGCATCGCGGAAACAAGAATTCTTCCGGTGAGGGTCGGGTTATCAATTTTCATGCTGAAACCCATTTTTTGATTTTCAAAATTGCTTTCAATCAAAACGCCGTGTTCCGTATTGAAAAACGGTTTTACCGAATCCACAAATTCCACCGAGCACTCGTCGTGCTCAAAATATCCGTCCGACAAAATCGCGTGCTCAACCTCGTTTTTGTCTGCGCCTTTTTTGAGCACCGTGTATATCTTCCTGGCGTGTTTTCCTTTCCCGAGCGGCAGAGTTATCGAAACTGCATCTGCAATTCCGCCAATGGATTTTGCCGCGGCGGAATGTCCCATGCTCATTCCCGGACCGAAATTCGTATAAATTTCGTTTTCCGGAAAGGCGGAAAACATAAGCGTTCTTATTGCGGAATCCAGACCCGGGTCCCACCCCGCTCCGATAACGCAGGAAACATTTCCCTTTTCTGCCGAAAAATTCAGTCTTTTTCGCATTGCGGAAAGTTCGCCGTGGATATCAAAGCAATCGGCAGTATAAATTCCCGCTTCAAGAAGCTCTTTTTCAACCGGCTCAACAAGTCTTGACGGAAAGCAGACCAAAGCACCGTCCGGTTTTTCCGGAAAATCGAAAACGCTTTTTCCGACGGGGATTTTTTCAAAACCCGAAACTGCTTTTTCTTCCCTTCTAACAAATCCGCAAAGTTCAAAATCCGGCGATTCCAAAAGCGCCTTTGCGGCGGCTTTTCCGATATTTCCTGCGCCGATTATCGCAATTTTTTTCATAAAAAAACACCTCCGAAAAAAATATACGGAGGTGTTTTTTGTTATATTCTCAATACATATCTTCTGTTTTTATAAAACCTTTTCCCCATTCTCCCTCTTTGATGTTGACTTTAAAAAATTTTTCAAAGTCATGCCTTTCCCAAAAAACAAAGCGAAAAACGGTATAAACGCCATCTACCTCCGCAATCAGAATATTTTCATCTTCGCCAATTCCGCTTCCTTCTGAAACTTTCCACGCAGCAAGCTGATAAATTTCCGTTCCCGGGTCGGCAATGTTTGAATCTCCGCCGTAATTATCTTTGTTTCTTCTTCCGGCTTCTCTTACCGTACCGACCGGTTCACCCAGCCAGTTTACCGCAATAGGTTCTTTTGTCGGAGTATAATAAAAACCCTGCCAGTAAAGGTAACTCATATTTCTGTCATCAATGGCGGTTGTTATGTTTTCGGAAAAAACTATCAGCAAAGCTACAATTGTAAAAATCACGATTCCGATTGCGTTATTAAGTTTCTTCTTTTCTTTTCTGACAACGGATTTTGAAAGTTCAAGAACGGCTTTTACCGAAACGTCTTTTTCTTCCTTTTCACCGGCAAAAAGTTCCGCAACGGAAACTCCGAGAGCTTCCGCAAGAGGTTCGAACATTGAGATATCCGGAAAACTCTGGCCTTTTTCCCATTTTGAAACAGCCTTATTTGTAACAAAAAGTTTCTGTGCCAGTTCCTCCTGGGTCATTCCGAGGGATTTTCGGTTTTCTGCAATAAATTTTCCGAGTTCGTCTTTCGTCATGGAAAGCACCTCCTTTTCTGCCAAAATTATATCCCATATACAAAAAAAGCGCAATCCACGGTTGGTGGACTGCGCTTTTTATTCCGTTTTTGATTATCTTTCGACGATATATTTGTGGATTCTTTCGGGAAGATCTTCTTTTTCGCAGGAAGCGGTGAAGGTCATGGTGATGTCGGATTCATCGCAAAGTCTTTTGAGTTTATCGGTCATTTTTGCGAATGCGTCATAATCGCGGCCGCCGATTTTGAAGGTTGCGTCAACAAAGATGTGGCTGATATCGTAGTTGCCTGCGATAAGGCCGGAAAGGAATCCATAGAAGGAATTGAAATCGGAAATATCGTATTCATCGATATCGATAAGACGTACGTCATGGCTTACGTCAAAGCGAAGAGTTGCGCCGCGTTCGATTGCTACAACGCAGCCGTTGCTGGTTTTTACTGCTTCGTCGATGTTGTCGATGAGGTATTTGGTTTTGCCGGAGCCTTTGAGGCCAAGGATAAGTTTGATCATAGTAATGTCTCCCTCTGTTCTAATGTATTATCATTGCGCGAACGCAGTTTGACCGAAAATCAGTCGAGTTTTGCTTCGATTGCCGCTTTCATGTCCTCGTATCCCGGTTTTCCGAGAAGTGCGAACATGTTCTTTTTATAGCTTTCGACGCCGGGCTGGTTGAAGGGGTTTACCCCAAGCATATAGCCCGAAACCGCACATGCGATTTCAAAGAAATAGATAAGTTTTCCGACTTCCGCCGGGGTTCTCTCTTTACAGGTGATAACGATATTGGGTGCTCCGCCTTCGGTATGCGCAACCAAAGTTCCGAGTCTTGCCTTTTCGTTGATATCCTGCATGTCCATTCCCGCAAGGAAATTGAGTCCGTCGCCGTTTTCTTCATCTTCGGCAACGACAAATTTCTTCTGCGCCTTTTCAAAACGAACAACGGTTTCGAAAAGATTTCTTGTTCCGTCCTGGACAAACTGTCCGAGAGAATGAAGATCCATCGAGAAAATTGCGGAACAGGGGAAAATTCCTTTTCCGTCTTTTCCTTCGCTTTCGCCGAAAAGCTGTTTCCACCATTCAGCCATCTGGCCGAAGGAAGGTTCATAGCTTACGAGAAGTTCGAGCGCCTTTCCTTTTTCAAGAAGAATGTTTCTTGCGGCGGCATACTGCATTGCTTCGTTTTCAGCGAAATTCGGATTTTCATAGATTTTTTTTGCTTCTGCTGCGCCGGACATAAGTTCGTTTATGTCAATTCCGGCGGCGGCAATGGGAAGAAGTCCAACCGGAGTCAAAACGGAAAATCTTCCGCCGATATCATCCGGAACAACGAAGGTTTCCCAGCCTTCTTTATCCGCAACAGCCTTGAGGGTACCTCTTGCTCTGTCGGTGGTGCAATAGATTCTTTCCTTCGCGCCGTCTTTTCCGTATTTCTTTTCAAGAAGTTCGCGGAAGAAGCGGAAAGCGATTGCCGGTTCCGTTGTGGTACCGGATTTTGAAATTACGTTAACGGAAAAATCTTTATCTTCACAGATTTCGGCAATTTCGGCCATATAGTCCGGGCTTAAGTTACAGCCGGCGAAATAAATTTCCGGGCCGTCCTTTCGGATTCTGTTTCTGAGAGGAGAAGTGCAAAGTTCGATAACCGCTCTTGCGCCAAGATAGGAACCGCCGATTCCGATTACGATAAGCACTTCGCTTTGTTTTCTTATTTTTTCCGCGGCGGAAATAATTCGGGAAAACTCTTCCCTGTCATATTCCTCCGGAAGCTCCACAAAACCGGTAAAATCGTTTCCCGCGCCGGTTTTTGTCAAAAGGGTGCGGTGGGCTTCTTCGGCTTTTTTTGCTTTTGCGGAAAATTCCTCTTCGGAGATAAAGTCTTTCAGATACCGAAAATCGAGCTTCGGCATTAGGACACCTCCTGAATAATGATATTATCCTATGTAATATAATACCGCAAAACGCTTATTTTTGCAAGTGGCAAAGGGCTGAAATCTTGCGGATTGGAAAATTTTTTCATTTTGTTGAAACAGCTTCAAGAAAAAGTATTTTAAGCGCGGCGCCGAAACTCATTTTTTCAACCGCTTCCTTTGCGATTATGTTATAACTTCCGATTTCTCCTCCACCGAGGGAAACGGTTACTTTTCCGACAATCTGGCCTTTTTCTATAGGTGCTTCAAGGCTTTCGGAAAGTTCTACCTTTTGTTCAACAAGTTCTTCCTGACCTTTCGGAAGAAGATAGGTTTCCGGTTCTTCAAAAACCGGTGTTATAAAATCGAGCACTCCGTGGGAAACGGGAATGTCCCGAAGTTCTTCCACCGGAGGTTTTGGCTTTGCAACCGCAAAATTTGCAAAGCCGTAATCAAGAAGCTTTCTTCCCGCGGCAAAACGTTCATCTGTATTCGGCGAACCCAAAGTTACCGAAACAAGTTCCATTCCTCCCCTTTCTGCGGAAGCGGCAAGACAGCAGCCCGCTTCATCTGTCGAGCCTGTTTTAAGCCCCGTGCAGCCTTTATAAAACCGCACAAGCTTGTTGGTATTGGTAAGTTCCGTTTCGCCGTTTCTGAGGCTATCCATCCACACCGTGGAATACTCTTTGATTTTCTCATGTGAAAGAAGCGCCGCCGACATTCTTGCTATGTCTTTTGCTGTGGAAACGTGACCTTCCTCATCAAGCCCCGTGCAGTTTTTGAAAACGGTTTTTTCCATTCCGAGTTCTGCCGCCTTTTGGTTCATAAGTTCCACAAAGGCTTCCTCGCTTCCGGAAACAGCTTCCGCAAGGGCAACGCTTGCGTCATTTGCGGAAGCGATTGCTGCCGCTTTTAAAAGTTCGTGAACGGTAAAAATTTCTCCCGGTTCAAGCCAGATCTGGCTTCCGCCCATGGAACAGGCGTGTTCGCTTGCTGTGATTTCCGTTTCAAAAGAAAGTTTTCCGCTTTCGATTGCTTCCATAACAAGAAGAAGCGTCATTATTTTTGTTATGGAAGCCGGGGGCATCTGTTTATCCGCTTCATATTCAAAAAGGACTCTTCCGGTGGAGCGTTCGACAAGAATCGCGGATTTTGCGGAAATGCTTATTCCTTCCGCAAAAGCAGTTACTGAAAATGAAAAAGCAATACAGAAAGCAAGGATTGTTGAAAGAAGTTTTTTCATATTTTCACCCTTTTCAAAACAAAAGTTTTTGCTATTATTATTCTTAAAACAGATGAAAAATGCTTTATTTGTAACCAAAAAAACTGTTTTTACATAGGATATCATACAAAACTTCAGAAAAGGGAGCGTTTTGAATGAGAAAACGAAAGACAGTTTTTCAGAACCCGGGGTTCTTTTTCGCGGCAGGATTTTTTGTCGGACTTTTTGTAAAATTTCTTCCGTTTTTCTTTGTTCTTATGCTCCTTTTTCTTATTGCAGGCGGAATCTGTAAATGTTTTTCCAATTAACGGAGGTGTGTGTATGAAAATTGTTGTTATGAACAGCCCCAAATTTCTTGCGCCTTTTTTAAGAATGATTTTTAAAATCGGGCGCAGCGATTAAAAAATGCCCGTGCTCGTTTGAGCACGGGCATTTTTATTATCCAACCGGAAGTCTTTCTATAATTTTTGCAACGTGTTTTCTTATAAGGTTTGCGTCTGTTGCGGTTATTTTTCCATCAAGATCAGCGTCGCCAAGTAAAATTTGCTGTTCTGTAATTTCAATCAGCTTTGCGGCTGCAAGGCGGGCATAATAAACGTCCTCTATATCGACTTTTCCGTCAAGGTTTATATCCCCCGCCTTTTCCCCTCTGTCATAATTCTGAACTCCCGTTATTGCAACAGTGTATTTTGAATTATATTTCACCTTATGCACCTTCACAATGCAGGCTGATTTTCCGTCAGAATTGGCGGTGTGGTTGCTGTCAAGAACGGTGAACCCTTCTTCGTCGCAGCTTATGAAAACCATTGAATGTCCGCCGTAATAATTTGAACGGATAACGTCACCCGGAAGAGCTTTTTTCAGAGTTGCGTAGTTCATAGGGCCCGTTGCTTCAAGGGTCGAAGTAACTTTATCGGTGTTTTTGCCGGCGAAAATATACCAGTGGGCAAAGTTCGCAAATCCGAAACATTGCCAGCCGTCCGCAGAACCTTGTTTTCCGCTGTAACTGTATTGAGTCGGGCAAAGCCCCGAATTAAGAGTTCCCATTCCCACAAGGTCTTCGACCCATTTGGCGGAAATTACGTTACTCATAAGGCAGTTATCGCAGGAAGTTGCATGAACTCCCGAAGAGGTACAGTAAATTCCGTCAACTGTGAAAAACTTTCCTTCAAATTTTTTGGCGAACTCATCAAGCTTTGCTTTGGCTTCTTCAGTTGTTACAACCTCCGGAACCGTATAAGCACCCAGAAAATCGATTTTCGAAAAATCTTCGTCAATCAGGTAAAGCGCCTGTTTCATCATATCTTCTTCAGGTTCTTCAGCTTTTGCTTCAAGCGGCACAGTTCCGGAAACAAAAACAAAGGCAAGGATAAAACACAAAAGTTTTTTTGCCAAGGGTTTTCTTCCCCTTTCTTAACGTCTGATATACTTTATTTTAACATAAGAAAGGCTTATGTCAATTTAAAAAGAAAAAACGGAGCCTTTTTTAAGGCTCCGTTTTTAAATTTTTATTTGCAAAAGCTTTCAACATATTTGTTGATGCAGTAATCGATAATGCGTTTTGCTTCTTCTGCGTTGCAAACTTCGTCAACAACGGTCTGTTTGTTTTCAAGAGCTTTGTAAACTTCGAAGAAATGCATCATTTCGCTGTAAATATGTGCGGGAATTTCGGAAATATCGTTATATCCGTTATAAGTAGGATCATCGAAAGGAACGGCGATGATTTTTTCATCGGCTGCGCCGTTATCGGTCATTTTGATAACGCCGATGGGTTTGCAGCGAACAAGGGTCATGGGATAGATATCTTCGGAGCAAAGAACAAGAACGTCAAGAGGGTCGCCGTCATCCGCAAAAGTTCTCGGAATAAAACCATAGCTTGCGGGATAATGGGTGGAAGTATAAAGAACGCGGTCAAGTTTTAAAAATCCGGTTTCTTTATCGAGTTCATATTTGTTTTTGCTGCCTTTCGGAATTTCGATAAGACCTACAAAATCGTCGGGTCTTACTCTTTTCGGGGAAAGATCATGCCAGATATTCATATTATATATTCTCCTTTTCGGTTATTTATTTTCCATTTCTTTAAGAATTTTAAGCTGGATCGGAATTGCGCAAAGAAGTGTTCCGATATCAGCAATAGGCTGGGCAAGCTGGATTCCGGTCACACCGATGAGCCCGGAAAGAATGAGCACCGCCGGAATGAAGAAAAGCCCCTGTCTTGCGGTTGCAAGAAAAGTTGCCGGAACCGTTCTTCCGATAACCTGGGTCATCATATTGCTGAGGACTATCCAGCTGTGGGTGACAAAAGTTATGCACTGAAGCCGGAGGGCAAAGCTTCCGATTTCGATTACTTTCGGGTCGTCGCGGAAAAGAGCAATCAGTTCCGGAGCAAAGATAAAGCCCGCAGAGGCAATTATCAGCAGAAAAACCGCCGAAACTTTTACGCAGAAATAAAAGCCTTCCTTAACTCTTTTATAAAGTCCCGCTCCGTAATTGAATCCGCAGAACGGCTGGAACCCTTGTCCGAAACCTATCATTGTTGAAGCGCCGAACATTGCGATCCTCTGAACAACGCCCATGGCGGCTATAACAGCATCGCCGAAAGGACCGGCGGCATGGTTAAGGGAAATTGTTGCAACGGAAGCAAGTCCCTGCCTTGCAAGGGAAGGAAAACCTCCGCCGAAGATATCTTTATAATATCTCCATTTGAACTGAATGTTAGAGATACGGAGTTTTATATTTCCCCTTTTCTGCATTCCGTAAAGAAGAACGCAGAAACTTACGAACTGGCTTATTACCGTTGCATAACCCGCTCCGGCAATTCCCATATCAAAGGTGAAAATCAAAAGCGGATCAAGGGCGATGTTGAGCACCGAACCGAAGGTTATTCCCACCATTGCATAAGAAGCGTTTCCCTGGAAGCGGAGCTGGTTATTGAGCACAAACGAAGTCGTTATCCAGGGAGCACCAAGAAGTATCGCCTTCAGATACGCAACGGTATAAGGTAAAATCGTTTCGGTCGAACCGAGCAGATAGGCAAGTTCTTCGATGAAAAGTTCGCCGATTATCATTATTAACATTCCGGCGGCAAAAGCGGAAGCAAAACCCGTTGCGGCCATTTTTTCCGCTTCCGGATAGTTCTTTTTTCCAAGTTCACGGGATATGTAATTTCCGCTTCCGTGGCCGAAGAAAAAGCCCACAGCCTGGATTATCGCCATCATTGAAAAAACAACGCCGACCGCTCCGGTTGCGGAATTGCTTTTAAGCTGACCGACAAAAAAAGTATCCGCCATGTTGTAAAACGAAGTTACAAGCATGCTTATAATGCAGGGCACCGCAAGTTTTGCGATAAGTCCTCCAACAGGCGCTTCTGTCATCCTCCGGAATTTTTCTTCCTGTGTTTCAGTCATTTTCTTTATCAAGTTCCCACTCTTTTATCTGTTTTGCTTCCTCATACATCATGCAGTAACTTTTGTGGCGGCTTTCCGGAATTACTTCTTTTTTTACCGCTTCAAGCACCGCACAGCCTTTTTCGGAAACGTGGCTGCAGCCGGTAAATCTGCATTTAAGCAGATACGGTTCGAACTCCCGGAAGCAATATTGGAGTTCGTTTTTTCGGATTATTCCCACCCTTTCCATTTCGATTGCGGAAAATCCGGGAGTATCCGCGACCCAGCCGCCGGTTTCGAGTTCAAAAAGTTCCGTATGGCGGGTCGTGTGCCGACCGCGGCCGAGCTTTTTGCTGATTTCCGCGGTCGAAAGGCAAAGTTCCGGAAAAATATCGTTCAGCAAACTTGATTTTCCCGCTCCGGAGTTTCCGCAGAAAGCGCTTATTTTTCCTTTGAGCATGGAATAAACTTCTTCGGTTCCTTTGTGCTCAAGGGCGCAGACTTCATAAACTCTGAAGCCTGCCTTGCGGTAAATTTCCGAATATGGCTTCGGATCCGCAAGGTCGCATTTTGTGAAAACGATCACCGGTTCGACCCCCTGCTGTTCCGCAACGGCAATAAGCTTATCCATAATAAGAATGTTCGGCGCCGGTTCCGCAACGGAAACCACCATTACGAGCTGGTCAAGATTTGCCAAAGGCGGACGCACAAGAGAATTTTTTCTTTCATGAATGGCGTGAATATAGCCCTTTTCGTTCGGAAGAACAGAAATTGTTACTTTGTCGCCAACAAGCGGCGAGGTTTCTCGTTTTCTGAAAACGCCCCTTGCCCTTGTTTCATAAGTTGTTTCGCCGCAGCGGACGTAATAAAATCCGCCGGTGGCTTTTATGATAAGACCTTCCTTTTTCGGAAGGTCTTTTTCTTCGATTTCGATTTGTTCTTCTTTGTTTTTACGTTCTTTCAAAATTTATCAGCCTCCGAAATTTTCGGAATTATCGGTTACCATCATTGAAGAACCTTCTGCAAAGTTTACGGAATAAGCTCTGTAAAGCTGACCGTTATAAAAAACGCTTACTGTGCCAAGCCCTTCGCCGAGAACGCTTACCTGCCAGAAACGTTTTTCTGAAGGAATAACCCTTTCGCTTGCTATTGTCTGGCCGCCAAGAGCCGCTTCCATCTGAACTTCTTCGGAAACGTTCGGCAGCGGAATCATAATTTCAACGCTTGTTTCATTGGTTTCCTTTTCTTTGACAATTACAAGGTCAATGGTCGTTCCGGCTGAAACGGTCGTTCCTTCACCAAGGCTTTGGCTAAGGACTTCCGTACTCTGGCCGTCGGTATCCACCCTTTCAACGCTTCCGATGCGGATTCCCGCAGAGTTAAGGATCATTCTTGCATCTTCAAGGGTATATCCTACAACAGATGGAACAGTTGTATAGGTATTTTCGGCGCCCATGCTTACGTAAACGACAACAACCGTTCCGCTGTCAACCTGGGTATCTGCTCCCGGCTCGGTTTTTATAACGTATCCTTCGGGAATTTCATCGTTATATTCGGTAACTGTGTTAAATTCAATTTCGTTGTCCGTAAGGATTTTGTAAACCTGGTTTTCCTCGAAATTCCGGTAATCAGCAAGGCTGAAATATTGAATTCCGCTGGAAATTTTAACTTTTATTGTTGCTCCTTCCTTAACCGTCATTCCTGCATTTACAGACTGGTCATAAATAATGTCCTTGTCATACTGATCGTGAAAAGAAGAGGATTCAATGATAATATCAAAGCCGGAATATTTTTTCATAGCTTCGTTAACGTCCATTCCGATAAGTTCCGGCGCAGTTGTATCGGGGACTTCTTCAAAAGGGCGGACCATCGCCATTATTCCGATTACGAAAATAATTGCAACAACAATAAAGGCAACTGTGATTCCGGTAAGAACCGGAACGACCGGCGCGTTGCGCACCTGTTCGTCCTTGATTTTCTTTGTTTTTTTCTTTGTGTTTGCAACTTCCTTGCTTATATTTTCGGTTGCGGGTTCGCTGTATTTGTATTCAAAGCTGATTGACGGGTCGCGTTTGAATTCATCGATGTCGCGAAGCATTTCCGCAGCGGACTGATAACGTCTTGCTGGGTCCTTCTGCATTGCGCGAATCGTTATATCCTCAAGACCTTCCGGAATATCCGGGTTGATTGCCCTCGGGCGTTTTGCCTGGCTCTGAATCTGTTTAAGCGCAACGGAAACCGGGGTATCCGCATCAAACGGAAGTTCACCCGCCGTCATTTCATAAAGCATTACGCCGACAGAATAAATATCGCTTTTTTCGTCGGAAATTTCGCCCTTTGCCTGCTCCGGGCTTATATAATGAACTGAACCTATCGCTTTGTCGGTAACGGTGTGCTGGCTTGCCCTTGCAAATTTTGCAATACCGAAGTCGGCAACTTTGATGGTTCCGTCCTCAAGAAGCATGATATTCTGGGGTTTGATATCACGGTGGACGATTCCCTTATCATGGGCGTGCTGAAGAGCGCGAAGGATCTGAACAGTAAAATGAACCGCTTCTTTCCAGCGGAGAACTTTTTGCTGTTCAATATATTCCTTAAGGGTAATTCCGTCGATATGCTCCATTACGATATACTGTATATCTTCGTTGAAGCTGACGTCATAAACCTTTACAATGTTGGGGTGCGAAAGAACCGCAATTGCTTTGGATTCGTTGCGGAAACGGCGAAGAAGTTCGTCATTTTCCATGTGTTCATCGCGAAGTATTTTTACGGCAACGACACGGTCATCAATGCTGTCATAAGCTTTGTAAACGTTGGCCATTCCGCCGACGCCGATAATTTCTTTTATCTCATAGCGGCCGTCAAGTTTTTTTCCTATATATCTGTCCATCAAAGGCCTCCCGGTTTATCTTGTAATGCAGACAACGGTTATGTTATCCGCTCCGCCCTCTTTTTTGGCGGCATTTATGAGTTTATCAACACATTTTGAATAACCTGCTGATTTTATCATTTCAAAAAGCTGGTCGTTTGAAAAATAATTCGAAAGTCCGTCGGTACAGACCATTATCGCTTCTCCCTCGTTTATCGGGAATTCGCAGTAATCAAGGTCGATTATGGACATAACTCCGAGCGCTCTTGTTATAAAATGCTTTTTGGGGTGGAACCTTGCTTCGTCGGCGGTTATTTCACCTCTGTCAACAAGAAGCTGGACAACGGAATGGTCTTTTGTAACCTGTTCGATTTTATCGGAGGTGATATGATATGCCCTGCTGTCGCCTGCATGGACGATATGAGCCATTCCGCCGCAAACTATTGCGGCAACTATGGTCGTTCCCATTCCTCTGAGAGAAGGGTCGCGCTGGGAACGGTCGAAAACCGAAACATTTGCTGCGGTAACAGCGGTCTGGAGGATTCTTTTTATGGAATTGTCGCCAAAACCGCTTCCGTAAGCGGCGGTTACGCTGTCGGTAACGATATCGCAGGCGGTTCGGCTTGCGATATTTCCGCCCTTTTCTCCGCCCATTCCGTCGCAGACAACGGCAAAAACAGCTTCCTCATCGCCGAGAACTCCGCAGTTGAAATCGTCCTGGTTCATTTCGCGAACGTTTCCGACATCGGTTTTTCCGTAAGCTTTAAGCATATCATTCTTCACCTCTTTTTCCTAATCCTTTAAAATTGCGGAACCAATAGTTCCAAGCCCTTCCTATCTTCCAGTTGTCAAAACCTTTTACCACAAGACGGGCAACTTCGTTCGGAGGTTCCGGAGTTTTGTATTTTTCCTTCCGGATACTTCCGGACATTTTTATATATTCGACTACATGATACAAAACTTTCCGCCTCCTTTCAAAAAAGAAAAAGATACCTATTTAGATTATTGTATATCTAATTGCTTTATATGTCAAATTTTATTCTGAAAGAGTTCCGCCTTTTTCGGTTTTTATGGTCGTTCTTCTGAGCTGACCGCAGGCGGCGTTGATATCGCTTCCGAGTTCGCGGCGAATCGTTGCGTTCTGTCCGTTATCGTTAAGAAGTTTTGCAAAAGCTTCGACAGATTCGCGCTTTCCGCGTTTATATCCGGTTTCGTTGACTTTGTTGACCGGAATAAGGTTAACGTGGGCGCCCATTCCTTTAAGGAGTTTTATAAGCTCCATTGCGTGTTCCGGCTGGTCGTTTACCCCATCTATAAGCGCATATTCAAAGGAAATGCGGCGTCCGGTTATATCAAAATAATCACGGCAGGCTTTTATGAGTTCATCAATGGGCCAGCGTTTTGCAACGGGCATTGTTCTTCTGCGAATCTCATCATTCGGCGCATGGAGCGAAACGGAAAGAGTAAGCTGGAGCTTTCTTTCAGCAAGTTTATAAATTTTATCGACCAATCCGCAGGTTGAAAGGGAAATATGCCTCATTCCGAGGTTGAAACCGCCTTCGGATGTAAGAATTGTGAGGAAATCCATTACGTTATCGAAGTTATCGAGAGGTTCGCCGATTCCCATAAGAACAAGGGAAGCGATTTTTTCGCCGTGCTCTTCCGCATCTTTTGCGGCAAGATAAACTTCGGAAAGCATTTCTGAAGGAGTGAGGTTCCTGCAAAGACCGGTAAGGGTCGAAGCGCAGAAGGTACAGCCCATTCTGCAGCCGCACTGGGTGGAAATGCAAAGGCTTCCGCCGCGCTTATAGGACATTCTTACACCTTCGACGTGTTCGCCGTCCTCAAGGCGGAAAAGATACTTTACAGTTCCGTCAAGTTTTGAAACAAGTCTGCGTTCAATGGTAACTTTTGAAAGATTATATTCTGCAGAAAGTTTTTCGCGCAGAGCGGCAGGAAGGTTTGTCATTTCCGAATAATCCGTGACCCTTTTTTCGTGGAGCCAGGAATAGATCTGTTTTGCGCGGAAAGAAGGCTGGCCCATGGCTTTTACCTCTTCACAGAGCTGTTCGTATGTAAGCGAGCGCAGATCCTTCATCATTTAACTTCCTTTCTGAGTTTTGCAAAATAGAAGCCGTCGGAATTGATTTCTCCGGGCATAAGGGTTACGGAATAGCCGTCTTTTGAATATTTTTGGAGTTCTTCCGGAAGTTTTTCCGGAACAAGTCCGTCTTCTTCAATAAGTTTTTTTACTACCTGTTCGTTTTCCTCTTTTGAAAGGGTGCAGGTGGAATAAATCATCGTTCCGCCTTCTGCAAGATATTTTGCGGAAGTGGAAGCGATTTTATATTGAATCTTCGGAAGAGCCGCGATTTCCGCAGGGTCTTTGAAGCGGATTTCCGGTTTTCTTCGGATTACGCCAAGACCGGAACAGGGCACATCACAAAGGATTCTGTCAAAAGTTCCCATAAGTTCATTAAAAACCGTTGCGTCATTTGTCCTTGCGGAAACGATTTTCAAGCCAAGGCGTTCCGCGCCGTTTTTAATAAGACCGACGCGTTTTACGTGAAGGTCGCAGGCGACGATTTCGCCTTCGTTTTCCATAAGCTGGGCAACGGTAAAGGTTTTTCCGCCGGGCGCGGAACACACATCGAGCACCAGTTTTCCTTTTTGAGCACCGAGAGCTTTTGCACAAAGCTGGCTTGAAATATCCTGGACATGGAAAAGACCTTTTTTATAAGCTTTGGTGCTTTGGGGCGCGGCGGAATATATTCTTATTGCGTCCGGAACCTCTTCAACGAGCACCGCTTTTACGTTTTCTTCCTCAAGCATGCTCAGAAGTTCTTCCGCATTGGTTTTAAGTGTATTGACTCTTGCAAAAATCGGAACGGAACCGAGGGATTCCCGAAGGGCTGTTTCGGTTTTTTCGTCGCCGTATTCATTGCACCATTTTTTGCAAAGCCAGATCGGTGCGGAATATTCCGCGGAAAGGCGGCCGATTTTATCCATTCTTGAAAAATCGAACTGTTTTCCGTTGCGGATAAAGGAACGAAGTATTCCGTTAACATAGCCGGAAGCTTTTCCGCAGCCGAGCTGTTTTACTGCTTCAACGGTTTCGTTGGCGGCGGCCATATCCGGAACGGAATTCATATAGATAAGCTGATAGAATCCGATTCGCAGACATTCCAGAACCGCGGGTTCAAGTTCCTCAAGGGGTGTTTTTGAATATTTTTTTATGATTTTATCAAGAGTTATCCGGCGTTCAAGAACACCGTAGAAAAGTGCCGAAACAAAAGCCTTGTCACGGTGCTCAAGCTGAGCACCGGAAAGGAGCGCATCGAGCACGATATTTGAAAAACCGCCTTCGCCGACTCTTAAAAGAGCCTTGACTGCGAGTGTTCTTGTGTTTGCCATAAGTTAAAACTCCTTTTTGTTAAAAAATCAATCTCTTCTTCTGCCGCCAAAAATAAGGATAAGACGAAGAAGCTGTGCAAGAGAAGAAACAAGCGCCGCAACATAGGTAAGAGCTGCTGCTTTGAGCACCCTTTTTGCTCCGGTTATTTCTTCACCATAAAGAATTCCGCTTGATTCAAGGGTTCTTATCGCCCTTCCGGAAGCATCGAATTCCACCGGAAGAGTTACAAGCTGGAAAATCGCAAGGGTTGAAAAAAGGAGGATTCCTGCGTTGACAAGGGTTTGTGAAGAAAAGAGAAAACCGACCATGATTATCGGAAGATAGAGCCAGGAACCTATCTGGGTTACCGGAATTATCATTTCGCGAATCCTTATCGGTGCATAATTGACCGCATGCTGGACTGCGTGACCAGCTTCATGCGCGGCAACGCCTATTGCGGCAATTGAAGTGCTGTTATAAACGCTGTCGGAAAGATTTACCGTTTTGTTTCTCGGGTTGAAGTTATCGGAAAGATGTCCGGAAACATGGCGGATCTGTACGTCATAAATCCCGTTCTGCTGAAGAATATATTCCGCCGCCTGCGCACCGGTCATTCCTCTCATGGTTCCGATTTGGCTGTATTTCTGAAAATTCGTGTTTACCTGGCTTTGCGCCCAAAGGCCGAACAGAAGCGCAGGAATAATCAAAATGAAATAATAAATATCAAAACCGTAAAACATTACTGTTCACCTCTTTATTATTTTCCGAATTTGGTTCCTTTAAGAAGGCGTCTTCCGCGGATAAAATCCGCACCGGACATTTTATTTTTTCCCTCGGGCTGAACGGTTATGAGTTCAACAGCGCCGTTTTTTGTTCCGACGATGAAGCGTTTTTCATCAAGAAGAGTTCCTTCTTCCCCGTAAAAACCTTCTACTGCTTTTGCTTCATGGATTTTTATGGATTTTCCGTCAAGGAAGGTATATGCCATGGGCCAGGGGTTAAGTCCGCGGACAAGGTTATGGATCTCTTCGGCGGTTTTTCCGAAATCGATTTCGCCCATTTCCTTTTTGAGCATCGGAGCATAGGTTGCTTCTTCCTCGTTCTGGGGTTCTGCCTTAACTTCTCCGTTATCAAAAAGTTCAAGGGTCTTTTCGATAGATTTTGCGCCAAGCTCCGCCATCCTGTCAAAAAGTTCTCCGGCGGTTTCGTCTTCGCCTATGGGAAGTTCGAACTTCATTATCATATCGCCGGTATCCATTCCTTCCGCCATATACATGGTGGTGATTCCGGTAACCTTATCGCCGTTTATTACGGACCACTGGATAGGAGCGGAACCTCTGTATTTCGGAAGAAGGCTTCCGTGAACGTTTACGTTTCCGAGGGGAGCAACGTCGAGGATATCCTTCGGAAGGATCTTTCCGTAAGCGGCAACAACGGTGATATCCGGTTTAAGCTCCTGCATAATCTTAAGAGCTTCGCCGTCGCGGAGTTTTGCGGGCTGGAAAACGGGAATATTATGTTCCATTGCAACGACTTTTGTCGCGGTGGGCATTATAATCTGCTTTCTGCCGACGGGTTTATCCGGCTGGGAAAAAACGCCGACCACGTTTCTTCCGGTATCAATAAGTCTTTTGAGAATCGCTGCGGCAAAATCCGGCGTTCCCATAAAGACGATTCGCATATCTTTCATTATTATTCCTCACCTTTTTCGATGGTAATATCTTTTGCAAGGTCAACAAAGCAAACGCCGTTGAGGTGATCGATTTCGTGGCAGAAAGCTCTTGCTTTAAGCTCTCTTCCGCTTATTTCAAATTCTTCGCCGAAACGGTTCTGGGCGCGGACTGTTACGGCAAGAGGTCTTGTAACGGTTCCCCATTTTCCCGGGAAGGAAAGGCAGCCTTCGTTTCCGGTCTGTTCGCCCGCGGTTGCAACGATTTTCGGGTTGATGAGTTCGATCACACCGTCTTCATCATAGCAATCTACGATGCAGACTCTTCTCATAATTCCGACCTGGGGACCTGCAATTCCGACGCCGTCGGCTTCGTGCATGGTTTCCGCCATATCGTCAAGAAGAGTCCAGAGTTTTTCGTCAAATTTTTCAACAGGGCGGCAAACTTTTCTGAGAATCGGGTCGCCGTCTTTAACTATATTTCTGAGTGCCATTTTATTTTTTCACCTTTCCTCTTAATTTATATCATAGGGGTCAGCCATGACCTCGGTTTTAACAAAATCTTTATTTTTTGAAAACTCTTTCAGAGTTTCGCCCATGGTTTCAAAAAAAGCCATATCCGGGCGATATTTTACAATAAGCTTCCAGCGCCATTTGTCCGCAATTTTTGCAACGTGGGAAGGGGTCGGACCAAGAATCCTTATCGGAATTCCGGTTTTCGCAACCTTTTCTTCAAGAAGTTTTGAAAAAGCGGCGGCTGCTTCCCTTGTTTGTTTTTCGTTCGTTCCGGAAAAGAGAACGGAACCCATTGAACAAAAAGGCGGATAAAGCATAACCTTTCGGTTTATGATTTCGTCCTCATAGAACATTCTGTAATCCTGGGCGCAGGAACGTTCGATAACGCTGTGTTCCGGGGAATGGGTCTGGATATACGCCCTTCCGGAAAGCTTTGCTCTTCCGCATCTTCCGATGACCTGGGTCAGAAGGCTGAACGTTCTTTCATAGCTCCGGTAATCTCCGCCGTAAAGGCTCATATCCGCCGCAAGAACGCCAACCAGCGTTACGTTAGGGAAATCCAGACCTTTTGCGACCATCTGGGTTCCGACCATGATGTCATATTTTCCTTCGGCAAAATCCGCAAAATGTTTATCGTGGCTGAACTTCGCCATTGTTGTATCAAGATCCATCCGAAGGATTCTTGCTTTTGGGAACTGCGCTTGAATTTCATCTTCAACTTTCTGGGTTCCGCAGCCGGAATACATAACGTATTCACTGCCGCAGGAATCGCATTTAACGGTCATCGGTTCGCTGTGACCGCAATAATGGCACATAAGCCTTCCGTTTGCCCGGTGATAGATAAGCGGAATGTTGCATCTCGGACATTCTTTTACTGTACCGCATTCGGCACATCTTGCTATGGTGTTATATCCTCTGCGGTTCATAAGGAGAATGGACTGCTGTCCGTTATCGAGATTATATTGGATATCTTCCGCAAGAACTTCGCTCAGGACGCCCGTTCTTCCGGAAAGAATTTCGTTTTTCATATCGACTATGACCGATTCCGGAAGCTTTGCGCCGCCGTATCTTTCGGTCATTTCAAAAAGGGCGATTTTGCCTTTTTTCGCTTTATAAAAAGTTTCTATCGAAGGTGTTGCGGAAGCAAGAAGAAGGGGTATTCCGAGTTTTTTGCTGCGGAAAGCGGCGGCATCTCTTGCGTGGAATCTGGGAGAGCGGTCGGATTTATAGCTCTGTTCCTGCTCCTCGTCCATAATTATTAGTCCGAGTTCCTTTGCCGGAGCAAAAACCGCGGAACGGGTTCCGATTATTATTCTTGCTTTTCCGGAAGCTATACGTTTCCATTCGTCGATTCTTTCTCCTGCGGAAAGGGCGGAATGTACCACCGCGACGGAATCTCCGAAATAGGAGAAAAACTTTGTCATCATCTGGGGAGTGAGGGAAATTTCCGGCACCATCAGGATAACCTGTTTTCCTCTTTCGATTTCTCTTTGTATGAGCTTAATAAAAACCTGGGTCTTTCCGCTTCCGGTAACGCCGAAAAGAAGGGCTGTTTCGGATTTTTCGCTGTCACAGAGTTTTGAAATTCCGTCAAAAGCATTTTGCTGTTCTTCGGAAAGAACTATGCTTTCCGGGTCGATCCTTTTATAATTATCTTTATACGGTTTTCGGAAGGTTTCCTGCTCAAAAAATTCGAGAATGCCTTTTTTCTCAAGAGTTTCAACAACCGCTTTTCCTGCGGAGGTGAAATAGCTTATTTCCTTAACGCAGGCAGAACCGACTTCCGAAAGAAATTCAAGAACTTCTTTTTGTTTGGGTGTCGGTTTTTTGAGCATCGATGAACCCTGCTCATTTAGCTCGGCTTCTTTTTCGGAAAGGCGGACCATTTTTTCGGTTTCGTCACCGATTTTACGCTTTGTGCTTTCTTCTTTTCGAAGAAGTCCTTTTTCCGCCATGGAATCGATAAATGCCGAATCCGAAAAACCGAAAGCCTTGTTTATATTTTCTCCTTCGGCGCCGCTTTTCTTTTTGCGGAGCCAGTTTATTATGCGCTGTTCCTCTTCGTTTTCGGATTCGCCGTTTGCGAAATATTTATATACCGGCTTGAAATTGAGCCCCGGAGGAAGCATTGTCTTAACCGCTTCGAAAAGCGGGCAAAAGGTCGTTACCGCAAGATATTTTGCAAGTTCCGTAAGTTCTTCGGAAATTACCGGTTCTTCATCGAGAAGAAAAGCAATTTCCTTGATTTTTTTCGGGTCGCCTTCCGGTTCTTCCGAAAGGGAAAATACCATTCCCTGGCGTTTTTTTCCGCCTGCGCCGAAAGGAACCATTACCCGACAGCCGGGTTTTATTTTTCCGGAAAATTCCGCCGGAACGGAATAATCAAAAAGTTTATCAAAGCCGAAAGCGGCTTTATCGATTGCTATTTTTGCGAACATAACAAAGCCCCTTTCGTAATTTGCCTCCCTTGCCTAAAGGGAGGGGAACCGTTGCCGTATGGCACGGTGGAGGGATTCTTTTTTCGGATTTCCGGCATAAATTCAGCCGGACGGGGTTACAATCCCTCAGTCGCCTTCGGCGACAGCTCCCTTTGCACAAGGGAGCCTTTTTTTAGGAAAGATCCATATCGTCGAGATAGAGATATCCGTTTGTTGCGATAAAATCTTTTCTTCCCTGAAGGTTATCGCCGAGGAGAAGATCGAACATTTCCGAAGTTGCAAAAGCTTCGCTCGGAGTTACCTTGATAAGGCGGCGGGTTTCCGGATTCATGGTGGTGAGCCACATCATATCCGGTTCGTTTTCACCAAGACCTTTTGAACGCTGGACGCTGTATTTTGCTTTTCCGAGTTTTTCGGTAATGCGGGTCTTTTCGTCCTCTGTATATGCAAAATAAGTATCGTCCTTGCAGGTTATTTCATAAAGCGGAGATTCCGCGATATAGACATAGCCTTCTTCGATAAGGGTCGGAGTAAGGCGATAGAGCATTGTAAGAATAAGGGTGCGTATCTGGTAACCGTCAACGTCCGCATCGGTGCAGATTACAACTTTGTTCCAGCGAAGGTTTTCGATATCGAAGGAGGAAAGTTCCTTGTTTGCCTTGCTCTTTACTTCAACTCCGCAGCCGAGAACTTTGAGAAGGTCGGTGATGACGTCGCTTTTGAAAATTTTGTCGTAGTCCGCTTTGAGGCAGTTGAGTATCTTTCCGCGGACGGGCATTATTGCCTGGAATTCGGAATCTCTTCCCTGTTTACATGCGCCGAGAGCGGAATCGCCCTCTACGATATAAATTTCGCGGCGGCTTGTATCTTTGGTTCGGCAATCGACAAACTTCTGGACCCGGTTTGTCATATCCATTGTTGCGGTAAGTTTCTTTTTAAGATTCTGGCGGGTCTTTTCTGCGTTTTCGCGGCTGCGCTTGTTGATAAGGACCTGTTCCGCAACTCTTACCGCATCGTCCGGATTTTCGATGAAGAAAACTTCAAGCTGGTGCTTGAGGAAATCCGTCATGGCTTCGGCGATAAATTTGTTGGTGATTGCCTTTTTTGTCTGGTTTTCGTAAGAAGTCTGGCTCGAGAACGAGGAGGAAACAAGGATAAGGCAGTCCTCAACGTCCTGGAAGCTTATTTTGCTCTCGTTTTTGAGATATTTGTTGTTTGCTTTGAGGTATGCGTCAATCTGGCTTACAAAGGCGGATTTTACCGCTTTTTCCGGAGAGCCGCCGTGTTCAAGGTGGCTGGAGTTATGGTAATATTCGATTGCCTTTACTTTGTTGGAAAAGCAGCAGGCGATCTGCATTTTTACTTTATATTCCGGTTTATCCTCGCGGTCGCGTCCGGTTCTTTCACCCTGCCAGAACTGGGTTCCGGTGAGGACAGCTTCTTCCCCGGCGATTTCTTTGACATAGTCGCTTATTCCGTTTTCATAAACATATTCATAAGTTTCGAATCCGCCGGTAAGTTTCTGGTCACGAAGGACAAAAATTATTCCGGTGTTAACTACTGCCTGGCGTTTTATAACTTCCTGGTACCATTCAAGGGGAATTGCGGTATCGGTAAAAACTTCGTGGTCCGGTTTCCAGCGGATCTTTGAACCGGTTTTGCGTTTTGTTGTAGCTTCTTTAGTAAGTCCGCCGACGTTTTCGCCTTTTTCAAAATGGAGCTTATAGATAAAACCGTCGCGGCAGATTTCCGCATCCATCCATTCGGAGGAATATTGGGTTGCGCAAAGGCCGAGACCATTAAGACCGAGGGAAAATTCATAATCCCCTGCGCTTTCATATTTTCCTCCCGCATAAAGTTCGCAGAAAAGGAGTTCCCAGTTATAGCGCTGTTCGTTGTTGTTCCAATCAACCGGGCATCCGCGGCCGAAGTCTTCGACCTCGGTGGAACCGTCATTATAGCGTGTTACGATTATTTTTTCGCCGTAACCCGCTCTTGCTTCGTCGATGGAGTTGGATATAATTTCGAAAGCGGCGTGTTCACAGCCTTCGATTCCGTCGGAACCGAAAATTACCGCAGGGCGTTTTCTTACCCTTTCGGCGCCGTTTAATGTCTTTATGCTTTCGTTTGTATATTCTTCGCGTTTCTTTGCCATTTTTTCCTCCGGTACATAAAATTCCAAGTTATATTATATAACTTTTCCCGGAGATTTTCAATTAATATTATATTAATAATATAAATAAAAAAGCGCCCGCAAAGCGGGCGCCATTTTTTTACCAGCGGATATATTCCTCATCAACATTGATAATATATTTTCCTTCAATATAGAATTTTACTTGATTATAATGTTCTCCGATGTAAATAGCCGTTAGTTTTTCCTTTTTAAGAACAGCTTCAGCGTTGGAAACTGCTTTTACTCCGTCTGTAACAACACAGTGTTCCTTCCAGCCTTCAATAAGAATATCTTCGATTCTTATTCTTTTTCCGGTTTCGGTTTCAAAAAGAAGATAATCGGAATAGGGATATTCGTCCGACCTTACAAAAGTGCCTGAACTTCCTTCGCTGTATTCATAGACAGTTAAAGGTATTCTTTCAACAAAAATATATTTTCCTCCAAGGTCTGAAACAGAGGTGTCTGACCACCAGAAAGCCTCTTCAATAAGTTCGTCTTCATAACCGAGGTCACGGAAATAATTCATAACCGCATCATAGGTATAATATTTTTTTATAAAAGATTCAATCTGTTCATTGATTACTTTTGCCGTGGGATACGAATCTTCCGGAAGAAGAGCATATGAAAAATATCTGCCGTTTTCGTTTTCATCGGAATAGAGGTAAATCCATTTATGGTTTACCGCTCTGAAATTTTTCAGAGAGATTATTTCGGAATCCGCAAAAACTCCTTCCATTTCTTTCGGCTGTTCGGTGACCAAAATCCCTTCCGGAAGGGTTTTGAAATCGATATAAACTCCTTCCGCAAAATAAGGATTTCCGCAATCGAAATAAATTCCGTCCGGGGTTATGCTCCAGCCGTCTTTCGGAAGACTGGCGAAATCCGCTTTCATTTCATAGGAATAATATGCATCGACTTTTTCCTGGGATTTTCCGGAAATATATTTATTGAGCGCTTCGGCAATATCGGTTCCCTCATAGAAAAGGTCGCTCGGTTCAAGGCGCTTTTTGCTTTCTATATCCCAAAAAGCGGTTTTTGTTGCGTAATAATGGTCATATCCGTCCTGGACATTATAACCGTATTTAAGCGAAACCGCCGCCCAGATAATACCGTTTTTTGCCCTTATTCTTACGCTGCAGGGCTGTTGGAGATTTCTTGTTTCCCAACTTGTGTAATAAGGCAGCGCAGAAAAAGCCGACCATTCTTCGTTGCCTTTTTTGTATTCGATATATTTTTCGTATTCATCAAGCTTTTCTTCAAGCTCACCGTAACTTTCAAGAAGAAAAGCATTTATTTCATTTTCAAGGTCTTTGTCCGCAAGAAAATCAACGATGCATCTTCCGTCCTTCCATACAAGCGGAAGGTTTGGCGATGCGCTGGAAATGCCCGTTCCCTTTTGTTTTGCGGCATATTCAAAGCTTGCAAGCTTTTCCTTCGGTTTTTCGATTCCGGTTCCGACTGCTTCAAATTTTTCGATTTCCGCTTCGGAATAATCAAAACCGATATCGCGCATGGTAACGTAACCGGCTTTTGCGGCGGCAAGCTGGCCTTCGTCGGAAATCATCCATTCAACAAGCTTCCGGACGGGAGAATTTTCCGGTTCGTTCGCTCTGAAAATTGCGTAGCTGTTTCCCAAAAGGGGATATTCGCCCTTTGCCATGCTGTTTTTGTTGACCTTGGCTCCGTCAACTTTGATAAATTTTATCTCGTCGCCGTTTCCGTACATATCCGCCGCATAGGTATAGACGGAATAGCCGATAGCGTTTTCCGCGTTATTGTTTACGGCAATAACGTCCATAAGGCCCACCATTGAACCGGGTCTTCTTTCTTTGGGCGCATCCATAAGCGGAACTTCGCCCATGAAATCTATCATATAGTTCTGGCTTCCGGAATCGGTGTTGCGCTGATAGGCAACAATTTCGGCGTTTTTGCCTCCAACTTCCTTCCAGTTTGTGATTTCGCCGGAATATATCTTTCGAAGTTCTTCCTGAGTCAGTTCATCGACCGGGTTTTCCGCATTGACTACAAAGACAAAGCCTTCATAAGCAACGGGAACCGCTTCGAGTTCAATTTCCCTATCCTCTGCCTGCTGTTTCTGATAATCCGAAAGATCAACGCTGAAAATCATATCAACGTCGCCGGAAAGAAGACTGTTGAAAGATTCCCACGTTGTGGTATGTCTAACATCGCCGGTTGCTTCTTCAATTGTCTTTCCGAAAATTGCGGAGCGGATTCCCGCTTCAAGCGGAATCAGCGAAGTGGAACCGTCGATTTTCGGAAAATCCTCCCGGAGATAAGAAAGATGTTCCGGACCGGTTTCTTCCGGAGTTTCCGGTTCTTTCTGTTCTTCCGGAGCGGAGCTTGTTTCTGTGCTCGGTTCGGAAGAACCTTTCTGTTCAGCCGGTTCTTCCGGAACTTTTGAGCACGCGGTCAAAACCATGAGCATCGCCAGAATCAGCGCAAAAAACTTTTTCATAAAAACGCCCCCTTTTTGTTATTTTCAGCTTTATTTTAACCTATGATAAACTGCTGCGCAAGGGTGATTCTTTCGGCTTCGGCACCGCCTTTTTCATAAATGCTGAAATGCTTTACAATGCGGTATCTTCCCTCCGGAAGTTTTCCGTAGATCCTGCTGATATTATCTCCCCAGGTGCAGGAATTTTCTTTTTCCAGAACGTAAGCAACTTCGATAAACGTTTCCTCTTTTTTCGGTTCAAGGCGGTGCCATTCGCCTTCTTCCTCAAATTCAATTGTATAAAATTCGTCGTAACCGATTTCGTTTTTGCTTTCGTTTTTTATTTCAAGAGCAATCTTTTCGGAAGTTGCTTCGATAAGTTTAATTTTAAGAATTTCGGTATCGGTTATGATTTCCTCGGAAATTCCGAGAGATCTGTTCCCGGAATTACAGCCGGAAAACAGAAAAACCGCCGCAAGAATAATCGCAAAAATCCTTTTCAATTGACCCACCTCAAAAAATTTTTTATTTTATCTCAAACTCAAAAAAAGCATAATGCTGTCCGTTAATATAGTTGTCCGCATCTGTAAAAAACGTTTTTACAAGGCGATAGCTTCCCTCCGGAAGTTCGCCATAGATAAGGCTTAAATCCGTTTTCCATTCGACAAATTTATCTCCGATTTCATCAAGAGTATAAAGTACCGTATCGAAAGCCGGAGTTTCCAAAGGTTCAACGGTTATCCAATCCTCGCCTTCAAGCTTTTGTATAAAATAGTCTTCTCCGTAACGGATTTCATTTCCCTTATCGTTTCTGAATGTTACGGTTATTTCCGCTTCCGAAAGTTCTGCAGTTTTGTCCCAAATAAAAGATGTACTTTCTTTTTCAAGGCCGGTTATTTCAAATTCACCGGAAACTGTCTGTTCGTTTTCAAAACCCGCATCATTATCAAAAACAATACGGCAGTCAATTCTGTATTTTCCAATGGGCAAAAGCCCATAGTCTCCCTCTGTGTTGCTCGACAGATCATAACTTTCACCGGGAGCAATGGAAAGCATGGTTTTGTCATAACCTATACCGCGAACGTAATCAAGTTTTTCAAATTTCCCGTCGGTTTCGTAATAAAGTTCCCACATTGCGCTGAGCAGGATTTCTCTGTCGCTGTTATTGAAAATTTTTATTCCGCATGCGCGGTTCCAACCATGGCTTTCGGCCGTAACATCAAGACTTTCGGGACCCGTTTTTTCGGAAGGATTTTTTTCTTCTATTTCAAAATAATAGTGTTCGTACCACTGGTTTCTGTTTCCGTTATCACGAAAACTTGTTACGACAACGCGGTAATTTCCCGCCGGAAGTTTTCCGAAAATATCCTCAAAAACAAAAGATATTTCCTTCTTTTCGCCGCTATTGAGAACAAATTTCTCCGTAATTTCCTCTTTGTTGAGAGGTTCTATCAAAACCCAACTTTCGCCTTCCTGCTTTTGAAAACGGAACCGGAGATCATAGGAAATTTCGTACTCTTCCTCGTTTTTTGCAAAAAAAGTTATACTTTCCCCTTTTTCTTCCGAAAAATCCTTTTCTATAACATCAAAAAGTTTTTTCGGCTGAAGGTCCCAGCCTTCGGCGTTATCTCTGTCTGTTCCTCCGCAGGAACAAAACAAAAGGACCGCTAATAATATAGTCGCGATTTTTTTCATTTTATTTCACCTTCCCGCCCTGTTTTATTTCAAATTCCGCAAAAATTCTCTGGTTTCCGCAGATAACTTCGTCCTCGTTCCAGATCCAGATATCTTTTGATATTCTGTAGATTCCTTTTTCAAGAACGCCGTAACGCATTTCAAGATTTTCTTCAAAAGTTTTTGCTTCTCCCGGGTTAAGGCCATAGGCTATTGCGGTAAAAAATACTTCTTCCGTTTCCGGAACCAAAGTCCAGCTTTTGCCTTCTTTTTTCTCAAGATAATATTCATTCCCGATTTCCACGGTGTTTTTTGAATTATTGACAACAAAAAAACTTATACTTTTTTCGTCAAAAGATATAATTTCCGCAGTAAAAAGTTCCGGGTCAATTTCCGGTTCGCCGGAAGCACATCCGCAAAGACAGAGCAAAAGAACAACCATTAAGAATCTTTTCATAAAAACCTCCGAAAAACAAAAAATGCCGCCGCCTTTTCGGCGGCGGCACCTTTTTAGTTAAATAAGGCTCGCGTAAATTTTATATTCGCCTGTTCCGATGTTAATTTCAACAACAAGGGTTATAATTCCTTCCGTTACCTCACCGGGAATATAAATGCTTTCTTCCGGAATTGTATAAGGTTCTTCCGCTTCGTCACCGACCATGGGAAGATAATTTCCTTCCGCATAATCCTCAAGGGTAATGTTCTTTACAAGGTTTATAAAATAATATTCACCATCGAGATATGAACCTTCAAATTTTCCTTCAACCCAAAATGCGGAAATTATTTCTTCATCTGCCGAAATATCTTTCAGAATTACCGAAACCGATTCTTTTCCTATTGTAAGATCAATGCTTCTTTTTTTGTTAAGATATTCTTCAAGAATTTTTGCATCTTCCATTTCGGACTTTTCTTCCTGCGCAACAGAACTTGAATTTTGAGAACCGCTAACAACCGCCGTTTCCACACATGTGAAATATTTCGAAAGCGCTTCCGAAACGGTAATGGCATACTGAATCTCTGATTCGCTTTCTTCCCTCAATGCATCGTTTGAATCCAAATCTGTCTCTTCCGGTTCTTTTGGGGTTTCAGGATATGCTGTTTCCGGCTCAGCAGCAGCTTCCGGTTCCATCGGCATTTCCGCTTCTTCGCAAATGCCGTCAGACAGATACTCCATCGACTGGTCAAAACTTTCTGCGGCTTCCTGCGGAAGGCTTCTTCCGAAAGTTCCGGAAAATGCAGGAAAACTTATACAGATAAGAACAACTGCGGCCGCTGCAGCAACATATTTTGAATATTTTTTGAAAGGAACAACATTTTGCTTTTTCTCTTCCGCTTTTTCAAAAATGTTCTGAACGTCCGGAATTTCGGGGATCTCTATTTCCGAATCCATTTCACGAAGCATTTTTTCAATTTTCTGCTCAAAATTTTTATCATCATGTTCAGCCATTGTTCTCACCTCCCAGCATTTCTCTTAATTTTGCGTATGTACGGTGAAGCTTTGAGCTCACCGTTCCCTGTGGCTTGCCGATCATTTCGGCAATTTCCTTGTTTGTATAACCATGGAGCACCGAAAGAATTATTATCATTCTTTCATCTCCGTCGAGTTTTGAAAGCGCAGAAGAAAGACTTGCGCTTTCCGAAATATCCTCTTCAATATTTTCCGAACCCATAGAAGGGGTTTCTATAAGGTCATCAAAATTATAAACTCCGCGGCGGTCGATCATATTCGAAATTTCCTTTTTGCAGCGAACGCTCAAAATTCTGAACGCCCAGGAAGCAAATGAATTTGCATCGCGAAGCTTCCCTATACCTTTCCAGATATCAACGAAAGTATCCGAAACAACATCCGAAGCATTTTCGGCATCGCCAATGGTATAGAGAGCAAATTTATAAAGATCCTTATAGCAGGAATAATACAGATCGGAAAAGGCATCTTTGTCACCTTTTGATGCCCTGACAACCAAATCATTATCAACTTTCATAACCACACCACCAATCATGGCTATCATTATATTAGTGCGAAAAAATCGCCGTTTTGTTGCATAAAATTCAAAAAATTTTTTAAAATTTTTCCACGGAACAATTATACACTATAATTATTAACAAATTTATTCTTTTTCGGAATATTTATTGAAAAAATAAAAGATTTTAAAAAAAAACCCGCATAGCGGGCTTTTTATTTTATAAATTTCAAATAAAAATTACTTTCGTTTTCTGTTTCAAGAACACATATCAAATTGAGATTTTCAAAAATATCTTTAGTTTTTTCAAACGATTGTTCAAGTCCAAAACCCATCACGCCATAGGTTGTTTCAATTATTTCCTCCGGCAAACAGATTTTCAAATCAATACAAAAAGGTTCTTTTTCGGCGTTTTTAATATTTACATCCCATATATGGATTTCTCCGCCTTTTTTGAGCACACGAACCATTTCTTCAGCAGCTTTTTTTCTTGTTTCAGTGCTCATAAACATAAACGAATAAAAAGCCGTTACGGAATCAAAAGAAGAATCCGGAAAATCAAGACTTTCTGCATCCATAAGACGTTTTTCAAAACAATCCGGTGCCTCATCAAGTTCATTCTGACTATTATCAACGGCAATAACACGGTTTTTATAAAGTCTGCCGATAATTCCTTCTCCACCGCCGCCAATATCAAGGATTTTACCTTTTATGTCATTATTCAAAGTAATATTCATTAAAATTCATCCATTTCCGTAAAAACAACACCGCTTGAAGTTGTAACTCCGCCGTAGATTTTGTCGTCAAACCTTCCGGTGCTCATATAATGCTCAAGCATGCCTTTTGCCGTGAAAGGCATATCCTTTTTGAGCACGTCATTATAATCCACCCATTCAAGTTTTCCTTCATTGCAATCGGTTTTGAGCACCGCGTTTTCTTTCAAATCAGCAAAGAAATAATAATTTTGGCGGATTTCTCCGTTTTTATTGCGAAGAGTAACATATTTAAATTTAAGATTATCAATATCGTGCTCAAAAAGGCCGATTTCCTCGCTCATTTCCCTAAGCATTGCGGCTTTAGCATCGTTAAGCTCTTCCTTTTCAAAATGCCCGCCGATTCCGCACCAGGAAGGAGAAACTACTCTTGAACCAATTCTGTAAAGCATCAGCATTTTTCCGTTTTGAGTAAGATAAATTGCCGTCATATTGCGAAGCTTGCCGTCCATTTGAGCACCACCTTAAAGTTCCTTTTCATAAATATAGCTATCAAAAGAAATATCCATATTATATTTCTTAAAACTTGTTTTTTCTCTTACAGTAAAACCAAGATTTTCGAGAAGTTTGCGGGAAGCAATATTATCGGATGCGACTTCCGCCGTAACGATTTTACCTCCGCGCTGCTTAATCCATTCCATTAATAACAAAACAGCCTCTGTACCGAAGCCTTTTTTCCAAAAATCCTTATGAATACAATATCCTATATCATATTGAGAATTATTTTCATCCGGGAAGGTACTTATAGAACCTATTCTTTCGCCGGAATTAAGACAAATTATAAAATAAAAACCATCAGCACAATACTCAATACCGTCAAACGCTTTCTGAAAAACATCATCAATAAATTCAGGCGTCGGATCGCTAAGATATTTGCCGTTTTCTTCATCAAACCACATTCCGCTAACGAAAGAAACATCGGATTTATCATAACTTCGAAGAAAAATTCTTTCACCGCAAATTTTATCATCAATCTTCATTAAAACACCTCAGATAATCATCTGAAAATATTATAGCATAAAAACAAAAACCCGGAAAGAGATTTTCCGGGTTTTAAAATAAAAAAAGCAGCCCAGTCATTTGACTGGGCTGTGTCGGCATCGACCTATTTTTCCGGGAGGCTGCCCTCCAAGTATCTTCGGCACAAACGAGCTTAACTACTGTGTTCGGAATGGGAACAGGTGGATCCTCGCTGTAATAAACACCGACTATATTGGTGACCCGAGAGGGATTCGAACCCTCGTTGCCGGCGTGAGAGGCCGGAGTCTTAGGCCACTTGACCATCGGGCCGGATTGGTGCACCATCAGGGACTCGAACCCGGGGCCCGCTGATTAAGAGTCAGCTGCTCTACCAACTGAGCTAATGGTGCGGATCAGATGATTTTCCCATAAAGGAAAACCCTCAAAACTGAAGAAGACGCAACGAAGAAAAAAGAATATATTCTCAAAGAGAGAGAAAATTTGGCAAAAGGTCAAGTCCTCGACCAATTAGTACTCGCAAGCTAAACATG
>JAFQBH010000032.1 GCA_017399765.1 Oscillospiraceae bacterium | reverse complement strand
TTCATCTATGCTCTCTTTACACCTCTGTTATTTCACAGACGGTGAATTTAAGTTTATATTCAAAGAATTCAATAACGCCTTCAAGGGCGCTTCGGACATCGGAACGGTCGCCTAAAATTACAACAGAACCGTTGAAACGGTCGAGAGTTCCGATTTCGACGTTGCCGCTTTTCATCGCGATATCTGCAACGATTATTGCAGCTTCTTCCGGGGTAACGTGGATAAGACCGATGGATTCACCGGTGTGGTCTTCACCGAAATGGGTTCCTATATGTAACGCAAGGTTCTGATAGATTCTTGTTTCGGAAGAACCGATGAGCTGGGCAAGTGAAATTTCCTTGCCCTTTACTTTGATACGGACTATTCGAAGATCTTTATCTTTCAGTTCATCATATTTTTTTTGGAAAACCTTTTCAAGGAATTCCTCTCTGGTCATGCGTACTCCCATAACCGCACTTCCTTAACGTTTGGTAACTTCGCAGACTACGTATTTCATAACGTCATGGAAATACTGGCAAACCTCGTTGAGAGCAGCGGTAACGTCCGCAATATCGCCGGTTATGATCATTGAACCGGTGAAACGGTCCGCAAAGCCAAGATATACGTTGCCGCTTTTAACAGCAATATCGGAAGCGATAACTGCGGATTCGGGCGGAGTCATATTCATAATTCCGATAGCGTTGGATGTGTAATCTATGGAGGGGTTAAGACCCAGTTTCTGATATATAATAGGCGCAGGACCGCCGATTACGTGTGCAAAGGTTATTTCCTTGCCCGCAACGGTTTCCTGAACTATTCTTATCTGTTCATGGGTGTCGTTCATAATTTCGTTTTCCTCCTGATTTTTCGTTTTTTAGGAACCAAAAACCAATCTATGATAAAGCAAAAGCTACTTTTGCTTATACATATTTTTACTTAAGTATATACTATCACAAATCGTCAAAAAGGTCAACGGGTTTGTTGGAGCGGCGAACTTTAAAATTTTTGAGCACAAAAAATGAGCACGGCATTTCCGTCGTGCTCAAAACTGTTTTTATCAAACGCCGAGATATGCTTTTTTAACATCTTCGCTGGCCGCAAGTTCCGCTCCGGTTCCGGAAAGAACAATGCTTCCGGTTTCAAGAACGTAAGCTCTGTCGGAAATCGCAAGGGATTTACCCGCGTTCTGTTCAACAAGAAGAATTGTCGTTCCGTCCTTGTTGATATCTTTGATGATATCAAAAACTTCATCAACAAGAAGCGGTGAAAGGCCCATTGAAGGTTCGTCAAGCATCAGAAGTTTCGGGTGGGACATAAGCGCTCTGCCCATTGCAAGCATCTGCTGTTCACCGCCGGAAAGCGTTCCCGCGATCTGGTTTTTTCTTTCAGCAAGACGCGGAAAACGTTTGTAAACGTTTTCAAGGTCTTCGTCGAATTTATCGTCTTTCTTTTTGGAATATGCACCCATAAGAAGGTTCTCATAAACGGTAAGTTCCTGAAAAATCCTTCTTCCTTCCGGAACCTGGGACATTCCAAGGTGGACTATTTTGTGACAGGGCGTTTTGGTGATATCTTCTCCGTCATAAACAACGGTTCCGCTTTTTTTCGGGATAAGACCGATAACGCTCTGCATTGTTGTGGTTTTTCCCGCGCCGTTTGCGCCGATAAGGGTTACTATTTCCCCTTCGTTAACTTCAAAACTTATACCTTTCAAAGCTTTGATAACGCCGTAGGAAACCTCGAGATCTTTAACTTCCAAAAGTGCCATAGCGTTATCCTCCTATATATGCTTTGATAACTTCCGGATCACTCAGAGCCACTTCCGGCGGTCCCTGAACAAGGGAAGTTCCGAAGTTGAGAACGGTAATTTCATCGCAAAGTCCGGAAACGAATTTCATATCATGCTCAATAAGAAGAATTGTGATGTTGTATTCATCACGGATTCTGCGAACGATTTTCATAAGGTCTTCGGTTTCGTGGGGGTTCATGCCCGCTGCCGGTTCGTCAAGGCAAAGAAGCTTGGGGTTGGTCGCAAGAGCTCGGGCAATTTCAAGTTTTCTCTGTTTTCCGTAAGGAAGGTTGCAGGAAAGATTGTTGCGTTCATCAAGAAGACCGACAATATCAAGGATCTCTTTTGCCCTGTCGCGCATTGCGCGTTCGGTTTTAAAATGTTTCGGAAGACGGAAAATACTTGTGAAAACGCCGCATTTGAATTCCGGCTGGTTATGAAGACCGACCATTACGTTGCGGATAACCGTCATATTATTGAAAAGTCGGATGTTCTGGAAAGTTCTTGCAATACCTTTGTGGTTAATGGTTTCCTGACCTTTTCCGGTAAGGTCTTCACCATCAAGCCAGAAACGGCCGGTTGTGGGTTTATAAACACCGGTTATCATATTGAAAACAGTGGTCTTTCCCGCACCGTTAGGACCGACAAGACCGTAAAGCTGCCTTTCCTTTATTTCAATATTAAGATTCTGAACAGCTTTAAGACCGCCGAAAGAGATTCCGAGGTTTTCTGTTTTAAGAACAACTTTGCTCATTTATTTTCCCTCCTTTTCCGGTTTGTCGGGAGTATAGGGAGAATTTGCCTGGAAATCGACAGAAAGAATTTCGTCCATTTTGATCTTGGTGGGAACGCGGTCCCATTTTGCTTCATCATCCTTGTGTTTGGAAGGATTGTGCGGTTTGAATTTACGGATAAATGCTTTAAGGTTATATTTTTCGCGGAAGTTTTTAAGTGCCGGCGCATTGTTGTAAATTACAAGCACAATAAGAATAAGCGCATAAATAAGATCCTGAAGAACCGCAAGGTTACCCGTAAGAATGGTCTGAAGTTCCACATCAAGGAAAGTGATAAGCGCCGCCGCAATTATTGCGCCGTTGATGTTGCCCATTCCGCCGAGAACGACCATAACAAGTATCTCTATGGAATAGTTATAGCTGAACTTGGTGCTCTGAACTGTAAAGTTGGAATAGCTGTAAAGAACACCCGCAATTCCCGCAAAGAAAGAGGAAACGGTAAAAACAAGAAGTTTATATTTAGTAACATCAATACCGGTTGCTCTTGCGGCAATTTCGTTGTCGCGGATCGCGGTAATCGCTCTTCCGTGTTTGGAACGGATAAGGTTCTGAGTAACAGCAAGGGTTGCAAGAACCATTATAAAAGCGACAACAAAAAGAATATCCTTATTGAAACGGGGAGTATCAAGACCAAGAGATCCGCCGAAGGATTCCTTGCTGGAGTTCATAAAAATCGAACGGACTATTTCGCCGAAAGCAAGGGTTACTATCGCAAGATAGTCGCCGCGAAGGCGAAGCGCCGGAAGACCGATTATCATTCCGAAAATTGCTGCGACCGCACCGCCGACAAGAAGCGAAACAATAAGGGCGGGCCATTCGCCAAGCATCGGTTCAAGAATTACCGCCGTTTTACCGCCAAGATACGCACCTATGCACATAAAACCGGCGTGACCGAGAGAAAGCTCGCCGAGGAATCCGACAACCATGCTCAGAGAAACCGCAAGAGTTATTGCAATTGCAATTTTTTCAAGAAGATATTTGTCGGAGCTGTCAATAAAACCGGTGAGAGAAAGTATTGCAAAAATAACGGTTACAGCGGCAACAACGATATAGTTGAGATAATGGTTCCATTTAACGCTGTTAAATTTATTCATTATACTTTCTCCCTTCTCTTCTTGCCGAGAATTCCGGTGGGTTTAACAAGAAGTATGATGATGAGGATAAGGAATTCGATTGCGTCGGTGTAAGGGGCAATTACCGGAATCTTAAGCGAAATTGCTTCGACAACACCCATAAGAATACCGCCGAGCATTGCTCCGGGAATAGAACCGATTCCGCCGATAACCGCCGCGGTAAAAGCTTTGATGCCGGGCATTGCACCGAGAGTGTTGGAAAGGCTGGGGGATTTCATAAGCATGAAAAGTCCCGCAAAAGCCGCAAGACCGGAACCGATCGCAAAAGTTATCATAATAATTCTGTTTACGTTGATTCCCATAAGCTGGGCTGCGCCCTTGTCTTCAGAAACGGCGATCATTGCTCGTCCGGTTCTGGTATATTTTACGAAAAGGGTAAGAGCGGTCATTATAACAACGGAACAGGCAAGGGTTACAAGAACATATACCGGAATGGTAAGTCCGCTGAAGCTGATGCTTCCGAGATCCGCAATGGTTACCATTTTCGGTGCGGAACCGAAAATCATCTGGGCGGAAGACTGAAGAAGATAGCTTACGCCGATGGCGGTTATCAGAACCGCAAGAGGAGAAGCTCCCCTAAGGGGACGATAGGCAACTTTTTCAATGGTTATTCCGAGAATAATGCAGGAAAGAACCGCAGCCAAAAAGCTTATTATCGGGTTTCCGCTTACTGTGAGCCCAACGTAAATAATATAACCGCCGACCATAATTACGTCGCCGTGGGCAAAGTTGAGCATTTTCGCAATTCCGTAAACCATGGTGTAACCAAGGGCTATCATGGCGTATGTACTGCCTATACTCAGTCCGTTTATCAAAGTTTCAATAAATTCCATAACAATTCCTACTACTTTTAATTAGCATAAATTGCCGGGGCAGAATTCTGCACCGGCAAAATATGGATAATTTTTATTTTATTATAAAGAATCAGTTAGCTTCTTTAAGGGTGTATTTTACAGCACCTTTCGCAACATAACCGCTTGCATCCCAAGTGATGTTTTCACCGGTTACGCCGCTGTAGCTGAAGCCGCCCTGGAACTGTGCTTTAAGAATTTCGCAAAGATCGGAAGCGGAAATGGTTACGTCAATGGTTTCACCTGCATCAATTGCAGCTTTCATTGCGTTATAAATTGCGTAAATGCAGTCATAAGCGGAAGCACCGAACTGGTTAAGGGTATCGGTTCCGAAGTTCTCGGTATATTTTGCAATATAATCAGCAGCCATACCTTCGGTTGCGTTGGAATCGAAGTGAGAGAGCATGGAAACTTCCTGAGGAATTACGGAGAAATCTTCGAACTGACCAGCAAGTCCGTCGAAACCGTCGCAGCCGTAATAAACAGCGTTATCAGCAATAATGCCTTTTGCCTGAGTCATAAAGATGGAAGCAGGCTGATAATAAATAGGCATAAAGATGAAGGTGCAGTCTTTAAGAGTGGAAATCTGAGAAGAGAAGTCGGAAGCTTCACCGGTGAAAACGGTTTCAACAGTTGCAATGGAAGGATCAAGGTTATCTTTGAACTGTTCGAAAATACCGTTGGAATAAGCATCGTCGGATTTATAGAAGATACCGATTTCGGAAAGGCCAAGGGAGTTTACATATTCCGCAGCAACTTTACCCTGGTTACCGTCTGCAAAGCACATCTGATAGCCGTTGTCAAATTCCGGAACAGCGTCGCCGGAAGCGGAAGGGGTAAGGAAGAATACGTTGTCTTCAACGGAAAGCTGTTTGAATTCAAGTGCGGGACCTGTGGTTACGGTACCGAGAGAAGCCTGCATGCCGCCTTCGAGCATGGAAGCATAGTTTGCGGCAACTTTGGTTGCGTCGTGGGTATCGTCGGTGGCAATGAGTTTAAACATAACGCCGTTAAGACCGCCGTTTGCGTTGATTTCATCAACAGCCATCTGTGCGGAGTTCTGAACAGCTACGCCGTAAACAGCTGCACCGCCGGTAAGGGGACCGGAAACGCCGATTACAAATTCGGTGTTGTTTTCAGTATAGTTTGCGCCGCCGGAACATGCTGTCATTCCAAGAATCATCATGACCGCCAGTACAAATGCAAAAATTTTTTTCATGATTTTTCTCCTCCTTTTGCGTTTTTAAAACGCATTTTTATTTAAGCGCCAATCACACTTTAGTGTGATAATACTTTAAAACGCGCTTAAAAAATTTAAACCCATTATAGTACCATTTTCTTTAAAGGTCAAGAATTTTTTACAAATTTTTCTACTTTTTATATAAAGAATATTTATTTTAATAATAATACATATTTATAAATTTGTCTTCCGATAAATTTCACCGCTTTTTTTGTTTTTTCTGATAACAAAATCATTTTTCAATATACTTTTTCGTTTTTTCAGCCATTTATTAATTTTTGATTAAACTTTTTGTTTTTATATTTTATATGGAATTTTTTATGATATACTGTGTTTGAAGAATGTTGTAAAATTTTTTGTAAAAAAAGTAATTTTTTTGCAACAAAACGGCGTTTTTTGCGTACTTATATTATATAAAGCAAAATTTTACATAAAGCGAGGGGATTTTATGAAAAAACTCAGAAAATTTTTGGCAATTTCTTTTGCGGTGATAATGCTTCTTTCCGCCTTCAGCGGATGCAAAAAGCCCGAAAATCCTTCAAGTTCAATGCCGGAGTTCATCTATGTTCCCACTTACAGCAAATTTAACCTTCCCGAGGGAACACAATGGATAAACTACGTTGCTGTTTCCGGAGATAAAATCTATTTTTCCGGGGATTCCTATCAGGAAACCGAGCGTACCGATGAAACCACCGGCGAAACCTATATGGAAAGCGTTTATACCCAAAAAGTTTTTTCTTCCGATCTTGAAGGAAAAGAAGTTAAAGAACTTGCCGTATTCGGAACCAACAACAGATACACAGAGGAAATGCAGTTCGACGAATACGTAAACCGCATTTTTGCTGACGAAAAAGGCGTTTACGTCCTTGTTTCCCAAAATATGACGACTTTCAATCTTCCGGATAATTTCAATCCGGAGATTCAGTCCCAATGGGAATTTGCCGAAAGCAGCACTTCCTTTGTTCTTTATACCATCGACAATTCCGGAAACGTTGATGAAGGAAAGCTTATTTTCGAGCTTGATCCCGAAAACGATTTTTATCCGGACAACATTATCCACGGAGATAACGGAAACTGGTACGTTTCTTCCTATCTTGGAATCCGGGTTTATGATCCGGATTTCAACGAGCTTTACCGTATTGATACTCCCGAAGGCGGCGGAAGCCTTATAAAAATAAAAGACGGCAGCATCGGAAGCATTCTTTGGACCGAAAACGGCCAGACCTTCAATATCATCAACGATTCTAAAAAAGCTTTTGATGAACCAGTAAATCTTCCCCAGGATATTTATTCCTTCCGGGGCGGAAACGGAGTTTATGACATTATTTACAACACCTCAAACGGCGGCGGAATCGGATATTTTAATTTTGAGACCGGAGAAAGCGAAACGATTCTCAACTGGCTTGATTCCGACATTGACAGCAGCTATCTTTACAGCGACAGAATAGTTGTTGTTGATACGGAAACCGTTGTTGCAATCGAAGAATCCTGGACCGACAACGGAACGGAATATAATATTATTCATCTTAAAAAGACCCCCTCTTCCGAAATTCCCGAAAAGAAAATTATTTCCCTTGCCTGCATCTATCTTGATTATGACGTCAGAAGGGAGATACTTGAATTCAACAAGACCAACAGCGAATACAGAATCCGCGTTACCGATTACAGCGAATTTGCTTCCGGTGAAGATTATTACGGTCTTACGAAGCTTAACACCGAAATCATAAGCGGAAATATTCCGGATATCTTTATCACCAATAATATGCCGATGGCAAGATATTCCGGAAAAGGAATTTTTGAAGACCTTACCCCCTATATTGAAAGAGATATCGGTTTTGACAATCTTGTTTCTCCTATTTTTGATGCTCTTCGCACAGAAGACGGAAAACTTTACGAAATTTACGACAATTTCAATCTTTATACTTATGTCGGCCTTAAAAACGTTGTGGGCGACGGTTCAAGCTGGACTTTCGATGACCTTAAGGCTGCTTTTGAAAAACTTCCGGAAGGCGCGACCGTTTTTGAAAAATACGTTACAAAAGCGAACGCATTCAGCCTTCTTTTCAGCAACAACGTTGAAAATTTCGTAAATTGGGAAAACGGCGAATGCCGCTTTACCGATAAGGAATTCATCGATATTCTTGAATTTACGGAAAACTTCCCCCTTGAAGAACCTCCGATGGACGACGGAAGCGGAATGTATTATTACTATTCTCCGATCGCATCCGTTCTTAAAGGCGAACAGCTTCTTGCAAACACCTATTTTTACAACATCGACGATTTCCGCGCCAACACCTTCTACGTTCTCGGCGACAACATTTCCTTTGTCGGTCTTCCCACAAACGAAGGTTCCGGAAACTATTTTTCCGTCTATGGCGGCCTTGCAATGTCCGCAACAAGTGAACATAAAGAAGTCATCTGGGATTTCATAAGCCGCATACTTACCGAAGAATATCAGACGAAAGATAATTATTTTGACGGAATTCCCACCAACAAAGCGGCTTTTGATAAAATGATCGAAAAATCGATGACTCCGGAATTTGACGAGTTTTATGTTCCTTCCGAAAATATTTATAACGGCGGAATTATGACAAAGCCCGTTCTTCCCGATGGTGAAGTTCCGGTTGAGGAAACCGTTCCGGAAGAAAACGAAAACGCTTTTTCGATTCCCGAATATTCCAAAGGCCAGACCAACGAAAAAGGCTGGCACGAAGTTCCGAAATCCTGGGGCTGGCTTGAATACGGAACCCAGTATTATGAATATCCGGTTTACGCAATGACCGAAACAGAGTATAATATCATCATGAACATTATAAATAATACGACAAGGATATCCCGCTATGACGAAAGCGTTATGAAAATCATCAATGAAGAAGTTGAATATTTCTTCAACGGTGAAAGAAGCGCTCAGCAGACTGCGGAATATATCCAGAGCAGGGTAAATCTTTATGTCAACGAACAAAGATAAAACAGAAAAAAACGAAAGAACCTTGCGTGAACGCTGGCACGGGCTTAATTATAAAACAAAGGATTTCATCCAAAGCTGGATGTTTTCCGGCCCGAGCGTTCTCGGTGTTTCGGTCTTTTTCATACTTCCTTTTCTTGTAGTAGTATATTACTCGGTAATAAAAAGCCCGCTTAACCCGGAATTTGTTTTTCTTGAAAACTTTCAAAACGTTATCGGGAACCAGGCTTTTAAAATCGCCGTTAAAAACACCGCGGATTTTTCAATTGTTGCCGTTCCCCTTGCGGTAATCCTTTCCCTTGGTCTTGCGCTTATGCTTGAAGCAAGAATTCCGCTTAAAAGCCAGTTCAGAACTTTCTTTTTAAGTCCCATGATGGTTCCCGTTGCTTCTGTCGTTCTTATCTGGCAGGTGCTTTTCGACCGCAACGGCGTGCTCAACGAAATCATGCTCACCTTCGGGCTTGATAAAATCGACTGGCTTAAATCTGAATGGGCAATCGGGGTTATCGTTGTGCTCTATCTTTGGAAAAACCTTGGTTACAATATGATCCTTTTCATGGCGGCGCTTTCAAATATTCCAAGAGAACTGCTTGAAGTTGCCGACGTGGAAGGCGCTTCCGAAACATATAAGTTTTTTTCCATAAAGCTTCGTTATCTTTCCCCCACGGTTCTTTTTGTAACCATTCTTTCCATGATAAACTCCTTCAAGGTGTTCCGCGAGATATACCTTCTCACCGGCGAATATCCGGTTGAAAGGCTTTATATGCTTCAGCATTTTATGAACAACACTTTTGAAGCACTTGATTACCAAAAACTTTCCGCCGCGGCGGTTATTCTCGCCATTGCGATGGTCATAATAATTGCCCTTCTCTTTAAAGTGGAAGACAGTTTCGGAAAGGATGTGGAAGGCTGATGAAAAAGAAAAAATATTTTGGCAGAGCGGCCATGTTCATTATTTCGGCGGTTTTCGCTTTTCTTTTTCTTATGCCGACCGTTCTTACCATAACCAACTCTTTCATGGAGCAAAGCGAAATAAACGCAAACTACGGAATGATTTTTTCGAACATCACCGGTGACCGGGGATATATCGCCGACAAAGTCACCCTCAAATTCATTCCGGATAAGGTAAGCCTTTCCCAATACATAACCGCACTTATAAAAAGCCCGGATTACCTTCTTAAATTCTGGAACTCGGTAATTCTTGTTGTTCCCATTGTTTTCCTTCAGCTTGGAACCGCCGCCCTTGCTTCTTATGGTTTCACACGGTGGCGCGGAAAATTCCGGAGCTTTATGTTCTTTTTCTATGTGATACTGATGCTTATGCCGTATCAGGTCACTCTTGTTCCAAACTATCTTGTAAGCGAATGGATGGGAATCCTCAACACAAGGTGGTCGATAATTTTTCCCGGAATGTTCGCGCCGTTTTCCGTTTTTCTGCTTACCAAATCCATGAGAAGGATTCCCGCTTCGCTTATTGAAGCGGCAAAACTTGACGGAGCCAGCGAATGGCAGATTTTCACAAGGGTTTGCCTTCCGCAATGCCGAAGCGCTCTTTATTCCATTGCTATTCTTGTTTTCATAGATTACTGGAATATGGTCGAACAGCCGATAATCCTTCTTCCCGATCCGGCGCAGCAGCCGCTTTCGGTATATCTTTCTCAAATCAACGCCGGCGAAGTCGGCATAGCTTTTGCTGTTGCAACAATTTATATGATTCCGACGCTTTTGCTCTTCCTTCACGGAGAAGAATATCTTGTTGAAGGCATTGCGCACCAGGGCTCGGTGAAAGGATAATTATTATGACAGAAGAAAACGTCAAAAAAAGAGAATGGGTCAAAAACGCCGCGATAATTTTCCTCAGCGTTCTTCTTGTTCTGACCTTTTTTTCCAACACTTTCATGAACTATTCCCTTCCGGAAGTTTCAACCCAATACGTTATGAGCGGAAGCATCAACACAAAGATCCGCGGAAACGGAACTGTTTCGGCAAATGAAGAATATTCCGTTGAAACCGAATTTGGAAGAAAAGTCGAAACTGTCTGTGTTCAGGTGGGGCAGAACGTAAGCGCCGGCGATGTGCTTTTCATATTTGGCGAAAGCGACAGCGACGAACTTGAACAGGCAAAGGAAACCCTTTACGATATGGAACTTGCTTACCAGAAACAGCTTCTTCAGGCCTCTGTCGAAAGCGGAAGCAACCTTGGAAGAGAAGTTGACGAAGCAAGAGAAAACCTTTCAAAAGCAAAGAAAAAAGCCGCGGAGCTCAAGCCTTCCGTAACCGGTTCCGAAGCCGCAGTAAAAAGTGCCAAAGCGGTTCTTGACGAAAAAATCAAATACAAAGAAGAAAACCGCCTTGAAGAAAAATATAGCGAATCCGTTGCCGCAATAGATACTCTTACCGGCGATGAAGCGGTTTCCGAAGAAATAAAAAGATATCAGCAGCTTTACGCTGAAGCTGAAGAAAACTTTGATTCCGCAAACGCCGAAAGAGCAAAATATCCCGCAGACAGCGAAGAATATAATAAGTATGACAGCGCCGCGACTGAATGGAAAAAGGCCATGGACAATTACAGCGCCGAACTTCTTCGTCTTTCTTCGGAATCCGAAAATCTCAAAAACGTATATAACAGTCTTTATGAAGACATGATCTCCGCAAAGGAGGCCCTTGATTTTGCCGATTCGGAAATTGCCGAAGCACAGGCCGCTTATGACACCGCCTCGGCAAATCTTGAAAGCTACAACGAAAAAGCAGAAGCTTACAAGGCCGCTGTTGACGAAGTTGAAAATGCCCAGAAAAATCTGAGCATTGCCCTTGATAATCTTGAAGCACAGCTTAAAGCGGATGAAATTGCCGAAAAGATCCAGGATCTTGATTTTTCCGATATGAAACGTGATATCGAAAAACAACGTGAAAAAGTTGCCGAGCTTTCAGGAAGCGGCGATGGAAATGAAATCACCGCAAAAGTCGGCGGTAAAATCACCGAAATAAACGTTAAAGCCGGCGAAACCGCCGAAGCCGGAACTTCCCTTGCAATGATCGAACTCAGCGACCGCGGTTACACCGTGAGCATCCAGGTCACCGCCGAGCAGGCCAAAAAAGTTTCCATCGGCGATACGGCGGAAGTGAGCACCTATTGGTGGGGAAGCCAGATAAGCGCCGTGCTCACCGATATAAAAAACGATGCTCAAAGCGGCGGAAGAAACAAATTCCTTATCTTTGATCTTTCCGGTGACGTTGAACCGGGAATGAATGTTGATATTGCCGTCGGTCAGCGCAGCCAGAACTATGAAGCCATTGTTCCCAACAGCGCTGTAAGAAGCGACAGCAACGGAAGCTTTGTTCTTATCATCACCACAAAAAACAGCCCCCTTGGCAACAGATATACTGCCACCCGCGTTGATGTTCAGGTTCTTGCCAAAGATGACATAAATTCCGCAGTTTCCGGAATTGGAAACGGAGAATACGTTATCACAACCTCTTCCGCCCCAATCGAATCCGGAATGCTTGTACGCATGGCCGAAGGTTAAGGTGAATTTTTATGGATTGGATCAGACAACATAAAAAGCTTTTCATACTGAATCTGGTTCTTGTTTTTCTTTCGTTTCTCTGCTTTTTCGGTTTTCAAACGGTTTCAAAAACTTTGGATTATATCAATTCCGCAGAAAGATGGGCCGGAAAAAGCGACATTTCTTATTCCCACATTGCCTGCTTTATGCCGGTGAATTACAAAATTGATGAAAATTCTGTTTATTCTTTTAAACAGACCGTTGATTCAAAAATGGTCGAAGCTTCCATTGAATCTTCCGAAAACGGAAATCTTTGGAATTTCGCATATTGCGGAAACGGCATTGTAACAGTTTCAACGGAAAGAGGTTCTGCCGAAGTTTGTGCCATTGGCATAGGCGGAGATTTCTTCTTTTTTCACCAACCTGTTCTTTATTGCGGGAATTACATAAGCGGAAATGACCTTATGCAGGATGGCGTTGTCTTGGATAAAGACCTTGCCTGGAAGCTTTTCGGTGCAACCGACGTTGCGGGAATGGAGCTCTTGATTAACGGAAACAGGTATTATGTTGCCGGAGTAATCGAAGCGGATGACGACTTTGCAAGTTCAAAAGCCAAAACCGCTTCCGGTGGACTTTATATGTCCTACAGCAAGTTTTTTGAACTTACCGATGAAGGAATAGATTGTTACGAAGCCGTTGTTCCAAGCCCGGTTTCCGGCTTTGCAGAAAACCTTTTCAAAGAAAGTTTTCCACAAAAGAACTGCGAGATAATCGAAGTTAATAAACGTTACGGAATAAAGAACATGTTTGGCGTAATAACCTCTTTCGGAACCCGCTCAATGCGGACCGACGGTATTATTTTTCCCGAATGGGAAAATGCCGCAAGGCTTACCGAAGATTACTGTGCCGTGTTCCTTGTTTTTATGCTACTGTTCCTGGTTTTCCCCGTTATCTTCGGATTTATCGTTTTCCGCAGATACGGAAAGATCGGTTTAAACAAATTCTGGGTTTTCGCCAAAGAAAAAGCGGAAAAGATTTATGATGACCACAACCGAAAAATCTATGAGCGAAACCTTCGGGAAAAAGAAAATAGGAATTAATCAAAAAAGCGTGGCTTTCTTTCCAAGAAAGTCACGCTTTTCAGTATTCGGAAATTAAATGTAAGTGTGTGCGATACGACATTAAAAAAGACAAAATTGACACGTCAGTTGACACAAAGTGTTTTTTGCCTCTTTTTCGTGCCTTTTCTTGGTAAATAAAAAAACGGCCTAACCGCATAGTTAAGCCGTTTTTTGCATGGTGGAGACGAGCCACGACTGTCCGACCTCTCACACACCGTAATTTAAGGCAGTACTGGACGAATCAATCGCAAAACCGGTTTCGGCAAGGACAGAGTCGGCAAAAGCATGTTGTGAGAATGGTAGATTACGGTGACCGGTACAATAGGTACAGCAAAAAGTAAAGTCTTACTACATTCATCATAAATGCACTATATCTTAGCTCAGGGCTTTAAATATATCATAACGTTTTCTTTTACTGTTTTGAATCCTGCTTTTTTATAAAAATCCATTAGTCTTTTATTACCTTCAATATATTCTTTTGAATCAAACCCAAGTTTATGTCCGGTTTCAAAATCACTTGCCTGTAGGAAAATAATTCTGCAAAATTCAAATTTATATTCAAGCATTTTTTGAAGATTTGCAATTATTGCCGAGCCTATGCCGTTTCCCTGGTATTCCTCGTCTATAGTAATATTATCTAAAACAAAAACACTGTCAAACTCATCTGCGCCTTCAAATAAAAGATTTTTAGATATGCATCCACTTTCATCACATATCAAGCCAGCAAGTATGCCCATATCTTCTGAAATATCATCACATATTTGATAGAATTTATTGTCGTTATAAACTCTATACAATCGAATCTCTCCGATTTTCTTACCTTCGGTTGTAATTTTACCTATTATTGTTTTAGCCACGTCTTCTTCATATGGTTCGCATTCGCCTTCATCAAAACAAAAAATAATATCGTTCAATTCTGTAAAACTTACCTCAAATTCCATTTTGTACCTCACAATTATTTAAGCCTATCAAAAAAAGATTTATTAAAATCAATACCGAAGAATTCTTTTGCCGCACTAAGATCCATCACAATCCATTCTCTTGATTTGTGTGCTTCAAGAGTTTCCGGAAGTTCTTTCAAAATTCTATCCGCCTCATAAGGTGCTCCTGCATTATATCTCAATTCGTTGCTTCGTTTAATTATATCGAACGAAGATTTGCTAGTTTTCCATGCATCGCAAATAGTTTTGATAGCATATTTTCCGGTAACTCGTTCACTGAAATAATCATCAAGTGTAAGTTCTCTTACATACTCAGGTATTTCACTATCACTGTAATTTTTAATAATATCAACAATTATCTCTGATGAAATAGCCAAAATATCAGGAGCACTTTCTGCTTCATCGGATTTCATTTCTTCCAGAAGATCAGGAACAATATCAAGCATTCTGCGAAGATATTCTCTGTAAAATGCGGTACCAATTTCACGCTGTACAGTTCTTACAACATTACTACGCATAACTTCCGTATTGGTAAGACCTGCTTGTACACGGCAAATTACAGTACGCCTTATAACCTCCGGGGCAACAGCTTTTACGTCCTCGTTTGCGCTTATAACAACTGCCGGATAATGAACAAGTCTGTCAGCGATACCAAAATCATCATTCTTTATCGTTTCGATTGCATGCTGATTGAATCTTGTGTTTGTAAGGTCGTCAACAATTATAGGCGCGCCTTTTACTGTTCTTTTAAGTCCTTCAATGCTTGAACGTGTAAAATCCGGTGCAGATATTTTTGTTTTCTGTCCAATCATCATTTTGAGCAAAGTTTCAAGAAAGCTTGTTTTTCCGGCCTTACTCTGTCCATATACCAAACCAAACACCGGATATGGAAGCAGGTTCTGATTATACCTTACTGCCATATCACGCATACATCCCATAAACGGAGAACAGAAAAACCAGTTTGCAAACTCAAAATATCTTTGCTGCATTCCTGCAACATCGCCGTGGAACTTATTGTATCCATCCATATAACGAAGAAAGAGAGCAACATCGTGTTTTATTTCTTCATTTGACGGATTTAAATTTATATCAGATGAATTAAGACGCACCAAGCTATCATCCACAAAAATCTCAAGCTGCGGATATTCGCTTCTTTTTTCTTTTTCAAGTTGTTTATCGTTTGCTATCTGCCGTCTTGCAATGGTTATTTTTTCCGGAGAAAGGAGAAGTTTGCCTTTTTTATCTGGTTTTGGAACAGAAGGTGCTATGTTTTTTGCAAGATTTTTTACATCAAGTGCAAATTGCATTTCTTCTTTAAGTTCTGCAATAGGTTCTATCACCATTGCCTTTTTCACTTTGACTGTTTTTGCAATAGGTAATTGATCTATGTTTTCACCGTCATCAGCAAAAAGCAAACTTTCCTTTACAATTTGGTCAGTACTGCTTTCTTTGAGTTCTTGATAACAGCTCATATACCAATCATAAGCTTTTTTCCCATCGATATAACAGATATTCTCTCTTTGTCTGCCACTGAATGCATTGAAGGACATATTTGCAGAACCCATGATAACACGTTTTCTTCCGTCTTTTGCAGAAAGTAAATATATCTTTTCATGCGACAAAACCGTATTCGCTACATAAAGATGTAAAGTTTCATCTTCTATTTTTGAAATCAAATCAAGTTTAGCTTTTCCCGCCTTTTCTTTAATACGCTCAATCAGCTTGCATTGGTATGCCATTATTTCCTGAAGCTGAAAAGACATTATCTCATCATAACCGAAAATTATTTCTGCTTTTTCAAACATATTCAGAAGTTTATATACAAAACCAATTCCGGAGGAATATGTAATGGCATGTATTTCATCAAAACCCGAAAACAACTCTTTCCAGGTCATTCTTTCCGCTTCTTCGAAATTCATTTTTACTACATCAAGCATGCCGCTCGAAGCATTATTTTCCTGCTGATCAAACAGTGACATATTCTCCATAAAAGACACGTTATCCATAACCAAACCTCCAAAACTTCTCTTTCCTCGCTAGTGTCCTTGTGGCATTACAAAAAAATCGCAGAATAAAGCCATTTTCTTGATTTTATTATATCTCCATAATGCAAGTATGGTCAATCCTAAAATATAAAGTTTTAAAGCAAAAGGCCTGTGTTGGTGTATTTTTGTCCCATTTCTTCCTGCCATATGTTGCTTTTCTTTTCACTTTTATTGTAAAATAGTATTAGAAATATATTTTGGAGGAACAACTATGCTTAATCTTGATTTAATAAATAAATTCCGTAGCATGGTTAATGCAAATAGTTTTACTTTTTTTAGTTATAGAAAAAAGCTCAACAAGAACCATTGGAACTGCATTTGTTCTGCCATGGACTGGATTACAGTTTCTATTGAATATTTAATTGAACATCCTTTTTCAAAAAGGCATGATTTGAACAGTATTGAAATATATGCATTTATTTCCAGCGTCGATATTCTTGTTGAAGCTGTTCAACAACTTCATAGAGTAATTTTTTCAACAAAAGTTCCTCCTTATAAAAATGACAGAGATTGCTTTCCAGATAATCCTTTTAATCAGACAGATTTAACTTTCTTTAAAACGGTAAGAGCGTGTTTTGGAGCCCATTCGGTTAATCTTAGTGAACCCGGAGAGGAAAATAAAACGGATAAAAAACGATTCGCAAGTTGGTCAGGATGCCATTTCGGAGAAAAAAGTTTCTCTGTGATTTTATATAGCAATCAAATTAAAGGAGAAGATATCTTTTTAAGTATAGATCATAATCAAATCCTTGCTTTTGCTGAAAAGCACTATAATCATCTCAATGTTTTAATTGATGAATTAAAACGACAGCATAATGCATTTTGCAAAGAAATGAGAAAAATTCCTTTCGTATGTGGCACAGATCCTCTTTCTCGTCTAGAAATTCTAAAACGAGAAAATGAAGCACGAATGGATAATGCTTATTACAGAGATTTGATTGACTATCTTACTTTGATATTTAGCACCCCTGTTTCTTGTAAAGAAAACTTCGATCTTATAGAAAAGTATCACGCTGCACTAATCAAAGTCATTGAAAAAATTGAAATTAATCTTCAGGGAATGACGATAGAAGATTTTGATTTCGATGATATATTATATCCAACAACTAAAAATTTACCGGACGGATGGCATTATTATGTTGAAAAACTTTCCGATTATGTCTTCGGAAATGGATACCCTCCAGATATTTGGCTGGATCAACTGAAAAAGATTTTTAACGGTTTATTTGAATTTAAATTTAATAATTATAAATAACTGTATGTTTTAATAGAAGCAACTATATATTCTCTCTCACTTGATGAAAAAAATGATAGCTGATAATTGCAAAGAATCATTCTTTCAAATAATCCTCAATCACCATTTCTTCTCCACAAAAAGTATCGTACATAAATTTTGCTCCCAACCGGAAGCCGGCAATAAAATTCTCAAGGTTTGATTCGGCACTTACTATTCCCCAAGCGTCAACATAATCCATAAACCTTGTTTTATTTTCATCCGAAAGAGCTTCGAGCAGAAAATCTTCGTTTTCGGACAAAATACTCATTTCGCGTTGTGCTCTTCTGTTTTTATTACTTGCTTGCGGATCGATATTGTCATAATAAAGTTCTTCAATAAAATTAGTCATAAAAACGCCTCCCCATGCCGAAATTTTAGCATAGGGAGGTGCTTTTTGTGAATGTACAAAAAAACAAATTGTACATTCTTTTTTACTCTTTTATTTTCAAACCTGCAATTTCTGCAAGATGTTTAGTCATTTCATATTTATCTTTTTTATTATCTTTCCATTCGTAGCAACAAGTTATAGTTTTATTTTTAGGCCAAACCTTTCTAAGGACACCGGTGCGCAAAGCATTACTAAGGACTTTTTCACCTCTATGCTTTTTATAAACATACCAATGTAAATCAATGTTGTCACATCTAAGAATAATCCCTTTTTTAATACCGTCCGGTGCTATTACCAAAAATTCATATAGATCTTTACATATACGTTCTTCTCCATATCCATTAGAAATCTTTTGCTTAATTAATTTTGAAATATAATATACATGGTTTTCGACAATAGGTTTGCACTTTTTCAAATCTATACCACGCAAAATGTAGCTCAATTTTTCGTTTGTCATTGTATCACCTTGAATTATTTTTTATTAATTATATCATATTAACTCCCTCGAAACTACCTTTTCTTCCTCCCTTCCCACCATTCTCTGCTCTTTTCTTCGCGCAAAATCGCTTCAAAATGGCTCAAAGTTTTCAGATGCCATTTGGTTTTGCGGGTAATGGAACGAAAATAGAGCGAACAGAAAAAATCTATAAGAAATCGCTTTGGAATATGATTGTAATAGCTCTTACGAAAATGCATCAAAAGGTCGTGGTTGCACCAATCGTTAACGGTGCTTTTGCCGTATCCGGTAAGTTTTACCACATCCATTGTCGTTAAAATATCCGGGCAGTCCATAAGAAGATTTTCGTAAAAATCACGCATCCTTTTCAAATCGTTTTCCGGCAAATCCTTCGGAAGGCTGTTTTCATAAGTTCCGCTGTACCAGCCTTTCGGAGCTGAATAAGCGTTCGGAAATACAACTCTGTTTTCCAAATATTTCATAACGTCCTGCTTCTTGATTTTATAGCAGCGTGGATTTGAGCAGTTTTCGCTGGGTACCTTTCCGCTTTTCAAAAGCATACCCGCAGTAGTCTTACTGATATGGCAAATCTGATAAAATTGTTCCTTTGACATGACTTCCGGGACCTCGTCCCAATCAATAAAATCTATCATAATTTTACTCCTTCGTTTTGTATTTACATCCTGAAAGGAAACTGTTAATTCATCTTTGTTTTCTTTCCGTTCTGCTGAAATTTTTCTTTTGGATAAAATCTGCCTTTTCAGGTTTCTTTGTCCGACATTCGCTTTTCTTCCTCAAGAAAAAGCATGCTTATGTAATTCAGCAGAAAAACTTTCGGAATACGATAGGAGTTACCAATCTGGAAACATTTGAGTTTCCCTTCACGAATCAGCTCATAAGCCACCCTGCGGCTTATTCCCAAAAGCCGCTGCAAATCCGGAATTGTCAAAAGCTCCGGTTCCTCACGAAATAGAATCGCGGATATTTTCTCTTCGTTTTGTTTTTTCATTCGATTTCGACTCCTTTGTTTTTGGATTTTTCATGTCGTTTTTGGTGGGTTTTGTTCTTTCCAAACCCTTAATTTTTGGAAAGAATTGAGCTTTTCTTTCCAAAAACACCTCGATTTTGGTGTACATTTCGACCATTAAAGTGCACGAAAATCACCGAAAATTCACCAATATGAAAACACTCGAAATCGTTTTGTCCTTAGCCGGGCACGTGGGTTCGAATCCCACCATCTCCGCCACAAAAGCTCTCCTTTTTCAGGAGAGCTTCTCGTTTTGGTGTG
>JAFQBH010000031.1 GCA_017399765.1 Oscillospiraceae bacterium | reverse complement strand
TATTTGTTTGCCTGACGCCATACGGTTTCAGACTGGGGTTCTACGCCGCCTTTTGCGCAGAGAACGGTTACGGAACCGTCGAGCACGCGGAGAGATCTTTCAACCTCAACAGTAAAGTCTACGTGTCCGGGAGTATCGATGATGTTGATACGATGGTCGTTCCAGTAAGCGGTGGTTGCAGCAGAAGTGATGGTAATACCTCTCTCCTGTTCCTGAACCATCCAGTCCATGGTGGCGCTGCCATCGTGGGTTTCACCGATTTTATAGTTAACACCGGTATAGTAAAGGATACGTTCGGTTGTGGTAGTCTTTCCTGCGTCGATGTGAGCCATGATACCGATATTACGGGTCATCTCAAGTGAAACATCTCTTGCCATAAAAACTCCTTAATAAATAAAAGAATAAATACCAAATGGAAAGATTACCATCTGAAGTGTGCGAAAGCTTTGTTTGCTTCTGCCATTTTGTGAACGTCTTCTTTTTTCTTGAAGGCGCCGCCGGTGCTGTTGATAGCATCCATGATTTCGCCTGCAAGACGTTCTTTCATGGTACGTTCGCTTCTGGTTCTGGAATAAGCGGTGAGCCAACGGAGACCGAGAGTCTCACGTCTTTCCGGACGAACTTCAAGCGGTACCTGATAGTTTGCACCACCTACACGGCGGGTTTTGCATTCGAGAACGGGCATGATGTTTTCAAGAGCTTCCTCGAAAGCTTCAAGACCGTTTTTACCGGTTTTTGCTTCAACGATTTCGAATGCTTCGTAAACGATTTTCTGGGCAACACCTTTTTTACCGTCAAGCATGATGTTGTTTACAAGACGGGTTACCATGATGGAATTGTACATAGGATCCGGCAAAACTTCACGTTTTGCGATTTTTCCTCTTCTTGGCACTTTTCTTCCCTCCTTCATAATTTAGATGAATTCATAGGTACTCGAAAGCGACAAACTCCCGTTGTGCCCAATAAAAGAGGATGAAATATATTCATCTGCACTTTTAAGGGCGCAGGTTTTCTCTTAAGTTTTAACTTAGGAAACCGGAGAGCTTGCTCTTACTTCTTCGCACCAGCTTTAGGACGTTTTGCACCGTATTTGGAACGGGCCTGCATCCTCTTTGCAACACCCTGAGCATCAAGGGTACCGCGGATGATGTGGTAACGAACACCAGGAAGGTCTTTTACACGTCCGCCTCTGATGAGAACGACGCTGTGTTCCTGAAGGTTGTGGCCGATACCGGGAATGTAGGAAGTGACTTCCATTCCGTTGCTAAGACGTACTCTGGCGATTTTACGAAGAGCAGAGTTCGGTTTCTTCGGAGTTGCAGTACGGATTGCAGTGCAGACACCACGTTTCTGGGGGCTGTGCTGATCGATTGCAACTTTTTTCTTGGAGTTCCATCCTTTAAGAAGTGCAGGAGCAGTGGATTTAACTTCAAGGTCTTTTCTTCCGTTGTGTACGAGCTGGTTAAAAGTAGGCATAGGTTTCCTCCTTTCTTCAATAATGAAAGTCGATTTTTGCGCCAAAAACCTTAATTTTTGCCGCAAATGGACAGGGCAATCCCTTCAAGAGGGCTTGCCACTTAAAAATAATAACATCTTTGTAACCGTTTGTCAATAAGGAATATATGATTTTTGCATAGTTTTTTAAAAGAATTTTTATAACAATTGCCAAATTTTTATCAGGTGTTATTTTGTCCGTTTCGGGCAAAATAATACCCTTTTTTGTGCGCGAAAGGCGGATTTTTCGTTAAAAAAACTCTCCGCATCTCTGCGGGGAGTTTTTGTTTACTTCGGTTTGTTCCGTTATTCCACCGTGAACTTCGTCCACTCCGTTTTGTCATACTGCATGACGTCCGTGGATTTTTCCATTCCCAGTTTTTCATAAAACGGAATTGCCTTTTTGTTTGCAATAAGATAAACCGCAATATCCTTTTCTCCGCCGGCAATTTCGTGCGCGGTTTTCATAAGATTTCTTCCTATACCCTGTCCGGTATAACTTCTGTCAACACCCAGATCCGTGACATAAAGCCAATATGCAAAATCCGTAAGTCCAAACAAAACGCCGACTATCTTTCCATTTTCAGTTCGCGCGGTAATGCTTATCGCTGCGTTGTTTACAAGTTTCGAAATTCTCTCAAAGAATCTTTCTTTCGGATATTGTGAACCCAAATCCGTTCTTTTCAAAAAATCTATATATTCTTCTGCGGATATGCGCTCTTCTTTAATTATTATTTCTTTCATATTACACCTCTGTGCGGCACTATAAAAAACAAGCGCAACAGATAAACTGTCACGCTTGTTTTTTTAATGCCTTTCGGCTTATTCGGTTACTGCTTCGGCTGCTTCCATTACGCGGTCATATTCGTTGTCCATATCATAGGGACGAACTTCCGGTGCAACGGAGGAATAGTCAGCTTCGGAATAGCAATCCATACCGGTACCGGCAGGGATAAGTTTACCGATGATGACGTTTTCTTTAAGGCCGAGGAGTCTGTCGCTCTTTCCTTTGATTGCCGCTTCGGTAAGAACACGGGTGGTTTCCTGGAAGGATGCGGCGGACATAAAGCTTTCGGTAGCAAGAGATGCTTTGGTGATACCAAGAAGCATCGGGATATAAGTTGCTTCGCGAAGGCCGGTTTCGCCGTTTGCAATACGTTTTCTGATCTCTCTGTTTTCTGCGAAGAAGTCGCCTTTTTCGACAACCATTCCGGAAAGGAGATGGGTGTCGCCCTGGTCATCAACTTTGACTTTCTTCATCATCTGACGAACGATAACTTCGATGTGTCTGTCGTTGATATCAACACCCTGGAGGCGGTAGGTCTTCTGTACTTCTGCGATGAGGTAATCCTGAACTGCAAGAGCGCCGTTAACATCAAGATATTTATGCGGGTTGACGGAACCTTCGGTAAGGAGTGCGCCTGCTTTAACGTGGTCGCCCTCTTTAACTTTGGTGTGGCTTCCGTAAGTGATGAGATATTTGCGTTCTTCGCCGGTTTCTTTGTTGAAGATAACGATATGGCGGTTTTTCTTGATCTCATCGATTCTGACGTCGCCTTCGATTTCTGCGATGACAGCTTCACGCTTCGGAGTTCTTGCCTCAAAGAGTTCTTCAACACGAGGAAGACCCTGGGTAATATCTTCTGCGGAAGCGATACCGCCGGTATGGAAGGTACGCATGGTAAGCTGGGTACCGGGTTCACCGATGGACTGTGCGGCGATAACACCGACAGCTTCACCGACGTGAACGGGTTTTCCGGTTGCAAGGTTGGAACCATAGCATTTTGCGCAAACGCCGTGTTTTGCCTCGCAGTTGAGGATGGAACGGAGCTTGAGTTCGGTGATGCCTGCATCAACGATCTTCTTGGCGTCGTCTTCATCCATCATCTTGTCTTTGCTTACAAGAAGTTCGCCGGTTACGGGATGGAGAACATCATCAACGGCGTAACGTCCGATAAGACGTTCGCTCATGGGCTCGATCATCTCGTTGCCTTCGCGGATATCATGAACTACGATACCTTCGTGGGTTCCGCAGTCCTGTTCGCGAATGATAACTTCCTGGGAAACGTCAACAAGACGTCTGGTAAGGTAACCGGAGTCCGCGGTACGAAGCGCGGTATCCGCAAGACCTTTACGCGCACCACGGCTGGAAATGAAGTATTCGAGGATGTTAAGGCCCTCACGGTAGTTAGCACGAATCGGAATTTCGATCGCTTTACCGGAAGTGTTTGCGATAAGTCCGCGCATACCTGCAAGCTGACGGATCTGGTTCATGGAACCACGAGCACCGGAGTCCGCCATCATGAAGATGGGGTTATACTTATCAAGGTTTTCTTTAAGGGCATTAGCAACTTCGTCGGTGGTCTTGTTCCAGGTTTCGATAACTTTTTTGTAACGTTCTTCGTTGGACATAAGACCGCGGCGATACTGTTTGGTGATGGTGTCGATCTTCTTTTCTGCTTCTGCAAGGATCTCTGCTTTCTTAGGAGGAATAACAGCATCGCTTACGGAAACGGTGATAGCACTTCTGGTGGAATATTTGAATCCCTGTGCTTTGATCTTATCGAGCACTTCGCTGGTAACGGCGGTTCCGTGTTTCTTTACACAGCGTTCAATGATTTTACCAAGCTGTTTTTTACCGACAAGGAAGCCAATTTCGAAATCGAATTCGTGTTCCGGATCGGTTCTGTCAACATAGCCAAGGTCCTGAGGAATCGGCATGTTGAAGATTGCCTTACCGACAGTGGTGTCGATAAGTCTGCTGCGTACGTTGCCGTTTTCGTCGGTTTTTTCAACTCTGAGTTTGATCGGAGCGTGAAGGCCGACAACGCCTGCATTATAAGCCATAATGGCTTCATCAAGGTTACGGAACGCTTTTCCTTCGCCGGGTTCGCAGCCGGGTTTCTCAAGGGTAAGATAGTAAGAACCGAGGATCATGTCCTGAGTAGGAACTGCAACGGGCTTGCCGTCTGCCGGTTTGAGAATGTTGTTTGCTGCAAGCATAAGGAATCTTGCTTCTGCCTGTGCTTCGGTGGAAAGCGGTACGTGAATTGCCATCTGGTCGCCGTCGAAGTCCGCGTTATATGCGGTACATACGAGCGGGTGGAGTTTAAGTGCACGGCCTTCAACAAGAACGGGTTCAAAAGCCTGAATACCAAGTCTGTGAAGAGTAGGTGCACGGTTGAGCATTACGGGGTGATCTTTGATAACAATTTCGAGTGCGTCCCAAACTTCGGGCTGGGTTGCTCTTTCAACCATTTTTCTTGCGTTTTTGATGTTGGTTGCTGCGCCGACGTCAACAAGGCGTTTCATAACAAAGGGTTTAAAGAGCTCGATGGCCATTTCTTTAGGAAGACCGCACTGGCTCATCTTAAGTTCCGGGCCAACTACGATAACGGAACGGCCGGAATAGTCAACACGTTTACCGAGAAGGTTCTGGCGGAAACGTCCCTGTTTACCTTTGAGCATATCGGAAAGGGATTTAAGGGGACGGTTGGAAGGTCCGGTTACCGGACGGCCTTTTCTGCCGTTGTCGATAAGTGCGTCAACCGCTTCCTGAAGCATACGTTTTTCGTTGCGGACGATAATATCCGGAGCGCCGAGTTCAAGAAGTCTTTTAAGACGGTTGTTTCTGTTGATAACTCTTCTGTAAAGATCGTTGAGGTCGGAAGTTGCAAATCTGCCGCCGTCAAGCTGGACCATAGGTCTGATATCCGGAGGAATTACAGGAACAACATCGAGGATCATCCATTCGGGGCGGTTGCCGGAAAGGCGGAAAGCCTCGACAACTTCAAGGCGTTTAAGAAGGCGAACACGTTTCTGGCCGGAAGCGGTTTCGAGTTCTTCGTGGATCTGTGCGGAAAGAGCCTCAAGATCGATATCTTTAAGGAGAAGCTGAACAGCCTCTGCGCCCATTCCTGCCTGGAAGTCTTCCTCATATTTTTCACGCATATCGCGGTACTCTTTCTCGGTAAGAAGCTGTTTCTTTTCAAGAGGGGTGGTACCGGGATCGGTGACAATATAACTTGCAAAATAAAGTACCTTTTCAAGAAGTCTGGGGCTCATATCAAGGATAAGACCCATTCTGGAAGGGATACCTTTAAAATACCAGATGTGGGAAACGGGAGCAGCCAGTTCGATATGGCCCATTCTCTCGCGTCTTACCTTTGCTCTGGTAACTTCAACGCCGCAGCGTTCGCAGACTTTGCCTTTGAAGCGGAGACGTTTATATTTACCGCAGTAACACTCCCAGTCCTTGGTCGGTCCGAAAATTCTTTCGCAGAAAAGACCGTCGCGTTCCGGTTTAAGTGTTCTGTAGTTGATGGTTTCGGGTTTCTTTACTTCACCGTAAGACCATTCTCTGATCTTTTCGGGAGAAGCAAGGCCGATTTTGATAGAATCAAATGCGTTAAATTCCATTAATACACGACCTCCCCTTAATTACATATCATCTTCGGAATAACCGAAGCCTGCAAAGTCGGCAAAATCATCGCCGTCTTCATTAACATCGCCGATTTCAAAGCCTTCGAAGTCGCCTTCGTAAGCTACGTTTTCGCCTTCGAACTCAACGGCTTCATCAGCAGGAATAAGACCTGCGTCTTCGTCGTCAAAGTTCTGTTTAAGATCGATCTCTTCGTTGTTTTTATCGAGAACTTTAATATCAAGTCCAAGGGACTGAAGCTCTTTGATGAGAACTTTGAAGGATTCGGGAATACCTGCCGGAGGAACGTTCTGGCCTTTTACAATGGACTCGAAAGTCTTTACACGGCCGACAACGTCGTCCGATTTGACGGTAAGGATCTCCTGAAGAGTATAGGCAGCGCCGTAAGCTTCAAGAGCCCAAACTTCCATCTCACCGAATCTCTGGCCGCCGAACTGAGCTTTACCGCCGAGAGGCTGCTGAGTTACAAGGCTGTAAGGACCGGTGGAACGGGCGTGGATCTTATCGTCAACAAGGTGATGGAGTTTAAGATAATACATGTAACCAACGGTTACGGGGTTATCAAAGAGTTCGCCGGTACGTCCGTCGCGAAGCCATACTTTACCGGAGCTGTCAAGGCCTGCTTCAGTAAGGAGTTCGCGGATATCGGATTCGTGTGCGCCGTCGAAAACAGGGGTCATAACATGCCAGCCAAGTTCTGCAGCCGCTCTTCCGAGGTGAACTTCAAGAACCTGACCGATGTTCATACGGGAAGGAACACCAAGGGGGTTAAGAAGAATATCAAGAGGTCTGCCGTCCGGAAGGAAGGGCATATCTTCCTGAGGAAGGATTCTGGAAACAACACCCTTGTTACCGTGGCGTCCTGCCATCTTGTCACCGACAGAGAGTTTTCTCTTCTGTGCGATGTAGCAGCGTACAACTTCGTTTACTCCGGGGTTGAGTTCGTCGCAGTTTTCTCTGGTGAATACCTGTACGTCAACAATGATGCCGTATTCGCCGTGAGGAACACGAAGAGAAGTATCTCTTACTTCGCGTGCTTTTTCGCCGAAGATCGCGCGAAGAAGTCTTTCTTCTGCGGTAAGTTCGGTTTCGCCTTTGGGGGTTACTTTACCGACAAGGATATCTCCGGCACGAACTTCTGCACCAATGCGGATGATACCGCGTTCGTCAAGTTCTTTAAGTGCATCTTCACCGACGTTCGGGATATCACGGGTAATCTCTTCCGGACCAAGTTTGGTATCGCGGGATTCGAGTTCGTATTCTTCGATATGAACGGAGGTGTAGGTGTCTTCTTTAACAAGTTTCTCGTTGATGAGAACTGCGTCCTCGTAGTTATAACCTTCCCAGGTCATAAAGCCGATGAGCATGTTCTTACCGAGGGAAACTTCGCCTTCGCTGGTTGCGGGACCATCGCAGATAACCTGACCTTTTTCAACGTGTTCGCCTTTTTCGACGATAGGTCTCTGGTTAACGCAGGTTCCCTGGTTGGAACGAAGGAATTTGATGATCTTATATTCGTCAGATTCAACGGAATCGTCGCGTTTGATAACAACGCGTTCAGCGTCAACTTTGGTAACGGTACCTGCGTGTTCGGCAAGAACGGTTACGCCGGAGTCAACTGCCGCTTTATATTCCATACCGGTTCCGACGAAGGGTCTTTCGGTTTTAAGAAGCGGAACTGCCTGACGCTGCATGTTCGCACCCATGAGTGCACGGTTTGCGTCGTCGTTTTCAAGGAAGGGGATCATTGCAGTTGCAACGGAAACTACCATTTTAGGAGATACGTCCATATAGTCAACTTTTTCCGGAGCAACTTCGATGAATTCGTCTTTGTAACGGCAGGTGATCTTCTGGTTTGCAAAGCGGTTTTCCTCATCAAGAGGGGTGTTTGCCTGTGCAACAATGAAATCGTCCTCGGTATCCGCTGTCATATATTCGACTTCGTCGAGAACAACACCGGTTTCTTTGTCAACCTTTCTGAAAGGTGCTTCAATGAAACCGTATTTGTTGATTCTTGCATAGCTTGCGAGGTAAGAGATAAGACCGATGTTAGGACCTTCAGGGGTCTCGATCGGGCACATGCGGCCATAGTGGCTGTAGTGTACGTCTCGAACTTCGAAGCCTGCGCGGTCACGGGAAAGACCGCCGGGACCGAGAGCGGAAAGACGGCGTTTGTGAGTAAGCTCTGCAAGGGGGTTGGTCTGGTCCATGAACTGGGAAAGAGGAGAAGATCCGAAGAACTCCTTGATAGCCGCAACGACGGGGCGGATATTCACAAGACCCTGAGGAGTGATGGCTTCGGTGTCCTGTGCCTGAATGGTCATGCGTTCACGGATTACGCGCTCAACTCTGGAGAAACCGATTCTGAACTGGTTCTGAAGAAGTTCGCCAACACTGCGGATACGTCTGTTGCCGAGATGGTCGATATCGTCGGTGCTTCCGAATCCCCAGTAAAGGTTGCACATATAGTTGATGGAAGAATAGATATCATCGATGATGATATGTTTCGGAATAAGTTCGTCAACGTTCTCTTTGATGAGAGCGATAAGCGCTTCCTTATCGTCGCCTGCTTTTTCTGCAATTGCGCTGATAACGGAGAAACGAACTTTTTCGTTGATGAAGAGCTCTTCGAGTTCTTCTTTGGAAAGGTCGACATAATCTTCGGCATCGACCATATTATTGGAGATAACTTTTACTTTGTGACCGTCAACGTCAACAAGAACTTCGCGGACGCCTTTTTTATCGAGGAGAGCCGCGTCTTCTCTGGTAAGGGTTGCGCCTGCTTCGAAAAGAACTTCGCCGGTAAGCGGATCTGCTGCCGGTTCCGCAAGGGTCATGCCTGCAATACGTCTTTCGAGAGCAAGTTTTTTGTTGTATTTATAACGGCCAACGCGGGAAATGTCATATCTTCTTGCGTCGAAGAAAAGGTTGTGAAGGTGCTGCTCACTGGTTTCGATCGTGGGCGGCTCGCCGGGACGAAGTTTTCTGTAAACTTCGAGAAGTGCCTCTTCTCTGGATTTGGTATTATCTTTTTCAAGGGTTGCGAGGAGCATAGGCTCTTCGCCGAAATAATCGAGGATCTGTGCGTCACTTCCGAGTCCAAGGGCTCTGATGAAAGTGGTGATGGGAAGTTTTCTGTTCTTATCAATTCTTACGCCGAAAACATCGTTAAGGTCGCTTTCATATTCAAGCCATGCGCCTCTGTTAGGGATAACGGTGCTTGCAAAAAGCTTCTTACCGGTTTTGTCGTAGTTCATGGCGAAATATACGCCGGGAGAACGGACAAGCTGGGATACAATAACACGCTCTGCGCCGTTGATGACAAAAGTGCCGGAAGGGGTCATGATCGGGAAATCTCCCATAAAGATATCCTGTTCTTTGATCTCGCCGGTTTCCTTATTCTGCAGTCTTGCCCTTACACGAAGGGGAGCTGCATAAGTCACGTCGCGCTCTTTGCATTCCTCGATGGTATATTTGGGCTTGTTTTCGATATGATAATCGATGAAGTCCAAAACAAGGTTTCCGGAATAATCAGTGATGGCCGAAACATCACGGAAAACTTCCTGAAGACCTTCCTCAAGGAACCATCTATAAGAGTCTTTCTGTACCTCGATAAGGTTCGGCATATCGAGAACCTCATTGATTTTGGAAAAACTCATGCGGACATTTTTTCCGAGCTTGACAGGTTTTACATTTACCAAATAGCTCACTCCATTCATCCGTATTTACGTCGTTTATTTTTCTTGACCGAAACACTTGCATTTTTCGTCAAACTGTGGTATAGTAGTTTAGAACGAGATACAAATGTCCATTATGGTACATTTTATTATTATATTACTAAAATCAATAGGTGTCAAGCCGTTTTGGATGGTTTGGCGCAATTTGTTTATATTTTTTTAATTTAAGGGCAAAAACAGCCGTTTTCGGCTTGTTTTTGCCCTTATTTTTGTAAATTATTGGAAAATTTTACGGCGATTATTCAGCGGCGTTTTCTCCTCTTTTTGTACCGAAAAACTCTCAAAAAACGTTTTCGCTTTAAAAAAGCGTACACGCTTCCGTGTGTTCTTTTTTGGTTTTATTTCACAGTTTTATAAAAATATGCGCCTTCAAAAGACTTGCCGTTTTTTTGAAGACGCATATCGTTCGTTAAAGTTTTTTTCACCATTCAAGTTCGCGCAAAAGGTTTTCCCTTATCCGTTCTATTATGTGGTCGCTGTATTCAAGTTCGCCGCTTTCAAGAAGAAGCGCCGCGCCGTAAGCAATGCTTCGGATAACGTATCCTCTGTCCGCCTTTTCAACCGGGTCCATTTCCGGAAAGCATATTTCCATATAACTTTCGACCCTTTCCGCAAGGGGAAGTTTTCTTCCGGAAAGCATAAGTACCGCGCGAAAATGCGGGTTCGCAATGCAAAAGCGGATATAAGCTATACAAATTTCCGCAAGGCAGGTTTTCGGGTTGGAATAAACCGCTGCAACCTGATCCAGAAGTAGGTTGAGCTGGCTTGTTATATAATCAAAAATCCCTTCGATAAGCGCTTCCTTGCTTTTAAAATGTTTATAAGGCGCCGCGCAGGAAATGTTGCAGGCACAAGCGACCCTCCGCAGGGAAAAATCCGCAACTCCGTGGGCTTCAAGTTCCGCAATTCCCGCGGTTATAAGCTGTTCTCTGACCGAAGCAGAGCCGAATTCTTCTTCCATTCTTCCCGCCTCCCTTTCTGTTTCCATTATACCATTTATTTTTTGCAATTCAATTATTGACTTTTGTTTTATATAGGTATATTATAGATATATTATTCGTTGGTTAACAGTGTTAACCAACCGTTTTGGAGGTGCAGAATGAACACCGGAAGAATGAGAGAACTGGGCGAAAAACGCTCCGTCATAAGAGAACTTTTTGAATACGGAAACAAGCGCAAAGCTGAAATCGGCGCCGAAAACGTCTTCGATTTCAGCATCGGGAACCCAAGCGTTCCCGCTCCGAAAGAACTTTCGGAAGAAATCTGCCGTCTTCTTTCCGAAGGAAACCCGCTTTCCGTTCATGGCTATACCTCTGCGCCCGGCGATTTTTCTGCAAGAAAAGCCGTTGCGGAAAACCTTAACGAAAGATTCGGAACAAATTTCGGCGCAGAAAATCTTTATCTGACCTGCGGCGCCGCCGCTTCTCTTACAATTTCCCTTTCCGCCGTCGTTGAAGAAGACGAAGAAGTAATTATCTTCGCGCCCTATTTCCCGGAATACACCGTTTTTATCGAAACCGCCGGCGGAAAGCCCGTTTCCGTACCCTGCAAATGGCCGGATTTCCAGATTGATTTTGAAAAACTTTCTGAAGTTCTGAACGAAAAAACCGCAGCAGTAATAATCAATTCTCCGAACAACCCTTCCGGCGCAGTTTTTTCGGAAGATTCCATCAAAAAGCTTTCCTCGATCCTTTTGGAAGCGGAAGAAAAATTCGGAAGAAAAATTTATCTCATTTCCGATGAACCTTACCGCGAACTCGTCTATGGAAAAACCGAAGTTCCGTTCGTAACAAAATATTATAATGATACTATAATATGTTATTCCTGGAGCAAAAGCCTTTCCCTTCCGGGGGAGAGAATCGGATATATCCTCGTTTCGCCGGAAAATCCGGATTGGAAAGCAATTTATTCCGGAATCTGCGGCGCCGGAAGAGCCCTTGGTTTTGTCTGTGCCCCTTCCCTTTTCCAGAAAATCATTCCGAAATGCGTCAATATGACTTCTGATTTTTCCGTTTATGAAAAAAACAGGGATCTTCTTTATAATTCCCTTGCGGAAATGGGTTTTGAAGCAGTAAAACCGGAAGGCGCTTTTTATCTTTTCCTTAAAACTCCCGAACCCGACGCAAAAACCTTTTCCGAAAAAGCAAAAAAATATGAGATCCTTATCGTTCCGAGCGATGATTTCGGAACAGAAGGCTTTGTCAGAATTTCCTATTGCGTTCCGACAGAGCAAATCGAGCGTTCGCTCCCGTCTTTCAAAAAACTTGCGGAGGAATATTCCTTATGAACAAACTTGAAGAAGCAAGAAAAAGCATAAACGAAATAGATAAGGAAATGGCGGCTCTTTTCGTAAAAAGAATGGAAGCCGCAAAGCTTATTTCCGAATATAAAATGGAACGGGGTCTTCCGATCCTTGACCAGAGCCGCGAAAACGAAGTTATCGCAAGGAATTCCGGGTTTGTTGCGGACGAAACCCTCCGTTCCTACTATGTAAATTTCCTTAAAGAAACAATGGGAATTTCCCGAAAATATCAGCAGATGCTCCAGGAAGGACTCAAGGTTGCTTACAGCGGAGTTGAAGGCGCCTTCGCGAACATTGCCGCGAAAAACATTTTCCCTTCCGCAAAACAAATTCCCTTCGGCGATTTCACTTCCGCCTATGAAGCTGTTGTTAACGGAGAATGCGACTGCGCCGTTCTTCCGATAGAAAACAGCTATGCGGGCGAAGTTTCCCAGGTAATAGACCTTATGTTCCAGGGCAGCCTTTATATCAACGGCATTTATGACCTCGAGGTTACCCATAACCTTCTCGGTCTTCCCGGCGCAACTATCAACGATATAAAAACCGTAATAAGCCACCCCCAGGCCCTTGAACAATGTTCAAAATATATCAAAAAACATGGGTTCGAGGCTGTTCGCGCAAACAACACCGCCATTGCCGCCCAAAATGTTGTTGAAAAGGGCGATAAATCCGTTGCCGCCATTGCAAGCCGCGACACCGCAAAGCTTTACGGATTAAATGTACTTGAACGCAGAATAAACGAAAGCAGCATGAACACGACCCGCTTTGCGGTTTTCTCCCGGGCGGAAAGTCTTCCGGATTATAAGGAAACCGGCCGCCAGTTCATAATGGTTTTCACCGTTCGGGATGAAGCCGGCGCATTGGCCCAGGCGATAAACATCATCGGCGACTGCGGTTTCAATATGAGAACTCTCCGAAGCAGACCCATGAAGGAACTTATGTGGAAATATTATTTCTACGTTGAAGCGGACGGAAACGCTTACAGCGAAGAAGGAAAACGAATGATGAAAGAACTTTCAAAATATTGCGACCGCCTTCGCATAATCGGTTCCTTCCCCCACGAGAAAAAACTTTAAGGAGGATTTTTTGAATGATAATCCCCGTAAATCTTCCTTTGGGAAGCTATGATATAACAATCGAAAACGGCGTGCTCAAAAAAGCAGGCTCGATCCTGAACCTTGAACGCAAGGTGCTCATCGTCACCGATTCCGGCGTTCCGGAAGAATATTCAAAGACCGTTGCGGCCCAATGCAAGGCTCCTTATATCGCAACGGTGCCTATGGGCGAAGAAAGCAAGAGCCTTGATATTTTCAGCGAACTTTGTGCCGCAATGCTTGAGCACGGTTTTACCCGAAGCGACTGTGTTGTTGCTGTCGGCGGCGGTGTTTGCGGAGATTTAGCCGGTTTTGCCGCCGCAAGCTATATGCGCGGAATCGATTTTTATAACATTCCCACCACCGTTCTTTCCCAGGTGGATTCTTCCGTCGGCGGAAAAACCGCGGTAAACTTCGGCGGAGTTAAAAATATAATCGGCGCTTTTTATCAGCCGAAAGCCGTTCTTATAGACCCCGAAACATTAAAAACCCTTTCAAAACGCCATTTTTCAAACGGTCTTGCGGAAGCGGTAAAAATGTCCCTTTGCTTCGATAAGGAACTTTTCGAACTTTTTGAAAATTCCGATGCTCAGGAAAACATCGAAACGATAATTGAGCATTCAGTAAAATCAAAACGCAGGGTCGTTGAGCAGGACGAAAAAGAAAGCGGACTTCGCAAGGTGCTGAACTTCGGCCACACAATGGGACACGCCATTGAAAGTGCCGAAGAACTCGGCGGACTTTATCACGGCGAATGTGTCGCTCTCGGAATGATTCCGATGTGTTCTCCGAAAATCCGTGAAAGATTAAAAGCGGTGCTCAAAAAACTCAATTTGCCAACCGAATATCACGGCGACATTGAAAAACTTGTTGCCGCCGCTTCCCATGATAAAAAATTTTCCGGCGAAAAGGTCACCGTTATAACCCTTCCGGAAATCGAAAATTTCAAAATGGAAGAATGGTCCACCGCAGAACTTTTTGAACGAATGGAGGAATTTTTTAAATGAAAGATACCTTCGGACAAAGCGTTTCCATAACTCTTGCCGGCGAAAGCCACGGCGCCGGAATCGTCGCGATCCTTTCCGGAATGGCCCCGGGAATCCGGGTTGACGAAGATTTTATTGCCGGACAGCTTACGAAAAGGCGCCCTGCCGGAGCAATTTCCACCGCAAGGCAGGAAGGCGACAAATTTGAAATTTTAAGCGGCGTTTTTAACGGTTTCACAACCGGAACGCCCATTGCAATTCTCATCAGAAACGAAAACACCCAAAGCAAGGATTATTCCGAAATTGCGGTGACCGCAAGACCCGGTCATGCGGATTTTTCCGCGGAGTGCAAATACCACGGTTTCCAGGATTATCGAGGCGGCGGACATTTTTCCGGAAGAATTACCGCCGGAATCGTTGCCGCAGGCGCAATCTGCGTTTCCGCCCTTGCGGAAAAAGGCATCAAAATCGGGACCCACATTGCGGAATGTGCCGGAATTCCGGACAGAAATTTTGAAAATATCGAAGAAGATATAGATTCCCTCAATGAAAAACTTTTTGCTGTTCTTGATGAAGAACAGGGCAAAAAAATGGAAGAAGCCATTCTTGCGGCAAAAAACGAGCAGGATTCCGTCGGCGGAATCCTTGAAACCGCGATAACCGGAATTCCCGCCGGAATCGGCGAACCTTATTTCGACAGCATCGAAAGTCAGCTTGCCCATTTCCTTTTCAGCATTCCGGCAGTAAAAGGCGTTGAATTCGGCGCCGGATTCGGTTTTGCAAAAATGCGCGGAAACGAAGGCAACGACCCTTTCCGCATCGATGAAAACGGAAAAATTTTTACAAAAACCAACCATAACGGCGGAATCAACGGCGGAATTTCAAACGGAATGCCCATAACTTTCCGCTGTGCCATAAAACCAACTCCTTCAATTTCCCTTGAGCAGGAAACCGTTGATTTCACCAAAGGCGAAAACAAAAACTTTGTGATAAAAGGCCGCCACGACCCGGCAATTATCCACAGAGCAAGAGTTGTTGTAGATTCCGCCGCTGCAATCGTTCTCTGTGATATCCTTGCCCAGAGATACGGCACCGACTGGCTGAGGTGAAATATGGAATACGGACTTATCGGGGAACATCTTCCCCACAGCTTTTCGCCGGAAATCCATAAAAAAATCGGCGATTATAAATATGAAATAAAAGAACTCCGCCCGGAGGAACTGGAAGATTTTATAAAGGCAAAAGATTTTAAAGGAATCAATGTTACCATTCCCTATAAGCAGGCGGTAATTCCTTTTCTTGATGAAATCGACGAAGCCGCGAAAGAAATCGGCGCAGTCAACACCATTGTTAACCGCGGCGGAAAGCTTTTCGGATATAACACCGATTTCGGCGGTTTAAAAGCGCTTTTTGAGCGTAGCGGAATTTCCGTTTCCGGAAAGAAAGCAATAATTCTCGGAAACGGCGGAACTTCCCATACAGCCGAAGCAGTCCTTAAAAATCTCGGTGCTCAAACGGTGCTCAAAACCGACCTTGTTCCCGGAAAAGGCACCATAACAAATGAAGAAGCGGTGCTCAATCATTCCGATGCAAAAATCCTTGTTAACACAACCCCCTGCGGAATGTTCCCCAAGCTTTCCGGAATGGCGGTCGATCCGGCGGATTTTCCAAACCTTGATGGAGCAATAGACGTTGTTTATAACCCGCTCCGGACCGATTTTGTCCAGCGTGCTCAAAGCCTTGGAATTCCCGCAACAGCAGGACTTTATATGCTTGTGATGCAGGCAATTCTTGCGGCGGAACATTTTTTTGACAAACCCGTTCCGAAAGAAAGAGCCGAAAAAATCTATCAGCAGCTTCTCCGAATGAAAAAGAATATCGTTCTTATAGGAATGCCCTCTTCCGGAAAAACAACAGTCGGAAAAATCCTTTCCGAAGAACTTAAAATGCCGTTTTTCGATTCCGACGAAATCATAATCAAAAAAACAGGCCGCGAAATTTCCGATATTTTTGAAAAAGAAGGCGAACCCGTCTTCCGAAAACTCGAAAGTGAAGTTATTTTTGAACTTTCCGGAAAAACCGGCGCAATAATTTCCACCGGCGGCGGAGTTGTTCTTAATCCGGAAAACATTAAAAATCTTTCCAAAAACGGAAAAATATATTTCATCAATCGTCCGCTTGAAAACCTTGTTCCCACAAGCGACAGACCAACCGCTTCCAGTTTTGAAGCCATTAAAAAGCGTTTTGAGGAACGCTATGAAATTTACTGCGGCTTTGCCGATAAAATTATCGATGCGAACTGTTCCGCAAAAGAAGTTTACGAAAAGATAAAGGAGGATTTTCAGAATGAAAATTTTGGTGATTAACGGACCGAACCTTAATATGCTCGGAATCCGCGAACCGGGAATTTACGGAAGCGAAAATTATAATTCCCTCCTTGAAAAAATCTCCGCCCATGCTGAAAAAAACGATGTTTCCGTCGAATTTTTCCAAAGCAACCACGAAGGTGCCCTTGTTGATAAAATTCAGGAAGCCTTCGGCGTTTTTGACGGAATCGTAATCAACCCCGGCGCTTACACCCATACCAGCATTGCTCTTCTCGATGCGGTAAAAGCCGTCGGGATCCCGACCGTTGAAGTACATATTTCCGACGTTTCAAAACGTGAGGATTTCCGCCAGATAAGCTATATCCGCCTTGGCTGCGTTGCTTCCGTAATCGGAAAAGGCACCGACGGATATCTTGAAGCAATGGATATCCTCCTCGAAAGGAGCAAAAACAGATGATTGCCGAAATCAAACCCGGAAAAGGCAAAGGAATAATGGAAGCTCCTCCTTCAAAAAGCATGGCGCACCGCCTTCTTATCGGCGCAGGTCTTGCGAATGGAAAAAGCGTAATCGAGGGAATTTCCTCCTCCGAAGACATGAAGGCAACTCTCGATTGTCTTTCCGCAATCGGCGCAAAATATGAAACCGAAGGCGACAAAGTTACCATAACCGGAGCGGATATCCGCAACATTCCCGAAGGCGCGGTTTTAAAATGCCGCGAAAGCGGAAGCACCCTTCGGTTTTTTATCCCTATCTGCCTTCTTGACGGAAAAACCTTTACCCTTACCGGAAGCGAAAAACTTCTTTCCCGTCCCCTTTCTGTCTATGAAGATATATTCAAAAAACAGGGCATAACTTTTGAAACGGCGCCGGATAAAATAAAAGTCGGCGGAAAGCTCCAAAGCGGAACTTATAAAATAAAAGGCAACATAAGCAGCCAGTTTATAACCGGACTTCTTTTTGTTCTTCCGCTTATGGAAGAAGACAGCGTTATCCAGCTTATTCCCCCGGTGGAAAGCCTTTCTTACATAAACCTTACCATTGAAGCTCTTGCGACCTTCGGCATTGAAATAAAATGGCAGGACGAAAAAACTCTTTTCATAAAAGGCGGACAAAACTATAAAGCCGTTGCGGCAAAGGTCGAGGGAGATTATTCAAACGCAGCCTTTTTCGCCGCTCTTAATGAACTCGGAAGCGAAATCGAAATAACCGGCCTTAATCCGAAAAGCCTCCAGGGTGACAAAGTTTATGAAAAAAACTTTGCCCTTCTCGGAAAAGGCACCCCGACCATAAACATTTCCGATTGCCCGGATCTCGGCCCCATACTTTTTGCCGTTGCGGCGGTTAATGGCGGCGGGGTTTTTACCGGAACAAGACGCCTTAAAATCAAGGAAAGTGACAGAGCTTCCGCCATGGCGGAAGAACTTGCAAAGTTCGGCGTTGCCGTAACCGTTCACGAGGACAGCGTTGTGGTCTATCCTCATGATTTTCATGCGCCAACCGAAATTCTTTGCGGCCATAACGACCACAGAATCGTTATGTCCTGTGCGGTTCTCGCAACCCTTACCGGAGGAAAAATCAAAGGAGCGGAAGCTTCACGGAAGAGCCTTCCGGATTTCTTCGAACGGCTTAAAAAACTCGGATTCGAGGTGAATCTTTATGATGCTTGATACAAGCAAAAACATTCTCATCGTCGGTCTTGGTTTAATCGGCGGAAGCTATGCAAAAGCTCTTCGAAAGCTCGGTTTTAAAATTTCCGCAATAACCCTCAATCAGGAAGATATTGATTACGCCGTTGAAAACGGAATTATCGACGAAGGTTTTACAAAGCCTCTTCCGGAAGTTCTCGGAAAAGCGGAACTCATAATCTTCGCCCTCTATCCGAAGGTTTTTATGGAATGGATAGAGGAATATCAGAAATTTTTAAAACCCGGCGCCCTTCTTACGGACGTTACCGGCGTAAAAAGCTCCGTTGTATATAAAATCCAGGAAATTCTCCGGCCGGACGTTGAATTCATCGCCGCCCACCCTATGGCAGGTAAGGAAGTTTACGGAGTTCAAAACAGCGACCCGAAAATTTTCCACGGCGCAAACTATATCGTAACTCCCACCGAAAAAAACACCGAAGCGGCGATCGAAGACTGCCTTGAGCTTGGAAGGCTTATGGGTTTCAACCGCGTTTCCGTCCTGACCCCTGAAAAACACGATGAGATGATCGGCTTTGTTTCCCAACTCACCCACTGCATTGCCGTTTCCCTTATGAATTGTTACGACGGCGAAAAACTCCAGGATTACACCGGCGACTCTTTCCGCGATTTAACAAGAATCGCAAGAATAAATGATGAAATGTGGAGCGAACTTTTTCTTATGAATAAAGAAACGCTTCTTGAACAAATGGACAAATTCCTTTCCGAATTCGGAAAACTTCGCGAAACCCTTGAAAACGGCGACAGAGAAACAATGCGTGAAATGATGCGTGTTTCCACCGCCCGCCGCGCACTTTTCGATAAAAAGTAAAAAAGGAGATTTATTGCTATGAATATGGAATTTAAAAGAAAACTGCCTATCCCGCTCGAAACAAAGGAGATGTATCCTCTTACTCCGGAACTTGCCGAAGTTAAAGCCGCCCGCGATGAAGAAATAAGCGCGGTTTTTGAATCCCGTTCCGATAAACTTGTTCTCGTAATCGGACCCTGCTCCGCAGACAGAGAAGATTCCGTTCTCGATTATATCCACCGCCTTGCAAAAGTTCAGGAGGAAGTTAAGGATAAAATCGTAATCATTCCGAGAATCTATACCGGAAAACCCAGAACCACCGGCCAGGGATATATGGGCCTTCTTCACCAGCCGGACCCCAACGGCGAACCGGATCTTTTCGAAGGAATCTGCGCCGTTCGTAAGTTCCACCTTCGCGCTCTTGAGGAAACCGGTTTTACCTGCGCAGACGAAATGCTCTATCCGGAAAACCACCGCTATCTTTCTGACCTTCTCGGTTATGTTGCTGTTGGCGCACGTTCCGTTGAAGACCAGCACCACCGCCTTACCGCAAGCGGGATCGATGTTCCGGTCGGAATGAAAAACCCCACCGGCGGCGACCTTTCCGTTATGATGAACTCCATCACCGCCGCCCAGGTTCCCCATAATTTTGTTTACCGCGGCTGGGAAGTTCAAAGCCAGGGCAACCCCCTTGCCCATGCAATTCTCCGCGGCTACGTTGACAAACACGGAAACAGCCACCCGAACTATCATTATGAAGACCTTCAGAGGGTTTTCGACCTTTACAGCGAAGGAAATTTCCAAAACCCGGCAGTCATCGTTGACTGCAACCATTCCAACTCCGGAAAACAGTGGTTTGAACAGATTAGAATTGCCCACGAAGTTATGTACAGCAGAAAATATAACAGCGATATCGCAAAAATGGTAAAAGGCTTTATGATAGAAAGCTATATCGAAGACGGCTGCCAGAAAACCGGCGGCGGAATTTACGGAAAATCCATTACCGACCCCTGCCTCGGTTGGGAAAAGACCGAAAAACTCATTTATGAACTTGCTGAAAAAGTTTGAGCAAAAAAAGGACACCTCACGGTGTCCTTTTTGTTCTATACCCTATAAGAAACTCGCATATGGATAAAAATTGCCCGCCGGTCGTTTTCTTAAAACCTTCGTCCCATTCGGTGGTTAAAGCCCATTTTTTACAAAACAAAAAGACCGAAACAACAAAAGCTGTTTCGGTCTTTTATGGTGCGCTGCAAGGGACTCGAATAAGCTTTTGCTTCGCAAAACCTTACTGATTTGCTCGAATACTCGCAAATCTCTCAGGCTAAAAACGATTCACCGAATCGTTTTCTTAACGCCTTCGTCCCATTCGGTGGTTAAAGCCCATTTTTTATAAAACAAAAAGACCGAAACAACAAAAGCTGTTTCGGTCTTTTATGGTGCGCTGCAAGGGACTCGAACCCCTGGCCTACTGATTCGTAGTCAGTCACTCTATCCAACTGAGCTAGCAACGCAAATGCGGTTTTCAACGCGTGTTATATAATACCACACAAAACCGCTTATGTCAAGGATAATTTTGAATTTTTTTGCAATTTTATCAGAAAAGATTTCTTCTGAATTTGTTCCAACGGCGCTTTGCAAAAATAACGGAAACCGCCGCAACGCAGGAAAGGATGAGCCAAAGGGTCATAACGATTCCCCAGCCGGAGGTATCAACAAGGGCGCCGGTAATCCAGCTTAAAACCGCGGTGCTGAGATTGGCAACCGCGTTAAGGGTTCCGGTTATCATCGAAACTTTTCCTACGTTATGGAAATACATAGGAATCGTACCGACAATGAACATGTTCTGTCCAAGAGAGCAGGCATAAGTAACCGCAAGGGCAACGATGGAAACAACTATCGAAAATCTTCCGAAAAGGGCAAGAAGCGAAAGCGCAACGGAAGAAATTATAAACAGAATGAAAAGGGAGGAAAGTTCGTCCCTTGTTCTTGCCATGATATAGTTTGCAAGATAGGGTCCGAAAAGTCCGAAAACCGGAAGAAGCGTTCCGGTAAGGATCGAAACAACCGGGCTCATCTCGAACATATCGCTGATAAAGGTGGGAACCCAGGTTGACATACAGTCTTTAAGAACTCCCTGAACGCCGGAAGCCACCGCAAGGGTCATAAGACCGGAAACCAGAAGAAGCTTTATAAAATTGCTCGGAATTTCGTCATGGGGAACGGCCTCGCCACTGTCGTCAATTCGAACGGGCATTTCCTCAATTTCGCCGTTCTTTTCCGTATCTTTTTCAATTTTGGTGGTTACGATTATCCAAACAAGCGCCGCCGCAAGAGTGCAGACCGAACCGCAGATAAAAGACGCGCTCCAACCCTTTGCGCTGATAATCAGTGCGGAAAGAATATACGCAAAAAGCGTTCCGCCTGCCATTGTTGTTGCAAGAGCGGTACAGGCTTTCTGCCTTCTTGAAGTATGTACCCTGTCGGAAACAATCCGGCAGATAGGCGCCCAAAGAAGCGCCTGGGAAAGTCCGTTTGCGCTCCAGAGAACGGTCATAACCGCAACCGGAGGCCCGAAGCTTATTGCGAAGTTTATAAGCGAAGAACAGGTAAGACCGGCAAAAACAAGATACCTTGGCGGAACCTTATCCCCAAGCCAGCCGCTGAGGAACTGGCCGAGGCCATAACATATGAAGAATCCGGTGGTAACCGCGCCCGCTTCGGATTTCAGAAGAACTCCGGAATTTGTCATTTCCGCCATTGAAGCGGAAAAATTCAGCCTTCCGATATATGAAAAGCTGTAAGCAATCCAGCAAACCGCAACAAAAACGGCGGTCGTTCTGCCGCTTATGATTTTTTTCATATCCGACACCGCCCGCCTTTCTTTATTTTATATTAAAATAATTATATCACTTTTAACATTACTCTACAATATCACAAGGTTTCAAAAAAATTTGCCGTTATTTTGCGGTTTTGCACAAAATTTTTTCTCATCAAAAAAGCCGCTGCAAATTGCAGCGGCTTTTTTATGTACGTTCTATTAAAGATTATTCTTCAACAGGAGCTTCTTCTTCAGCAACTTCTTCTTTTACGGGCGGTTCAAGAAGAGCTTTGATGGAGAAGGAAACGCGGTGTTTATCGAAATCGATATCGGTGATCTTAACGTCAACTTCCTGGCCAACGGAAAGAACATCTTCGGGTTTTGCAACGCGTTCATAAGAGATCTGGGAAATGTGGATAAGACCGTCGATGCCGGGGATAAGGTTTGCAAATGCGCCGAAAGCAGTCATGCTGACGATTTTTGCTTTTGCAACGGTGCCGACAGGATAATCTCTTCTAAGGATTTCCCAGGGGTTGTCTTCTTCTTTTTTGTAGCCAAGGCTGATTTTCTTGGCTTCTTTGTCAACGTCTTTTACGAATACTTCAAGAGTATCGCCAACGCTTACAACGTCTGCGGGTTTTGCAACGCGGAGCCAGGAAAGTTCGGAAACGTGAACCATTCCGTCAACGCCGCCGAGATCAACGAATGCGCCGTAGGAAGTGAGGGATTTAACTTTTCCTTCAAATACCTGACCGACTTCAACGTTTTCCCAGAAAGCAGCCTGTCTTGCTTTTCTTTCTTCGTTAAGAACGGATTTGATGGAACCGATTGCACGTTTGCGCTGTGCGTTTACTTCAAGAACGCGGAATTTTACGTTCTGTTTGAGAAGACCTTCGAGAGCTTCGTTTCTGGAGGCAGTTGCCTGAGAAGCAGGGATGAATACGCGAACACCATCAGTTACAACGATAACGCCGCCTTTGACGACTTCGACAACAGTTCCTTCCAAAATTTCGTCAGTTCCGGCTGCTTCTTCAACAACCTGGAAGTTTTTCTCTGCATCGACTTTCTTTTTGGAAAGGGTCATGGTGCCGTCGGCATCATTTACGTGCAGAACTTTGAGGGTG
>JAFQBH010000030.1 GCA_017399765.1 Oscillospiraceae bacterium | reverse complement strand
CGAAAAACTGGCAGGTCTTGACGGTATTATTGTTCCGGGAGGATTTGGCAGCCGCGGCATCGAAGGTATGATTCTTGCGGCGAAATATGCAAGAGAAAATAAAATCCCTTATTTTGGAATCTGCCTCGGAATGCAGATTGCTGTGATAGAATATGCAAGAAATGTTCTTGGCATCAAGGACGCAAACTCCGGTGAGTTTGATGAACTTTGTAAACATAAAGTCATCGATTTTATGCCCGGCCAAAGCGATGATATCGACAAAGGCGGCACGCTCCGGCTTGGAGCTTATCCATGCTGCATAAAAGCAGGTACAACGATGGAACGCTGTTATGGTTCTCCTGCTACAATCAGCGAACGGCACAGGCACCGATATGAATTCAATAACGATTACCGTGAAACTTTTGAGAAAGCCGGACTTACGCTCAGCGGCACTTCTCCGGACGGGAAACTTATCGAAACTGTGGAAATTACCGACAGACCTTTCTATTTAGGCGTTCAGTATCACCCCGAATTCAAAAGCAGACCAAACAAGGCACATCCATTATTTAAAGGATTTATTGGTGCAGCATTTGAACGGGCAACCGAAAGCAGGACTTTATAAAACACAAAACGTACGGCGGTCACGTTCAATCAAGGCACTAAGGTTCCCGATGGCTCACCACGAAAAACGCTTCGCAACTAATGTTGCGGAGCGTTTTTTATGTCCAAAAACCACCCCTTTTCCCACCCCTTTTTGAAAAAAAGCTTTGTTTTCCCATACTTTTGCAAAAAGAAGTGTGGCGCTATTTTTAGAATAATATATTAATATATACTTGCAAAAGAATATTCAGCCTTTTTTAATCGGGCTGAACTATATTATAAAAAGTTGTGAAAGGAGAACCAGAAATGAGAAAAATTGTTGCTTTGCTGCTTACTTTGTCGCTTGTTATTTGTCTTTTTGCCGGATGCGGCGGTGATGAAAATCCGAAAAAACCTTCAGATAGCCCTGCGGAAAAAACGGGTGTTACTGACGGCTATTGGGTGGTTGAAAAGCTTGAAATGGAAGGCACCGAATTTTCCGGTGATGATATGACGGGAATTTTTGGACCGGCGGATTCCATAATGGCGCTTGCTTTCGGAACGGACGGTACGTTCAATGCTGTTTTGTTTGAAGATTATGTCAAAGGTACGTATAAAGGAACTCCGGAAGCACCGGAAATGGATTTCGGCGGAGAAATCGTAAAAGGCGCTCTTGATGGAGATACCCTTGTGCTCACAATGAAAGACGGCTCATTTACGCTCAAACACCAGGACAAAATTCCGGATTCCCTTGCAAATAACCCATGGGTGACCTACGCACCGGATTTTGACGCAAACCAGACTTCTGCAATGAGCAACTTTATGTCTTATGGATATTATCTTATTGAAGATGACGTGCTTTATGGCTTGACCCACAGCGAATCAAGTTACGGAAGTCTTGGTGCAATGTCTTTTCATATGAAAGGCGACTTCCCTGAATTTGATGAAACCGCAATTCTTGACGGAAAGGGCTATGCAAATTATATCTGCAAAGATGGCGATACCCTTTACTACATAAGGAATTTCGAGGCTGTCTGTAAGGTGAATATTGATGGTTCCGGTGCAGAGGTACTTTATGAGGGAGTCTGCGACTATCTTCAGATTCACGAAGGAAGACTTTATTTTGCAGATGAAAATTATAACTTCGTATCCACCGATATGAATGGCGGAGATTTTATCACCGTTGTGGATAAGGAAATTTATTATCCCTATTTCATCTGTTCAGACTGGATGATTTTCCAGGACGATGCAGATGATGAATCGCTCCATCTTTATAATATCACCCACAAAACGGAACTCAATATCACCTATGTTCCTTCCTATAACCCGATTCTGGACGGTCATTATCTTTATTATGCCGATATGGTCGAAGATCAGTATTTCCTTTGCAGGATAGATATGAGCGACCCGGAAACCTTCCTTTTTGAAGGAAGCGATTTGCCTTTGCGTGAATCCAGCTTTATGATTGACGATAAATTTATTTATACCACCAACGGAATCAGCATTGAAAAAGAAAACTGGCAGAAACTCACGGATGACAGTGATGTTACCGAAGAAATATATGCGTGCGTTTCCGAAGGATATACGGTTTATCATGAATTTGACAGCGATGGACTTATCAGCAGAAAAGGTCTTATGAGCAAGGAAAAATTCGGAGGAAACTCGTTTGCTTAAAACATAAGCTTAATAAAACCGCAAAATTTTGTTTTTAAGTGAAGTTCCCACCCGTTTTCCCACCCTTTCGGAAAAATCCCCACACAGGAAAGCCTTTTCTGTGTGGGGATTACTTTTATAAGATGATATATATTTATATTAAGAAAACGGAAAAGGAGATTACCGCATGAAAAAATTTTTTCTGATACTCCTGCTTGTGATTGCGATAATAGGGGTGGTTTTTATTTCAATAAAAAAATTTTCCGGAAGCAAAGCTACTGAAGAGACCCGTTCTTTTGAAACGATTAATTTAAGAATAAGCGGAATGCGTGTGACGCAGGAATATGAAATTATTTGCCGCGGCGGTGAAACGGAAATTTTACTTTACCAAATTTTCTATGCAAACGGAAAAGATGAGCGCCGTCTTGAAAAAAGCGCTGTTGTTAAAACTGAAAAAATGATTGAGATTCTGAATTCCTGCGGTTTTTCCGGCTGGAACGGTTTTAAGGGCGAACATCCGAAAAATGTTTCCGACGGCGATATGTTCCGGCTTGAAGCGGTTATCAATGATAGTGAAAGAATATATGCGGAAGGCTCCGCAAATTTTCCGAAAGGATACAGCGAATTAAAAAAAGAACTTAATGAATTGCTTGATGATAAAAACTGATTTTTGGAGGCGTGAAAAATGGCAAACCTTAAAAAACTTACGATTCTTCATTCGAACGATCTTCACGGCGATTTTATGGCAAAAGAGGTTGATAAGGAACTGCTCGGCGGAATTTCAATGCTTTCCGGTTACATAAACAAAGTGCGCAACGAAGAGGAAAACGTTCTTTATACCATTTCCGGCGATATGTTCCGGGGAAGCGTTATCGACAGCGAATATAAAGGAATTTCCACCATTGAAATTATGAATATGCTTGCGCCGGACGTTGTAACCCTCGGAAATCACGAAGTTGACTATGGCCTTGCGCACTTGCTTTTCGTTGAAAAATGCGCCCAGTTTCCCATAATCAACGCAAACCTTTATATCACGACAAACGGAGTGCGCCTTTTTAAATCCCATCTTATCAAGGAAATCGGCGGAATGAAAATTCTTTTTATTGGAATCCTTACGGAAAACGTTCTTCATTCCACAAAACAGGATAAAATAATCGGTTCCTTCGTTGACGTTCACGAAGCCGCTTCGGAAGTGGGCAGAATTTGCGACAGTTACAGAACGGAAGACATTGATTTTACGGTTCTTCTTACCCATATCGGTTTTGAAGAGGATAAAAAACTTGCGGAAGCTCTTGATCCGCGCTGGGGTGTTGATATCATAATCGGCGGTCACAGCCACACTAGCCTTGAAAAACCGGAAATCATAAGGGGAATTCCGATAGTCCAGGCAGCATGCGGAACAAACCAGATAGGCAGATTTGATATCATTGTTGACACCGACCGCAACTGCATAGACCGTTATACCTGGCGCCTTATTCCGATTGACGATGACTATTGCCCGAGGGATTATGCCTTGGAAGAAGTTATCGAAAAATATAAGAGCGAAACGGATAAAAAATATAAGCGCATCATAACCCGCTTTGCGGATAAATATACCCATCCCTGTCGCCACCAGGAAACCGCCCTTGGAAAACTTTTCGCCGATGCGTTCAAGGAATCTCTCGGACTTGATATTATGATGGTCGGTTCAGGAAGCATCCGCGGCGAAGAACTTGGACCAATCGTTATGCTGGAAGACCTTACCCAGATTTTCCCTTATAATGACGAGGTTTTCAGAATTTCCGTCACCGGAACACAGCTCAGAAAAATAATAAAACATGTTCTCAGAACAGGAGCACTGCTCGGAGTTACCGAATTTTATCAGTTTTCAAGCGGATTCCATATCGTTTTTGATTATGATGCTCAGCAGCTTCTCGAACTTTCCCTCGACGGAAAAGATATTGAAGAAGAAAGAATTTATAACGTCGGAATAAGTTCCTTCCATTTCAAAAACCTTAAGGAATTCCTTGGCGTTTCCGAAGAGGAAGTTTCCAAAAACAAAGCCCCGAAAATTGTTGCAACAAAAAGCGCGGATGTGCTCGAAGAATATTTCAGCCACAAAGAACTTGTTAAAGTTCCGCAGGAAAACCGCCTTGTAATAAAACAGGCGGCAGCAAAAAGGAGTGTTTGATATGAAAAAAATAAAAGGATTGGCGGTGATTTTGGCTATGCTTGGAATTTTATCAATGCTTTTCGGCTGCAAAACGGATAAAAAACCGGATTATCCTTTCGACACCGAAAAGGCATATTATCAAAGGCGCGGCGGAGTTATGGCCGGCGGAAGATATGAAATCGAAACCGAACCGGAAGGGGTTGTTGAAGTTTACAGCTATTCAATTCCCGTTCCGGAACACGAAGATGGAATGAAGGACAAGGGTGCGGATATATTCTTTGTCGGAATAACCCCGGGAGAAGTTACAGTTACCGAAACGGAAATTTTACCAACCTGCCCGCCGGAAAGCTTTTCTTTTGTTCTTGTTGTTGACGAAAATCTTTCCGTAAGCCGAAAAGATGATTGAATAAAAATCAATATAAATTGAGGTGAAACCAATGAAGAAAAAAACTCTGGCGGTAACTGCCGCAATTTTAATTCTGTGTTCGCTCCTTTTCTGCGGATGTGAAATCAATATCAATCTTCCGGAAAATCCTTCGGAAAATTCGTCAGAAAGTTCTTCGGAAAATTTGTCCGAAAGTTCTTCCGGATCCGAATCTTCACAAAGCGGCGTTGTTTCTCCCGGGAAAAGACCTTTCAATCCGGAAATAGGCCAACCCATTCACGGAAACAACCAAGACCCGAGTTCCTATGAATCCCTTATAAATACCCTTTATTATACCGAAAGTGTATTCGGCGAAGCCTTTATCGGATATATCGAAGGACCGATGGGAACCGGTTATGAGGAGTTTTTTGAGGAGCGGGGATATATGGAAGAATATCCCTTTATTGCGGAAATTCCTTATGAAAGATACGTTGAAACAAACGGAAACGAAATGTACTGCATTGTTCCAAGGGACAAAAATTCCTCCGTTTCCGTTAACGAATGGAAATCTTCACCCACAGGCGGAAGCTACGGAAAAATTCTTTATAAAAGCGATTCCGGCGAGCCTTTCATCATAACCTGCAACGAAGACGGTTCAAACCCCAACGTAAAAATTGTGATAGTCGATTCCGACGGAAACGTTTTTGAATTCAGCCCATATTTCAATTCCCAGATGGGCTGGCTTGAAGTTTATGAAACGCCGGAAGCACATTCTTATGATTTTACGGTTTATGAAAATTCTTCGGATAGTGATATCCTGGTTTTTGAAGATCTTCTCGGAGATTGGGCGGGATTTTATACAACTCCCGAAAACAAAGAGGTACAGTTCCATTTCAATTTCTATCGCGGCGCTTATGGCGAACCCTGTGTAACTTTCTGGTACGGTGAAGACTACGGCGTATATAAAGAATATTATGAAGGTTACGCTTATGAGCAGTATGACGAAAACGGCGATTTTACCGGAAGCCTTATCCTTGAATTGACCCTTACCCAGGGAACAAATTCCGCGGAAAAAGGACCGATCCTTCTTATGTCAACCTATGAATTCAGAAGAGCGGAATGGGACAAAAACTGGATTGTTGTAAGCCGCACCGGAGGCGGAAACCTTCTTGAAGAATACGGTCTTGGTTGGTTCGAAATGGCGCAGGTCATGGGATAAAAGAAAGGAGAATTTTATGGGACTTTTTGACAGCCTTAAACAGCAGGCAATAAACGCGCTTAAAACAAACGGCAACAAAGCCGCAAAACAGCTTGGCGATAATATAAAAAACGCCGTAAGAAATGCGGCAAATAAAACGGTCGATATAACTTTCCCGGCTGTTCCGGAAACTTATGAGGAATTTGTTTCTCTTCCGGAAGCAAAAATGGAAACCCCTTTCGAAACCGCGGCGATGACCGTTCTTGCTTTTTGCGTTTATCCGAAAGACAGAGAACTTTCGGTAAAAATGCTCAATTATTTAAGAGGACCTCGTCCGATGAGCGGAATGGACGTCAATTTTATCCGCGACAGATTTATGGACGGAAAAGATTATGTTCCCCGTTCCTATTTTAAAGGCGCAACCCCGGAAAACGATTATACTCCCGATATGCCTTTAAAAATTACTGTTGGAGATAATCCTTACAGCTATGAAAACGACGGTTACGCAAAACTTTTTGTAACTTCCGGCGGAGCGGACAGCCCAAGAGAAATTCTTATCCGTGAAGCAAAGGACGGAAAATGGTATCTTTGGGAACAGTATATTCTTTCCGATATCCGTCAGCCGGAAAGTGCAAACCCCTGGGCATAATTTATTTTACATAAAAAGGAGAGTGTGAATTATGGGACTTATAAAAGCAATAGGCGGAGCAGTAGGCGGAGTATTGGCAGATCAGTGGAAAGAGTATTTTTACTGTGAGGCAATTCCCGCAGACGTGCTTGCAACAAAAGGTGAAAAAAGAACAAGCGGAAGAAGTTCCAACACCAAAGGCGAAGATAATATCATTTCCAACGGTTCCGTAATCGCAGTAGCGGACGGCCAGTGCATGTGCATTGTTGAACAGGGAAAAGTAGTTGATATCTGCGCTGAACCCGGTGAATATACATATGATATGTCCACCGAGCCTTCGATTTTCAGCGGAAAACTGGGAACAAGCATAGTCGATTCTTTTAAGACAATCGGAAAACGTTTCACCTTCGGCGGAGATACCGCAAAGGATCAGAGAGTATATTACTTCAACACAAAGGAACTCGTTGGCAATAAATACGGAACTCCGAGCCCTGTTCCGTTCAGAGTTGTTGACGAAAGAGCGGGAATCGATATCGATATCGCTATCCGCTGCTTCGGCGAATACAGCTACCGTCTTTCGGACCCGATTCTTTTCTATACCAACGTATGCGGAAACGTAGCATATCAGTATAAGAGAAGCGAACTCGACAGTCAGCTCAAGAGCGAACTTCTTACAGCGCTCCAGCCGGCATTTGCAAAGATTTCTGCGATGGGAATCCGCTACTCTGCACTTCCGGGCCATACCACCGAAATGGCGGACGCTCTCAATGAAGTTCTTTCGGAAAAATGGAGCGGACTTCGCGGAATCGAAATCGTATCTTTCGGCGTATCTTCCGTAAAAGCGGACGAAGAAGACGAAAAGATGATCAAAGAAATGCAGCGCAATGCGGCATTTATGGATCCTACCAGAGCTGCAGCACATATGGTAGGAGCACAGGCAGCGGCAATGCAGGCTGCAGCTGCAAATGAAGGCGCAGGCCCTGCAATGGCATTCATGGGAATGGGCATGGCTCAGAACATGGGCGGAGTCAACGCTGCAAACCTTTACCAGATGGGTCAGCAGCAGGCACAGATGGGTGTTCCCAATCCTCAGGCGGTTGAAGCGGCAAAAGATCCGAGAAATGCAATGCCGGTGCCCGAAGGCTGGACTTGTTCCTGCGGACAGACCGGAAACCAGGGTAAATTCTGCATGGGCTGCGGCGCGGCAAAACCTGAACCTAAGCCTGCAAACAGCTGGAAATGCTCCTGCGGCGCAACCGCAACCGGAAAATTCTGTACCGAATGCGGCGCACCGAAACCCGCAGAAGACGGTTGGACCTGCTCCTGCGGTCAGGTAAACAAAGGCAAATTCTGCCCAAACTGCGGAGCAAAGAAACCTGCCGGAGTTCCCCAGTATAAATGCGACAAATGCGGCTGGGAACCGGAAGACCCCAAAAATCCGCCGAAATTCTGCCCTGAATGCGGCGACCCTTTCGGTGACGAAGACATTAAATGAAAAAGTCGATTTATATATTTTTTGTTATTTTGATTGTTCTTTCTTTTTGCAGCTGCGGAGGTGGAGAAGATTTGAAAACAGCACCCGGAACTCTTAGCGGTATCTATTATGATCGAACAAACGGCTCTATTGCAAATGCTGATTTTCATATTTATGTAACACCTTATAGCTTTGTCGCAGAATATTTGCCGGAAAATGAAAAAGATTGGATCTATGACGAAGATTCTTGCGGCTATATTATGAGCGAAAAGGAAGCTGAAATTTCCGAAGAGCAATGGAAAGAAATTGAGGAAACTTTTCTTGCAGTATATCCGGAAATTATCCCGATGAAGACGAAAGAAAGTTTCTTCGATAAAATTAAGAGGAAATTTATTAAAGAACCCACAATTCTTGATGG
>JAFQBH010000029.1 GCA_017399765.1 Oscillospiraceae bacterium | reverse complement strand
GTAAGGGTTAGAATCATACATGGTTTACGTCCTCCTTCCGAATCATTTTACCCAAGCTTCGGGAGCCTGAGCCTGGTGTTTGTGGTTTGCGCCAGCATAGATGTGGCAACGGGTAAGGCTTTTTGCGCCAACGCTGTTGTGGGGAAGCATGCCTTTAACAGCAAGTTTCATAGCGAAAGCGGGGTTTTTAGCCATAAGGGTTTTGTAGTTAACTTCTTTGAGGTGACCTACATAACCGGTGTGGTGATAATATTTTTTCTGGATGAGTTTGTTACCGGTGAGAACTGCTTTATCAGCGTTGATGATTACAACGTAATCGCCGCAGTCAGCATGGGCAGCAAAATCAACTTTATGTTTGCCGCGAAGAAGAACAGCAGCCTGTGCAGCAACACGGCCGAGTGCTTTTCCTTCAGCGTCAAGAACATACCATTTACGCTCAATAGTAGAAGCGTTAGGCATAGTAGTGGACATAGCGTTTACCTCCGTTTAAATTTCCTTATAATATTACTTTCGTTCAAAAGCGACAGTCATTATTATAATTAAATAAAACGGCTTTGTCAACAGCTTTTTTGAAAAAATTTAATTTATAAATTGATTGCTCCGTTTTTCTTTGTTTTTCTCTTGTTTTCTTTGTTTTTCTAACTTTCAATTTTTAAATTTTGTTTTTAAAACAATTGAAAAAAGGGCTTGAATCAGCCGAAATACAAATTGTTAGCACTCTAAATAAAAGAGTGCTAAAATTAACATTTTGTTCAAAGAAGTATAATAAAATATACGATTTTCGGGGGTATAACATAATTGTCAGAAGGAAATGACATAGAATACAAATAAAAAGAGAAAAGAGATGGTCTCCGATGGAACACATCGAAAAATCAAAGCTCATTTCCGTCTAAAAAAACAAAAATCCTATTTAAAATTTTGGAGGCATTATTATGTTTGAACTTGCACGCAGAAATAATCATCATGTAGAAAGCTATAACCCCTTCCGCGAAATGGAAGAATTTGAAAAGAAATTCTTTGCTAACCCCTTTGCAGGATTTTTTGAAACTCCTGCCCTTGCCGAATTTAAAACCGATGTTGCGGACGAAGGCGACCATTATCTTCTTGAGGCCGACCTTCCCGGTTTTGAAAAAAAGGATATTCGCCTTGACATAAACGGGGACGTTCTCCGCGTCCACGCAGAAAGACATTCCCGCTTTGAAGAAAAAGACAAGGAAAATAAGGTTGTACGCATGGAGCGTTCTTTCGGATCCTATAACAGAGAATTTGATATCTCCGGAATTAAGGCGGAGGAAATCAAAGCAAAATATGAAAACGGTGTTCTCAAGCTTGTTCTTCCGAAGAAGGAACAGGTTCTTCCCGAAAGCAGAACTCTTGAAATCGAATAATACCGAAAAAAACAAAAAAAGGGAAAGCGGCAGCCGCCGCTTTCCCTTTCTATTTTTCTGTTTCTTCTTCAATTTTAACTTTGCGGCGTTTCTTCACCGCCTCGGTAAGAAGATATTCGATCTGTCCATTTATGGAACGGAAATCATCTTCCGCCCAGCGGGAAATTTCTTCCCATAAAGTCGGCGAAAGCCTGAGCAAAAGCTGTTTTTTATCCTTATCAGCCAAAGGCTTTCGCCTCCTTTCAAAAATCGTTTATCAGTAAATTGAACCGGTGTTTACAATGGGTTGGGCATCATTGTTTCCGCAAAGTACAACAAGAAGGTTGGAAACCATCTGTGCCTTGCGTTCATCGTCCATCTCAACGACTTTATCCCCCTCAAGGCGGTCAAGAGCCATTTCAACCATGCCAACAGCCCCGTCAACAATGAGTTTTCTCGCGGCAATGATAGCGGAAGCCTGCTGGCGCTGAAGCATTGCGGCGGCAATTTCGGGCGCATAGGCAAGGTGTGTGATTCTTGCTTCGGTAACCTCGATTCCGGCGATTTCAACTCTGCACTGAATCTCGTCTTTAAGACGCTGGGCAACTTCAAGGCTGGAACCGCGGAGAGATTTTTCGTCGCCTTCCTCGGATTCATCGTAAGGATACTCTCTTACAATGTTGCGGAGGGCGGCATCACACTGGGTGGAAAGGAATTCGACGTAGTTATCAACGTTGAAAACGGCTTTTGCCGGGTCGGTAACGTGCCAGATTACAACGGTTCCGATAATTACCGGGTTACCGAGCTGGTCGTTGATTTTCTGTTTATCGTTGGTAAGGGTAATTTCCTTGAGAGAAACTCTTTTGTTTGTGCTGAGCTGTACGTTTCCGGTGGTCGCTTTTCCGGAAAGAGCGGCTTCAGCGTTTGCTGCGGCGGCTTTTTCAAGAGCGTTTTCGGAAGCGGGATTGATTGCGGAAGCAAAGGGGTTGACATGGAAAAATCCCGGTCCGTAAAGGGTGCCGTAATATTCGCCGAAAAGGGTAAGAACGTATGCTTCGTTGGGACGAATTGTTTTAAGTCCGCAAAGAAGGATCGGAATTACTATTACAGCCATTATAGCGAAAAAAATCACCAAAATCAAAGAAATCGGGAACAAAATTCCGCCTTCGAGCATAATGCACCCGCCAACAAGACCGGCAATGGAAAGAATTTCGCCAAGAAGAAGCAGAAGAAGCATTGCCATTCCGTTTCTCGGATGGATTTCCTTGTTGTAATCGTTTTTTACGTTTGCATTCATAAAATTATCATCCTTTCTTAGATGTTATCGCCTAAACTGATATCGTTTTGATATCATCTTTATATTAACACCAGAAAGAACGTTTTGTCAATATTTTTTCCAAAAAAATAAAGTGCGGAAAACCGCACTTTTTTCATCTTATGTAAAATGGAAAAAAACAAAAACACCGATAATCAAAACAAGAACGATAAGAATATTTGGAATCCCCCAGGTTTCGCCGAAAATTATTGTGTCGAAAAAGTTTTCTGCGGCTTCACCGGATAAAACGCCTGCTTCGCTTACCAAAGTAACGTTAAGCGTTATGGTTTCGTCCGGGGCAAGTTCAATGTCTTTCAGCTGAATATCCGCCGATTCTTTTATTTTATAACCTTCCGGAACAAGCTGTTCAAGGTCGGCGATTATAACCGCCTGTTCATTTGTGTTCCTAACGGTAATAACTGCTTTTATATCTTCATCAAGTTCGTAATTTTCCTTGTCGGTCACAATTTCAATTTCTATTCCGTCGTGTTCGACCGATTGCGAAGCCATTGCCGGCAAAGCAAAAATCTGAAGCAATAATATTGATAAAAGCAAAACAGAAAATATCTTTTTCATAATCCGTCCTCTTAATTTTGTTATTGCTTTAATTTTAAGCCATTTTTCCTTTTCCGTCAACACCATTTGCAAAAGAAAAAGAGCACGGCTTTTGCCGTGCTCTTTTTTATAAATCAGTTTTTAAAGCTGATTATCAATGTTTTTTGTTGGCTGCAACAAATGCTGCGCCGGCAATTACTGCGATTGCAGAAAGTGCGGAAGTCATGGGAAGAGAAGCACCGGTGGAGGGGTTCTGCTCATCTTCTTTTTCAGGTTTATCGGTGCTGGGTCTGCCGTTGCCGCCGAAGTATCCTTTTTCGCCGCAATGTTTACATACCCATCTTCCATTAACCCATACATATTCATGATCTCCGGTTGCAGGAATTCTTTCGGTATAAGAATGTTGATTGTTATAAATACAAGTCCAAGTCATAATACCGTCTTCACCACAGGTTGCTTCTTTGGTTATTTCGCCTCTGTAGCTGTGAGCATTAGGATCAACATCCAAAGTTATACGTTCGGTATAACCATTTGCCCAATCATCCTCAAGATCGAAAATAGGTTTAAGTTCTGCCACACCTTCATTAGAGCAGGTTGCAGGCTCTATGATGTCAACTACTACATTATCAGTTGTAGCTCTATCTACATGAGTGTTATCACGCTGGCATACACGTTCTGCAGAAGCGGTCCAACCATCTCCAACAGGAGCAATGACATGTTCGGGTTCACCCCAAAGATGTCCAAGTGCAGGAATTTCTTCCTGTTTAACAAGGATTTCGCCGCAGACAGAGCATTTTACGCCGTCAGTAAGACCGGTTTCGGTGCAGGTAGGAGCTTTTCCGGGAACAGTTTCTCTGCTATGGTCAATCATAGGAATTTCTTCCTGTTCAACAAGGATTTCGCCGCAAACAGAGCATTTTACACCATCGGTAAGACCGGTTGCAGTGCAGGTTGCAGGATAACCTTTTATAGTTTCAGTTTGGGGATGTTTGCACTCTTCAACTTCGGGATAAAGTTTTACTTTAATGTCAACTTTAACATCTTCAGCGCCAACATTAATAGTGAATCCTTTTGCGGAAACAGATTTGTTTGCGCTGCGGGTGCCAGAAAGCTGATAATAACCGCCTTCATAGAGGTTACCAAGTTTGCTGTTAGGACCGGTGATGTCAAGCTCTTCAAGGCCTTTGCCTGCTGCGCATGCGACAAGGTGGAAAATCTTTTCAAGGTCTGCTGCATCGCCAAGATTTTTGGTAATACCAAGGTTTGCACACATCTGAGCAAAGCTTACATTGCGGGAAAGTGCTTTAAGTGCATCGAAGAGTTCTTTTGCAGTTACTTCATCGATTGCTTTTTTCATTGCATCGTAATCCATTTCGCCAACAGGTGCAACAGCTGCTACAAGAGCATCTCTCTTAGCAGGAACACCGTTTGCGATTACAACTGCAAGAACGTTGAGGTAATCTTCGTTTGCAAAGTCGATGTAATCATCGTTTTCGTTGTTCTGATCTTCAGTAACATCGATTACAACGGTTGCTTCTGCGGAACCGGAAACGGAAAGGGTCTTGTCTTTATAGCTGGGGGTGTTGATAGTGATATCAGCATCAGTTCTGTCAGCTACAACGATATCGGAAAGAACGCCTACAATGTCTGCTGCAAATTTCTTCTGGTCGGGGGTTCCGTCCATCTTAAGACCGATGGAGAATTCTTCTACTACATCGGGGTTGGGAACAATTCCGAGTTCGATGTAATCTTCGTTTGCGTTGCGGGCAACTCTTACGTACCAGGGACTTACTTTTGCATCAAGAGTAAGAATTTCTTTGTCTTTACGGATTGCATCTTCAACTGCTTTGAAGTCCATAAGTTCATCGATTACATAGTTGATGAAACCGTTGATATCGGGAAGGCTTACAAAATCAAGAGCCTCGTTGATAAGAGCTTCTTTGCGGTTGGTTGCTTCATAAAGAGCAATGATGTCTTCAACAGAAATGTTGTAGATGCTGTAAGTTACATCGTCAGCAACATCAGCAGTATCTTTATCATTGATTAAATCAAGAGATGCGCAGGTGAAGTAGTTGAGAACAAGGTCAACTGCCATATCTGCTGCGATTGCTGCTGCTGCTTTAGTATAGCTGTCGATGTTTGCGTTGATAACGTCTGCATCAACGATGAAAGTTACGTTGCCGTCTTTATCTTCTTCGTTGGTGTAAAGTTCGTTGTGAACAACACCGTTTTCTTCCTGAACAAATCCATCCGGAACGTTTACATCTGCAGCGAAATCGCCGCCGACAACGGTTACGTTACCGGAAACGGTTCCGGTTACGCCGCCGCATTTATAGGTATCAAGGCTGGAGTCAAAGATAAGAACTTTGCCATTACCAGTGATATTGCCATAAATGGTATGGCCGTTAAGGTCGATAATGGTTGCAGAATCAAATTCGAGATTTACTTTCTTACCTTCGGGACCTGCTTCACCGATATCATCGAGAAGGATGATTGCTGCTTCGCCGGCAAGTTTCTTTGCTTCAAGATCATCGGTAAAGTCAAATTTATTCTTAATTTCGGAAGCTGTTACGTCAACAAGGGCTGCTTCAAATCTCTTGGTGGTGTTTGCAAGGTGTGCGCGAACATCAGCAGAAATATCAGAGTTGGTCTTATATTCGTAAATCATTCCAAGCATGGATTCATAAGAAGAAATATCCACACCAAGAAGTGCTACGAGAGCATCGACATCATCTTTGCCTGCTGCAGAGAAATTCATACCGAATTCTCCGCTCATCTCGGTTACTTCTGCAGCGCTGACTGCTTTTTTGATGAGTTTGTAATATTCATCTGCACCGGAAAGATCTTTGTCAATACCAAGTTTTGCAAGGGTGTTGTTGAAAGTATCTACGGTGATGTCATCGTTTTCAGTGATAATTTCGATGTAATCCCAAAGGAATTTATATGCGATCCAGGAATTGATTTCATCGATATTATTCTTATTAACGGTATCGGTTGCGAGAAGTGCGGCAAGATATACCTCGTAAACTTTTTCAGGAAGGTTAAGAGTAATATCAAGACCGTATTTATCAGCTGCTCTCATGCGAGGATTGCTGATTTTTGCAGCTTCAAAAGTCATATAAGGTCTGATTTCTTCAAGGCCTTTTGCAACAGTTGCAAGTTTTGCGGGAAGACTGGTGAGATAAAGTTCAAAAACAATATCTTCCTGTACAAGGTTTCCTGCGCTGCTGCCGAGGTCCATGATGGTTCTAACAAAGAGACCTTCGCCGTTTTTTCCAAGCTGGATAAGTCTTTCGCTGGAGAATCCTTCGTAATCTCCGTTATCTACATCTGCCATAAGTGCATCAATAAGAGTCTGGAGTACGATTTCGGGGTCGCCCTCTGCGCTTTCACGAAGAAGAGCTTTTTCGTTAAGTGCAATATAGGAATAACCGGATTCAATAATAGTTGTTGCAAAGCTCATAAGACCTTCTTTGTTTGCATCAACTTCTGCTTTAAGACCGGTAATATTTCCCTGAGCGTCTTTTACAACTTCCCAATCGCCGAATTTGCTTTCAAATTCTTCGTCAGCAACATTGAAAGTTTCACGGGTAATTGTATAAGCAAGAACACCGTCGCCTTTGTCGGCAAAGAGTCTTCCAAGTTGTTCAGGTATGAAAGAATAAGTTGCTTTGGTAACGATTTCTCCGTCGATGGTGTATTCATAACGATAACCTGCGGGAGCTTCCGGAAGTTCAATTGTAAGGCTGTCAACAGTAACAGTTCTGTCTTCTTCGCCTGCAATTCTTACAACATATTCTTTAGCAGTGTAAGTATAGGTGATTGTTACCTGGGAATTGAGAACATCATCTTCAAGTTTGGAAATTTCTTTACCATCAACGGTAGCTTTATAATACTCAATGTTTTCGATTCCTGCAAGCGCAGCGTTAAATTTGCTTTCAAGGTCAGCAACGTAATCTGCATCGATGGTGGTTCCGCGGTCAACAACGTTACCTTCGATGGTGATTGTTTCTTTTCCGGGAACTTCGATTTTTACAAGGACGAAAGTCTGGGTTTCATCGGTTGCAAGAAGTCCTTCGGAAAGGAGATAAGGAGAACCTGTTGCTACGGACGTGCTTGCATTTTCTGCAGTAACTGCTTCTACAAATTTTTCAAGAGCAGCTGCATCGGAGGTATCGATTTTATCGTAATTAGGCTCTTCAAGATAAGCAATGTAAGATCCAAGATCATTTATGACTTTATCGAAAATTTCGATATATGAACCGTAGCCAAGCTCATTCATAAGAACAAGAAGTTCATTTCTGTAAGCAACAAGATTTTCAAGAGAAACCTTAAGGGAATCGACCTGGTTATAAATATTGTTATAATTCTTATAATAATATGCAAAACCGTTTGTGTTGTAGTCGTTTACCATATTAAGAATGACAAGGCTTCCATTTTCCGCTACGTTGTTATCAACGATATTAGAAATAGCTCCAACGATTGCGGTCTTTGCTTCTTCGCTGAAGTCTTCTCTGTCTTTAACGATACTTCTTACGCTCTTGAGCATTGTACCGTTAATATCTGCGAGCGCATCAATTCCGGCGAGGCTATCCATACCATGTTTATGATCTGCAGCTTTGCTTCTGAGAGCTTCAGCAAGATCAAGGATTTCCTGGACTTCTGCTGCGGAATAATCTTCAAGGTCAAGTCTGTAAACAACTTTTACTTTATCTTCAGTCCATGCAGCGGTGTTTTCGCCTTCTGCAAAGAAGTTTCCGGTTCCTTCTGCACCATAGGAATAAGGTGCCCAGCTGTAACCGTTATAATCGGATTTGTATTCGGGCTCAGCAGTAACAACGCCGTCTTTAAGACCGACAAGTTTGGAGGCATCTGCCGGATCGGGTTTGCGGTATTTGATTACTGCATCACCTTTAAGTGCTCCGGAAACGAGAATTGCGTCTGCAATTTCATCGCCATAGTTATCCGCAATAATGGAATAGAGATTTTTGGTGGTATAAGATTTACCGGAGGTTCTGTAAATCTCAACATCTTTAACAATGATGATGGTTTCACCCTGGGCATAATCTTCACCGTCAACAGTATAGTCATAAGCCTGACCTTCTGTTCCATGGACGGGAAGAACGAATTTGTAACCGTAAGGAAGAGTTTCTTCAATATCACCGGTTACGTTATAGTATTTAGGAGAATAAGTTACGTCTGTTTCGTAATCTTCGATAAGAACATCGGGAAGAACAAGTTCGGAAGCTTCGTAATGGTCAGCTTCATAAGCGTCCCATCCTGCAAGAACTTCTTCGATTTTGCCTTCGATTACGCCGAGCATTTCTGCTTTTTCGGTATTATCTGCAAATGTAACAACAATTTCTGCTGTTGCGCCTTCAAGAGGAGCAACTTCGTTATCTCCGTTTACTGTTTCAAGAACAACGTTTACGGTAACATTTTTCATGCTCATGTTTTCGGTAAATGTTGTGGTTGCTACGGTAAGGGGAGTTTTGATTTCAACTTCGGTTACAGAAATAACTTTCTGAACTGCTTCATCAAGAGCTGCATCGCCGCCGGTGATTACAGCATTTTCGCCAACAGGCCAGTTATCTTTTCCGTCAACAAAATCTTTATACTGAACGGGATCCGTGTCTTCAATTATCGGATAATATACCCCGGTTTCGGCAAGACCATTTTCAAGTGCTACGCATTTTCCCTGGAGCATTACAAGTGCATCTGCGGTACTCTGCTCTACCCATCCGCTCTGAATAAAGAGAGAAAGGTTTCCTGCCATTGTTCCGAAAGCAATATTAATTTCATGAATATTTTTTACAAAATCCACTACTTCTGCATAAACCTTCTCACCATTGCCTGCAAGATATGCGGTTTTGGATGCTGCCTTGCTGTAATCATCAATTACCTGAACAAGGTTGAGTTTTCCTTTTTCAGAAAGCTGGTCATCAAGCGCGTAAATAGCCGCTTTGACTTTTTCTCCAAAATTCAAATCAAGGCCCGCACTGTTGGGAATACCATTATCTGCATATTTTACAAGTTCTTCTTCCAAAGCGAGTGTAAGAACACCAAGGTTGTCTTCCTGTCCTTTTATAATTTCAAGAAGCTCAATGCCTTTCTGGATATCTTTTACAGCATTAAGAAGTTCTTCCTGTTTTTCCGCAGCAACTTCTGCTTTATAAACATAAATAACTTCTACGGAGAAAGCTTTTTCACCATATTCATATTTGCCTTCGCCGCCAGTGATGGTTACTTCTTCTTTAACCTCTTGGCCAACTTTGATAAGAGCGGTGGTTGCTTTCCAGCCGTTGGAATCCAAAGCTGTAATTACTTTTTCGTCAACGTCAACCGAAACGGTTTTTTCGGGAAGTACGTATTCGATTGTTTCGTCTCCCGCAAGGTAACCGGATTTCAGAATTGTTTCTTCTGCGTCGTTAAGTTCATAGTTATCTGCAATAACAGAACTTACAGAAACAGAAATTTCTTCTGCCGCGAATGCAGTAAGAACAAGGCCCGGAACATTGGCAAAGGAAAGTACCAATGCAAGGAGCATTGCCAAACAACGCGACAAAATCGGTGTTTTAGTTTTCATCATATCTCCTCCTGTGATTTAGTGTGTGAAAACACATATACCTCCGGCCGTTTTGCATTTCCTAAAAAAGGGCGCAATACAAGCCATAATTATACATTGTTAGTTTATCACACTTTTATTTGATATGCAACAGTTTTTTATGCCTTTCTTTAATATTATAAAGAAAACACCCGAAAAATTTTCGGGTGTTTTATCGTTTTATTCTTCGTCGTCAAATTTCGGTACATAACCGTTTTTAAGGCGCTGCCTGTTCCAGATAAACATAATTCCGCCAACCAGAATTACAACTCCTGCCATAACCCCGCCGAGAATTCCCATTACCTGGCCAAGATTCATTCCCCAGGAAGAGGTTCTTCCCGTTATCTCATATTTAATCGGTTCGATATATTCCGGGTTGCCGTATTCCGCAAGCATGTTTTCCGGAATAAGAGCTTCCCCGGCCGCATCCGGAAGGTTCATTGCGATATAATATTCTGTTTTTTCACTTACGGAACCAAGGTAAAAATGAGCATAGCCTTCGTTGTCCACAACAACGCTTTGCAGACGGTCAAGTTCTTTGTTTTTCTGGAAAAGAGTTGCGTTCTGTCTGCCGAAAGGCGTTCCTATGTAAATGAGCACCTCCGCATTGATTTGAGCAGGAGCGAGGAATTTGAGCACGAATGCGGTGCTCACTCCAAAATCTGCGCAAACTTCGGGGGGGACAGCTTCTATAACATAAGCAAGGTTATATTCACCGGAAAGTTCCGCAGTATCAACGTTTTTTCCGTCGATCTTCCAAACAGAACCGTCGGAAGCCATAACGGTTACGGTAACATCTTTTCCTGCGATGGCTTCAATAAAACCGCTGTCTATTGTTCCGCTTTCATCAAGATAAAGTGAAATGTTGACGTGTTTTTCACTTCCGTCATTGTTGTGACCATGCTTGTCAAGAACTTTTTCGGTTTCTTCAATAACTTCCGTCCAGCCCTGATCATCTTTTACGGAAATGCTTATATCAACGCTCGAATTTCCTTCCGAAACTTCCGGAAGGGTTTCTCCCGTAATTTCTTCCGGCATTACAACGGTATAATCCGTCGTTATCGTTGTTGAAACGGTTGTTTTTTCGGTTTCTGTAACGGTCGTATTTTCCTGGGTGAAAGAACCGTCCTCTTTTTCATAAGTGGTTCCGGAACTTACCGAGCCGGAAATTTCGCCTTCGCTTACAGAACCGGTGCCTTCAAAACCGGCAACCTCGTCGTCAAGGGCATCGTGGATTTTTCCGACAGACATATTTTCGCCGTTATAATAAACCGAACCAAGGTTGTCGCAGCCGCGGAAAGAGTTGTCGCCGATGTTTTCAACGCTGTCCGGAATTTTTATGGAAGAAAGTTTCTGACATTTATAGAACATAAATTCCGGAATTTCGGAAACGTTTGCATTAACCGTCGCGCTTACAAGATTTTTGCAGTAACCGAAAGCAAGCATTCCGATTTTTGTTACGCTTGCCGGAATCGTTACCGTCGTTATGGATTCACAGCGGTAAAAAGCTTCCTGACCTATGGTCTGAAGACCGTTCGGCAAACTTAAAGATGTAAGGGCATAACAATCGGAAAAAGCGGCTTCTTCAATGGTTTTAACCCCGTTTCCAAGGCTTAATATCTTCATTCCGGAACAATAGGTGAAAGAATATCTTCCGATGTTCGTTACAGAAGAAGGGATAGTTACCGCGGTAAGATTTTTACATTCATAAAACGCAAGGTCGCCGACGGAAGTAAGCCCGCTCGGAAGGTTAAGCCTTACAATTTCATCTCTGAACCCATACCAGGGAGCAAAAGTGCTTTCCGGAAAATCATCCATTGCTCCTGAACCGGAAATTGTAAGCGTCCCGGCAGAAAAACTCCAGGAAAGGTTTGGTCCGCAGGAACCGCTTGCGGTTCTTGTTTCGGGAACAACCTCAGAAGCGGTTTCTTCCGAAACAGTGCTCTCGTCCGCAGCGGCGCTTTCTGTTTCGGAAGAAATTTCCGCTTCGCTTGTTTCGTCAGCAAAAGCGGAAACCGCGCCGGAAAAAGCAAGCACAAAGGCAAGGAGCACCGCCAGAAGCCGGGCAAAATGTTTATTTATTACGTCATACAAAGCGGCACACCCCTTTCACAATCAAAAAATTTTTAATTTTGTTTCCGATTTTTTCTTTGCAACTATGATCCATATAATTCCTACTACAAACATGAACAGTGCATGTATCGCAAGGTTCGATATACCCCAGAACATTTTTTCGTTGTCCCTTAAAAATTCAAACAAAAATCTTGTTGAACCGAAAAGAACAAGCATTACCGGATATTCAAGGCCGTCCGGAACGTAGTTCCTCTTTTTTGCTCTGTAAAACAAATAAAAAACTATCGCAACGGCAGTAAGAGCTTCTATCGGCTGTATTGGGAATCTATAGTCACAGAACAACGAATTATATATGCCGTAAATCCATTGATATCCGTGGCAACAACCCGCAAAAACACATCCGAAATGGCTTACTCCATGAACAAGAAGAGGCGCAAAGGAAAGAAGACTTAGCGCCCTGTCCCCTTCTATCTTCAGAAATTTTGCAACCGGAAGTGCTATAAGCGGCACATATACAAAAATCCTTACAATGTTGTTCCCGCCCCATTCCTTAAATCCGGATTCCATCCAGAACATGATGAACATCCACAAAACAACAAGCGGATATACAATGCAAACAAGAATAGCCACGTTCTTCATTGGAAAATCAAGTTTCTTTCCGAACCAGACCAAACCACAAAGAACCGAAACAAAACCGAGGGCAAAGAAAATATCGTAAAATGTACTTGATAATCCGGCTTCAACAATAGCAATTATCGCTTCGTTTATCATTTTCTCCTCCAGTAAAAATATCTGGTCATTATTTTTTCTTCGCTCCTCCCGGAAAAGGGAGGAGCGAAGTTCTTAACTATTAGATATAGGGCTATTGGGTATAGAAGATGGGTTGTAAACGGTAATCGGGTTTTCCAAGTATATCGTATAGGTTTCGTTATTATGTTTTACCGCAACTTCAGAAATCTTAATGGTTCCATGTCCGTTATACTGATAAACAGTATATGTCACGCAACCTGACTTTTCCTTATATACACTTAGGCTTCCCAATGTTTTTGTATTATTACCATTTCCTGTTATAGAAACATTTAGGACATTGCTGCTACCCGCCGGAATCGTAAATTCAAGTATGTCAACAGAATTTAATCCGGACGCAGCAAAAGTAATGGTCGGCAATTCAAAACCTGCATCACCAGTACCTTGATCCTTTGCAGAAGCATAAGCATTCCATTCGTATGGCTTACCGGAAATTGCACCGTTTGTTACCTCATTGCCATATGTATAATTACCATTCGGTTCCGTACCTGAGTACGATATTGTTGTTTTAATCGTTCCTGACGGACTTATCGACGAAACAGTTACGCTCGGCGTTACGGAACTTACGGTATAAACAGGTGCATTTGCGGGAAGACTGTCTCCGCTGTAAGTCATAGTCTGACTTCCGACTTTGAAGCTGAAAGTCGTTGTCCAGCTTCCGGCATACTGCAATGTATGGCTTCCGCTCTGGACAAAATTAATTCCATAGTCATCGCTATTTGTCAATGTTATATTAAAGTCTGCGTTCGCATTTGTTACACCTGTGTATCCGCCGTATTTTTGGGAGTTATTTTCATAAGTGAAACTAAGTTTTACATCGCTGATACCATCAATCTTCTGATTCTCAAAGTCCTGAATATTGACGCTGATTCCGGAAACTGTGTAGCTATCCATAAACGCGCCGGTTACTTTTCCGTCTGTTTTTCCGCCTTCCCTACCGAAATTGTAACTCTTATCTTCAGCAAAGCTTACAAAAACCCTACTTACAACCTTTGTCTTGTTGTTTTCATTGGAAACATCAATTTCAAGCGGCGTTTCTTCGGTGTAAGCTGTTCCATCCGCAGCAAATACGTTCCAAAGGCGAAGCGTTGTAAGATTCCAACGGCCGTCCTGATAACCGTTTGCATCAGTAGGAACTTTAAAATTCCAATAGTTCGCAGGTTTTCCGCCAGTAGTATCTTCTTGACCGATAACACCATTAACCCAAGTTCCTTCGGCCGCACCATTTTTAACAATGTATGCCTGAACGGTTGCTGCAGAAGAGTTGCTGATTAAAACGTTCATCGTTGCATCGTTGTTAGGTTTATACTGATAAGAAACTGTGTTGTGTCTAACATATTCCGGCGGTTCCGGAGAAAGAATGGTAAATGTCGGAGATTCCGTTGCAACAGTAAGATTGTTGGTCTTTTCTCCAATTTTTACTTCAACCCTGTTGAACTGCCAGATACCGGGTCCCGTTGTTGCAAGTTCACCTGCATAATATCTTCCGTTCCAGATAAGGTCCGTATCCATTTTGTTGGTGGAACCTTTCATTGTATAGAAAAGTTTTGCTCCGGAAAGACCGGTAATTTCATTTCCAGCGTTATCCATGATCGTAACTTCCATATCAAGAAGTTTCTCATTATCCGCCATTTCACTCGGAACATATTTGAACTGTTTCGGGCTTGAAGAATAAACAGCAACTTTCATACCAAGGGTGATGCTTGCTGTCTGCCACATGGTCGAATCAAGTTCTTTGATTTCACCATCGAGAACTATATATTGAAGTGTATATTCACCGGAACTGTGGAAAGTTGCTTTTGCTTTCCATGTTTGGTTAGTCTGGTTATAAACGAAATCCGCGTTGACTGCGCCGTTTTCACTGAGGAATCTTGCCTGGACAGCAGTCGGCATCTTGCTTGGGTCTTCCGTTGAAAACTGAAGGTTCAAATCAAGCGTTGCGGAGTTTTCTGCGGTCATAATGTTAACATAGTTACCCGTTGCCTGGTCGCAATTAAAGCTCCGTATTGCAAAACCTTTTACTGTTACTGTCGGCAAATTATCCGGAGCAAGATCGTGGTCCGTACCATCAAGGTTTACGGTGCGTAAAATATAAACTCCAGGAGTGGTGAATTCATATTCACAAGTCCACGTGTTTCCGCTTCCATCAAAAGTCAACTCTGCTTCACGCGAGCCTTGGGTGGCACTTACTCTTCTGATAAGATATGCTTTTACCGCATCCGGCTCATATCCGTCAACATTTACCGTAAATGTTGAAGTCATCGGTCCTGTTTCCGTATCATAATCAAATGTAATTTTATCTACGCTTGCGCTTACGGTAAGAGTTTTTCCTGCAAGGTCTTCGTTTTCAATAGGTTCCAAAGACTGGCTGCTTCCGAACTGGATATTGAGCTGTCCCTGAATATCCGAAGCGGAAAGAACTTCGCTGTTCCCGAGCTTTGTACCATCAAGATAAACAATTGCGGTAATTCTTGTAGGTTCGTTCTGTTCAAGAGCGGTAATACCATAGACAGTATTTCCTGTATAATCCTCACCAAGGTCTATACTGTCATTTGCCTCCAGCACAAGCGGAACCGTTACTCGACCGCTTTCAGCGAAATATCTTTCTGTATCCATTCCGGCCGTTGCAAGTTTTTGTCCATTACCCCCGACAAAAACAACTTTGAAAGATTCCAAAAGCTTAAGGGATCTTTCCATATCCTCGGGGCTGTCCGCATAGTAAACATAACAGCTGCCGCCGCCCTGGGTCGTCGCATCGGTTGAAATCAATTCATTTTCACCCCAGATACGGTTTTCACCTTCATAACCGATAACGGTAACTACCGTTTCGATCTTTCTTGTAGGTGTTTTCCCTCCAAGCTCTTCGTCAGTAATAATCGTATGTGTTTCTGCAGAATGCCAATATTCCTTTTCAACTTGCTGCCCATCGTCCGGATTGGTTATAGTCTCATGTGATTTATAGACATCCATTGAATAGGAAACCGTTCCACCCGTTTCTTCATCTGTTTCGGAAATCGTAACAGTATAAATATCAACTATATTTCCGTTTGCGTCTTTGCCTGTTGCTTCAACGTCTTCGGAACTTGTAAGAACGTTACCCTCAAGAGTAAGATAGCTTCCCGCAGAGTTTGTACGAACCCAAAGGTCAACAGCCAGGCCATAGGTATCCTCAACGATTTCTTTGCCGCCTTTATAGCTACCGTCATTCATTCCTTCAGTAACGGCAAGGTCGTTGTCGAATAAATTATATCCCGCTTTGCTTGCAGAAGTATAAACATTCGTCTTGACTTCTTTATCTTTCATGTTTATAATACTACGCTTTGCAGATACAGTTATAACCAAATCTTTAACAGAAATATATGCACCGGTCCGAAGTTCAAAATTATAAAGAACACCATTCGTTATAATAGCGCTGTTACCATCACCTAAATAGTTCATTGCCGCGGTTGCACCGATATTTTTAATTTTAACACCATCATGCATTTCACATTCGCCAACATTGACAAGAGAGTTGATGACATTATTCATATTATGAGTATCCCAATATATCTTTTCTCCTGAAGAAGAAAGTCCTTTCAGTGTTACCAAACCATTTTCTATCTTCGTTTTATCATTGAGAAGTCCCTCAAGATTAGAAATCGTTATATCATTTTTTGCAAGATTTGCGGATGTTTTTGCTTCATAAATCGTTTCCTTTGTGTATGGAGTATAACCGCCTTCACCATGTAATAAAAACAATTGCACATTTGCCAGATCCGCAATGGCTTCGACCTCTATATCAATAACTTCCAGAAATTCTTCGTACAAACTTATAAGATTATTTATGTCTGCTACATTAACTTCCGGATTGTTATACGTTCCGTCATTGTCCATGTTGTCTGTCATATATTTACCCATAATATTCGCCAGCGACTTCATGTATGGGTTGTTGTTACCACCTGCAACAATATTCGTATATGCCGTTTGCGCAGCAAGGTTTTTTGATTTAGCTTCTCCCAAAAGCTCCAGATATGTAACCGCCGCACCGACAGCTTCAATTTTTTTTGAAGAAATTGCGCGGACACCATACTCATCGCCAATACCAAAATATCCGGGTTTGTTGCCTTCAGGAGGAACCCACATTGCATAACCAAAGTCACTTGTGAGTTTTTCAACTCGTCCGTCTTCTTTATATTCCGCACCGTAAAGCGGGCTTTCAAGAAGCGAAGTTGTGTTAAGCTGTGCCGGTCTTAAAACAAGATTCTGCAAACCATAGGTGGGGTCGTTAAGGTTAATAAGGTTACCCCAAGTGATATTTGCGTCTTTTATGTTTTGCCCTTCCGCAGCGCTTGAATCCCCAACTTGTGATTCTCCGGGTGCGGTTTTTCCGTCGCCGGTTGCCAAAGCAATTTCAAGGCTTCCATTTGCTGCAATGTTCGTGCTCACGGCGGTAACTTCCGGGGCTCGGGAAATTGTGAGCCAAGCATAGGAAGCGGAAGTGAGCATGATTACAGAAAGCGCAAGCAAAAATGCCACCGCCGTCACCTTTTCTCTAAGTCCCGGAAGAAGTTCCCGGTATGCTTCTATTCGTTTTTGAGTTTCAGTTACCATAAGGCACCTCCTGACTCTTCAGCGTACTGCTGGTTGGGGTTGAGTAATTTACGAAAAAGTTTACTCCCTTTTTGAAAAAGGGGATTCCTTCATATTCCCAGATAATATAAACACGGTACGTTCCGGCGTCGAAAAAACTTCCGTTTGTTTTGAGCACAAGTTTGTGTGTCTGCGCCGTTTCGTCCTTTATATATTCTTTAAAAACGTTTTCTGTATTATTGAAAACAAGAGAACCGTTTTCCGCAATTTCAAGAATCTGAACAGATGCGGTAAGTTTTGCGTCCATCCATTCTTTCGGAAAAACCAGTTCAACCGCGTTTCCGCCGTTGAGCACGAAAGTCTTGAAACCGTTTCCGGAAATCGTTTCTGTTTCGCCGTTTCCGGAAAGTTCAAGGGTTTCCCCGCTTGTCGCTTCTCTTGTTTCAAAAGATTTCGCCGCGTTTGTAAGCGAGGTTATCTTAAAAGCTTCCTGCGAAACCGAACCTGCCCAAGGCTGCATTATCATGGAAATGTTTTCGGAATTCAGGAGTTCCGTATCGCTGAAATCGAAAAGCAGGGAATTCTCTATTTCCGAAGATTCCAGTTTTACGGTATCTTCAGAATAGAGCATATAAAAACTTTTTCCGTTGTCTATGCTGAACTTTGTGCCGGCGGGAAAATTTTGCGGAACATCGCCGTTTTCGTCCGAAAGGCTGAAAACAACGTCCGTAACGCCGCTTGCCAAAGTTATCTTAACCGGAAGATACTGTTTTGGGTCAAAAGCCGCAATGCAGGACACGCTGTTTTCCGTAACCGTCTCTTCGGTTTCATCAGTCGTTTCTTCCGGAACGTCAACTGCTTCCTGCGTCGTGCCTGCTGCTTCAAGCTGAACGCTGGAATTTGATTCCTCAGAAGTTTCGTTTTCAGAAGGTGGCGGTGTGTTCACGCTTTCTGAAGAATTTTTGTTTTCTTCAGAAACTTCAGCAACCGCCGGAATGCTTACGCGAAAAATTCCGCCGAGCTCGCCCCAGCTTATGTTGATGTCGATATCCATCGCTTCATGAGGCTGCGACAAAGCTTCGCTTGTTGCCGAAACAGTCATGGTAACAGTTTTTTTGGAGTTTTCCGGAACCGAAATTTCTTCTTCGTGCTCAAGTCTTTCGTTCCCGATGCTCATTTCTATATTTACAAATTTCCCGTGCTCATAAGCGGTGTTCCAGGAAATCTTGCCGCTTTTGGCCGTTTCAAAAGCTTCAAGGTCAAAAGCCAGTTCTTTTTCTGTTGCATGTTCTGTTACAAGTTCACCGGCAAGAACAATGATTTTTGCTTCGGAAGTTTCCGTAAAAAAGCTTTTGCCGTTTTGCGTTTCCCGTTCCGACTCCAAAATCGTTCTGCATGAAACCCTGTTTTCATATCTTGCGCAAACTTCGCCGACAGAGATGCTCAAAGTTCCGGCAAGCATTATGAACGAAAGAAGAACACAGCAAATTCTGATTTTTTTATCTTTCATAAAGCTGTTTTCTCCTTTCTTTTAATCTCAATCAATTATTTCCGTAATAAACTGCGGCTCAATAATAAGGCCGTTTTCCAAATCGATTTCCGAAACGTCAACCTTTATGCTCATTTTTACATAAGACGGTTTTCCTCCTTCAAAAATCCAGCAAAATTCCTTGCCATTTTCTTCAAAGAATGTGAATATCCAACCGTCGCCGTGCTCAAAATGAAGAACCGAGTTTTCGGTTATCTTTTCCGCTTTTGCTTTGAAACTTTTTTCCGAACCATTTTCCGCCGTTTCAAGCGTAATTTCAGCGGTTTCTTCGCCCACAGTAAGTCCTATACCACCGATAAGGCGCAATCTTACTTTCTGATCTTTTGCCTGGACCGAATTGGTTCCGTTGGAAACCGCAATTTCAAGGGTTGCGGTGTTTCCTTCGATCTTCCATTCCTGAATTCCTTCCGGATTAAACTCTTCGTTTCCATCTACGTTTATAACGGTTCCGATAACAAGTTCCGCAGGTTTTCTTATTTCAAAAAGCAATTCCGCTTTGGCGTCTGTGCGGTAACGCGCATAGGCCGTTCCGGTGGCAATTACCGCAAAGGCCATACAAAGAAGCAAAGCCAGACACAGCAAATGCCACAGCGAACTATTCTTTTGTCTGTTCATCGGCTTTCTCCTTTGTTTTGATTCTGTTATTCTTCAGAAGACTGCAAAACCGAAACTATCGTTCCGTTCTGCACAGAACCTTCTGCAATATATTCTTCCGGTTGTTCTTCTTTAAATTCGCCGCTTATGATATTTATCTTTACAAACGGAGCATCTTTTTCAAACACGCGAAGCGAAAGGCTTCTTGCATCAAAATGTTCAAGAACGCTGTTTTCGTCAATTTCAAGGCTTATATCGTGTCCGTATCCGGTTTCGATATAAACCGCGTCGCCCGTATCGCTGAAACCGCTGTTTCCGAACGCCGGCGTATTATGCTCACCGGTACCTGCGATTGTTGAATCGATAATTTTTGCAGAACCGGCTTTAAGAGCTATTGCGGTATAGCCGGAAACAGTACTGTCATAAATTGTAAGAGTGCTGTCCTTCTGGGGCTGATAAATTCCCGCTCCTATTCCGTTTTCATTTATGATTTCGCTGTCTATGATGTTTATATCTGTACCCCATCTTCCGTTTCCGGTGGTGGTTCCGTTGCCGGAAATTACGATTCCCTCGCTCTTAAGGGTGCTTTTTTCTATCACAACAGTCGTTTTCTGTTCGGAGGCAAGTCCGTTTCCGGAAACAAAGACTGCACAGGATTCTGTTTCGATGGTCGATCCCACAATTCTTACGGTGGAATCAAGAACATTGTTATCATTGCTGTCGCCGACATAAACTCCGTAATGCATTCCGGAAATATTGATGTTGCTCATGTTGACTTCCGCACCCACAGCGTTAACGGCAGTTCCTTCCGCCGGACCGGAAATAGTACCGTTGACCATTGTAACGGAGCTTCCCGGTTTCGCGTCAACAACTTTTGCGGCTGTTCCGGAAATTGTATTTCCGCCAAGGTCGATCATTATTTTTGCGCCGTCGGGAATTTCAAGACTGTCAACATTTATACTGCTGCTGAGCTGAACATAATTATAATCTCCGGAATCAATAATTTCCTGAAGGGTTTCTGCATTGCCGACGCTTACTGCCGGAGCTTCGTTTTTCTGCGCGGAAACGTTAAGCTGTGCTCTGTATGTAAGTTCTTCACTTATACTTTCGCCGTTCGCTTTTTTCTGCGCCAGAATACCCATTTTCGTATCGTCCATTATAGCTGTTTCGATTTCGGAATAACTGCAAAGATATGCATAAACTCCATACCCGTTTTCATCAACTTCAACCGGGTAGTATCCGCCTATTGATCCGTTTGTGTCAATATTTCCTTCATATCCGTCGGTGGCGGAAATCATATAAAGAAAATCTTCCGGTTCGGTTTCACCGTCAACGGTAAGAAGTTTATATATGGGTTTTCCTTCGTCATCAACTGTTTTTTCAAAAGTCGCCTTGTCATAATCATATTCAATGGGACGGAGATACTCTTCTACCGTTATACTGCCGCCATTTTCCGTTCCGAGTACATAATATCCCAGAACATCATAGACCCATTGCCATTTAAGTTTCGGCGCGTTGCTTACTTTTTCGGTAAGAGTGAGGGAGCTCTGGTTAAAAACCGTATAAGTATAACCTTCATGATTGTTCACATAAACCCGTTCCATTGTTTCGCCTTCGCGGGTAGCGGAGGTTTCCACATAGAAAAACATTCTTTTCTGCATTTCCGGTGACATTCCGCTTTTGGAAACATTAACGCTTATATCAATTATTCCGTCGCTGTTGTTTTCCGCTTCAAGATGAACAATTCCGTTATCTCCGGGACCGGCTTCAACGGCTTTCTCGCTGGTGATTATCTCTCCGTCAAAACCCCAGGGTTCAACTTCAAAAACAAGTCCGCTGGTCTGGGCAATGTTTGTGTACCATGCGGAAGTCATTGCAAACAAAATTACCACAGTAAGGACTATCGTAAAAAAGGCGAGCCCTATCTGCATGAAAATATTCTTATTCAGTTTTGCAATTTCTTCGGAATTTTCATTCGAAAAAAAGTTTTTAATTATCTTCAGGTCGCTCGGAAAGGGAATTTTGCTCAATTTGAATTTCTTCAAACTTCATCATCTCCTCCATAAGTTCCTTTCGGATTCTTTCGTACATTTCGTCATATTCCTCTTTTGTCATTCCGCAAAGAGGATCTTCTTCTTTAACAGAAAGAGCTTTTTCGCGTCTTTCCAATTCAAGCGCAAGTTTTAAATCCTGCTGAATATTGGACACCGTATTTTTAAGTATTAACCCGGCAAGCAAAAGGCTCGGAAGAGCAATAAAACCTAAAAAACCAAGTTCGCTTGTAAAAAATGATAAAATGCCTGCAAACATATTGCCATCTCCCGTATGCCAGATAACCTTGCCCAAAAAATTCGTTTCGTCCACATAATATCCGTCGGCAACAAGGTTTGCGTCCCCTTTTGTTTCCAAAAGAAGCCCCCCTGTTTCCGGCTTTATAATATCCACCACACGGTGGGTAACTATCTTTCCCCAAATTTCCGATACCTGTGTGCGGAAACACACAATATCGCCCACTTTGATTTCTTCTATTTCGGTTTCTTTTGTCAAAAGCAAAGACCCCACCGGAATTGTGGGTTCCATACTTCCGGTTACAACTCGGAACATCATAAATCCTCCGATGTTTGCATAACCTTTGCTCAAAACCTGAATGGTTGCATAAAGGCAAAGGGTAACCGCCAGAACAAGAAGAACCGTTACCAGGGCGCTTATCTTTCTTTGAAGACGGGCGTCCCCCGTTTCTTTTATTATATTATTCATAAAACATTACTCGCTGCCGCCGGCAAATTCGATGTTCACCGCGATGCGTGAAGCATCTATTCCGTCAATGCAGTCCATATCCTGTCCTTCCAACCAAATAAACATTCTTATTCGCTGGGGTTTGTTTCGTTCCAGCTTTACGATATAAACGTTTTCCGTCGCGCCTGCATCAAATATTCCGTTAATATTTTCGGCGGAAACACCGTTATTAAGATTCCGCGAATCTCCTGCGAAATTACCTTTTTTGTAATAAGGAGAAATCTGTCCCTGAAGATCATTTTTATAAAAACGGTCGGTGATTTCTTTTTCCGAAAGTTCATTACAATCGGCCCATGCAAGCAAGGCGGTCTGGAACTTCTGTTCAATAATCGTCTGCTCGGAATTTTTGGCAGCCGCCCAGTCTCCGGAAAGCTGGACCGTAAGACGATCTGAAATATTTTCGTTTTCGGTTATAATTCCGTTTTCATAGCCAAGGGGTTTTGTCTTTACATAACTTCCGTTAATGTCCGGATGCTGCGGGTGCAAATCCCCATTTGGTTCATAAACAGTAAAATGATCCGAATCAAGATATGCCGTTCCGGAATTTGCTTCCATATAAAGCCCTTTTAACGCGGTGTAACGCTTATCCGCATAACTGCTTTCCTGATATTCAAGCATCGAATCATCAGTAAGCTGGGAATCATTCGCAAGGAAACCTATGCGTACGGCGGATGCCGCGCTTACGTCCGGTTCGGAAAGGGTATATCCGTCAGTTATCTCTTCTGCTTCCGGAAGATCCGTTACAAAACTTCCGCCGTTTGAACCTTCATCTCCGGTGGAAACTCGAAGAGTATAATCTCCGCCGGGTGAAACCACCCAGAAATCAAGATAGATATAGTTTCCTTCTTTTATTTTATCTTTTTCCTCCGCCGGAAGATTTGCGTGTGCAAGTTCGCTGTCCGCTTTAAATTCGGAAACGTCTTTAATCATTCCGCTTACGATTTTTCCGGACTGTACCTCCGGGTCACTTCCGGAATAATAAGCCGGCATAAACCAATCGATTCCATTCGTTGTTGAAACCGGAGTAAGTCCGCCGAGTTCTTTAAGATAATCATAATTCGGAAAACTTCCGAAATTGAGTTTGTCCGAAAAATATCCCGGATAGTTATATTCGCCGTCCTCAACGTTCGGAGCAACAAGAATCGTGTTGCCGCCGCCGATAATAACCTGTATTCCGGTTGCCGCGGGATTGCTGGAAAGAACCATCCATGCGTATGAAGACATTATGAGCACCGAAACAGAAAGCAGCAGCGCAAGGGCCATTGCTATTAACTTGAAATATATCTTGGTCATAGCGGTTACCTCTCACTCTGTTTTCTGAAATGCTTTTTTATCCTCTTGCTTTTCGTGCGGCTATGCGGCGCTGGCGTTCAAGCTCACGCTGCTCTTTTTCCGCGCGGATCCTTCTTTCTTCCGCCTCTCTCTGGGCAATTCGTCCGGGAAGTGCATTGAGGAAAACGACGATTTCTTCCTGATAGGGTTTTGCGAGAACGGAATCTTTTTCTTCCTGTTCCTTTTTGATTTCTTTTTCGCGAACAATGCGTTCCCGCTCTTCGCGTTCCTGTTTTTCGGCTTCGATTTTACGCTGTTCGGCTTCTTCCATAAGTCTTGCGGTTTCCTCGAAAGCCTCTTTTTCTTTTATGCGGCGGATTTCCGCAGAATTTCTTGCGTTTTTCTGCTCTTCCAGCTTGCTTTGGAAGTTTTCCAGTTCTTTTTGGAAAATTTCGCATCTTCTGCGTTCTTCCGCTTCTTTTTCAGCCTGAATATTCTGAAGTCTTTCTTCTTCGGCCTCTTTTTCACGAAGAAGACGGGCTTCTTCTTCAGCTTTGCGCTGTTTTTCTTCTTCAGCAAGTCTTGCAGCTTCTTCAAAAGCTTTGATCTCTTCAAGGCGTTTTGCAACCGCCGCTTCTCTTGCTTCTTTCTTTTCTTCAAGATGCTCTGCGAAATAAGAAAGTTCTTCGCTGAAAAGCTTGCATCTGCGGCGGTCTTCCGCTTCTCTTTCCATCTGTTCCATGAAAAGGCGCTGCTTTTCCGCTTCTTCTTCCCGGCGAAGGCGTTCCTTTTCGGCTTCTTCCGCTTTGCGCTGACGTTCTTTTTCAGCCTCGGCTTCAAGGCGAAGACGTTCCGCTTCCTCTCGCTTGCGCTGTTCCTGTTCTTCAACAAGGCGGCGGCGTTCCGCTTCTTCCTCAAGCATAAGCTGCTCTTTGGTAAGTTCTTCTATAAGTACCTTACGGATCTCGATATCCGGAAGATCATAATCGTCCGTAAGTTCTTCGATGATTTCTTTGATGAATTTCGGTTTAAGCGCACGCTTTTTCGTTCTGGAAGGTGCCGGAATTCTGCGGTCTCTTTCGTCCTCAAGATATCCTTTAAGGATAAGATAGTTGAACAAAACGTTGTGATAAATATCTCTTTCAAGATCTTCGTTTATTTCCGGATTCTGTTCAACAATCCTTATGGTATAGCCTATGTTGTCATAACTTCTCAAGAATTCCAGAAGTTCCATCGCTCTGCGGTAATTGGGGTTCTTTTTAAGAATGTTCGTCTTGGTAAGAGCACCTTTTACCCTTGAAAGCCTTGCCATCTGCTGTGCGAACTGGCTTTGCATAAGAACGCTTAAAATTCTGTAAATTTTGGAAATCCTTGCAAAAACGTCGCTGTTTTTTTCATCGGTTTCAATGGCGCTGTCCGTTTCCTTAATATGCATGAACATATCCATATGCACCATTTCCGTTGCGGTTTCCATTGTGGAATCGATTTTAAGCTTTGCACCGAATTCATCGTTCATGGCACCGAAAAGCGCATCGTGACGAATTTTCACAAACTGATATGCAGCTTCAAGCGCAGTGAAAACAAGGCGGTTTTCGTAAAGGCCAACCGTATCTTCACGGTATTTCTGCATAAGTTTGCTCGGACGGACTTCGCCGGTGTTGTAATCATATTTTTCAACAAGGCTTGCGTGCTGGGCAAGGTGACGAACAACGTCGGAACCTGCTTTTTTTGCGTTTGCAACGTTTACGATAAGTTCGTCCTCTTTGATTATGTTCCTCGGGCTCGATATAATGCTCTGAATTGCCGGAAGGCTTTCTTCGATAATATCGACCCAGTTAAGGTCAACCGTTTTTTCCATTTTTCTGTTGAAAAACTGGAACTTATTGTCTGCTTTGGAAACGGCGTCCATGAAAAATTCGTAAAACTCCGTACTTCCAAGAGCTCTTATGACACTTTTAGTGTATTTTTGATAAATTGGATCAATAAATGAATCCTTTTTGGCTCCGGTTTTTCCGGTGTTTTTTTTCGATGTCGCCATAAAGCGGCTCCTTTCACGAAGAATCAGTTGTTCTTCTTAAGTTGCTCTATGTAATCTTTGCAGATAACCATTGTGTTTTTACCGAAAACTTTATCAAGATAGCTGCTGAATTTTGTAAGTTCGTCTTTCATAAAACCAAGGCTGAGAGATTCAAACTTACGGAGAACTTTTTTCGCAACAATAAAGTCGATTGCCTGTATTTCCGTTCCGCCGCAGGCAATGAAACAGGGGACAAAGTCGTTTATCTGTTTCATAATTCGGTTACCGAAAGCAAGACGGAAGTTTTTGATAAGATAGGTGTTTACCTGCTCAAGCTTGTCGATAACTTCCTGAGAAACCGGATAGTTTTCCTTTGCTTCGTCAAAAAGTTCATTAAGGCGGTCTGTGGAAATGTAAACAGGGTCCGTAAGTTCACATTCAAAGGGATCCGCTCTGCTGTCAAGGTCTATCGGAATAGCACGGTCGTAAACTTTATCCGCAACGGCGAAAGTGGAGTCGTCGTTGTTGATGGTACCGACTATCCAGACGTTGTTGGTAATCTGAACTTTTCCTCCGTCGATAAGACAAGGGTCATTATCCCAAACCGCGGTTACGATATCGACCTTCCATTCTTCCTGAAGAGGCATTTCAAGAATTGAAAGCATTTCCGCAAAATAATACTCAACACGGGCGATGTTCATTTCGTCCAGAATTACTATATGGGGATCGCGGAAATAGTTACATTCATAAATCGCCTGCAAAAATTCCGTTTCGGCATAACGCTTTGTAAATTCGTTGAAGTAACCGTAAAGTTCGGTTCTTTCACGCCAGGAAGGCTGTACCGAAACAACGGTGGTATCTTTCTGAACAAATTTTCCGAAGGCATAGGGCAAAGAGGTTTTACCTGTACCGGAAATACCCTGAAGAATGATTATTCTTGAGGTTCCCATTGATGCGATAAAGAAGCGCATCATATCGATGTCGTAATACAGTTTAAGCTGGGAAGCGGCAAAATTCCTGAACCTTTCACAAAGCTGTTCAAGGGTTATATTGTTATCATATTCCGGTTCAACATATTCGGTTTTGTAAAAATTATCGACGCAGGTAAGACGGAAGAAACGGCTGTCGGAAGGATCGACACAAGGAGATTCGATGGTGTTTCTGTTCGAAACGGGAACAATTTCTTCGCCGTTTTCCTCTTCTTTTTTCTCTTCCTCTTCGGGCGGAACTTCATAATCGCCCATTTTCATGGAAAGTATCTTGTCTTTCTCATAATTGGAACGCATAAGTTCCCTTTGAAGGGATCGAACCTGAACAGCCATTTTTTCATATTCTTTGCGGGAAATTCCGCCGAAGAAAATTTTCCGAATAAGTTTTCCCACAAAATATATGATCAAAGCGCAGATGACAACAATCATTATGTTTGCAACAAGCAGCATTACCCAATCGGTGGTGCTGAAAGTTGCGCTGTGCTCTTTTATGATGTTCATTCGCATCGGGAAGTTGAACAGATAATTCAGAAAATTGAAAACCGCGCTTATAACTTCAACAAACGCCTGGAACACCCGGCCGATATCATCTGTAAAATAATTATAAAAATTATCCATGCTTCTCACCTGTTTTTCCCGGAGGACAAATCAAGCCTTAAGCATTTTCCTCCGTTTTATCGGCTGCTTCTTCAGCAGCTTCTTCAACTTTTTCTTCTGCTTCTTCAGCAGTTTCTTCTGCCGGTGCTTCTTCTGCGGCAGGTTCTTCAGAAGGTTCTTCTTTCGCAGGAACTTCCTCTGCTGCGGGTGCTGCCGCTGCCTGCTGTGCCGCCATGGAAGCCATAATTTCCGCTCTCAGACGTTCGCGAAGTTCTTCTTCCATCTTAAGTCTTGCGGCAGCCTGGGCTTCGCTCTGGCGTTTCTGTTCCTGATCGATAAGGTCTTCGGTGCGGCCGCGTTCCTGCTCAAATTTAATGCGGTTCTTAACGTTCTGATATTCAAACAGCACTCTGAAGAACTGAACAAGGTGGAAAAGGAAGAAAAGGAAAACCGGAATTACGATTACGATAAGGAAACCGGTGCTCGTCTGAAGGTAGTCAAAAACTTTTCCGACACCCGGAATGCGGAAGGAATATTTACCGACGATTTCCGATTCATGTACGGTAAGAGGGTCGGCAGAGGTGTTGTTATCACCCTTGGTGGAGAAGATAAGATAGCCGCCGCCGTCATAAATTTCGTGGATTCTATGCGTATTAAGAACACGTTCGCCGTTGATGACTGTCCAGTAGGTGATGATGTCATCTTTGCGAAGTTCTGTGGCTTCTTTTACTCCGGTGTCAAAAATAAGGTCGCCGGGAAGCAGGGTGGGGTACATTGATTCGGTCTGAATGGAGAAAATCCTTACACCGAGAATGTTGGGGACACCGTTGCCTGAAGTTGAAACATAGGACGCATAAGTACATACAGCTGCAAGGGCAATGGCAATAACGAGAATTACGTTAACGACTGTGTTAAGAATTCTTTTGCCTTTGCTTTCTTCTTCCGCAACTATAATTTCTTCCTCAGTTTCCTGAGGAATCTGTAATGCGGCTTCTTGCTCTTTTTTCATTTTGGATTTCTCCCTTCTTTTCTTTGCAATTTATATATAAAAGCATAGCGTGCCTGCTATTGCTAATATTACTCGATTTTTACAAGTCCCGTTTGTTCTTCGCTTTCGCCGTAGAACTGGATGTTTGCTTCGATCTTCGCGTCGCTGCTCTGGTTGGTACAGTCGATATCCTGCCCTTCAAGCCAGACGTAAAGTTCAATTTTTATGATTTCGTTTGTTTTTACGGAAAAAATTTTCGGCGGATCCGCGGGTTCGCCTTCCCGGTCAATGAAATCGCCAAGGGTGTGGATGACCACCCCGTGCTCAATTGGCGCCGCCTCGTCCCAGAAACTTGTGCTTTGCAAAATAATTTTTTCCGGGTCGATAAGGTCTTCCGTTCCGTCCATGCTTGCGGTGGAAATATAACCGTCTTCAGCGTAAACGTGGGTGTCGCTGTTGGGTTCAAAAATCACAAATTCCGGTTCGCGTTCCGGGTCAGGAACAAATTCCCCTTCTTCGTTCGGAACAAGCACCGTTGTTTTGAAACCGAAACGAATGGCCTTTTCCGCGCCCTGACCGCCGTTGTCGTGACCGTAACCGACAAGAACCTTTTTGTCATAACCGTTTTCATCTTTTACGATTACATAATGGCCCGGGTTCCAGACCGGAACGCCCCGGACGTAAGTTCCCGCGCCGGCAACGCCTTCGTTTACCTCCATCGCGGGCGAAAGTGAAATATCCGCCGGCTGACCGGAACGGGCATAAAAAGTGGCTTTTATGTAATAGTTTTCGATGTTCTGTTTGTTGGCATTTCTTTCGTCGGTAAGGGAATGCCAGTCACGGAAAGGTTTAAGCCTTCCGTCAACGCCATAAGCGGCGGCAACAAAACATTGGTTTTCTTCGGACCAGGTCACCGGGCGCAAAATCGGTTTTTCCTTTTCCTCATCAAGCGGGTCGGTGTAATTTACAATGTCCCAGAAATCTATCTGAAGCCCCCATTCTTCCATGTCTTTTGAAAGTTCCATTCCCGGGTTGCTGTTAATGTAAACGTTCATGTTACTTACCCTTGGGCTTCTTGAAAGGGTGAACCAGGTATAGGAAACACCGACAAACAGCGAAAAAAGAATGAACAGCATATAAAGATAGATTATTGTTCGCCGTGCCCTTTTTTTGTCTTTGATTTTCTGTTTGTTCAATCGGTGCCTTCCTTTCTTTATAAATTTTTTATTTTATAATTTTATATATAAAATAAAATGCGTAATGGTTGCGGGCTTTTCCGCCGTTTTTTCCATTCAAAAAAGGGCGGAAAAACCCCCAACCGGGCGTTTTTCTTTGACTCCTGCCCCGGAAACCGGGGCAGGAATATTTTTTATGTTCGTCTTAGAAAAAGACAGAATCCGGGTTAAAATCAAGGATTGGTTTCCTGACCTTCGCCGCCCTGTGCAGGAGTATCGGTGCTTCCACTCTGTGCCATAAGATCGGTATAGTTCATAGGAACAAGGTTTGCAGAAGAGGAGAACTGAAGGTTGAGAGAACCGGTTACAGAAGTAGAAGCGGTTGCCGCAACGTCTGCATTGGTGATTTTTTCACCATCAAGATATACAAGAACAGAAACCTGCTGAGGAATGTTCTGTCCAAGAGCAGTAATAACCGCTTCGTCATCTTCAAGCAATCTCTCGCTGCTTCCGGTAGCATTGGATACTTTGTGGGTTGCGGTTTCGCCTTCAAGAGCCTTACGGAAACCATTATCCGCAGTAGCATCCTGTACATAAACAGCCGGAATTTCATCTGTTGCTAAAACATAATTTCCTTCAGCATCTTTGCCGTGGGTAGGAGTTTCATTTTTACCCTCAATAGGAAGACGGAAACCATCATCTGCGCTATCATCAGCAACATGAGTTGCACCGGTATCCGCAGGTACATAAGTCTGTGCACCGTCTGCAATAAGTTCGTAAATATAAAGGTTCGCAGTTACGGTGTTGCCGCCTACTTCTTTAACATCATTGGTCATATCAAGTTTTGCAGTTGCAAGAACATTGCTGTTTGTGCCATCTGGAGTAAAGAATACAAGACGGATAGCTTTCATCAGTTCTTTTACCTGTGTAATGGTAAAGTCATTGGTGGTGGACTGGAAAGTCATAGTAGAACCATGACCCATGGTTTCTTCGCTTCCGTTTTCATAAATACGTCCGGTAGCTTCGGTCTGGAGAAGAAGGTTTGAACCCGCTGCGTTGGTTCTGAATGCAAGGTCGATGATATAGCCGTACATATCAGAAATAGGCATAACCTGTCCGCCTTCTCCGCTCGGTGCACCATAACCTGCTATAGTAGTATTTACAGCAGTAAGATAGGGAGCTCCTGCTGCAGTGGCTTTGGTTTCCATACGTGCATTAACATTTGTCAGTTCAAGTCCACCTGCTGCAAGTCTATCTATAACAATAGATGCGGTGTAGTTACCGCAATGGTCTGCAACGTCTGCATAAACACCGCCGCCGCTGGACATTGCAACAGTAATACCGCTGCCTGCAACAGAGTTTACGATTTCGCTCATCTTATCTTTTGCTTCGCTTGCAGGAATATTATTGATAGTCATTGCATCAATATTTGCAAGTTTTGTAAGAGCAGCGTTCAAATCACTCCATGCTATAGCATCTCCGGTAAGAGCTTTCAGAGCAGATTTTGCTTCTTCAACATTTTGTTTGCTTGTGTTGAGAGCAGTGATATAGCCTGAAATAGTATCAGGAAGATCAACACTGTATGTATTTTTCAAATCATTAACAGCATCGTTCAATGTTGCGGCACTATTTACAACACCCTGAAAAACCTTGAATTCATTATCATCAATTCCTGCAGTAACACCTGCAGTGGATGCGGCATAGGCAACAATGTAACTGCGATATGCATTTTCGATATGCTGAAGAACACCGACTTTAATTGTTGCTCCGTTTTCATCTTTGGTACCAAGAAGGTCATCTACAATTGCAAGAAGAGAAGCAACATCTTCCTGGTTATAAGTTGCTCCGGGATTCATTGCCTTTTTGACAGCGATGTTTGCAAGCGAATCACCATTGTTTTTAAGAGAGTCAGATGCAAGGCTCTTTGCCTGGCTGACAGATGTGGATGCAGAAGAAATAGCATTGCGGTATGCGAGCTGACGGTCAGTCATTCCGGATGCAACACCAACTGCACGAACACCAAACTCATTGTTCTGCGGGAATGCACCGGAAACAAAAGTACTTGTAACAGTATCGTTTTTCATTTCGCTTACACGTCCGTCTGCTCCATAAGCAGGAGTCTGGAGAAGTGTAGTTGCCAAAGTGAGCGGGTTTTTGTTTGCATCTTCTGTTGCAGCATTCAGTCTGGAAGGATAAAGGGTAATTCTATCCAGACCGTAATAGTTGGCATTTTCCACAGAGTAGCCAAGGTCAACAAGGTTACCCCAGGTGATGTTCTTTTCCGGAATCGATTTCAGACTGTCACCAGCCTCGGATTTGATACCGTTTTCAATATCACCATTTGTGGGTACAAGCGCCATTTCGAGGTTACCGTTGGCACCAACTGCAGTCTGGATGCCGGTTACCTCAGGTGCGGTTGAGAGTGTGAACCATGCATAGGTGGAAGATACCATCATGATGGAGGACACGAGCAGCATTGCGATAGCAGCCATAAGTTTGGTCTTAATGTCCTGCTTACGCTTTGCTTGAGATTTTGTGATCATACATCTCATTCCTTTCAAAATATTTCGCGTTTTTTCTGTTCCCGCCGGAACTCTATGTGATCCATTCCTTTGCTTTTGTCGACTTAAAGCAAAAGTGGAAAGCATAAACAAATTTAAGTCATTTTGAGGAGCTTTGTGACGAAGAATCCGTCCTCCTCTGTCATTCTGAGCGAAGTGAAGAATCCGTTTCTCTCTTTGCATTACGGATTGCCACGCCTTTTTCAAAGGCTCGCAATGACAGGGTTTTCGGCGTTACGCTCCTTCGCCGGGGGTTTCGCCGCCCTGTTCGGGGGTTTCGCCGCCCTGCTCGCCGCCCTGCTCGGGGGTTTCGCCGCCGGAACCTTCTTCCTCCTCGGTCATTTCGTCAAGAAGCTTTATGGTAAAGTTCATGCCGATTTTGGAACCGATAAGTTCGTTGGTGCATTCCGGGTCGTCGCCTTCAAGCCAGATTACAACGGTGTATTTATGTATTCCGTTGGGGTTTTCCGGGTCATAAGGCGCGGTCGGGTCAAAAGCGTTCATGTCAAAAGGTGTAACACCCATCATAAGCCCTTCCGCAACAACGGTTTCAGAAGCAAAGTTCTGCGGCTTGATTCTGTAAAGGTCGAAATATTGGCTTGGAGTCGTTTCAGCGTGCTGAACCACTTCATATTGACCCTGCGGGTCTTTGGCGAATTCATACATCGGGGGTTCGTTGTAACCCATATCGGTAATGCCCTGCTCCGGAATGGCTTCGATCTGACCATCTGCACCGGGTTTGGCATAGAGCATCATTTTATTGTCTTCGAAAACCATTACCCAAATCGCGTCGGAAGTATAGCGTGAAAAAGTTTCGCCGGTTTCCGGGTTTTCCATGGGAACTTCGCTTTCCTGGGTTATGTTAAGCGACCATTTGTAATCAACCGGGGTTTCGGTCGTGCTTTCGTAACGGCAGTAAAAGGTGTACGCAAGGAAAGAGTGGTCGGGGTATTTTCCTTCGTTGTCATTAACGTCGGTCGGAATATCTCTTATGGAAATGCAGGGAACGCCTTCCGAAGGGGTTGCAACAAGCTGGGTGGAAGCGTTTTCAAAGGTTATGTTTTCACTTAAAGTAAAACCGGAATTGAAAAGCTCGTCCGAAAGACTTATGGTAAAACGGTCAACTTCCTTTTCCTCATATTCAGTTACCGTTTCGGTAACAATTTCCTGAATGATTTTTTCAAGATATTCGGTTATGTATTCCGTAAGGTATTGTATAACCGGAACGCTTACCGTAACCGCTGTAGTAAGCACTGCGGTTGTTGCAAGAACCTTAAGAACAGTGTTATCACGGATAAGCCAAAGGAAAAACGGCCAGAAAAGACGGTTTCTGTCGAAGAAAAGGCCCATGTTTGTTGCCGTTACTTCAAAGTCTATCCTGCGCTTAAGACCCTGCTCCTTCATTTCTTTGCGAAGGAGTTTGCGGCCTTTTTTGATTGCGGAAACCTGTTCCCTTGTAAGAACTTCGCCGCTTCGTTTTCTTTTGAAAATCGGTCTAAGCTGGCTTCTGCCGACGGGGTCATCCGCCGCGATCATATAAGTTTCAAGCCGCTTGCCCTCTTTTTCCTGCTTCGGTTTGAATTTGTTTAAATCCATGAGATTACCTCTCCCTTACAAGAGAATCTCTTATAAGCTCGTCTTCGCTTACCATAACGCCGGAAATGGTTCCGCTCATGCAGGAAACTCCGCAGGCTTCAAGCCAGCTTACGGTATCGTGGCTGTCGGCTTCGCCGCCGATTACGGTAAAACCTGCGCTGCGGAAATCGTTGATGGCGTTGGCGGTTTCCTGCTGCATATAAATTTCAGGAGCAAAACGAACGTGGGCAACGCCCATTTCCTTGAGTTTTTCCAAAGGAAGTTTTTCTGCGTGTTTTGCGAGGTCATAACCTTCGGGCATAAGTTTTATTCCGTTGCGCAGATAGCGTTCAATTAAAGCGGTAGTGTTTTTGTTGGCGTTTGCCATCAAATCCGCCGGAATTGTAAGGATAAGTTTTTCTTTGTTGATCGGCTGGTCTTTGAAAAGCTGGTTGAAATTCTGAAGCTGGCTGTTAAGTTGGTAGAAACTCGGAAGCATTCTTAAAACGACCCATTTAAGGTCAAGCTGACAGTTTTCAATTCTTAAAACCGCATCTGCCGCTTCATAAAGGAAATATTTCGAAATGTCCTCAACAAGCTTTTTTCTTATGAGCATTTCTTCAACTTCAGAAGCGGTTTCCGTTTCGCCCGGGCGTCCGAGAACGCCGCCGAACCACGGAACGGCTTCGTAAGCAACAACCGTTCCGGCCGTATCGCTTATCATCGGGCGATATTTAAGACCCATCGGGCGGTCTTTTCTTTTTTCAACAAGCGGAATGGTTTTCGGAAGAGCAGCGGTGTAATAAATATATTTGTTATAAATCGCTCTGCATTTTGAACGGGTCTCTTTAAGAACCTCAATAAGTGCGGGGTTCCATGCCGTTCCGGACTGATCTATAAGAATCTGCATCGCTTCCGCAAACGGATCTTCGGATTTTGTTTCGGAAGCAAGCCTGTCAAGCTCCTTTGCAATTCCTACGATCTGGGCAATGGGGCTTATGGAAACCGTGCTTTTCCGCGCCGGATATCCCTTTCCGTCCCAGCGTTCCATGTGCTGTTCGCAGCTTTCTCTTATCATAAGCCACGGAATATTTTTTGTCGGCTGTTCGGAAAATTCGCCTTTTTTTCTGTCGCGGGAACGGGTGCTCTGTTCCTGAAGAGAAGCGGCAAGAATTCTTCCGTCGGAAGTATATTTTTTGTAAACGGCCTGTTCCTCTTCGGTAAAGCTGTCGTTCCAAACCTGATATTCATGCGGAACAAGAGCCTTTCCTATCTGGTGGTACATTCCGCATTTATAAGCAAGGTCCGCATATTTGCCCTTCATTCTTTCGGAAGCTTCTTTGCTTTCCTTTCCGAAGTTTTTATCGCAGGCCTGAACATAAATTGCCTGGGTATATGCCGCCACGCGGACGGATTGCTGCCTTACGGCCGGAGCAAGACCATGGAAAGCTTCTTCCCATGTTTCATATTCCGTTCTTCTCCAAGTATTTTCCATTTCAGCCATAATTTTACAACCACCTTAAAAGTCCTTAAGCCCGGAACTTTTTGTTCCGGGCCTTTTTTCAGACATTGTCATCTTCATCTTCGTCATAATAATCTTCGTCATCTATGATTTCATCATCAACATCATCATAATCATACATGTCATCGTCGATATCATAGCTGACAAGCGGAATGTTGTCTTCCGTGTTTTTCTTCCTTACGATCATATAAGCAATAAAACCTATCATCGCAAGGTTCAGCACAAAACTTAGGACAAAAAGTATCGGCCAGACTCTGTGCATTGCAATGTTGCAAAAATCATCGGAAGGCGGAACTTCAACTTCAACTGTGTTGACAATCACTTCGGGTTCAACCGTCATTCCGCTTTGAAGGAATTCTTCCGCCAAAGCGTTAAGTTCGTCGGTTGCCTTATCCACCGCTTCCTGGTTTCCGCTTACAAGAACCGCTCTCGCGTTTTCCGCAGCAGAGTCGATTCTTGACCACAAATCATGCTGAACCGAATTTTCATCCACAATGTTATAAACAATTCCCAAAGCTTTTTCAAGCTTTGAATAATCTATTTTTACAAGTTCCTCAACAGCTTTTTCTATTGCTTCTGCAGCTTCGGAAACAGTTTTCTGGTCCGGGTTTCCGTTGATAAGTTTTAAACCGTCGGCAATCGCGTTTTCAAGAGCATCCCAGCTCACTTTGCTGTATTCACGTTTATTAAGACCGTTCGCAAGCGCAATCTGCATTTCAAGGTCGGAAAAATCGACCGGAACTTCAAGTTTTTCGCCGATGTCCGAATTTTCTTCTTTCACTTCGGATAAATTTACGCCCTGTTTTTTTTCGGATTCTTCAGCAAAAACTTCCGGCGAAAAACCTGTCAGCATTATTGCCGCCGCAAGCAATGCAAAAATTCTTTTCTGTATGTTACGGGGTTTGCTCATCAATCTTTTTCCTCCATACTTTCGCTTTCATTAAATAAAAAATCGAAACTTTTTATATTATATATAACAATTATAGCATACAAATTTTTTCAATTCAATAAATCGAATATTCCATTTACGCTTTAAAATGATCATTTCGCTCCCCAAAAACGCTTTTTAAAATCAATTCAAGTCTTGATGCCGCCATATAGCCATATAGGAAAATATTTTTTTGGGGCTTTAAAAAACGGATCGAATTCGTTGTTTTTCGTTATTTTAAACAAAATTACAAAAATCTCAGCGCTTTTGCTGTTCATTTTAAAGCGCAATTATCCATTTTTAACTACACATTATCATTTTATAATATACCTTTATACCTATTAAATGTCAACATTCTTTTTTAAATTTTAAGTTTTTATTGAAACAAAACAAAAAAACACATAAACAAACAGCGCAGCCTTTTGCCCTTTCGGAACACAAAATGCCGCGCTGTTTGCTTTATTATGGTGAAATTAACGGTAATTCTTTTCTGCTTTGGTCCACTTTTCAAATTCTTCTTCGGTTGCAAGAACTTTGTGTGTACCTTCAATGGTGCGAAGCTCGCCTGCCATATAATCGATTCCGCTGGTGAAATAATCGTAATGCATGGAAGTACGGACTCTTTCAACTGCGGGGTTCGGATGAGGAATGGCGGAAATAAGGCTTCTGGTATAAGGATGAACAGGATTTGCGAAAATTTCTTCGGTGGTACCGGTTTCTACCAGATGACCAAGATGAAGAACGCCGATTCTGTCGGAGATGTATTTTACCATAGAAAGGTCATGAGCGATGAAAAGATATGCCGCGCCGGTTTCCTGCTGGATATCTCTCATAAGGTTAACAACCTGGGCCTGAATGGAAACGTCCAGAGCGGAAATACATTCATCGGCGATGATGAGCTTCGGGTTCATTATAAGGGCCCTTGCGATACCGACACGCTGACGCTGACCGCCGGAGAACTGGTGAGGATAACGTTCCGCATGTTCCGGAGCAAGACCGACCTTTTCAAGAATTCTTGCGATTTTTGCGTCGCGGTCCGCTTTATCGGTGTAAAGATGGTGAATATCAAGTCCCTGACCGATAATATCCGCAACCTTCTGTCTGGGGTTGAGGCATGCCATAGGGTCCTGGAAGATCATCTGCATTTCGGTACGGAGCTTTTTCTCATCTGCGGAGCTCATTTTCCCGGTGATATCAACTCCGTCGAAGGTGATCTTTCCTGCGGTGGGGTCATAAAGACGGATTATGGAACGGCCGATGGTGGTTTTTCCGGAACCGGATTCGCCTACAAGTCCGTAGGTTTCGCCGGGATAAATTTCAAAAGAAACGTCATCGACGGCTTTTACGGTGAACTTTTTGCTGATGGGGAAATACTGTTTAAGGTTTTCTACTTTAAGAAGCGGAACTCTTTCTTCCATTTATTTCGCCTCCTTCAGCATACGGTCAATTCTTGTGCGAAGTTCCTTCGGCATTTCGACTTTCGGTGCGTTATCGTCAAGAAGCCAGGTTGCGGCACAGTGGGTGTCGGAAACCCAGAACATGGGCGGCTCTGCAATTTCGTCGATTTTGAGTGCGAATTCGTTACGCGGAGCGAAAGCATCGCCTTTGATGCTGTGAAGCAGGTTGGGCGGGCTTCCGGGGATGGTATAAAGTCTTTCGTCGTGGGTTTCAAGGTCCGGAAGAGCGGAAAGAAGTCCCCAGGTATAGGGGTGTCTCGGGTCATAATAGACCTCGTCGACTCTGCCTTTTTCAACAATTTTTCCGGCATACATGATGTTGACGAAATCCGCAACCTTTGCAACAACGCCAAGGTCGTGGGTGATGTAAATTACGGAAATTCCGAGTTTCTGCTGAACTTCTTTGATAAGTTCAAGGATCTTTGCCTGAATGGTAACGTCAAGAGCGGTCGTAGGCTCGTCGCAGATCAGGAGGTCCGGGTTGCAGGAGAGAGCTATTGCGATAACAACACGCTGTCTCATACCGCCGGAAAGCTGATGAGGATAGTTCTTCATACGTTTTTCCGGATCGGTGATGCCAACCATATCAAGAAGTTCTACTGCGCGTTTCCAGGCTTCCTTTTTCGGGGTTTTGAAATGCCAGATCATACCTTCCATAATCTGATCACCGATGGTCATGGTGGGGTTAAGGGAGGTCATAGGATCCTGGAAAACCATTGCGATGCGTTTTCCGTTTATGGTCTGGCGCATCTGTTTTTTGGAAAGTTTGAGGAGGTCAATGGTTTCCTCCTCGCCTTTGTCGTTTTTGAAGGTGAAAAGGGCTTTGCCCGCTTCAACTTTTCCGTTGGTATCAAGGATACCGATAGCGGTTTTGACGGTTACGGATTTACCGGAACCGGATTCTCCGACTATTGCAACAGTTTCGCCGCGTCTTACCGCAAAGTCAACGTTGCGGAGAGCATGCACTTTTCCGGCGGTTGTTGCGAAGGAAACGGACAGACCTTCAACTTTAAGGATAAAATCGCCTTTTTCCTGCATAAATCTGTCCCTCCTTTACATATCTTTCTGTTTCGGGTCAAGCGCATCGCGAAGACCGTCCGCAAGAAGGTTGAAACTGAGCATAAGCAACGCAAGAACAATCAGCGGGGAAAGGATCATATAAGGATGAGTGGTGAAGTTCTTGTATGCGTCGGAAATAAGAGTACCGAGAGATGCCATAGGTGCGGGAATACCAAGACCTACGAAAGCAAGGAACGCTTCAGTAAAAATTGCGTGAGGAATGGAGAACATGGTCTGGGTAATGATCTGACCGATGATGTTGGGCATAATTTCTTTGAAAATTATGCGAAGCGGAGATGCGCCAAGGGTTTTGGAAGCAAGAACGAATTCCTGTTCTTTAAGTTTGAGCATCTGAGCACGGGCAATTCGGCTCATGGGGATCCAGCCGGTGATCATAAGAGCAACAATGATTGCGCCGAGACCCGGGCTGAGAACAAGGATCATAAGGGTTACGATAACAAGGTTCGGAATACTGTTAAGAATTTCAGCACAGCGCTGCATAACAGCATCGAGCCTTCCGCCGAAATAACCGGAAATAAGGCCATAGGAAAGTCCGAAGAGAACGTCGATAACAACCGCAACGATTGCGATATAAAGGCTGATTCTGGTGCCTTCCCAAACACGGGTGAATATATCGCGGCCGAGGGTATCGGAACCGAACCAATAATAAGTATCGGTAAAGCCGCCTCTTTCGTAACCGTTTACCTCAAGTTCGATCTCGCCGAGAATCATTTTTTCGGTACCGTCGAAAATTCCCATATTTTCAAGACCGGGAATTCTGGGGGCAAGGTTCTGCTGGGAGATGACCTGGCTTTCATAGGTATAAGGGGTCATTGAAGGACCGAAAGCCGCAAAGAAAATTATAATTGCGATCATGACAAGACCGAAAATTGCGCCCTTGTTGCGAAGGAAACGGACAAGCGCATCCTTCCAGTAGTTCTGGGAGGCAAAGTTGCGGTCAACGTGTTTGTGTATGTCATTATGGGTAAGCTCAAATGCGTCTGCCGGAAGTTTGGAGTAATCAAAATTTTCAGCTTTCATGATTATCCTCCTTCGAAAGACGAATTCTCGGGTCAATTACACCGTAAAGGATATCGACCACCAGCATTATGGTGATATACATAAGGCTGTAAATGAAAGAAAGTGCGATGGTTACGTTGTAGTCGTTCTGCTGAATTGAACGTACCATAAGTTCACCGATACCGGGGATGGAGAAGATCTTTTCGATAACGAGAGAACCGGTCATGGTGTTAACAATCAGCGGACCGAGAACGGTGATGATCGGGATAAGCGCGTTGCGGAGAGCATGGCGGATTATAAGTTTGGGACCGCTGATACCTTTACTTTCCGCAAGGAGCATATAGTCGCTGCGGAGAACTTCGAGCATTTCCGTTCTGGTGAACCTTGCGATGTTCGCCATGGAGAACATGGAAAGCGCAACGGTAGGAAGAACGGAGGAAATAAACGGAGTTTCGGAATCATAAAGAAGCGGGAACCAGCCTGCGCGGTAACCGAGAGTATAGGAAAGGGCCAGCGCAAAAACATAGGACGGAAGGGAAACACCCAGAACCGAGATTATGGTTGCGATGGTATCAAAAATTGTGTTGTGCTTAAGGGCCGCAATAAGACCCAGAACAAGACCGATGCTTGCGCCGAGGAGAACTGCCTGTCCGCCAAGACGGATAGAGGTCGGCACCCTTGTTTGCAAAAGGTCAGTAATGGGAACGTTTGATGCTATGTTATAGGAAACGCCGAAATCGCCCTGGATAATATTAAAGAGATATTTGAAATAACGGACAATTATCGGCTGGTCAAGACCATATTTCTGATAGAGTACATCTATCTGCTCCTGGGAAAGTTTATCATCGTTGAACGGAGAACCGGGCATAAGTTCAAGCATAAGGAACAGGAGAAGAAGAAGTACCAGAATTGCAACAATCGAGTACAAAACTCGCTTAAATATGTATTTCTTCACTGAGGATTACCCCTCCTTATATAAAAGCATACAGTGGCCCGTGATAGACGGGCCACTGTAAGGCCTTAAATTATCAAATAATTAAATTATAATTGATATCAGCCGAAAGTTACGTTGTTATATACACGGTTAAGACCAACAGCGTGGAATTCGATGCCTTTAACATCTGCTTTTACAAGAGATGCGTTTGCGTTCTGATATACAGGAAGGATAACTGCTTCATCAGCAATGATCTGTTCTGCCTGTTTGATAAGATCCCAACGTGCTTCTGCATCAAGTGCATATTCAACGGTTTTGATCTTGTTAAGAATTTCCATATATTCGTCAGAATGCCATGCGCCGTAGTTATGAGTATAACCGTCGGTCCAGAGATCCATATAGGTAAGCGGGTCTGCATAGTCAGGTCCCCATCTGCAAAGGCCGATGTCATAATCGTGAGCTTTCATAAGGTCGGAACGCTGTTTCTTCGGATAAGGCTGAAGGGTAATGGTAAGGCCGGGAAGATTTTCCTGAACCTGCTGCTGAATGAATTCAGCTACGAGTTTGATGGATTCTTCATCATCGAAGATAAGGGTGAGTTCAACAGAATCAGTACCGAGTTCTGCAAGACCTGCATCCCAGAGTTTCTTTGCTTCTTCAACGTTGTATTCGTTGTAAGTAATGCCGGAGGATTCACGGTAATCAAGGCCGTCGGGGCCGGTTGCAAGACCAACAGGAACACAGAAATCAGCAGGAATGGAACCGTTTCTGAGGATGTTGTTGCAGATCGCTTCTTTATCAAAAGCCATACCGATTGCTTTGCGGATATTTACGTTTGCCATTGCGCCGCCTTTGGATACGTTAGGAGACATATACCAGAGGTAACCGGATTCGGTTGCAAGGAATTCTGCATCGGTTTTGAGGAGGTCTGCGAGTTCGGAAGAAAGTACGCAAACGTCGAGTTCGCCGTTCTGATATGCAAGATATGCCTGCTGGGAGTCGAGGATTACTTTATAGGTAAGGCCGGGAACTGCAATGTTTTCTGCATTGTAGTAATTTTCGTTTTTAACCATTTTGAATTCGGTTGCTGCGGGGGTGTATTCAGAAAGAGTGAAAGCACCGTTGGAAAGATAATATTCCGGAGCGGAACCGTAGAGGTCGCCGCATTCTTCAACGAATTCTCTGTTCATGGGGTAGAATACCGGGAAGAACATAAGAGTATCGAAGAAAGCGCAGGGAACGTCGAATTCAACAACAAGGGTTTTTTCGTCCTGAGCATAAACGCCGAGTTCGGAAGCATCCATTTCGCCGGCATAAATTGCGGAAGCATTTTTGATACCTGCGGTTTCAAAGAGAGATGCATATTCTGCCGGAAGAGCCATTGCTCTCTGCCATGCATATACGAAGTCGTCTGCGGTTACGGGAGCACCGTTGGACCACTGTGCATCACGGAGATGGAAAGTCCAGGTCGTGTCGGATTTTTCATAGCTTTCTGCCATACCGGGGATTGCTGCACCGGAAGCGTCGCAAAGGAAAAGACCTTCGACCATGGTACCGATTACTTCGAAGTCATCGCCTGCGGAAGTAAGATGCGGGTCGATGGAGTCGATTGCTGCGGTTACGTGAACGTTAAGGACTCTTGCTTCAGCGGGTTCATCGCCGCCTTCAACAGGTGCGTTGGGTTCATCGGGCTTTGCGGGTTCGTTGGGTTCTGCGCCGCAAGCTGCAAGGCTGAGGACCATGACAAGTGCAAGGATCAGAGCAAGGATTTTGTTAAGTTTCATTACGTTTCACCTCATTCAGTTTGTTAATTTCACCGTCAATGAAATTCTTAGCAACCAAAGTTTCATTGTGATAACCAGTATATTACACCCATTTTATTCAAATGTCAAGTAAAAAATGCAAAAAAATTGAAACTTTTTCAAAAGTTATTGTTTGCATCAGAAATACAGTTGTTTTTATGCAACGCATTTTTACTTTAGCGGCATAAAATATTACGGGCATTTTTGATATAAATTTTGTAAATACAGCTTATTTTTAGTAATTTTTGCAAATCGTTTATCGGACACTTTTGTATGCAAAAATATTGTATATTTTTGCATATTTTTGCATAAATATTGAATGTTACAAAATCGTTACAGCGTTTTACCGTGTAAAAGTGAATTTGCAGGAAAATATTCTTATTCCTGCAAAAATTGTGGAAAATGTTGAAAAAATACACCGTCTTTTGTAAAAAAAGACGGTGTTAAGAATTTTTCGGATTCTTTTTCTCCCAAAAAAGGTATCAAAGAAGCTCTTCAATTGTCATTTTTACCGCTTTTTCCTCAAGGGAAAAGTCCGTTTCGCGGTAATCTTCACCCAAAACACAATGCAAAACTTCTTTCATCATAAGCGGGTTGCGAACAAGAACCGGACCGAGGCACCAGGTTGCAAAAAGGTTTTTATAACGGCAGCCTTCGCCTTCGCCAACGGAACCTTTTCCTTCGTCCGCTTTAAGGACTTTAAAAAGACGGTTTTTGTTAGGGGAATCGAATTTTACGCTTTCGCAGCGGTAGTAAATTCCGAACATTTTTTCTTCCGGCGCAAATTCCGGAACGATCACGGCATCGGAAACATAAAGTCCGTCAAATTCTTCGGCAGTGCAATCGAAAAGACCGATTCCGTTATAGGTTTTTCCGTCAAGCATGGAAAAACTTTTTCCGAAAAGCATATTGGAGCTTCCGGTTGCGACAAAAGTTTTTCCGGATTCAATATAATTTAATATATTATCCTTATATTTAATAAAATGTTCGCTTAATGCGGAAACGTTATGGGGTTTTCCGTGGGTCATAAAAACGATATCGAAATCAGAAAGTTCGATTTCATCGCCCACGCCGAGAGTTTTTGTTTCAAATTCATATCCCATTTCGGAAAGGCGCTTTTCAAAGGCTGTGATGTTTTTTCCGTCGCCGTTAAGGTCAAGAGCCTCGCCGTAGAGGTTGAGTATATTTATCTTTTTCATAATTTTCTCAGCTCCTCCAGGAATTTATCTTCGTTGGAAAAAACGGAAGAGGTCATAACGTAGATGTTTCCTTCGGTTTTTTCAAGGCAGGAACGGATGTCGCCATCGTTATCGCAGATCTGAACTTTTTCCATATCGATATCGGCAAATTTAAGGCGGACGGCCATATCATAGCGGCGTTTTCCGACAATTATGATATGTTCAACGTCTTTGAGGTTTTCATAAGCGACATCATACATAAAGAGGACGTCCTTATGCTCGGTGTGGAACATATTATTGGAAATCATTATAAGGGTTCGCGGGCCTTCCTTTTCGGAAACAAAATCCACGCTCTGGTCAACGGAAGCGGGGTTTTGTTTTGTAAGGATAAGCTGGCATTTTCTTCCGAGAACGGTGAGTTCTTCGTAACGTTTTGTTACGCCGATATCAAAACTTTCCGCAAAGGAAAGAACTTTTTCAAGTTCCATTCCGGCGGCAGTAACGCAGATTGCGGAAGCGGCAACGGTGTTGAACATAAAATAGGTCGCGTCAAAACCGAGTTTAACACGTTTTCCGTTGACAGCAAGGGAAGGTTCGAAAAAATCCATATCGGTTCCGATAAAATCCGCCTTCGGGCTTTCGAATCCGCAGTTTTCACAATGGAAGGAACCGACGTGGTTATAATGATAATAATCATAGGAAAGAGTATGCATACATTTGGGGCAGACTTTTGCGTCGTTGGTTCCGCTGTGACATTCCTTGGTGGAACGCTCGTTTTCGCCAAGGGCAAACCAAACCACCGGGTTTTCAACGTTCCAGCTCACCTGTTGGGAAACGGGATCGTTCGCGTTGAGGATAAGGGTCGTTCCGGGGGTGATTCCCATTTTTATCTTTTCAAGAACGATTTCCGGACAGCAGTTGCGGACTATCTGGTCGCGGAGAAGGTTTGTTATAAGAAGATAATCCGGTTTGATTTCCTTAACGAGGAAACGGAGCCAGCGTTCGTCAATTTCCAGAACGGAATAATCCGCTTTAACCCTACCGCCGAAGGTGCAGTTTGTGAGAAGCGAAGTTGTGATTCCGCCGAGCATATTGGAGCCGAAGCTGTTGTTGATTACGGAAAAACCATTCTTGCGGAGAATATGGGTGACCATATTGGAAGTGGTGGTTTTTCCGTTGGTTCCGGTTATGCAGATTATTTTTCCGTCAAATTTAAGTCTGTTCAAAACTTTCGGACAGAAAATTCTTGCAATGTCGCCGGGTTTTGCGGTGCCTTTTCCGATAAGGCGGCCGATGAAATAGAGCACTCTGCAAACGCAGATGGCAATGAATAATCTCATGGATGAACTTCCTTTTATTATATTGCCTCCCTTGCCTAAAGGGAGGGGGACCGTTGCGGTACGCACGGTGGAGGGATTCTTTTTCTTTCAACGGTTTTTTGGGGATGAATCCCCCCGTCTTTTTTTGATTTTCATCAAAAAAGCCACCCCCCTTTGACAAGGGGGGCTTTTTTAAAAAAATCAAAGGGTGATAAGTTTCTTTTCGCTCTTGGTGATAACGTCGCAGCCGTCTTCGGTTACCATAACGATATCCTCAATGCGGACGCCGAACTGACCGTCGAGATAGATTCCGGGTTCAACGGACATAACGATTCCGGCTTCGGTAAGATCGGAGCAAAGAGGGGAGAATCTGGGGTTTTCATGAATTTCAAGACCAAGGCTGTGGCCGAGACCGTGGCCGAATCTGCCTTCATAACCTGCACCGTAGATCATATCTCTTGCGACGGCATCAATGGAGTTGCAGGGAACGCCCGCTTTAACGGCATCGATTGCGGCAAGCTGTGCGTTGAGAACGAGGTTATAAACTTTTTCCTGTTCTTCGGAAATTTTGCCCACAGCAACGGTTCTGGTCATATCTGAGCAATAACCGTTGTGGGCTGCACCAAAGTCCATGGTTACGAAATCGCCTTCTTTGATCACGTTCATGCTGGGAACTGCGTGGGGCATGGAACCGTTTGCGCCTGCGGCAAGAATGGTTTCGAAAGCAAGACCGGTTGCGCCGTTTTTGAGCATGAAATAATCGAGCTCGAGCTGAAGGTCTTTTTCACAAAGGCCGGGTTTGATGATTTCGAGCATATGGAGGAAAGCCTTATCGGTAATTGCCTGAGCGGCGCGGATCTCCTTCATTTCGTCTTCGGATTTGATTCTTCTCTGGTGAAGAATGATCTCGTTGAGTCTGGGGTCATCAAGGAGAGTTGCGGTAAGAACCTTGCGGAGGCTGAAAAGGCTTTCAACAGTCATATAGCCGGATTCGATTCCGACGGTTTTTACTTTAAGTTCTTCAAAAAGCTCGTTGAGCTGTTTTGCCATATCGGTCATGAGAACGGGCTCTGCATCGGTAACTTTTTTGGTGCCTGCTTCGATATAGCGGCTGTCGAGAAGAAGAACTGCTTTTTCTCTTGTTACAAGAAGAGCGCCGGCGCTGGATTCAAAACCGGTGTAATACTGTCTGTTGACGACCGAAGTGATGAGAGCGGCATCAATATCTTCGGGAAGCATTTGAGAAAGTCTTTTAATTCTGTCCATTATTATTTCCTCCACTTCGTTATCTTATGAATTTTTCAAATTTTCGTTTTATTTTTATAAAAAAATCGGTTTCCGGACCAAGGGGTTCCGTAAGGAAAACCTTTGAACCGAAAATTTTTCCGCCGAGAACGTCGGTAAAAAGCTGGTCGCCGATCACCGCCGTTTCTTCCGGTTTTATTCCGAATTTTTCCGCTGCTTTTTTAAAACCCTTCGGAAGGGGTTTTGCGCTTTTATAAACAAAAGGCAAACCCAGTTTTTCCGCAAAAGGCTTTATTCTTTCGCGGCTGTTGTTGGAAATTATTATAAGTTCAAAGCCGCTTTTTTTGATTTCAAAAATCCATTCCGGAACGCCGGAAAAAGGTTCCTGGGAACCATGGAGCGAAAGGGTGTTGTCCGCATCGAGCAAAACAAGTTTTGCTCCGGCTTTTTTCAAATCCTCTGCGGTGATATCAGTTATTTTTTCAAACCGATAATCCGCTTTTAAAACGGACATTTTTTCTTTCCCCCTTTCCGGTTTTTTCGGAAAAACAAGAAAGCGGACAGCAAAAAGCCGTCCGCCATCCTCTTTTCCTGTTAGAAATCAATACTTTCTCTTACGAGCTGCTTCGGATTTCTTTTTACGTCTTACCGAAGGCTTCTCATAGCACTCATGCTTTCTGACTTCTGCAAGAACGCCGGAGCGAGCGCAGGAACGTTTAAAACGTCTGAGAGCGCTGTCAAGAGATTCATTTTCTTTTACATGAATTTCTGCCATAATCTGTTTCCCTCCTTCGCCATTGGGCTGGAGCTAAGAACAATTTCTGTTCTTTGTACATAAATGTAACAGTCTTATTATATACTTGAAGTTCCCAAGTGTCAAGTATAAATTTATCTATATTTTTATTAAATTTATATTAACATATTTATACCTTTATTATAGTTATAATGCGGTTTTGCGCCGTTTTTCGTTTCTTTTGGAACACCCGGCTTCGTTGACTTAAATATCAATAATCGTTCAGGTCGATTGTGTTGATAAGGTCGATAAGTTCCTCGATTCCTCTTCCGGTAAGGGAACTTGTTATAACGATATGTCTTGCGCCGGCGTTATGGAGAAAAAGTTCCGCCTGCTCGGTGGAAACGTCTTCGCTGTCGGCTTTTGTGACTATTCCGATGACCGGTTTTGCAAAGCTCATTGAAAACATCTGGGGAAGGCGGCAGATATCGTTTCCGCAGTCATGGCAGAAACAGACTATATCCGCGTCATAAGCGGGAGTTATCGCGGCTCCGCGGCTGAAAAACGGGGTATCCGTATATTCGCCGGGGGTATCGATAGCATCGGACCAGGCTTCGATTGACTGGGTTTTGTGATATGTCATATCAAGGTTATGGAGCCGGCGGATAAGGGTCGTTTTTCCGCAACGGGAACGGCCCACAAGGATTATCTTGCGGGATTCTATCTTTTTGGTAAGACCGAGGGAACGGTGATATTCCTCTCTGTCTTCCGGGTTAACAAGGGCAGCATTTACGGAATCTTTTTCGGACAAACAAAACACCTCCGAAAGCAGGATTTACAGCTTTATTTTATCCGTTTTCCGAAATCTTTTCAATAGTTTTTATAAAAAGGGTTTACCGAAAAAGAGTTTTGTGTGATAATGATTACATAAATTTTTCGGAGTTGATTTTTATGAAAGTTCTTTTTGAAGATAAATTTATCATAATCGTTGAAAAACCGGCAAACGTTCTTTCCGAACCGGACGGAAAAGGCGAAGATATTGTAACAATGGCCTCCGCCCACGTTTGCAAGCCCTGTTTTCTTGTTCACCGGCTTGACCGTAACACCGGCGGCGCAATGGTTCTTTCAAAAATGCAGAAAGCCACCGGAAAACTTTCCGAAGCAATTCAGAAGCGGGAATTTGAAAAGGAATATATTGCCGTTATAAAAGGCGTTCCGGAAGAGGCGGAAGGCGTTTTCAAAGACCTTCTTTTCAAGGATTCCCAAAAGAACAAAACCTTCGTCGTAAAACGGGAACGCAAGGGAGTTAAGGAAGCAAGCCTTGAATATAAAGTTTTGAGCACCGCAGAGCACCCGGAACACGGAAAAATTTCTCTCGTGCTCATAAAGCTCCATACCGGAAGGACTCACCAGGTCCGCGTTCAGTTCGCAAGCAGAAAAATGCCTCTTCTCGGCGACGGGAAATACGGAAGCCGGGACAACCACTGTGAAACCGCCCTTTGGAGCAGACGGCTTTTCTTCAAGCACCCCATAACCGGCGAAAACGTTGAAGCAGTTTCTATGCCGCCGGAAGAATATCCATGGAATTTGTTTGATATTGATTCTTTGCTGTAAAAAAATGAGCACTGCATTTTTGCGGTGCTCATTTTGTTTTTTATCCGATTAATAATCCGAATGAATAACTTGCGGCATTCAGTAACAAAGAGGCAAAAAATGCCTTTTTTAAGCCAAAATCGCCCATTTTATAATAAAGAATCCATTCCGTAATTACCGCCGCAGCTTCCAGAAAAGCGGTTGCGACATAATAATAAGGGACTTCCGGCAAAAGGACGAAACTGCCCCATAAAATAAGCGAAAAGTTGACAATCGGGTTCGTGAGCATATTGACGAGCACGCTGTGATAAAGCGTTTCGCTCTTTCTCACAAAAACGAGCACCAAAATTCCTTCGATGAGCACAGTAAGGAAAAGATTCCTTACCAAAAGCAAAAAAACGCTCATTTCTTTTTCTTCTTATATTTTCCGCTGCGTTTTCCGTTGGGAACGTCTTCGGTTTTCTTCGGTTTTTCGCCCTTCATATAGGAATTTACTTTTTGTTTTGTTTCGCGTTTGAGTTTTTCGCGTTCTCTTCTCTGGCGGTTTGTTTCCTTAACGTCCTCTTTGGTGGGGTGTTTTTTTCTGTTCCATGCTCTGAGTCCGAAGAAAACAAAGGTTATCAAGGAAACGGAAATAAGAGATGTCAGTATAAAAACTCCGATGGTTTCTATTCCCATAATTTTTTCTCCTTATTTGCGGGATTTTTTATAATAAATATTATAGCGCAAACGCCGATAATTGCAAGAGCCGCGGCGGCAAAAACCATTGTCCAAAAGCCGCTTTCGGAACCGACCATCAAAAAATCCCTGCTGTTTTCCGCTTTTGGAAGATAAATTTCTTTCATTTTTTCTTTTTGACCGCCTTGATTATAAGAATGACCGCGACGATTGCAACCGCGGCAACGAGAAGGAACGGAACGACCATAGAAAACATTCCCCAGGCAATTTCCAAAGGGCTTGGGGCAATTAAATCGAGAAGTATTTTCATTTTTTATCCTCCTTCTTTTTCATAACTTTTCGGATAAGTTTGTATGCGCTCCAGACTATTCCGCCAACAAAAGCGGAAATTGCCGCAACAAATTTTGCCCAAAGGCTCGGTTCAACCGGCGGCATCGGCGCAATATCCATTAAAATTGAAAGAAGTTCCATTTTTATTCACCCTTGTTTTTGTTTTTGCGGATCGCATACTGAATAAGCTTCACCGCGCCGAAAACAATTCCGGCAACGACCAAAGCAATAAGAAGAAAAGTTCCGCCGATTACAGCATACATCGGACCAACGGCAACGTCAAGAAGATACATAAATTACACCTCCGCAATTGATTTTTTATTTTCAGCGGAAAAATAAATGCAGACCGCGGAAACAAGAACCGCGGGAACAAGCAAAAAGATTTTTCCGCTTATTACGGCAAAAAAGCTTGGAACCGCACCCAAAAGAAGCGCCGCAGTAGTCAGGCCAAAGGCAAGCCCCGGGTTTTTCGGAAGGCGCTGGGCAACGATTCCGAGAGTTATGGGCATTGTCATATTGAAAAGGATAATTCCGATCACGGAAATTATCATATTTCCGCTTCCGAAAACAAGAAGCGGAAGGGAAACCAGAAGGCTCAGAATTCCGGTTCTTCTTGCGCCGAAGAAATCCGCCGCAAAGCCGCCGATGAATTTTCCGAAGAAGGCGCCGAAACCTGAAACAAGACCCAGCTTCATCGTTGTTTTCCATTCCATCGGAATTGCCGTTCCGCCGAAGGAGCGGATTATTACCGAAAGAAGCGCAAGACCGAGGACTATCCAGATTCCAAGTTTTTCGTTGGCAGCGCCGGTTATCTCAGATTCGCTTTCTGCAGGATATTTTAAATGAGCTATAAGACATATGGCTGCGCAAAAAAGCATCAGAGCGGCAATAAAACCGATACCGCCGGTTGTTCTTGAACAGTTATAAATTCCAAGGGCAACGCCGATTGCGCCCGAGGAAACAAAAACACCGCTTCTGCGAAGCTTTCCGCCGGAATGAACAAGGCTTTCGATTCCGCCGCCAACATGGAAAAACGCGTTTCCGATTCCGACAAAAATCACCGAAGCCCAGAGATTAAAGGCATATTCCGGATAAGGTCCCGGGATGAACGCGCAGCAAAGAGCGCCTATAAGAACAAGCACACAGCCAACGGCGCTTGCGGGAAATTTTCTGTGTTCGTCGCAAAAAGCGCCGATTATCATCTGCAGTCCGAAAGCAAGAAAGTTATAAAGAATTACAAAAAGGGCATAGGTCTGGGTTCCGCCGAGGATTTCCGTTCTTATCCCGAAAGGATCGAGGACTGTCAAAAGGCAGACATAATCCACCGCAAAATGGGAAAAGGTATATGCGGCAAGAGGAAAATTTTTCATCGGAAAGACCCTCCTTTCATATATAAAGACGCAAAATTTTGTTTTATGTAACCCCATTTCTTTTGTGAAAACAAAAGAAACCGAGCAAAGCTTGCGAAGCGCGCCCAGTGGGCGAAACAGCGAGCAAGGTTTGGCGCCGCGGTCAAAATATTCAAGGCGTTATGCCGCAGAATATTTTGGGCACCGCAAGAGTAGGCACCTGAAAGAAAAATTTCAAACCCCTACCCGCTTGCTCCCGCAAGCGACTCCCCCTTTGAAAAAGGGGGAATAATCTCCCCACCGGAAGATTGTTGCTTCCTAATCTCAACCGCCATCGTTCAAGCCGACGGCGGATTTTTAATAAAATTTTCCGCGCGGTTGTTTTGGTCCGTCAAAAATTTTCCTTCATATATAAAGACGCAAAATTTTGGGAAATGTTTTTGCGAAAGCTGAATTTTTTCTTTATTGAAATACCTGTGGGGCGGATATTATCCGCCCGTTTTTAATGGAATGGGATTACAATACCTCACCCGACTTCGTCGGGAGCTACTTTTACACAAGGGAGCCTTACCCTCCGGAAATCATTAATTCCCCTCATTCGATTTTTTATCAGAACATAAATTCCGAGGGCAAGGAAGAAAATCGAGAAAACGATCCACCATATAATTTCTGAATTCCAGAAATATCGCCAATACATTTCGGCGGTGGGCTCAATTCTTGGCCCGGCGTTGCCCATATTGATTCTTCTCGGATAATCAAAAAACGCATTCATGGCAAAACTAATTCCCCAATAAATCCCGTAAACGCAGCCAAATGCTTTTCCCTGGTCAAGAAGATAACTTCCGATTGCAAAGGGAAGAACGTACAGAAAAAGAAATAACCAGATTTCCGGAATACCTGAAATCATAAGAAAAATTACCAAAGCAGCAAAAATTGCCGGAACGGAATAGAACAATATTTTTTCAAATCTGTTTTTCATTTCCGGCTCTCCTTTTTTCCGCTATCTTTTTTATCAGAACATAAACTCCGCAAACAACAAAGAAAAGAACGATATAAATTCCCCAGGCGATTTCCGTATTCCAGATATACCATTGGGAATTTTCCCAGGTGGGTTCAATTCTCGGTCCGGCGTTGCCCATATTCAGTCTATGTGGGAGTTCTTCGATTCCCCAAAGCATAACACGGATTCCTACAAGGATTCCCGGAATTCCGCCCCAGATTTTGCCTTTGTTAAGGAGCCAGCCGCTCAGACAGAGCATAAGAATCAGAATGAACCATTCAAAACCGAAAATACCGCTGAACCAAAGCCAGCAAAAAGCGATTCCCGCAAGAATTGCCGGGAGATAAAAAATCTTTTTCATATCCTTTTCTCCTTTCCGGTTTTGCCGCAAATAATGCTTTCATTAAAAAAATTATATCCTTTTTCTATGGCAAAGTAAACGGGTTTTGTGGTAAGATAATCTTAATGTTTTATTAAGATTTTCTTGCAAAAGGAGGTTTTTCGGAATGTACCGCTCGCTCAATGACGAAATGCGCGAAAAATTCGGCGGAAAGGTTTATAAACTTGCGCTGGAAGGCGGTTTTTCCTGCCCGAACCGGGACGGAAAGCTTGGAACAAAAGGCTGTATTTTCTGCCTTGGCGGTTCCGGAGATTTTGCCGAAAAACCTTCCGGAAGCGTTTTTGAACAGATTGAAAAGGCGAAGGCAAGGGTTTTGAAGAAAAACCCTTCCGGAAAATATATCGCCTATTTTCAGAGCTATACCAACACCTACGGACCCATTGAAAAACTTGAAAAACTTTTTTCCGAAGCCATAAGCCACCCGGATATTGTTGCGCTTTCCATCGGAACAAGACCGGACTGCCTTCCGGCGGAAACGGTTGAACTGCTCGCAAAACTCAATAAAATAAAGCCGGTCTGGGTGGAACTGGGTCTTCAGACTATCCACCAGAAAACCGCGGAATATATCCGAAGAGGTTATGAACTTCCGGTTTTCGATTCGGCGGTGGAACGCCTTAAAAAAGCCGGGATTTACGTTATCGTTCATATGATAATTGGGCTTCCGGGCGAAACCCCGGAAATGATTTTTGAAACGGCGGAATATATCGGAAAAAGCGGAGCAGACGGAATCAAGCTCCAGCTTCTCCACGTTCTTTCCGGAACCGACCTTGAAAAAGATTATCTTGCCGGAAAATTCAGCACTCTTGAACTTGATGAATATATAGAAATTCTTGAGGAATGTGTTCGCAGGATTCCGAAAACAATGACGGTTCACCGCCTTACCGGCGACGGAAACAAAAAATTTCTTGTTGCGCCCCTTTGGTCCGGAGATAAAAAGCGGGTGCTGGGCGCCATAAATTCCGCTTTTGAAAAAGACAGAGTTGAACAGGGGGAAGGTTTATGAAATATGAAAACGTCGTTTCCGGAAAATTCATAAGCCGTCCGAACCGGTTTATCGCCCATATCGAAATTGACGGAAAAGAAGAAATCTGCCACGTTATGAACACCGGAAGAATGAAGGAACTTCTTCTCCCGGGTGCGGAAGTTTTTCTTTGCAAGGCGAAAAATCCGGAGAGGAAAACAAAATTCGACCTCATCGGTGTTCGAAGAACCGACGGAGAAATTATAAACATAGATTCAATTGCGCCGAACAAGGTTGCGGGAGAATATATCAAAACGCTTTTCCCGGAAGCAAAAATCATAAAACCGGAGACTTTTTTTGAAAAAAGCCGCTTCGATTTTTACATAGAGGATAATTCTGATAAAATATTCCTGGAAGTAAAAGGCGTTACCCTTAACGTTGACGGTCAGGCGCGTTTTCCGGATGCGCCCACCGAAAGAGGAACAAAGCATCTTTATGAACTTATCGAAGCAAAGCAAAATGGCTTCCGCGCCTGCGTTCTTTTTGTAATTGCCATGAAAGGCTGCCGCTCCTTTGCGGCAAATTCCGCCACCGACCCGAAATTCGCAAAAGCTCTTTACGAAGCAGCGGGAAACGGCGTTGAGATTTTCGCGGTTGACTGCAAAGTTTGCGATAACGAAATTATTGCCGACAAACCTGTTCCGGTTTTCTTTTCGGAATAAATTTCTTGCATTTGGGATAAATTAGTGTATAATAGAAAGGTAATATGCCGGTGTGATGGAATTGGCAGACGTGACGGACTCAAAATCCGTTGATAGCGATATCGTGTGGGTTCGACCCCCATCACCGGCACCACAATTACCACGAAAAAGTGGGTAAATGAAAACGGATAACCATGAGAAAATGGTTATCCGTTTTTTTGTTACGCATTTATATGGAAACGACAAAATGAGCTTAGGCCATGCACCCAAGCTCATTTTTGATCGAAGGGTTACAGTGAATTCCCTGCCAAGCTGCGCCGTAGCTGGCCATAGGCGTTGCTTGCGGCGGAGTAACAGCAAATGTTACCTGTTATTTATCCAAAGAAACTGCTTCTATGTATTTATTAATGATGTCCGAAAGAATAAGAATCTGGCTTTCGGAAAGGATACTTATTTTTTCGAAAAAAGCTGCCGAACTTTTGGCCTGAATGTTTCCGAAAAGAATTTCGTCGCTGCTTACCCCAAGAACAACGCAGAGATTTTTTAATTTCTCAACGGAAATTCCGACCACGCCGCGTTCCAGATCCGAAATATACTGGGGCGAAACGTCTATTTTTTCAGCAAGCTGTTCCTGGGTAATTCCGGCTCTTTCTCTTGCCTTTTTTACATGTTCACCTATTTTTATGTTTATTTCTTTCTTTTCACGCATCTTATCACCGTCCACACTATTAGTTTAACTAAAAGCGGGATTGACAAACACAATGTATAGGTATTATACTTACTAATAGTTATGCTATTATCTTTATTTAGTGCTCTTGTACTATTTTCAGTTAATGGTGTTTTTTTATTATAAGGAGTTGAGCCGTTTGACGGAAAAAGAAATGAAAAAGCTTTCCAGAACCGATTTGCTCCAGATGCTTATCGACCAAAGCGAAGAAATGGAAAAGCTTAAAGCCGAACTTGAAAAAGCAAAGGCAGAACTTAAAGAAAGAGAAATAGTCCTTTCGGAAGCGGGTTCAATCGCCGAAGCTGCCCTTGCTATAAACGGTGTTTTTGAAGCGGCCCAGGCTGCAAGTATTCAATATGTTGAAAGCGTAAAAAAACTGAGCGAAAGACAGGATGCTCTTGCCAAGATAAAAGAAAGGGAAACCCGGGAAAAATGCGAACGCCAGATTGCAGAAACCCAGCGCCGTTGTTCCGCAATGGAAGCGGAATCAAAAGCAAAATGCGATGCAATGACAATAAAAGCGGAAGCAGATTCCAAAGCATACTGGGACGATGTTTCCAAACGGCTTGATAAATTTTATAACGAACATGCCGGTCTTCGCGAACTTCTGTCAATGGTTTACCCCAAAAAGGATCAGGACGAAAAATGAGAATAAAGGTAAAAAAAACAATACCCGAAATAAACGAATTAAAAGCCGAACTCGGTAGAGTTAAGTACAAACGAAGATATATAAATGTTTTCAAAAGTACAGTTTATACTCTTGTTGTAGTTGCGGCTTTTGCCGTTCTTGTGGCAACTTTATGGATGCCGGTCCTTCAGATTTACGGTTCTTCCATGACGCCTACAATTGATGAGGGACAGATTGTTATTTCGGTAAAAGGAAAAAAATTTGAACAGGGGGATCTTGTTGCATTTTATATCGGCAACAAACTTCTTGTAAAAAGAATAATAGCCTGCCCATCGGATTATGTTCTTGTTGATGAAAACGGAACGGTTTTTGTAAACGGAACGGAACTTTACGAACCCTATGTAAGCGAAAAATCTTTCGGGGAATGTGATATCGAATATCCTTACCAGGTTCCGGATTCAAAATATTTTTTGATGGGCGACCACCGTGAAACTTCGGTTGACAGCCGTGTTTCCGTTGTGGGCTGTATTCCGGAAGAACAGATTGTCGGAAAAATTGTTTTCCGGGTCTGGCCGGTTTCGGATTTCGGAATTATTGAATAACAGCAAAAAATTAAAATAAAAAAAGGAAGGAGGGTGCGCGTTTTGGAAAGCAATCTTGAACAAAGAATGAAAAAATATGCGAAAAAGAACAGCCGCAAAAAAATCTGGCTTAAAATTCTTTCTGTGCTTTCCGCTGCAGTGGTTTTTTGCACAACCTATGCGCTCATCCTTCCTGCAATCACACAGGAAAGGGAAACCTTCTGCGGAACAGAAGAACACACCCATTCCGAAAGCTGCCTTGCGGCAGAAGAAAAGGTTCTTCTTTGTGAACTTCCGGAAGAAGAAGCGCATTTCCATTCAGAACAATGTTTTGAAAAAACACTTGTCTGCGAAACGGAAGAAGGCCACCTCCATACTGAAGAATGCTATTCCGGCGAAGAACTCATCTGCGAAAAACCGGAAGAGCATATCCATTCTGAGGAATGCTATGAATCCTCCCTCCTCTGCGAAATTCCGGAAACGGAAGGCCACAGCCACGGCGATGAATGTTATGAAATAAAAACCGTTTCCTGCGAACTTTTGGAACACAGCCACAGCCTTGAATGTTATTCCGATAAAAACGCGGATATTGAAACAAAAGAACAATGGAGCGCAAGTTTTGCTTTTGAAGATTTGGGCGAGGTTGTTTCCGAAAATCTTATAACAATTGCAAAAAGCCAGCTTGGCTATCACGAAAGCACAAAAAACTATATAGTCCTTGAGGACGGAGAAACAATAAAAGGCCGCACCCGTTACGGCGAATGGTTCGAAGAACCCTATGCGGACTGGAACATTCTTTTCGCAGGTTTCTGTCTTGAATACTCAAAGGCGGAAATTCCGTTTGATGCGAACATTGAAAAATGGATCGAGCTTCTTTCTGTACCGGAAACCGACATTTTCAGAAAAGCCGGCGAGCACGAAGCTCTTGCCGGAGATTTGATTTTCTTCGATGAAGACAGAAACGGAAAACCTGACAAAGCGGGAATCATAATCGAAATCGCCGAAGAGGAATACAAAACAGTAATCGGAGATTACGGCGACAGCGTACAGGCTGTTCCTTGTGAAATGGCGGACGAAACGATTTTCGGCTTTGCGGAAATAGCGATTCCGTCGCCATATCACTGCGGATTGGAAGAACATATCCACGATAATTGCTTTGATGAAAACGGAAATCTTATCTGCGGCTTTGAAGAACACATACACAGCGAAAACTGCCTTGAAGAAAAAACGGAAGAAACCAAGCCGGAATATTTCTGCGGAATGGCTGAGCACGCACATGCCGAAGAATGCTATGACGAAGACGGAAACTTAATCTGCGAAGCTGAAGAACATGCTCATACCGAAGAATGTCTTAACGAAAAAACAGAACCGGAATACTTCTGCGGAATGACTGAGCACGCACACACCGAAGAATGCTATGACGAGGGCGGAAACTTAATCTGTGAAGCCGAAGAACATGCTCATACCGAAGAATGTCTTAACGAAAAAACAGAACCGGAATACTTCTGCGGAATGACTGAGCACGCACATATCGAAGAATGCTATGACGAGGGCGGAAACTTAATCTGTGAAGCTGAAGAACATACTCATACGGAAGAATGCAAGCTTGGATTTGAAGATCTTCCGGAGGAAGAAAGATTAAGAATCGAAACCGTTGTTTCCATGATAGATGCCCTTCCGACGGCGGACGAAATCGACGCAAAAATCATGGAATTTGAAGAAGCGGAAGATTATGAAGGCGAAGAAACCTGGCTTACCGAAATTTATCAGCAGGTAGGAATGGCTTACAAATACTATACGGATCTTCCGGAAAACCACAGAAAATTTGTTTCCAACAGCGAAAAGCTGATGGAACTTGAATATATCTGGTCCATGGCAATTCTCATTGAAACGGAAATCGGAAAAACAGCTGAATACAGCGCCGATATGTTCACATCTTCCGGACAGTATATTATCTATACACAAGGAGCTGACGGATATTACGCGATCAGTGGTTCCGGCGCAGCCGTTCCGATAAATATAGCAGCCGACGGAGTCATCACGGCAAACATCAGCGATAAAAACGAAGTTCTCTGGACTTTCAGCGGTTCCGGAAATGAATTTACAATAAGAAACGTTTCTTCCGGAAGATACCTGCATTCCTATTCAGACAACGGAACCGGAGTTACAACTTCCGGAAAATATACAAGCTTTGTCGAAGAAAGTGACGGCGGAGTTAAGATCCGCAGCAACACAACAGATTATGCAAGGCTTGATGAGGATAATAAAACTTTCAGGCAAACACAAAATCCTTCCGAGGCGGCGGTTTATAATTTCGGAACCAACAGCACGGGTGAAGAAGTTTACGTCTGGCTGGACGGAACATGGGGCGGACTTGATTATCTTTCCGGTTCTGAAAACAGCGTACATACTGTCGTTAAGGGAGGAAAGATAATTCTTCCGGAAGAATGGAAAACTCCGGACAGCTACCGCTATAAAGTCCGTGGCTGGTACGATATCATCGCAGAAAAATATTATCCGACCGGCGCAGAGGTCACGGTTGAAAAAAGTACGGTCTTCTATCCGGACTGGATCCCATATTCCTATGATATAGGACAATATAATGCCGAAGCTTCCAACACGGTAAGCACCAACGATTTTATTACCACAAAAGTTTTTGATTACAGTCCGTTCTATAACCTTCCGTATTCCAGCGTAAACGTAAATGTAAGCGCAAGCGGACATTCGGAAACCTGGACCCTTGACGAAACAAGCAAACTTATTTTCCGCGATTGGAACCCGGGGGAACTTTCAAGCCCGAACAACGGAACAAGCGGAGTTAACGGATATACCGAAGGCGACGCAAACCAGGGACTTTGGAACGCGGATGTTGCAAATCTTATATTCGGAACAGGAAACTCCTTCGACCCTTCAACCGGAACCGGCGTTATGGGAAAAACCTATCTTGGAACCGGCGACTTCCTTTTCCAATATTGCGACGACCCGGCGAACACCGAATATTACGGATACTATTATTACGATTCGGATTACCACGCAGC
>JAFQBH010000004.1 GCA_017399765.1 Oscillospiraceae bacterium | reverse complement strand
CCTTGCTGCTCTTGATTTTCTTATGAAAATGGAATATAAAATCAAAAGCGATACGGAAATGGAAGTTACCATGAAAGCGCTTATGGGCCTTGCAAAGGAAAAAGTTACCGTTACATATTCCCTTGACGGCGATACCCTTGTTTTTGATGGTGTAACTTATACAAGGGTTAAATAAGGGGGTGCGAAAATGGCAAGATTCTGTCGGGAATGCGGAAGCGAGCTTAAACCTGGAATCGCCTTCTGCACCGAATGCGGAGCCAAAGCTCCGGAAGAAATAAAACCGGAAGTCATTCACGAACCGGCGCCTGCACCAAAACCTGTGCCTGCACCGACAGCCGCTCCTTCGGAGGAGGCTCCGGCAAAGGGAAGCAAATATGAACCGATCACCACCTGGGGATATGTCGGAATACTTCTTCTGATGTGTCTTCCGGTAATCGGATTGGTTTTTGTTATAATCTGGGCCTGCGGAGGCTGCACAAAAATAAACAAACGCAATCTTTCAAGGGCGTATCTCATTTTTATGGCAATAAGCCTTGTGATAAGCATAATTATCGGCATTATAATCGGCATAACAGCCGGAGCAGCAGCCGCGGCAGCGGGTTCAATTTTTACCGATACTCCGGCCATAACCGAACCGCGGAGCGAAACTGAAAACAAAGGCGGACTTTCCTCAATCTTCGATGCTCTCGAAGGAATCACCGGAAAAGAAACCAACCCGGATATGGAAGCTCTGAACGAGCTGGAACAGATACTTAACGGCCTTGAGGGTATAACCGGCGAGGAAAGCGGTTATGGTGACCTTATCGACGGCGCTCAGAAGGCAAACGAGGACGCCGAAGCCGCAAACAACGGCTGGCCAAAGGAGCTTCGGAAATATCCCGGCGGAACGGCAACGGAAATTGCTTCCTACCGTACCGAAATTTCCGGTACAACAAAGGAAGAAATGCTTGGATATATCGAACAGCTTAAAGCTGACGGATACGTTTACACCGATTTTTATGATTTTGGCTTAACCGAAGACGATATGCTCGGAATGGACGGCTGGTGGGGAACCAATGGAGAAATATATCTTTCCCTTTCCTATTACGAGGGAACCGTGACCGTTGACCACACTTATGAGCTTCCGAATCTTGAAGATTATTTCGGATAAACAACACAGATTATTTTTTAAGGAGGAAATTATCATGGCATTTTGCGGAAAATGTGGAACCGAATACGAAGAAGGAGCAAAATTCTGCCCTTCCTGCGGAGCATCAACAGAAATCATCGAAGAACCGGCACCGATTATTGAAGAACAGCCTGTGGAACAGACTCGGCCGGAAAACTTTGCCGATAAATTTGCGGCAATGAACGAAACCCCGGATATCACCGATTCCTATACTGCGGAGGATATCGGCGCAAACAAAATTATGGGAATCCTTGCCTATTGCGGACCGCTTGTTCTTGTCCCCATTCTTGCGGCAAAGGAATCTCCCTTTGCAAAGTTCCATTCCAACCAGGGACTTGTACTTATGATTTTGCATATCATAATCATCATCGCCTGCACGGTTCTTGCGGTTATTCCGATAATCGGCTGGATAATCGGACTTATTCTTCCCCTTGTTTCCTTCGTGCTTTCCGTGCTCGGAATCATCAATGTTATTAACGGAAGAGCAAAGGAACTTCCCCTTGTCGGAAAATTCAGAATCCTGAAATAAATTCAAAAAAGAGAAATCAAACAAAACAATGCACTTCGTATTTAAATACGAAGTGCATTGTTTTGTTTAAAGGTTTACCGTGTTTTCTGAACAATATGGTGAAGAAAAGAAGAAAGAGCTTTCCGAAAAGCGTAAAGAACTAAATAAGACTAAGAAACGAGTTTCTGAAATAGATAATCTTATCCAAAGAATCTATGAGGACAACGCAAGCGGAAAACTTTCCGATGAACGTTATGCAACGATGTCAATATCTTATGAGAAAGAACAACAGGAGCTGATAGAATCAATTCCGATGCTCGAAGAGTACTTGAGCACGGAAACGGACAAAAACGAAAATCTCCAAAGATTCATAGACAAAGTCAAACGGATAACGGAAATCAAAGAACTCACGCCCGAGCTTATCCATGAATTTATAGAAAAGATAGTGGTATCTTCTCCGAGATACTTCGACGGAAAGCGATATCAGATAGTAGACATCTACTACAATGGAATCGGAATCATCCGAGGACTCACTCCGGAGGATATGGAAGAATCTTTTGAACGTGAACTCGAACAAAAGCAAAAAGAAAAGACGGCGTGACAAAATCACGCCGTCCATACCAAAACTATTCACTTTACAAGAGCCTGCCCGAATCCACTCTTCCTTACGGAAGGGAGCCCAAAAGCGGGATTTTTTGTTTTTGTTATCAGTCGGGATTTTTTGAAAGAATCCCCTCGCCACTTCGTGGCCCTCTCCCCTTTAACAAGGGGCGCTTAAGAGGTTACATAGATTCCGGAACGGAAACTTTGAGCATTGTGAGGACGTTTTTGATAACAATTTTGGTTGCGGAAGCAAGGGCCATTCTTGCATACATTCTGTCCTCTTCTTCACAGCGGCAGCGGCATGCGTTATAGAATTTGTGGAACATTGTCGCAACTTCGATAGCGTATTTGGTGATTCTGGAAGGATCGTAAGTTTTTACGGATTCTTCGATTTCGCCGGGGAATTTTGCAAGCTCGGTAACAAGGGCAAATTCTTCCGGTTCGGTATAGGTATAGCAGGAAATATCCTCTTTTACCTGAACTCCTTCTTCCGCAAGAGCGCGAAGAATGGAGCAGATTCTTGCGTGGGCATACTGAACGTAATAAACGGGGTTATCGTTGGTGTTCTTTACCGCAAGGCCGAGGTCGAAGAGAAGGTGGGTGTTGGGTTCGCGCATATTAAAGAGGAAACGTGCCGCATCGATCGGAACTTCGTCGAGAAGGTCGGTAAGAGTGATTGCCTTACCGGTACGTTTGCTCATTTTTTCGGGTTTTCCGTCGCGCATAAGTTCGACCATCTGCATAAGGACAACGTCGAGCTTGCTTCCGTCAAGACCCACAGCGTCCATTGCGCCCTGAAGTCTTGCAACGTGACCGTGGTGGTCTGCGCCCCAGACGTTAATGACTTTATTGAATCCGCGTTCTGCGAATTTGTTGTAGTGGTAAGCGATATCACCCGCAAAATAGGTGGGGTTGCCGTTTGCGCGGATAATTACGTCGTCCTTGAGTTCAAGGGCTTCGATCTGTTTATCGGTTTTGCCTTCGGCTTTGAATTTTTTGGTGAGAACTTCGGCGTTTTTATACCAGAGGGCGCCGTCTTTTTCATAGGTAAGACCTTTTTCGGTAAGGATTTTTACAACTTTTTCGATAGAGCCGTCGTTATAAAGACTGCTTTCACGGAACCAGACGTCATAGTTGATGCGGTATTTTCCAAGGTCGCGCTGAAGTCCTTCAACGTTTGCGGGAAGGGCATAGGCAACGAGAGCTTTTTTTCTTTCAGCGGAATCTGCGTTAACATATTTGTCGCCGTTTATTTCGGTGAATTCCTTTGCGCGGACTTTGATATCTTCGCCGTGATAACCGTCTTCCGGGAATTCGATTGCGTCTTCGCCGAGATGGAGCTGGAGATATCTTGCCTCGAGGGATTTTCCGAATTTTTCGATCTGGTTGCCGGCGTCGTTGATATAGAATTCGCGGGTAACGTCATAGCCGCACCATTTCATTGCTTCCGCAAGACCGTCACCGATTGCGCCGCCTCTTGCGTTGCCCATATGCATCGGTCCGGTGGGGTTTGCGGAAACGAATTCGACCATAACTTTTTCGCCTTTGCCCATATTACCGGTTCCGTAGGTTTCTTTTTCGGTAAGGACCGCGGAAACGGTTTCTGCAAACCAATGGGGAGCATAGAAAACGTTGAGGAAGCCGGGGCCGGCTACTTCTGCTTTTTCAAAATAAGTTCCGTCAAGGCAGATATGAGAAACGATTGTTTCCGCAATCTGGCGGGGAGCTTTTCTGAAAGCTTTTGCGGAAACCATTGCAACGTTGGAAGCAAGGTCGCCGTTTTTGTTATCTGCCGGAATTTCTATATTGAATTTCGGAATTTCACCTTCCGGAAGTTCGCCTGCGGCAATTGCTTCGTTCACCGCTTTTTCGATAAGTTCTTTGTACTGCGCTTTGGCTTCCGCCACTAAGTTACGCATTTTCTTCACACTCCTTGACTACTATGTTAACTTCATTTTCGCTTGCAAACATGGCGTTTATATCCATGGAATATTTAAAATTAAGGGTTCCGCCGTTATCTTCGAGCCCGTTTTCAATTCCGTAACCCTGGATTCCCATTATCCATTCGGCGTAACCGTTATCGTAATGGCACTGATGGCGTTCGCCTTTTTCAATTATAAGTTGCTGGTTTCTTTTTCCGCTTCTTGTCATTGTAACCCTGTTGTCCCCTTCAATTTTAAGAAGGGTTTTCATGGTCGGTTCCGTATCTTCCTCGTCCATTTCGTCATAGGAAAGATAGAGAACGTCGCGCCTTTTATAATATCGGCCCTTGGTCATAAGTTCGATGGTATCTTTTTCGCCATCAACTTCCTGGGTGCCTTTTATGAAAATCATAACGTCTTTTTTCATTAAACTATCCTTTCAAATCAGGCTCCCCTGTTCAAAGGGAGCTGTCAGCGAAGCTGACTGAGGGATTGTAACCCCCTGTTTAATTTTAAAATTATGGTTCGGAAGGTTTTTGCCCTCCGGGTTACCTGAAATCCCTCATCCGTCACGACTTCGTCGTGCCGCCTTTTCCTCGCCGGAGACGGCAGACCCCTCTGTTTCGCTTCGCTCAACATCTCCCCTAACAGGGGAGTCTCCTCTGGGAAGGCTTTCAGAGTTCTTCGATTTCGAGCCTTGTTACGTCGGAAAGTTCCTCGCCCAAAAATTCTTTCCCAAGCCTTGCGAAACCTTCTTCCTCGTCCGTTACAAAAAACTTCATTCCGCCGATTTTTCTCCAGCCGGAAAGCATATCGCGCTCTTCAAGAAGAGCTTTTGCGCCGAGAGCTGCTTCCTTTCCGGAATCGATAAGGTTCAGTTTGTAATCGGTTATGGAATCCAGAAGATTATAAAGCAAAGGATAATGGGTGCAGCCCAGAATCAGGGTATCAATATCCTTTCCCTCGAAAGCGGAAAGATAATCCTTTGCAACAAGCCTTGTTACTTCGCAGTTCGACGCGAAATAGCCGTTTTCAACGAGCGGAACAAAAAGCGGGCAGGCTTTTCCGTAAAAATTCGCTTCCGGCAAAAGTTTTTCCGTAAGCTTTTCATAAGAACCGCTTGCAACGGTGGCCGCGGTTGCGATAAGGCCGATGTTTTTGTTTTTGGTTGCGGAAACGGCGGCTTTAACCGTTGATTCAAGAACGCCCATACAGGGAATTTTTCTTCCTTCGTTCATTTTTTCGCCAAGGACGGAACTTACGGTTCCGCAGGCGACAAGAATCATTTTTACGTCCTGTTTTTCAAGGAAATCCATGCACTGTTTCGCATATTCTTTAATTATATGAGGGCTTCGGCTTCCGTAAGGAACCCTTCCGGTATCGCCGAAGAAAATTATATCTTCTCCGGGAAGAATGCGTCTTAATTCCCGAACGGCGGTAAGGCCGCCAAGACCGGAATCAAAAACGCCGATTGGTCTGTTATCCATAAAATCAAAACCTCTTAATGCTTCCATAAAAGGAGAGCGGAATTTTGCCAAAGGTAAAAGACTGGCGGGCTTTAAAACAGGCTCCCCAGAGGGGGAGCTGTCAGCGAAGCTGACTGAGGAGGGATAATCCCCCGACAGGATATGATAAGCGCTCCGCGTTATCTGTTAATCCCTCTTTCGTCATTTGCTGCGCAAATGCCACCTTCCCCTCCGGGAAGGCTTTTTTTATTCGCAGGCAAGTTCGAGAAGCTTATCAATAAGTTCGGAATAGGTCATTCCGGTGCTCATAATGAGCTTCGGATACATGGAAATATTGGTGAAACCCGGAAGGGTGTTCGGTTCGTTGAGAACAATTTTTCCGGAATCGCCGTCGATAAGGAAATCAACACGGGTAAGACCTTTGCAGCCGAGGATTTTATAGGCTTTTTTAGCGGTTTCGCGAATCTCTTCCGCAACGGAATCCTCGATTCTTGCCTTGATGAAAGTTTCGCTTTCGTCGTTATAATATTTTGCGTCGTAGCTGTAAAATTCGTCCGCCGGAACAATTTCTCCCGGTCCGCCGACCATAAGTTCATCGTTTCCGAGCACGGCGCATTCAACTTCAACAGGATTGAGCACTGCTTCCTCGATAATGATTTTTACATCGTGCTCAAAAGCAAGTTCCATGGCTTCGCGGAGCTTTCCGGCGGATTTTACCTTGCTGATACCTACGGAAGAACCGGCGTTTGCGGGTTTTACGAAAACAGGCCAGCCGAGTTCGGTTTCAACGGCTTTTTCCGCTTCGGAATAATCGACGTTTCCGCGGAAATAGGTGAGCCATTTTACCTGAGGAACTCCCGCTCCTTTAAGAAGGGTATGGCAGACGTCCTTATCCATACATGCGGCGGAAGAAAGGACCTTGCAGCCCACATAGGGAAGACCGGCAATTTCGAGAAGACCCTGCATTGTTCCGTCTTCGCCGTTTTTTCCGTGGAGAACCGGGAAAACGACATCAATATAAAGTTCTTCAAAACCGTTTTCGCTTTCTACCATTGCGCCGTGAACTCTTCTGTCCGGGCAAATGAAAGCTTTTTTAAGGTTTTCGGAATCTTTATCCCATTCGCGGTTACGGACTTTTTCGATATCGCCTGAATAGAGATACCATTCGCCGGTCTTTGTGATTCCGAGAAGGACGGGTTCGAATTTTTCCCTGTCGATGTTTTCCCAGACGGAGGAAACGGACATACAGGAAACGTCATATTCGCTTGAAACTCCGCCGAAAAGCAGAGCAACGGTTTTCTTTTTCATTTATATAAAACCTCTTTTCGAGTCATATTTCAAAGTTTTTAAGGCGAAAAAAGGGGGATATTCGCCGCTTCGCGGCGAATATAGAAAAGCAAAAACCTCTTTTCGGTTTTTAATCGTTACCGAGCGGGCGGATAATATCCGCCCCTACGTTTTTTTGCTTCAGAATTTGCCTGCAAGGCTTTCGAGAACACCCATATATGCTCCGGCAGGGTCACTGAGGAATTTTTCCTTCACAGCAAGCGCCTGTTCGCGGGTCGGCATAAAAAGGGAAAGATCCATAAGGTCGGTTCCGATATCGGTTACTCTAATATGGATCACATATCCGTCCTCGGTTTTTGTGATTGAAACAAGGTTTTCTTTTTCTATGCGGCGGCGCTGGATAATATTCCTTGCGTTTTCCGCGGATTTTTCTCTTACGGAAAGAGGAAGATCTCCCTCAAGGGTTTTTGCGGCGGCTTTTCCTTTTTCGGTAACGGTATATTCGTTTATTCCCGCTTCGGTTTTAAAAGAAACGACACAGCCGCTTTCCCGAAGTTCCGCAAGGGCATCCGCAAATTCAAAATAGTTTGCTGCGCCGTCTGTAAGAACGGCTTCGGTCATTTCATCAAAGCTCATGGGTTCGCCAAGTTCCGAAAGGATATGGCAGATAAGTATTCTTATTTCTCTTCCTTCGGTAAGTCCGCCGGGTCTTATTCCCGCGGTGAAAGTTTCTTCCATTTTTTCCGCCCTTTCAAAAAAGTTCCTTTGAGAAAATTTCGGTGTAACGCAGTTTGCCTTCAATATTTTCCGATTTCATAAGGCTTATGCGGTTTACCGGTGCAGGTTTTTCCGGAAGGTTTTTTTCGATTTTTTCAAAAGAAAAATCCTTTTTCGGTTTAAATTTCCTCGCAAGGGTTATATGGGGAACAAATTCCCTTTCTTCAAGTTCAAAACCGAGGTTTTGAAGTTTTTCGAAAACTGTTTTCTGAAGATTTTCAAGTTCCTTGTTTTCTTTTGTTCCGGCCCAGAAAATTCCTTTTTCAAAGGTTCCGGTTTTGAAAAATTCAATGCTGAATTTTTTAAATTCAATTTCGGAAAGGGCGGATTTTATTTCGTTTTCTCTTTCGGTTTCGCCGATGAAAACAAGCGTTAAGTGAAGGTTTTCTTTTGATGTAAATTTGCCTTCGGCGCAGATTTCGGCAGTTTTTTCTGCTTCAAAAAGCGCATTTTTTGTTTCGTCATCAAAGCAAACCGCGGTGAAAAGACGCATTTTCCGCCTCCGTAAAACTCACAAACGGAGGGACTTTTCCAAAAAAGTCCCTCCGCAAGGAAATATTTTTATCAGTCGGTTTTTACGCACTTATGCGGAATTTCGTGTTTCTGGAAAAGCTGTCCGCAGCGGGTGCATTTCCATGCCCATGGGTGTTCGCCGGTGAATTCAAGAGGACCTTTGCAGTCGATATATTCGGGCTCGGCGGCTTTTTCTTCCTCTTTGTGTTTTGCTTCGCCTGCGGCTTCGGCAATTCTGCGTTTGCGTTCCTCGTTGCGTTTGCGGTAAAATTCCGGGTCATAGGCGGTCATGCCTTCCTCGTCCATTTCGGGTTTTACCATGTTATCCGGTTTGCGTTTTTCTTCGCGAACAGGGGGAACATATTCGGTTACGGTATATTCTTCCTCTTCCTCCGCCGGTTCTTCGGAAACTTCTGCGGCGGGTTCTTCTTCCGGAACTTCTTCCTCTTCCGGTTCTTCGACGGTTTCCTCTTCGGGAATTTCTTCCTCGATCGGTTCTTCGATTACTTCCTCGATGATTTCCTCAGCTGCGGGTTCCTCGATAACTTCTTCAACGATTTCTTCCGGTTCTTCGATAACGGGTTCTTCAACGACCGGTTCGGCGGGTTTTGCACGTTTCGGTGCAAAGGGGTTTACCCATTCTTCGTCCGGAACGGATTTATAAGGGTTCGGTGCGGGAACGGGTTCCGGCTGGGGTTCGGGAATGGGTTCGGGACGAACGGGTTTGTAAGGATTTACGTAAGGCGCAGGTGCGGTAGCAGGCTGCATAGGCGGCTGCTGGGGCATTGCGTAAGGATTCTGCTGAGGCATGCCATAGGGGTTCTGCTGATACTGGGGCATTCCGTAAGGATTCTGCTGGAACTGGGGATCCTGGGGATACTGAGGCATCTGCTGAGGCATTGCGTAAGGATTCATATAGGGGTTCATGTAAGGATTGGGCATCTGCTGCTGAACAGCGGCAACGCGCTGTGCAATAAGAGTTTCCATTTCTCCCCTGAATGCGGAAAGTTCCGCTTTGATGGATTCTGCAGTATCGTCGGCAATTTCCGCGCGGAGTTCATCAAGACCTTCTTCCTGCTCTTCCGGTTCGGAAAGAGCGGCAAGCTGAACGGCGGTTTTTGCGGCAAGTTTTGCGTTGTTATAAACAAGTTCGATATTGGAATCAAGGCTCATTCCGCCGGTCATTTCTTTTACGAGAGTGAGAAGGAAGGGAGTGAGTTCCTTGCCCTTGATGTTGTTTTCTTCGGCTTTTTTAACGGCAATTTCGATAGCTCTGTCGGCCATTCCTTTGGACATTGCATATTCTTTCGGAATCGGGTTTCCGACAAGCATACCGCCGTGGATTCCGAGATCGAGTTTTGCTTTGAATGCGGCGGCAAGTTCGCCGGGGGTATTGATTCGGTAATCAACGCCGAAGCCGCTTTCTCTGCAATAGAACGCGGGAAGTTCATCGGTGCCGTAACCGATTACCGGAACGCCTTTTGTTTCAAGATATTCAAGGGTAAGACCGATATCGAGAATGGATTTTGCGCCTGCGCAAACGACCATTACGTCGGTTCTTCCGAGTTCTTCAAGGTCTGCGGAAATATCCATTGTGGTTTCCGCGCCGCGGTGAACTCCGCCGATTCCGCCGGTTGCGAAAATTTTGATTCCTGCCATTGCGGCAATGATCATGGTGGAAGCAACGGTGGTTGCGCCGTCCTCTTTCATTGCGGCAAGAAGAGGAAGATCGCGGCGGCTTGCTTTGGCGATTTTGGTACCTTTTTTGCCGAAATATTCAATTTCCTGGTCGGAAAGACCGACTTTGAATTTACCGCCGATTATTGCGATTGTTGCGGGAACAGCGCCTTCCTTGCGGATAAGTTTTTCAACGTTCCTTGCGGTGTTAACGTTCTGGGGATAGGGCATGCCGTGGCTGATGATAGTGGATTCAAGAGCGACGACGGGTTTTCCGTTTTCAAGAGCGGATTTTACCTCGGGTGCGATATCAAGATACTTTGCAAGATTCATGAAATCTGGCTCCTCCTTTATAGGCGAACTTTTACATATAATATAATAATAAAAATAAGGCGCTTTGTCAAATAGTAATTGCGGAAACGGGGAGAAAAGGGTATAATAATTTAAAAACCTCCCCTAACAGGGGAGGTGGATTTTGCCCAAAGGGCAAAAGACGGAAGGGTTTAAAAAATTGTTCCGCAATTTGTTCTTTTTAAAACGAATCCCTCCACCGTGCCATACGGCAACGGTCCCCCTCCCTTTAGGCAAGGGAGGCACTTTTGAAAGGAGATTTATATATGAAAATTGCAAAAAACTTCAGCGAGCTTATCGGAAACACCCCCATGCTCGAACTTTGTAAAATTGAAGAGGAACTCGGGCTTGAAGCAAAGATTTTTGCAAAGCTCGAAGGGCTCAACCCCGGCGGAAGCATTAAGGACAGGGTCGCGTGCTCAATGATTGACGAAGCAGAAAAAAGCGGCATGCTCAAGCCGAATTCTCTTATCATTGAGCCCACCAGTGGCAACACCGGAATCGGTCTTGCTGCGGTTGCGGCGGAAAGAGGTTACCGCTGCATTATCATAATGCCGGACACCATGAGCATTGAACGCAGAGCGGTGCTCAAAGCCCTTGGTGCGGAGCTTATTCTTATCGACGGCGCTCTCGGAATGACCGGCTGTATTGCCAAGGCGAAGGAGCTTTTGGAAGAAAACCCCGGTTCTTTCATGCCGGCGCAGTTTAAAAACCCCGCAAACCCCTTGGCACATATCCTTACAACCGGCCCGGAAATGGTTGAACAAACGGACGGAAAAATCGATATTTTTGTTGCCGGAAGCGGCACCGGCGGCACAGTAAGCGGCTGCGGAAAATATCTTAAAGACCATGTTCCCGGGGTTAAAATTGTAGCTGTGGAACCCGCAAATTCTCCGCTTTTAAGCGGAAAGGGGGCCGCCGGAAAACACAAGATTCAGGGAATCGGCCCCAACTATATTCCGGATAACGTTGATTTTTCCGTTATTGACGAAGTTGTTTCCGTTTCCGACGAAGATGCGTATAAATACGGAAGAATGATCGCCGAAAAGCAGGGCTATCTCGCGGGAATTTCTTCCGGTGCGGCGCTTTGCGCGGCGGTTGAACTTGCGAAACGCCCGGAAAACAAGGGCAAAAACATTGTCACAATTTTCCCGGACACGGGCAACCGTTATCTTTCCGGAGATTATCTTGGCTAAAAAAAGCCCTGAAGAATTTTCTTCAGGGCTTTTTTATACATAAATATATCAATGGAAATTCGCCATGGCCTGTGTTATAATTGTTTCCGGATAAATTTTTTTGCGAAAGGAGCCGCCATTTTATGATTCTTTCAGACAATGCGAAAAAGGCCATTTCCGCGCTTGAAAACTGCGGATTCGAAGCTTATGCCGTGGGCGGCTGCGTTCGCGACAGCCTTCTCGGTAAAAAACCCACGGATTTTGACATAACCACTTCCGCTTTGCCGGAAGAGACAAAGGAAGTTTTCAAAAACGAGCACGTTATCGAAACCGGAATAAAACACGGCACCGTAACGGTGCTCATAAACGGTGAACCCCTTGAAATAACCACTTTCCGAATAGACAAAAACTATTCCGACAACCGCCACCCGGAAGAGGTTTTGTTTACCAAAAGCCTTTCCGAAGATCTTTCGCGGCGGGACTTCACCATAAATTCCCTCGCTTTCAGTGAGAAAACAGGTGTTATCGACCTTTTCGGAGGTGTTTGCGATCTTGAGCACGGTATTATCCGCGCGGTGGGCGACCCGGACAAACGCTTTAAAGAAGATGCCCTTCGGATAATACGTGCGTTGCGTTTTGCTTCCGTCCTTGGTTTTGAAATTGAAGAAAAAACCGCCGAATCGATAAAAGAAAATGCCGCACTTTTGAAAAACATAAGCGCAGAAAGAGTATTTTCGGAGCTTTCAAAACTCCTTTGCGGCAAAAACGCCGCAAAAATCCTTCTTGAGCACCCGGAACCTTTCTTCGAAATAATTCCGGAACTTTCGGTGCTCAAAGGCTTTGAACAGCACCATTTCCGCCATAATCTCGATGCTTTTGAACACACTCTCGCTGTTTTGGAAAACGTTCCGCCAAAACAAAATCTCCGTTTCGGGGCGCTTTTTCACGATGTTGCGAAGCCCCTTTGCCAGACTTTTGACGAAAGCGGCACCGCCCATTATTACGGTCATGCTCAAAAAAGCGTCGAAATTGCCGAAACGGTGCTCAAAAGGCTGAAGGCGGATTCTGAAACTGTAAAAACCGTTTCGGAACTTGTCCGCCGCCACGAAGATCGCTTTAAACCGGAACCGAAAGCGATAAAACGCCTTCTCGGGAAAACAAATCCGGAATTTTTTGATGATCTTCTGCTCCTTATGGAAGCGGACGAAATGGGAAAACGTGAAGAATTTCGCCTTTCCCATTCGGAATTTGAAAAATTCCGGAAAATCAAGGCGGAAATAATCGAAAATGAAGAATGTTTTTCCCTCAAAAATCTTGCCGTAAACGGCTCGGATCTAATTTCGGAAGGTTTTGAACCGGGTCCGGAAATGGGAAAAATCCTCGAAACCCTTCTTGAAAAGGTTATCGAAGGCGAAATTCCAAACGAAAAGGAAGCACTGCTTTCCGCCGCGAAACAAATAAAACCATAAAAAGGAGAAGCAAATGAAAAAAGTTTTTATTTTGATTCTTGTAATGATAATGATTTTTTCCGCCTGCGGCGGAAGAAAAACTCCAAGCGGAGTAAGAATTCCCGAAGATGACGGAATTGTTGATAACATTATTATTGACGGCGAAGAAGTTTCCGCGGTGGATTTTGTAACCGAAAGCGTAAACAAATATATCGCAAACGAACAATATAAGGAAGTCAACGGATTTTTTGTCGAAAATTTCGGCGAAGCAATCCCTTTGAACGTTACCCGTGTAATCGACCTTAAAGCCTATGGTCTAAGCCAGTGTAAAATGAACGTCCACTATCTTCTCATCAAGACCGAGTGCAACTGGGCAATCGAAGAAAACGGCGATATATTTTCAAGCGACAACCTCCTCCTCGTTGCGGATTATGACACCGGAGAAGTATGGAGCGAATTTGATAAAGATGAAGCCTGGCTTGAGGACGGAGAAAAGAAAGAATACTGGACTTACTCAATGCTCAACGGTCCTCTTGTGGGAAGCGGATATGACGGCGGGGCTATTATTGGAGAAAACAGCGAAACCCGCACGGAATTTACGGTCGAAGACCTCGCGGCGGTGAATGCGGGAATTGTTCAGTAAAAAACAAAAAGGGCGGATAATTTCCGCCCTTTTTTCTATAATAATATTACATTTATTAAAAAGAAAGCGTTTTGCCTATTGACTTTATCGCTTTAAAGTCCTATAATAAGTACCAACGAAGCGGCTTTTTAAAACAAGCCGTTTTATATTGGAGGAAATAAAAATGAAAAAAGTTATGAGTATTCTTATCGTCCTTGCAATGGTCCTTTCCTTTGCCGGTTGCGGAAGCGAACCAGCCGCCGAAGGAAAATATACCGTAGGTATCTGCCAGCTTGTTCAGCACGAAGCTCTTGATGCCGCAACCCTCGGCTTTAAGGAAGCTCTTTCCGAAAAACTCGGCGAAGACGTTGTTTTCATTGAACACAATGCTTCCGGCGATGCCGCAACCTGTATCACAATCTGCAACCAACTTGTTTCCGAAAACGTTGACCTCATCATGGGCAACGCCACCGCAGCTCTCCAGGCAGCCGCTGCAGCAACTTCCGATATCCCGATTGTCGGAACTTCCATCACCGATTATGCCACCGCTCTTGAAATTTCCGATTGGACCGGCACCACCGGCAGAAACATCACCGGAACCGCGGACCTTGCTCCTCTTTCGGAACAGGCGGCAATGATTCCGGAACTTTTCCCGGAAGCAAAAAAAGTCGGAATCCTTTATTGCTCCGCAGAACCCAACTCCGTTTACCAGGCGAACATAGTAATGAGCGAACTTGAAGCCGCGGGTCTTTCCTGCGAAGTTTTCACTTTTGCGGATTCCAATGACGTTGCAAACGTTGTTTCCGCCGCCTGCGCAGCATCGGACGTTCTTTATATCCCCACCGATAACACCGCAGCTTCCTGCGCGGAAACAATCAACAACGTTGCTCTTCCCGCCGAAACTCCCATAATTTCCGGTGAGGAAAACGCCTGCAAAGGCTTTGGCGTTGCAACCCTTTCCATCAGCTATTATGACATCGGCTACATCGCCGGCGAAATGGCTTATGAAATCCTCGTCAACGGCGCAAACCCCGGCGAAATGGAAATCGGTTTTGCCCCGGAATTTGTAAAAAAATATAACGCCGAAACCTGTTCCGCTCTCGGAATCAATCCTCCGGCGGATTACGTTGCAATCGGCTGATCATGCTGAAAAAAAGGGTGGATAATATCCGCCCTTTTTTATTTTGGGTAAAATCCATCTTCCCGAACCGTTTCGAAACAGCCTTCCCTTTTGACTGTAGGGCGGGGGTTTACTCCCGCCGCAATAAAAAATCCCTCCTCTGAGGAGGTAAAAAACGGGCTGATATTATCCTCCCCTGCGATATTTCGGCAGACACCGTTTTAAACCGAATTTTTTCCGAAAAATTTTTTAAAAAACTGCAAAAAAATCCCGAAAAAAGTATTGACTTTATCTCTTTAAAGCGTTATACTTTTAAACATCAAAAGCAAAACCGATTCAGAAAGGATTTCAAGGGCTATGAAAAACATGAAAGTTTTTGAAAAAGAATATTTCATGTACCGCCGCGCTCGATTTATGAGCGCTTATTGCCGTATGAAAATTTCCTGAAAAAGGCTTTTGGCCTCTGCAAGTGTTTTGTAATTTTGAATTGCAAATCAAAGCGGTTTCCGAAACCTTTTTTGGAAACCGCTTTTTTGTATCGATTTTTAAAATTTTTGGAGGAAATGAAAAATGAAAAAGATCGTAAGTATTCTCATGGTTCTCGCAATGGTTCTTTCAATGGCCGCCTGCTCTTCCGAACCGGCCGCAGAAGGCGCTTATACCGTAGGTATCTGCCAGCTTGTTCAGCACGAAGCTCTTGATGCCGCAACCCTCGGTTTCAAAGAAGCTCTTCAGGAAAAACTCGGCGACAAAGTCACCTTTGTTGAACACAATGCCTCCGGCGACGCCGCAACCTGTGTTACCATCTGCAACCAGCTTGTTGCAGAAGGCGTTGATCTTATGATGGGCAACGCAACCGCAGCTCTCCAGGCTGCAGCCGCAGCTTCCGCAACCATTCCGGTAGTCGGAACTTCCATTACCGACTATGCAACCGCCCTTGAAATCGAAGGCTGGACCGGAAAAACCGGAAGCAACATCACCGGAACCGCAGACCTTGCTCCTCTTGATGAACAGGCCGCAATGATCAAAGAACTCTTCCCGGAAGCAAAAAAAGTCGGTATCCTTTATTGCTCCGCAGAACCCAACTCCGTATATCAGTCCGACGTTATCTCCGGATATCTCACCGATATGGGATTTGAAGTTGAAGTATTTACTTTCGCAGATTCCAACGACGTTGCAAACGTAACAACCGCCGCCTGCGCAGCAGCAGACGTTCTTTATATCCCCACTGATAACACCGCCGCTTCCTGCACCGAAACCATCGCAAACGTTGCAATTCCCGCAGGAAAAGCAATCGTAGCCGGTGAAGCAGGAATCTGCGGCGGCTGCGGCGTTGCAACCCTTTCCATCGATTATTACGATATCGGCTATGCAGCAGGCGAAATGGCTTATGAAATCCTCGTCAACGGCGCAAACCCCGGCGATATGGAAATCCAGTATGCTCCCGAAGTTCAGAAACTCTTTAACGAAGCAAACTGCACCGCTCTCGGAATCGAAGTTCCGGAAGGCTATGCACCCCTTGAATAATTTTTAAAATACTGCTATTATATTAAGGTATAATATTTTACCGGAGGAAATTTTTATAATGCTTGACATTAGTACTCTTTTAAACGCTTTTCCGGGCTATATTGCCCAGGGCGCAATTTGGGGAATAATGGCTCTCGGCCTGTACATTTCGTACAGGCTTTTGGAGTTTTCCGACCTTACTGTCGATGGTTCCTTTGCAACCGGCGCGGCAGTTACCGTTATGCTCATAATCATGGGCTGGCCTGCCTGGGCGGCAATGATCGTTGCCGTAATTGCGGGAATGCTTGCCGGACTTGTTACCGGTCTTCTCCATACGATGCTCGGCATCGCGCCTATCCTTGCGGGTATCCTTACCCAGATCGCGCTTTATTCCATCAACCTTCATATCCTCGGCAACAAACCGAACCAGGCTGTTTCCGTCGATAAGTATGACCTTATCCTTTCTCTCAGAACCGTTAACGAGGCCATCGTTATTGCACTTATCTTTGCGGCGGCTCTTATCGCGGCTTTCTATTGGTTCTTCGGAACCGAAGCAGGTTCCGCAATCCGCGCAACCGGCTGCAACCAGGCAATGGCAAAAGCCCAGGGAATCAACATCAACTTCTGCAAAGTTTTTGCTCTTGCTCTTTCAAACGGAATCGTCGCGCTTTCCGGCGGTCTTCTTGCCCAGTACCAGGGCTTTGCGGACGTTGCCATCGGCCGAGGCGCAATCGTAATCGGACTTGCTTCCATAATCATCGGCGAGGTTCTTGCGGAAGCTTTCTTCGGAAAGCACATGACCTTCTGGCTCTGCCTTTCTTCCGCGGTAATCGGCGGTATCCTTTATTACATCATCATGGGCGTTGTTCTTTGGCTCAAACTCCCGACCAACGATATGAAACTTTTCACCGCAATAATCGTTGCGATTTTCCTTGCTGTTCCTTATCTTAAAAAGAACTTCAAGAATTCCTTCTTCCGCCTTAAACTTGCGGAAAAGAAAGCGGCAAAGGAGGCGGGAAAGAATGCTTGATTTAAAAGGAATTTATAAAACTTTCAATCCCGGTTCCATAACCGAGAAAAAAGCCCTTCAGGGAATCGATCTTCACCTTGAGGACGGAGATTTTGTTACCATAATCGGCGGCAACGGCGCAGGAAAATCCACCCTGCTCAATGCGATTGCCGGCGTATGGCCCATTGACGAAGGTTCCATTCACCTTGCGGGACAGGACGTTACCGCTGTTCCGGAACACAAAAGAGCCGCTCTTCTCGGCCGCGTTTTCCAGGACCCCATGACCGGCACCGCCGCAAATATGCAGATTGAAGAAAACCTTGCTCTTGCCGCAAGAAGAGGCAAAAAACGCGGACTCGGCTGGGAAGTTACAAAAGCCGAAAGAGAACATTATCACGATATGCTCGTTTCCCTCGACCTTGGTCTTGAGGACAGACTTTCCGCAAAAGTCGGACTTCTTTCCGGCGGCCAGCGCCAGGCGCTTACTCTTATGATGGCGACCATGGTAAAGCCGAAGCTTCTTCTTCTCGATGAACACACCGCGGCTCTTGACCCGAAAACCGCCGCAAAAGTTCTTGAAATCACCGACAAAGTCATCAACGAAAACAAACTCACCGCCCTTATGATAACCCATAATATGAGCGACGCCATCAAACACGGTAACCGCCTTATTATGATGAACGAAGGCAAAATCGTCTATGACGTTTCCGGCGAAGAAAAGAAAAACCTTACCGTTGAAGATCTTATGAAGAAATTCAGCGAAGTGGGCGGACATTTTTCCGACCGCGCTATCCTCGGATAATTCCTTTCATTTCCTCTATATTTTTTCCATATAAAAACCCTGTGCTCCGGAAAGCACAGGGTTTTTATTCTTAAAAAGAAAAATTTAACAATAAATTTCAATTTTGCTTTATTTTTAATTTATCTTGATGTATAATATATACGGATAAGTTTCCCCATCAAAAAATATGGAGGATTTTATATGCAGGAATTCGATTTAAAAACAAAAGTTTATTTCGGCGAAAACGCTCTTGACCACCTTCTTGATAAAGACAGCAAGTGCGCTTTCATTGTCGCGGATCCTTTTACTGTTAAAAGCGGTCTTATCAAACAGGTTACCGACCGTCTTGACGCAACGGATGTTCCTTACCTTATTTATGATGACGTTGTTCCGGACCCTCCCATGGATAAAGTTATTGTGGGTGTGAAAGAAGCTCTTGATCTTCGTCCCGATTGTATTATGGCTGTCGGCGGCGGCAGCGCAATTGATTTTACCAAAGCGGTAAAAATGTTTGCACACAGAGCCGACCCCACTTTCGACCCGCCTTTTGTCGCAATTCCCACCACCAGCGGAACCGGAAGTGAAGTTACCGAAGTTGCCGTTATAACCGACCCCGAAAAGAAAACAAAATATCCTCTTGTTTCCGAAGAACTTATTGCCGACGTTGCAATTCTTGATGCAGAACTTGTCAAAACCGTTCCGAAAACCATCACCGCAGATACCGGTATGGATATCATCACCCACGCAATCGAAGCTTTTGTAAGCACCGGCAACAGCGAATTTTCCGACGCTCTTGCAGAGCGCGCTATAAAACTTTGCTGCCGCTATCTTTGCCGTTCCTATCTCAACGCAAACGATATGGAAGCCCGCGGCAAAATCCACGTTGCTTCCTGCATGGCAGGAATGGCCTTTAACGAAGCGGGCCTTGGTCTTAACCACGGAATGGCCCACCAGCTTGGCGCAAGGTTCCACATTCCCCACGGAAGAGCAAACGCAATGCTTCTTCCCTGTGTCATCAGCTATAACAGCGACATTACCAATATGACTATTCCGCACGACAATCTTCCCGCCTGCGTCAAAAAATATTGTGAAATCGCCGCTTCCCTTGGAATTGTAAACTTCAATGAAGTTTCCACCGTTCGTTCTTTTATGAATTACATTAAGATCCTTACAAGGGAAATGGATATGCCCTGCTGCATCAAAGATGTGGGCGGAATTACAAAAGAGGAATATTTTGCCGCAATTGATGAAATGGCCGATGCGGCACTTAAAGATGCCACCACGCAAACCAACCCCAGGGTTCCCAAAAAAGAGGACGTTGTTGCAATTTACGAAGCTCTTTGGGACCTTCACCGTGATGACGAAAGATATTAATTAAAAAATAAAAAAAGAAACGGCAGAAGCTTTTCGCTTCTGCCGTTATTTTTTATTAAGGAACCAGAACGCCGCTTTCGGAAGAATTTCCGCTTTCGTTTCCGAAATAATACTGAAGAATTTCTTTCGCAACCGGAGCGGCAGTATATCCCTGCCAACCTTTTTCAATAATTACCGCAATTGCAATCTGGGGGTCATCTGCCGGAGCAAAACAGATAAAGGTACTGTTAACAGTTTTGGTGGTTGTCTGGGGCGTACCGGTTTTGGAAGCAACTTTCATTCCGAAATCTGCCCAGACAAAACCCGAAGAATCCTGTGAAGACTGAAGCATTCCCGAAAGGACAGTTTCATATGTATAATCCGTCATGTTCATATCGGAAATTATTTCAACCGGGGTTTCATAAAGAACTTCGCTGAAATCGTGCGAGTTTATGGATTTTACAAAGTGGGCGTTTACGCGAACCCCTTTGTTGGCAATGGTCGCAACATAGTTCGCCATTTGGATAGGGGAGAAAAGGCTGTATCCCTGACCTATCGAAGCCTGGAGAACGTCGCCGTTGTTCCAGTAAATTCCGTTGTCCGAAGCCCAGTCCGGATTTGAAACCTGACCGATGCGCTCTTTTATTTCAACGCCGGTCGGTTCCCCAAGCCCGTAATAATAAGCATATTGGCGAATGTTGTTTATTCCCATGATCCTTCCTATTTCATAAAAAAAGATGTTGCAGGAATAACCGAGAGCATGGCGCACGTTGATCCTTCCGTGGTGACCAAGGCAGGTCGGCTGATAGTCTGTAAAGTAAGTATAAACATGCTGGCAGTCAACGGTGCTTTTTGCCGTTATATTTTCAAGCTGAAGAGCCGCGGTTGCAACAACCGGTTTAAATGTAGAACCCGGTGCATAAAGTCCTTCCGCCGCCCTGTTGAAAAGCGGGGTGTAATCCGTTGCAAGAAGTTCGGAATAATCTTCGTAATAAGAAGAAAGGTCGTATGAAGGATAGTTCGCCGCAGCAAGAATTTCGCCCGTTCCCACCTTTATAACAACAGCCGCTCCTCCTTCGGATTCCTTTCCTTTTCCCGCTTCCGCAGTGTTGCGAAGGTTAAGAATCTGTTTTTCAAGAGCGTTATATGTAACACGCTGAAGGTCCATATCAAGAGTTGAAACAACCGTTGCGCCTGGAATTGCCTCCTCGATTATCTCTTCACTTATGATTTCGCCTTCGGCATCATAAGTAATCTTCATTTTTCCGTCTTTGCCTTTAAGGGTACTTTCAAAGGCGGATTCAAGGCCGCTTTTCCCGATAATATCGTTCATTCCGTAAACTGTTTTATCAAGATTTGCGTATTCTTCTTCATAAATAATTCCGGTAAGGCCTATTATGTGCGGGGCAACGTCGCCGTTAGGGTTTTCTCTGCTGTAACTTTCGGTTATATCAACGCCCTGAAAATAATAGCTGTGCTCGCTTATAATATTTATTGTTACGGAAGAAACGTCTTTTGCAAAGGTGTATGGGGTCATATAGTTATAACCGACCCTGTCCATTTCATAGCGGACACCAGCAACCTTGCGGAAATCTTCGTCGGTCATTTCCTCAAGGCCGTATTTTTCCTTAAGGCGGAAAACAACATCTTCCGCGGAGGCAAATTCCGCAAGGTCAAGATGTTTGCGAAGTCTTGTTCTCGCGGTTTCCGTTCCGGTATATTCAAACGGAGTTTCCTTTGAAATGGGAAGATTATCTATCCACTCTTCGCCGTTTTCTTCAAGAATTGCAACAAGTTCAAGGATAACGGAGTTTTCCGAATCTTTTACAATGTTGTTTTTGTCAAAGGTAATGTCATAACAAACAACGTTTGTTGCAAGGGGTCTTCCGTAACGGTCAACAATGTCGCCTCTTCCGGCTTCGATTGTTTTCGTTACCGAATAACCTTCTGTAAGGTATGAACGATATGATTCCCCTTCAACTATCTGCATTGTCATAAGGCGGATAAGGAAAATAAGCACAACAATTATAACGCCGGTAATAACGATTGCCTGACGGCCTTTTGAAACATTAAGTTCTTTGTTTTCGGCCAAAAAATCCGCCTCCTTTCAAAAAATTCGTAATCAGTTTTTTTATTCCTTTGTGGTTTCCGGTTCAAATTTTTTGTGAAGCCACCGGAAAAGCAGACAGAACGGAAAAGCAAAAACCGAAGTGAAAACAATCTGCGGAGCTATTTCCGTATAAAAAAACGGAGAAAGTTCTTCGTATCCATATAGTATAAAACCAAAGAAATATTCCAGAGCGGAACGTAAAAAAACTGCCGCAAGGCAAAGAAGCATTATATTCATTGTGCTTCTTCTGAAAATATAAATTGTCGCGAGTCCTGCCGCAACGCAGAACAACAGAAACAAAAGGGCGTTGAACCCAAAAACGGTTTCGGAACCGCTGTCGCAGAAAATTCCGAAGAAAAAGCCAAAAAGCCCACCGGCGAATTCGCCTTCATAAACGGCGATACAAATGCAGGCAGGCAGAACAAGAATCGGTTTTATGCCGTAAAAATCAAAAAGACCCGGCGTTGTCTGAATTATATATGCCATAAAAACAATAACGGCATATACGAAAAATTTCATTATTTTTCTGCGGAGATATTTTGTCATTCGGTTTCGCCGCCTTCCTCCGGTGAAGGTTCGGAAGACCCGATGTATCCGGTGGATTGTCCGTTGAATGATTTTATTACAAGAACATCCGTCACGTTTTCAATATCCGCCGACGGAGATATCACCGCGGTAAGCGAAAGACCGCTTGAATCAACTTCAATGGATTTTACTGTTCCTACAGGAAGGTCTTTCGGAAAAACGCCGCCGATTCCCGAAGTTACAATAAGGTTTCCGTTTGCTATTCCGCTTTCTTTCGGAAGATATTTAAGTTTGCAAAGTCTTTCTGAAGAAAGGCTTATATCGCCGGTTACAATTCCCGAATCTCGGGTGGAAATGTCATAAACACCGGCTTCAAGGGAAATGTCAAGAATGGTACGAACATGGGAATAGGTAAGGCCGACTTCCCAGACGATCCCGACAAGTCCGTCCGCGGTAATAACCGGGTCTGCTGCTTCAATTCCGTGAATGCTTCCGCGGTCAATTGTAAATGAATAAAAACGGTTGGTGGAATCTCGGCCGATTACCGTTGCGGGTTCAAATTCATAGTCCGGGTTGGTTTCTTTAAGCCCAAGAAAAGAACGGAACTGTTCGTTTTCACGCTTTTTCTGTTCGTAATCAACAAGTTTTTCATTGGCAATACGAAGTTCTTCTTCAAGTTCCTGTACCCGAAGGTAATTTTCCTCGGCATTTGCAAACCGGTCAAGAAAATTTCCCACAGATTCCGTTATTCCGGAAGTTATTTTAAGAAAAGGCTGTGAAACCACGGAAGCCGCCTGGGAAAGAAAAACCTCGGCACTTCCGGAAGCGGCGGCGCGAATCATTATTGCCACGGCAAAAACTGCCAGCCCGCAAAGAATTTTAAAGTACCAGCTTTTTAAAAACTTCTGCAAAGGTGCGCCGCACCTCCTTTCGTAAAAATAAAAATCATGGAGGATCCGTCTTTAAAGCGGTTCCTCCATGAACGGATCAGCTATGTTGCTTATCAGCCAAGGCGGCGTTCGCTGTCGGAAACAACTTCTTTGAGAAGATCAATGTTGTCAAGAACTTCGCCGGCACCTGCTGCAACACAGTCAAGGGCGTTTTCGGCAATATAAACGGGCATTCCGGTTTCTTTGCTGATAAGTTTGTCAATGTTGTGAAGAAGGCTTCCGCCGCCGGTAAGGGTGATGCCGTGGTCGATGATATCCGCGGAAAGTTCAGGCGGGGTGCGTTCAAGGGTGGATTTGATTGCGTCCATAATGGAAGAAAGCGGATCGGAAAGAGCGTCGCGGATTTCTTCGCTGGTGATGAACATGTTTTTGGGAAGACCGTCAACAAGGTTGCGGCCTTTGATTTCCATTTCAAGTTCTTCTTCGAAGGGGAATGCGGAACCGATGGTCATTTTGATAGCTTCGGCGCTGCGTTCACCGATAAGAAGATTATATTTTCTCTTGATGTAGGAAATGATAGCTGCGTCAAATTCATCGCCGCCGACACGGACGGATTTGGAAGCTACGATACCGCCGAGAGAGATAACCGCAACTTCGGAAGTGCCGCCGCCGATATCTACGACCATGCTTCCGCAAGCTTCCGCAACGGGAAGACCTGCGCCGATAGCCGCAGCCATGGGTTCTTCGATAATATGTACCTGGCGTGCGCCGGCTTTCATTGCTGCTTCGCGAACTGCTCTGCGTTCAACTTCGGTTACGCCGGAAGGAATGCAGATAACAACTCTGGGTCTTGCAAAAATGGAACCGTTAAAAATTTTCTTGATAAAAATCTGGAGCATGGAAGCCGCGATATCAAAGTCTGCGATAACGCCGTCTTTAAGAGGTCTTACCGCAACAATGGAACCGGGGGTACGGCCGATAACTTCCTTTGCTTCCTGACCGACGTAGCGGACGGTGTCGGTGCGGGTATCAACCGCAACAACGGAAGGTTCGCGCATGATTATGCCCTTGCCTTTGGAAAAAATAAGAGTGTTTGCGGTACCGAGGTCGATACCGATATCCTGATTAAAAAAGCTGAAATTCATTGATAAATGCTCCCCTTTCGAGCGTTTGGTTTCGTTTTGTCGTTTTGTCAATATGTAATTATTATACTTGTAAACAAGATTAAAAGCAATGAAACAATTGTGAAGAAACTGTAAAATCCGGCTTCTTAAAGGGAAATTCCTGCGTCGCGGAGCATATCCGCAAGGGTCGTGGAATCTACAACGGAATCCACCGCATCCTGAATTTTTTTATAAAGCCCGAAGGTAAGGCAACCGTCGGAATGGTCACAGCCGCTTTCGCAGCATTCAACCGGAGCAATGGTGCCTTCTGCCGCCCGAAGAATATCTCCCGCAGTAATTTCCGAAGCAGAGCGGGAAAGAACATATCCTCCCTGGGCTCCGCGGATACTTTTAACAAGTCCCGCTTTGGAAAGAGGGCTGATTATCTGTTCAAGATATTTTTCGCTTATGTTTTGTCTTTTTGAAATTTCTTTTACAGGAACAGGTCTTTTGCCGCCTTCGGTTGCAAGGTCGAGCATAAGCCTGAGGCCGTAACGGCCTTTTGTGGAAATCATCATAGCGTTAAAATCCTTTATAATATAATAAATAATATTTTAAGCAATTTATTATACCACAAGACCTAATTCATAGCAAGATGCGGGGAAATAAATTTTATTAATTTTTTATTAAGATTCGGTTTTGCGCTGTGCCGGAAAAAATTCTGTATCCGGCAATGTTCCATAAACGTACCCTATGGTTTGCGGTAGTTTTATAAAAACATTGTAGGGGCGCACCTATGTGTGCGCCGATTTTTGATGGAATAGGTTCCCGGAGGGTAGCCTTCCCAGAGAGGAAGGTGGCTTTTTCGGCAAAGCCGAAAAAGACGAAAGAGGGATAAATAATTTCCCCAGAGGGATTTATTTTGAACCGGCCGTAAATCTCAACAGAATCCCCCAGTCACCTTCGGTGACAGCCCACTTTAGGCAAGGGAGCCGTTTTAACAAAAAAGCGGCCGGAAAACCGACCGCAGATTTTTTATTCTTTTTCAAGAAGAACCACCGCATGAGCACCGATTCCTTCGCCCCGAAGGCCAAGGCCTTCTTCGGTTGTGGCCTTGACGTTGACGTTTTCGATATCCGTGCTCAAAGCTTCCGCCAGAACTTTTTTCATAGGATAGATAAACGGCTTGAGCATCGGCTTTTCCGCAATTACGGTGCAGTCAAGATTGCATACTTTATAACCCATGCTCAAAACTTCGGCATAGACGTTTTTAAGAAGATCTATGCTGTTCGCGCCCTCATATTTCGGGTCGCAATCCGGAAAACGAGTTCCGATATCCGGAAGGGAAAGCGCGCCCAAAAGCGCATCTGCCACCGCATGAGCAAGAACATCTGCGTCCGAATGTCCGAGAAGACCTTTTTCATAAGGAATCTGCATTCCGCCGAGAATAAGACTGCGTCCGGGAACAAGTCTGTGCACGTCATAACCGTGACCGATCCTAATCATTCAGAATCCCTTCCTTTCAAAAGCGCTTCCGCAATAAGAATATCCTCCGGCGAGGTGATTTTTATGTTGTATTTTTTTCCGGGAGTAAGAAAAACCTTTCTTGCGTCGTTTTCAAAAATCCTGCTGTCATCGGTCCAGTCGGAAAGTTCACGAAAAGCTCTTTCCATTGCGGATTTATAAATGTTTATGTCAAAAATCTGAGGAGTCTGGGCCGCAAAAAGTTTTTCCCTTGCGGGGGTATATTCCACAAATCCGTTCTTTTTTCCATATTTTATGGTGTCCGTTACCGGAACGGCAAGAACGGCGCCTCCGCAGCGGAAAGCATCGTGAGCGCATCTGCTGATATCCTCCGGAAGAACAAGGGGTCTTGCACCGTCGTGAATTGCCACAAAATCCGCTTTTTCGGAAACGGCAAAAACGCCGTTTTTAACGGACTGCGCCCTTGTTTCTCCGCCGGGAACAACGGTTCTGAGCTTCGAAATTTTATATTCTTCCCCGAGTTTTTTGATTTCTTCAACGGAAGCTTCCTTCGTTACAACAACGATTTCCGAAACGTCCTCGCAGTTTTCATAAGCAAGAAGGCTTCTTGCAACAACGGGAATTCCCGAAACCGGAAGGAAAATTTTATCTTTTCCGACCATTCTTACGGAACTTCCGGCGGCAACGATAACAGCGCTTAAAAACGGTTTTGAAAAAAGGCTTGATTCAAAAAATTCTTCCATAAGCGAACCTCCGTTCAATTGTAGGGCGGGGGTACCCCAAGGGTATTTCTTCGCACTTTGTGCTCAGGGCACCTGCTCCCGCCGTTTTGAAACACAAGTTATTCTGTATTTATAATACCACAAATTCTCTTTTTTGAAAAGAAAAACCCGTTTGACAAGATTATACGCAATGGGTATAATTATTTTCAGAAAACCTCGAAGGGAGCGTTTTATCTTGGAAAACAAACGCGGACTTTTTATTGTAATAGAAGGCGTTGACGGAAGCGGAAAAACAACCCAGGCAAATCTCCTTGCGGAATATCTTCGCAGCAAGGGAAGAACAATCCACCACACCGCCGAACCTACGGCAACTGGTCTTGGCGGAATGGTCCGCGATGGTCTTGGTGGAGAACACCCGAGAACCCGCGAGGAACTTGCGGCAATGTTTGCCGCTGACAGAGTTCAGCATAACGTAAGCCCGAAAAACGGAATTATAAAATATCTTTCTGAAGGAACGGACGTTGTCTGCGACCGCTATTATTATTCCTCTCTTGCTTACCAGGGAGTTGACGGCGCTATCGAATGGGTTGCCAATATGAACCTCGGCTGTCCCGTTATCACAAAGCCGGATATCTGCATTTTCCTCGATATGGATCCGGAAAAATGCCATGAGCATATCCGCGCCGGAAGGACCCATTTTGAAATTTATGAGGAAAACGCCGCAATGATTGCCGAAACCCGCCGCCGTTACGGAATTGTTTTCGAAATGCTCAAAGACCGGGATAACATCGCGATAATCGATTCCACCGGTACCATTGAAGAAGTTTTTGAACAGATAAAAACCGAAATCGACAAACTTTTATAAAAAAGAGAAAAAGCACCCGGGAGGGTAGTTTCCAATAAGACAGTATGAGAACATTTACTGACATAGGGTAGCTGCCGTACAGGGTGCGACAAGAAAAATTGGCGATACTTGGTTTTCACAACCAGGTATCGCCTTTTTCTATCTTTGAATGACTTTTCATACTATGATTGGAGGAACAAATAATGCAGGAACTTACTTATATTCGTTACGGTGATTACTATATCCCCGATATTCGCTTACCGGAGGAAAACAGACCCATTGGTCGTTGGGGACGGATGCACAGAGAATATCTCAAAGAACATAACCCTATTCGCTTCAATGACTTGTGCCTTAGCGGTGAACTGTGGACGTATCTGGCTGATTTGAACGAGCAGGCACAGAGCCGCCTTGAACTTATCATTGAGCAAATGAAAGCCGCTGAGGGCGTGACAGAAAGCATGAAAGTGGCTGACCAAATGGCATGGGTGGGAGCTATGAACAGCATCCGCAATCGTGCAGAGGAAATTGTAAAAAACGAATTGATTTACAACTGATATTAGGGGTGGACTTGTATCCTCATGGGTGCAGGTTCGCCCTTTTCATCTTTTTCTCAAAAATCTGGCGCAACCACTCCGTCATCCTTGAAAAATTCACTTATTCGTGATATACTAAATATCAAAGCGAAAAGGAGGTCAAGATAATGGCAGTAAGCTACAAAAAGCTGTTCCATCTTTTGATTGATAAAGGTATGACTAACGCAGAACTAATGGAAAAGAGTGGTTTTAGCGCAAATATCATTACCAGATTGAAACGAAACCATTATGTTTCGTTGGATAGTATAGAAAAAATTTGCTATGCTCTTGATTGCGGTGTTGACGACATTTTGGAATTTATACCTGATGAAAACGAGAACAGGAACAATGGCTGATACAAAGAAAGAACAAGAACGTGACGAGCGATACCGTGCGACATAGGCAATCGCTGATGAGCTTCGTGGTGCCGTAGACGGTTGGAATTTCAAGAACTATGTTCTTGGCGCAATGTTTTACAGATGTATCCCCGAAAATCTGACCAATTTATATGTCGGGTCTGCCCGATTGTTTTTATACGCATAGAAAATCTCCTCACTGCCCAATGGTAGTGAGGAGTATCTTTTTGCAAACAAATCAATCATTTTAGTTGTTTATGAGGTGCTGCTCTTTCAATCCCAACATTACATGCAAAGTCATTCTGTGAGCAAGTTCGGACAATTCTGCCAAGGAAAGTTCTTTCCCTGTCTCAT